>DAONDY010000004.1:0-20631 GCA_035402805.1 Candidatus Woesebacteria bacterium | reverse complement strand
GGACCCCAAACAATTTGGCGACTGATATTCCAATCACGAATATTTTCCATCCAATCTAAATAGGTTTTTTTGAAACGAGAAGGGAAAAATTTTACTTTATTTTCTTTAGCAGCAGCAATGGCGGGTTTAGCTAATTTGTCGATTTTAATATACCATTGAGGAGCAGTGATGGGCTCAATAGGACGACCACAACGATAACAATGACCGACTTCATGAGAATAGTCCTCAATTTTTTCCATTAAAGAAGCAGCGGTTAAATCATCAATTACGGCTTGACGAACTTGATTAGGATACATCCCTCGATATTTTTCTGGGACATTATTATTTGATTTACCATCGTAATCAAAAATACGGATAAATTCCAAATTGTGTTTTTTGGCCATGTCATAATCTTCAGGAGAATGAGATGGAGTAACTTTAACAGCGCCGGTACCAAACTTAATATCAACTGATTCTTCCCCTATTACAGGTATTTCTCTGTTTACTAATGGTAGAGTAACAGTTTTGCCAATTAAATTTTTATATCTTTTATCTTTAGGATTAACAGCCACGGCGGTATCACCAAGCATAGTTTCTGGACGAGTAGTGGCAACAGTTATGGGACCATATTTTATATACCAAAGATGAGAAGCAACTGTTTTATGATTAACTTCTAGATTAGAAAAAGCAGTACCACAGTGAGTACAATAATTGACAATTTTTTCATCACGATAGACTAGGCCATCATGATACATTTTTTTAAAAGTTTCCAATACATTTTCGATAATTTTTGGTTCAAGTGAATAGTGATAACGAGTCCAGTCCATAGAAAAACCAAGTTTTTTCATCTGAAATTGATTTAATTTTCGGTTGTCTTCGACAAAATCCCAAATCATTTTATAAAGGGTTTGACGATCAAAATCGAAACGTGACTTATTTTCTTTAGCTAATCTTTTTTCAAAAACGAATTGGGTTTCAATACCGGCATGATCACCCCCTGGAAGCCAAAGAGTGGGATCTCCAAGCATGCGATGATAACGGACCATAATATCTTGAACTGTAAAAACAGCATGACCCATATGCATGGGATCATTAGCATTGGGAAGAGGAAGAATAATAGAGAAAGGTTTTTTTGATTTATCAATTATGGGCGTAAAGGCGCCAGAAGATTGCCATTTTTCATAAATTTGACCTTCATTAGCGGAATTATAAGCTTTATCCATGAAGCTATTTTAGCATTAAAATCCCTCTAAATCTCCCTTTGACAAGGGAGACTTTGTTATAATACGGCATGAAAATGTTGGAGATTAAGGAAGAAAATTTATCAAAAACTATTGAAGAAACTGCAAATGTTTTAGAAGATGGCGGATTGGTGGTATTTCCAAGTGATACGGTTTATATTTTGGCGGTTGATCCGACCAATAAAAAAGCCGTGGAGAAGTTACTGACATTTAAAAACAGATGGACAGGAAAAGCCATATCAATAGCTGTGTTAAATAAAAAAATGGCAATGGAATATGTGAAATTAAATGAAAATGGAGAAAATATTTATGCAAATTTATTACCAGGACCATTCACAATTGTTAGTGATGGGAAAGGAAAAGTAGCTAAAGGAATTGAAGCGGAAAACGGAACTTTAGGAATTAGAATTCCAGACAATAAATATATTCGTGATTTAATTGAAGTTTTTAAAAAACCGATAACGGCAACATCAGCAAATTTATCTGGACGAACACCAAATTATTCCATTGCCAGTTTTTTAAGACCTTTATCTTTAAAGAAACGAGAGATGATTGATTTAATAGTGAACGCAGGAAAATTGCCAAGAAATAAACCATCAACAGTAATTGATGCAACTGAAGCGGAATTAAAAATTTTAAGACGAGGCGATTTGATTACTGGGTCGAGCAAAACTTTGATTTCAAAATCCGAAAAAGAAACTGAAAAAATAGCAGAATTTTTATTATCTAAATCCCTCTCGGCTATCGCCGCATCTCCCTTTGACAAAAGGGAGAAGTCTTTGGTTTTTGCGTTAACAGGAGATTTGGGTTGCGGTAAAACAGTTTTTAGCCGAAAAATAGGACATTTATTAGGCGTGAAAGAAAAAATTACCTCCCCTACTTTTGTTATTTATAATGAATATGGATTAGCTGAAAGTTCATCAAGTTTGAAAGTTCATCAAGTTAATAAGTTTTTACACTTTGATTTGTACAGGATCAGTGCCGATTATGAATTAGAAGAAATAAAATTTTTTGAATTATTAAAAAATAATTTTGTTTGTATTGAATGGCCAGAAAATATGGGTGAAAAAAATTTTGAAAGATTAAAGAAAGAAAATCAGGTAGTAACAATCCAGTTTAAATATGTGGACGAAAAAACTCGGGAAATTAGATACTAAAGAAGCTTGAATGACTTAAAGAAGGTTTCACATTCAGTTTTAAGTGATTCTTTGCCATTATGAATACACTGAATGGTGTAGTTTTTAGTGCTAGATTGAAGATCAATTATTGTTTGGGTGGCAATATCATAGCGATAAGTGTTTTGTCCGGAAACAATTAAATTGTTACTAAAGTTGCGGTCGGGTGCAGTCCAAGCCCAACTGCCACTAGGAGCAACGTGAACAGCAAAATTGCCGGAAAGACTGTAAAAAGTGTAGCGATTGCCAGTGCTTTCTTTATCTTGATAAAGTTTTCTAGCTGAATTATAGACAACAGAGAATTTATCCTCGGAGCTACTGAAATTTAATTGAGCGGAAGGACTAGATATGGGAGTTGGAGTTATTTTAGCCGAAGGGGTGGCAGTAGGAGTGATCGTTGGTTTTTTAGTAGGAGAAGGAGAAGTAATTTTACTTGTAACAGTGGCGATTGGAGTGATTGAAATTTTAGGAATTTCAGTGGGGGTAATTTCTTCTATAATTGGAGTAGGAGTAATAATAGTCTCCTCTTCCTTAGGCGTGGATAAAAACAAGCTTAAAGGTGAAGAATTAATCTTAAATATTAAAAAAACTCCAATTACTGATAAAATCAGCAGGACTATGGTAAAAACCAAATATTTAGTGTTTTTAGAATCCATAGTTTAATAATACATTATTAATGAAAATATTAGCAATAGAGACTAGCTGTGATGATACTTGCGCGGCCGTTTTAGAAAACGATCGTCTGTTATCAAGTGTGATTTCGTCACAAACTGATTTGCATGCTAAATGGGGCGGAGTGGTACCAGATATTGCTAAAAGAGCTCACAGTGAAAGAATTGAACCAGTAATAAAAGAAGCATTAAAAAATGCAAACCTCTCTGTCGATAAATCGACATCTCCCCTTAACAAAGGGAGAAGTCTTGACAATTTAATCAAAAATATTGATGTAATTGCCGTAACATTAGGACCAGGATTATCAATTGCTTTGGGTGTGGGTGTAAATTATGCCAAAGAATTGGCAAAAAAATATAATAAAAAGATAATTGGAATCAATCATGTAGAAGGTCATATTTTGGCAAATTTAATTAAAAATAAAGAAGGTAATCCAGAAAGAAAGGTAGAGTTTCCTTCATTAGCGTTAACTGTGTCTGGTGGACATACTAAATTAATTTTAATCAAAGATATCGGAGATTATACGGTTATTGGAGAAACTTTGGATGACGCGGCGGGTGAAGCTTTGGATAAAGCGGCAAAAATGATGGGGTTGGGATATCCTGGTGGTCCAATTATTGAAAGATTGGCTCAAAAAGGTGATAAAAAATATTTAGTATTACCTCGCCCATTATCAGGACAAAAGAATTTTGATTATTCTTTTTCTGGTTTAAAAACTTCTTTTTATTATCAAATTAAAGATTGGCCGAAAGAAAAAATTGGAGAAAATTTAGCTAATTTATCGGCAAGTTTTCAAGATGCTGTTTTTGATAGTTTATTAATAAAATTTAAAAAAGCAATTGAATTTTATAATCCAAAAACATTATTAGCATCGGGCGGAGTATTGGCTAATTTGGAATTAAGGAAAAGGTTAAGAAAATTGGCTAAAGAAAATAATATTCCCCTGTTAATGCCAGTTAAAAAACAATTTAATACAGACAATGCGGCCATGATTGGAATTGTGGCTTATTACAAAGCATTGAGAAAGGAATTTGTGAAAGAAAAGGAAAGTTTAGATAGAGATCCAAGATTGAATTTTTAAAAGCAATCTTCCCCTAACCCCTTCTTTGACAAGACGGGGTAAAAATATTATTAAAACGATATAAAGTTTTAGATTTTTGTGCCGCGACGGAAAACAGCAGCCCAAGGAACAGATTGGGAATTTACCAACACCACCAAAGAAAACATCGTTTTTTGACATTGGGTTCTTCTATTTTTGGAATAGATTCTATTTTTTCTTCCACTTTTTCTTTTACACTAGGAGTAATAGTAGAAGTTTCTTTCTCGGTGATAATTTCTGTTTGTGGTTCGATGACATCTTTAATTTTATTTTTTAATGTTGACCAATTAATAGGATTATTTTTATAAAAAGGAGTTAATATTTTAGGAGAATATGTAGTTTTAAATTTCATGAGATTGCTCCAATCTCCTGGCATGCAACCATTTTGACCACGGACCTTAACGTAATAAATAGTGTTGGGTTTTAGATAATAAATATTATGAGATTGGACACCCTCATGAAGAAGGAAAACTAATTCACCATGTTCTTCGGCGTTGGGATTTTCAGAAAAGCTAATAAAGAAAGTACTAGTGTCGGGTTGGGGTGTAAAAAATAATTTGGCTGAATTATTTTCGCTATTAATTTGGAATAAATCGGAAACAGATGATGGTTTAGCATCAGTGCAGACTGGAGCACCTTTGGAAGTTGAAGAAGTGCTAGAGTCAGTGGATCCAACAGGATTAGAGCTAGAGGTAGGAGTGGGAGTAGGGGTAGGAGTAGAACCAGAGGTAGGAGTGGGAGTAGGGGTAGAAGTAGAACCAGAGGTAGGAGTGGGAGTAGGGGTAGAAAATCTCGGATCATCAACATAAATTAATTTTTGAATAAGATGATTACTATAATCAGTTACATAGATGTTATCTAAAGAATCAATTGCGATTCCCATTAGAGAATAATAATTGAGTCCTTTTTCAATTCCATAAATTTCAACTGCAGTCCAAGTGGTAGTGCCAACGTCATATTTTTGAAGACGAGCATTACCAGGATCAACCACATAGATATTATTCAAAGAATCAATTGCGATTCCTCCTGTGGAATCAAATTTACCTAAACTAGTTCCATAACCTCCCATTGAAGTCCAAGTGGTGGTGCCAACACTATATTTTTGGATACGACTGCTATCAGATACATAGATGTTGTTTAAAGAATCAACTGAGATTCCGCGTGGAGAAGAAAATTTACCTACACTACTTCCATAACTTCCCATTGAAGTCCAAGTGGTGGTGCCAACACTATATTTCTGAAGACGATTATTACCGGTATCAGCTACATAGATATTACCCAAATAATCGACTATAATTCCTTCTGGAGAAGAAAATTGACCGACGGCGGTTCCTTCACTTCCCATTGAAGTCCAAGTGCTAGTGCCAATATCATATTTTTGAAGACGATTGTTAGCAGTATCAATTACATAAAGATTACCTTGAGAATCGACCACAACTCCTTTTGGAGAAGAAAATTCACCTAAGCCAGTTCCATAACCTCCCATTGAAATCCAAGTGGCAGTACTAACATCATATTTTTGAAGACGATTGTTAGCAGAATCAGCGATATAGATATTGTCTGAAGAATCAACTGAAACTCCTTGTGGTAAATAAAATTCACCGAGAGCAGTTCCATCATTCCCTATTGAGGTCCAAGTGGTAGTGCCAACGTCATATTTTTGAAGACGATAATTATTAAAATCAGCTACATAGATATTGCCTTGAGAATCGACTACAGCTTCTCCTGGATAACTAAATTGACCTAAAGCAGTTCCTTCACTTCCCATTGAAGTCCAAGTGCTAGTGCCAATATCATATTTTTGAAGACGATTGTTGGAAGAATCAGATACATAGATATTGCCTAAAGAATCGACTGTAATTCCTTCTGGGAAAAAAAATTTACCGTCGGTAGTTCCATAACTTCCCATTGAAGTCCAAGTGCTAGTGCCAACGTCATATTTTTGAATACGATCGTTATAAGAATCAGCAACATAGATATTGCCTAAAGAATCGACTGTAATTCCTTCCGGAGAAGAAAATTCACCGTCGGCAGTTCCATAACTTCCTGTTGAAGTCCAAGTAGTAGTGCCAATATCATATTTTTGAATACAATAATTATAAGTATCAGTTACATAGACATTGCCTTGAGAATCGACAGCAATTCCTTCCGGAGTAGGATAACTGAATCCAGCTTCTTCATATCCTATTGAAATCCAAGTAGTGGTGCCAATATCATATTTTTGAATACGACTATTACCAGAATCAGCTACATAGATATTGCCTTGAGAATCGACGGCAATTCCTTGCGGAGAAGAAAAATCACCGGTTATTGTTTCAATAGTCTTTGTACTAGTATTATATTTTTGAACACGATCATTATTTATGATATAGAGATTACCTGAGCTATCAAGCGCTACACCTTTTGGAGGAACTAAAAATGGGGCACTTTTTGTCCCAATATTTTCCACGACCTCTATTGGATTAGCGAAATCGGTTGCTAAAACTGTGGTTTTTTGACAAAAGAAGGAAATTATTAGAAATAACAAAAATAATATAAAGGTAATTTTTTTTTTAAAAAAAATCATGCTGTTTATTAAAAATAATAACACTTTAAAATTAAATTTAAATCAATTAAAAATATTTATATTGATGACAATGCTTGATTTAGCTGGAAAATACAAGCATATTTATCGGACAAAGAGGCTTATTAGTTGGTCTTTGTGCCGCGGCGGAAAACAGCAGCCCAAGGAACAAAAACTGAGGTGAAAGTTTTTTGATGAAGAATTGAACCATCTTCTTTTTTAACAGTCCAATCGAAGGAAGTTTTTAGACCGGGAATTCGTTGTTCATCTTGAATGATTTTACCAACTGGAAGAGTGGGATCATCGATCCAAACGTCTGGTGGCGGAGTTTGAGATCCCCATTGTTTATAGTTAGTAATTTCAGCCTTGCGACCGTCATTGGTTCCATAAATTTCATAAGTTAGAGCTTTTTTAATACCATCGTAAGTGCTTTGAATTAAAACATAATGTCCAGTATCGTTTATAAATTTAAGATCGGGATTGGGAATAAAAACGGTGGCATCAAAACCAGGTTTACTGTCTTCTTCATAATAACTGACACGATAGGCATGATTTTGTCGGGCAGTTATATTTAATCCAGCATCAAGCATGGCGCGAAAAAGAGTAGTGGAAACTTGACAAATTCCCCCGCCAACATCAAGTTCAGTTTTTCCTTGGCGAATAATATAAGCTTTTTTAAATCCAGCATCGATAGTGACTTCACCAAGATTTTTTATAAAAGAAAAAGTTTCACCAGGAGCGACTAAAATTCGATTAATAATCGAAGCACCTTTCTCTACATTCATATTACGAATATTAGACGAATGACTAAATTTAGAGGTCCCCCGACCTAGCAAATCTTTAATACCAAGATTATTAGCATCTTCATTTTTAATCTTGGGTTCCGTAGAAATAACAGGGATAATAATATTATCTGAAAGTTCCTCTGTATTTATTAACTTATCAAGAGATTTAATAATTAAATCTAATAACTCAGATTCTTTTACCTTGATGCCATTTTGAGCTGGTTTAAATTCGTCGACTTTATTGTTTTCAAATACAAAAACAGCATCGACGGGGTCTCTAGATAAACTAGTATTTAGATTTTTTACATAATCCTCTATTTTGCTTTGTTGATAATTATTTTCAAAACCAATCCAGGAAATTAAAGTATTACTGTCGACAACAATTTTATTAAAACTTTCATTTAAAACTAAAGATTTTTTAAGTAATTTTTTAGCTGTTGATTTGGCAATGTTAACGGCATCGCTATCAGGAATATAACCAGTTGTTTTAGTCTCGATGTTAATTTCCTGACTAAAATTACCGGTTATTAATAAGGTGTTGATATTTTTAATAAGTAACTCTTTATCTAAATCAACCCCGGTAGAACCAAGAGAAACAAAAACATTACTATTTTTATAACTGATTTCGGTCGGGATGAAAGGTTTTTCAACCTGCGAAGCAATAAAATTTACCTGTTCCTCTAATTTAGAGGCATCAAAAGAGATTTCGAGATTAAAATTCTTCGGCTTAAAAAAATAATTAATATAAGCGGCAATTCCTTGATTGAGACGACGGTAAAGCATCGTACTGGCGGTTTTATTTTTGTCAATTTTCGCCGAAATTGAGGCTAAAGGAAGAGATATTTTTTCTTTGTTAGGTGAAACTAAGGTTATGTTTTCTGGAAGAATAAAATCTTTGTCGATTTGGTCCAAAATTTGATTACGAGAGAGATGAGAATAATTTTTATTTAAAAGATAAGTATTACTGCCAGTTTTATCATAATTGGCAATAATTGGGCCGAAAAGAAGAGTTAAAAGAATAAAAACAATAATTAAAATTAAATAGATAGTCGATTTCTTATTCATAACTTAAGATTTTCTATCCATGGCACAATTAGCCAATTCGTCGGCAAGTTCATTGGATTCACGACGAATATCTTTAAATGAATAAGGTAAATTTATTTGAGTTAAAAAATTTTTTACGGTATTAAAAAGAGGTTTTAAATGTTCGGCTTTAACTTTATATAAACCTTGAATTTGGCGAACTAATAATTGGGAATCAGCAAAAAAATTTATTTGGGAAATAGGAAAGGAATTTTTATTATTATCTATCCAAGTTAAAGCCCCAATTAATCCCGAATATTCGGCTTCATTATTGGTTTTAATACCAAGATATTTTGAATCTTTAAAAAGAATATTTTGATGTTCATCGTAGATAACTAGGCCATAACCAGAATGACCAGGATTACCACGAGAACCACCGTCGGTGTAAACATTAATTTGCATAAAATAAATTATACATGAATAATCCTCTCTGTCCCTCGACAAGCTCGGAACATCTCCCCTTAATAAAGGGATAATTCTTTATTTTTATTCTAAAAATACTAGCAGAGACATGAGAGCGACACCAAAAACAATAAAAATAAACTGAAGAAAAGAATTGGAAAGCGGTTGATCGTGACGATGAAGTTCAGGAATTAAGTCGCTGGCTGCCAGATAAATAAAAGCACCACCGGTAATAGGTAATAAATAAATAGATAAAAAGGAAATTCTAGTACCTAAGATAAAAACCAAAATAACACCTAGAATAGAAGAAGAGGCTGAAACTAAATTATATAAAACAGCTTTTTGAAGAGACAATCCGCCTTGTATTAAAACGGCAAAATCACCTACTTCTTGAGGAATTTCATGAAGAAGAACGGCAACGCTGGTGAAAATTCCAAGTTTCAAATTAACCATAAAACTGGCAGCAATAAGCATTCCGTCGATGAAATTATGGATAGTATCACCAAAAGTATTAAGAGCAATCAAATGTTTTGACTCGCTTTGACAACAACCAATTTCATGGCAATGATGCCAACGAAGAATCTTTTCTAGAACAAAAAATAAGAGAATACCGCTAATGATTAAAAAAGAAACTGTTAAAGAATTAAGGTTATTAAAAGCCTCCGGTAAAAGATGAATAAAAGTGTCCCCAAAAAGAGCACCAATGGCAAAGCTAACTAAAAGAAGATTAATTTTTTGGCTGGTTTTTTTCTTTAGAAAAAGAAAAAAAATACTAGAAATAGATAAAAGACTGACAACTGAAACAGAAATAATTGATAAAAATAAATTTTGCATAATTAAAATATTCAACTTCTAAATTCTAATAATTAGATTATAGCCAAGAGATTAATATTTAGGGTATGATATATATGTGAGTCTTGAAGATATAAAATCACCATTACCACCAAGAAAAGTAGTTTTAAAAACAGAATCAGAGGATGAAAAAACTGAGGCCGGGCCTTCTTTGGCCAGCGAATCACCGATAACTACTCAAAATATCGAAAATAATCCTCCGATTGAGGTAAAAGAGAATAGAAAAAGCAAAAAACCAATAATTATAATTGGTGCTGTTTTATTTTTTTTAATTTTAATAGTGTTGCTTTTTAGCGTGTTTAAAAATAAGAATAAAGGTAATCAGGTAGTTTTAAATTATTGGGGATTATGGGAAGAAGAAAGTGTTATGAACGGAATAATCGCCGACTTTGAATCTAAAAATCCAAACATAAAAATAAATTATAAAAAAAACCAAAAAGATGGTTATGCTGGCAGATTAGATGGAAGATTGGCAAAATCTGGTTCAATTGAAGACGTTCCCGATATTTTCAGAATTCACAACACTTGGATCCCAATGTTTAGGGACAATTTAGCAGCGGTTCCAAAAGAAACAGTAGTAGCAATTGGTTTAGAAAATGATTTTTTTGATGTGTATAAAAAAGATTTAGTGGAAAACGGAGAGTATTTGTCGGTACCATTGATGTACGATGGTTTGGTGATGTTTTACAATCCAGCACTTTTGGAAAAAGCTCAAGTAAATGTCCCGAATAATTGGTGGGATCTAAAAAAATCGGCAGCTAAAATAACCGAAAAAAGTGGAAATGGAAAAATAACGATTGCCGGGGCAGCAATCGGCACAGTAGAAAACGTTGATCATTGGAGTGATATTGTGGGATTGATGATGAAACAAAATGGAGTTGATTTAAATACAATGTCGGCCGATAACGAAAAAAAATTAAAAGATGTATTGGATTTTTACACTTTATTTAAAACTGGTGATAAAGTCTGGGATGAAACTTTACCAAACTCGACTCAATATTTTGCCAGTGGTAATTTAGCTTTTTATTTCGGACCATCCTGGAGAATATTTGATATCCAAGCATTAAATCCAGATTTAAAATTCGAAGTGGCGACAATTCCTCAATTGCCAACCACAGCTTCAACACCAACTGACCAGATTGGAGCTGAAGCCGAGCTAACTAATTTTCATTGGGCGACTTATTGGACTGAAGGGGTCAATAACAAAAGTAAATATCAAAAAGAAGCTTGGAAATTTTTGGAATATTTGTCATCACCAGAAGTTTTGGAAAAAATGTATCAGGCAGATTCTTTAATTAGGAGTTTTGGGCAAATTTATCCTAGAAAAAGTATGGCTGAAAAAATTAGTAGTAATCCAAAAATTAAACCGTTTGTGGAAACAGCAAATGATGCCAGTAGTTGGTATTTAGCTTCGAGAACTGGAGACGATGGAATTGATGTGGAAATGCAAAAGTATTTTGGAGATGCAATTAATAGTATTTTGAATGGAAGCAAAAAAAGTGAAGAGGCAGTGAAAACATTAATTAGTGGAGTTAGTCAATTGAGACAAAAATATAAGTTAATAAAATAGTTTATAAAGTTAAAAGTTTATAAAGTTATAAAGTAATGATATTGATAAATTTTAAATTGTACAAAGAGACGTTTGGCGATGGAGCTTTAAAATTAGCAGAAATTTGTCAAAAAGTAAGTAAAAAAAGTGGAGTGGAAATTATTCCCGTAGTGTCGCCTTTAGATGCGGTTAGAATTATGGAAAAATTAAAAATGAAGGTTTTTATACAGACAGTCGATGAGGTGGTTGACGGGGCTAAAACTGGGTTTATATCCCCTTTTCAAGCGAGTGAATTAAAAATCGGCGGGACTTTAATCAATCATTCGGAACATAGAGCTAAACCAGGATCGATTAAAAAGATGTTAAAGAATTGGCCAAAAGATTTTAGATCAGTAGTTTGTATTAGTAGTTTAGGACAAGCTCAGGCTTGGGCTAAAAACATTAAACCAGACATAATTGCCTATGAACCAAAAGAATTGATTGGAAATAAGGAAAAATCAGTGGCGACAGAGAAACCAGAAATGATAAAAAAGATAGTTAAAAAATATTCTAAAATACCGGTTTTAGTAGGAGCCGGAATACATTCAAAAGAAGACGTGGCTGTGTCGTTAAAGTTGGGAGCCAAAGGTGTTCTAATATCTTCTTTTATAGTTAAAGCAAAAAATCCAGAGAAGGAATTATTAGAAATAGCATCGGCATTTTAATGCTATAATTCTTTACATATATGGCATCAATAGACAATTTATTAGTATCACTCCTCGTTGACGAAGTGGTGGGTGGCTTTATAGTAACAGTTCCACCAGGTCACGTCGGTTGTATTTATAGTATTTTTAGAGGAGTTCTAAAAAATGTATGGCATCCAGGAATGCATTTTAAAATTCCCTTAATTCACCGAGTGAAACTTTTTAATGCCCAATTAATAGAATACACTGTATCAAAAGATATTACTTTAAAAGAAAACAAAGAAATCATGGGTGATGAAGTGATTAATGCAGTGACCTCTGATAATAAATTTGTAGCAGTGGAAGCAACGGTTTTGATTAAGCTAGATACTGAAAGATTGCCAGAAATTTGGCAAAATATTGGGGAAAATTTTGTGTCTAAAATTATTAGACCAGTAACCAGAAGCCGAATTAGAAAGGTTTTAACTAATCATACTTTAATAAAAGCATTGTCAACTGATAGAAGTATCATTGAAGATGAAGTTAAACAAGAATTAATTGATTCCTTAACACAACACGGATTACATGTTGATAATTTTTATTTAAGTTCTTTGACTCCAATTGAAGGAATGCAACAAATGGAAGCAAATGATATTAAAGAAGAAATTATCCAGCCGATAGAGTCAGATACCAACAATGTGGTGGAGACAAGGTTTTAAGGGTGGAAAAAGCCGATATTAGAGTTGACTGAGTAGTGGAAACATCATCAAAAATGATGAAATTTTTATTTTTATAATTTCCTATTTTTGGGTGTAAAGAGAAAACATTGGCGACATTTTTAACTCTATCTTGGGCTTTCTTTAATTTGGCCTGAATAAGATTTTTTTGATAACGGATTAAAATTTCATTAGAAAAATCTAAAGATAAATTCTTGGCTAGTTTTTTAGCTAAAATTTCTGATTGATTAAAACCACGCCAATTTTGACGAGATGGATATAGTGGAATTGGTATAAAAATAAAATTATTTTGATGCCAATATTTAACTAAATTAGGGAAATTAGATTTTAAAACTTTTGCCATTAGAATGGCTAAATTGGTGGTATTATCGGAAACAAAATTATATTTTAGATCGGTAATAGCTGATTTAATAATAGAATGATATTTAAAAAGACTTAGACCCCCATCAAAACCATTTTTAGGTGATTTAATATTTAAAATAGTTAATTTTTTTTGACACTTGGGGCATAAATACTCCCCTTTCTTACCGCAACCATAACATATTTTAGGGAAAATTAGGTCTAATATTAGAGACATCCTTTGTCAATTATAGAACAAAATGCTATAATATTCGTCTCTGGAGATGTATTGCATTGACGGAGTTAGAACTTTAAAAAACTGCAAGCCGACTTTGATCCATTGAGTCGTTTCGTCCATAGGACGATCAGCCTTTGGCTGAAAACAGGGTTAAAACAAACATGCCAAAAAATCTTTTGGTGTCAAATTAACCGAAGTGGCAGACGCCTTCACTGGCGCTTTTGCTCCTAAAGCTAACGCTTACGCTTTGGCCTAAGCGAGACCATTTTTTAGTTTTCTATTCTAGGGGAAATTAGAAAGTGTTAACTAAACTAGAACGCTGTTTTTAGAATCTCGATTTTCTAAAAATTTAAGAGAGGGGTAATGCCCTCGATAATCGACATTTCAACGCTTTTCACTTATTTTAGCTGTTGGAAGTGTAGGATAAAGTATTTTAAGCTTGTAGAAGTTTTTTATAGTCGACTTTCGGACCTGGGCTCATTACCTGGCATCTCCGCTAGGGATAGATTTACTATTTTAAAATGTTTTGGAGTTCTTTGGCTTTAAGTTTCTCCCGTTTTTCATATTTGCGCATTTTGCGGCCGACACCGATTTCAACCTTAAACCATTTACCTTTTAAATAAATGGAAATGGGAATAAGCATATATTTTTGATTTCGAAAACTGATTAGTTTGGCAATTTCTTTTTGGGATAATAAAAGATTACGATTGTGGGTGGTATCGATTGTTTGGCCTTGAGAATATTTATAGAGAGGAATCTGAAGATTAAAAAGAACTGGAAGACCATTTTCAATTTCTACCTTAGAATTGGCGAATTGAGGAACTTGAGTACGTAAAGATTTGGCGTCAGAGCCAGTTAAGGCAATGCCAGCTTCAAATTTGGCGATAAATTCATAGTCTCGTGATTCTTTGTTGAAATGTTTCACAATGGTATTGTAACAAATAAATCCTCTCTGTCCTTCGGACATCTCCCCTTAACAAAGGGAGAAATCATAATTAAAATTTAATGAAATAAATTTTTTGATCAGAACAAAGAACATAAATTAAATTACTGGCTTCGTTGAAGGCGATATCATTGACTTTTAGATTGCCAAGATTGTATTTGGAAAGCAATTCCCCAGTTTTTTGATAGAGATAAATAATATTATCGTTGTCGACGAAGGTTAATAATTCTTTTTCAAGAGTGACATCAAGATTATTGGTTTTAGTAAACTCAGGGTTTTGACTGGGTTTAAAATTATCTTTAACTCCACTTAGATAAGGAATAACATTGCCATTTTGATAAAGAACCCAGATCTTTCCATTTATAGATAAAGACGAAGCACCAAGCTCTAATTTAGCCTCATTTTTAAGCCAATTTTGAGCTTTAGAAAAACCAGTGGCATTGGGGTTATATTTCCAAATAGCCTGATTGTTGGAATCTAGAACATAAGCGGCTCCATTCCAAAATTTAAAACCAGTAGGATTAATATCGGTGAGATTAATTTTAGAGGTAAGATTATTTTTCTCGACTAAATTAATAGCATTTTTATCTAATAAGTAGAGATTATTTTTATCAAAAGTGAGATCAATGGCTGATTTTATTTTTTCAGATACTAAAACAGATTTAGTCGATTTATTATTAATATCATAATAATCAATCCGACCATTTTGAGGGTCTAAAAGATAAATTTTATTATCGTTAAAAACGATTTTTTCAAATTGAGGATGGCTAATAATAGTATTGGTATCAAAGAAAAAATCGGGGGTTAAATTTTCCGAGGAACCGGTTTGGGAAAGAATGGTTTTTAACTGAGAATTAAAATTCTCAATCTCGTCTTGATGGATTTTTAAAGCCACCATTTTCTCGACAGTTTTTTGAGCAACAACGGCCGCCTCTCTGGCACTATCAAGACTTAAATTTTTGGTTTTATTTATATTTTCGATTTGAGATTCTATTTCTGTTTTTAAAATTTGATATTGATTTTCAGTTTTTTTGACTTGATTTTTCTTAAATCCAAAATAAAAACTTAAAAAAAGACTAATTATTAAAATAAATCCTATGATTATGCTTATTTTTTTTCTTTTATCAGTTTCTTTACTTTCATGATGAGAAATAAAAACTGAGTCATTTTTTTTAAACTTATTTAAAAAATGAGTAATTTTAGAAAGATCAAAACTTGGTTTTTTAATGGTGACAATCTCTTCAAAAGTCACGGACTGATTATTATCTTGAGCGACTATCTGTTCCTCATTTTCTGATTCAATTTCAATTAAAGCACCGGCTAAATCTTTTTGATTATCAAGGGAATAAATGGCTGATAAAAAATTTTCTTCAATATTTTGGATCTTTGAATCTGAGAGAAAATTTTTGATTTTAGCCCAAGTTATTTTTTCAAAGAAAGAGTTGGTTAAAAGAAAAATTCGATCTTGATTTTTAATAGGACCACTAAGAGTTTCTATTTGATCGTCGAGACCATTTAATAAAATACTAATTTTATCCTGACGTTTAAATATAATTTTCACTTCTCCAAAAGTGGCCAGATAAAGCTGATTTTCAAGAACAACAGTAACAGTAAAATCAATTTTGTAATCCGAATAAAGTGGATTTTTTATGATGGAATCAATTGATCGACGTAGATTAGTTAAAATATCAGCATTACTTTCGGCATTAAAATAATTTTGATTAAATTCATAGCTAATATCATGGCCAATTGAATTTAATTCTTTGTCCTGATCTGAATTTATATTAACGAGGGCAAAAAGATGGCCTTTAGTTGATTTTAGAATATGGTCGTCAGGATCATTTTCCCAATATCTAGACCAGGATTTAGATTCGGAGTTACCACTGAAAGAACGACAGATAAAGTGCATCAATTAATGATACTACAATCCAAACATAGTTAAGATTAGGAGGATGGAAAAACCGAGATGGATAAAAGAAAAAAGAATAAGAATTGGATTAAATTTATCAGTAACACTTTTTGACATCGAAGTAACTTGTTTGACCACAATTAAGGAAAAAATCAGATAAAGAATAGAGCAAGAAATAAAGAAAATCTTAGTGATAATGAAAAAATAATTTTCTAAACCATTAATATTTAAAAAATTATTCATTGTCTTTACCTCCCCCATTTTTTTGGTCTTCTAGATCTCTTAACTCTTTTAGAAGTTTAATAATTTTTTCAGGATTTGGAACTTTTTCAAAATTTATTTGATTAACCTCAGAGGCAGTTTGAATTAAAACATCACCAAAATTAAAAAATGTGCCAAAAATCCCCTTAACTGAAGAAGAAACATCTTGAATCATAGAAAGGTCAGCTTCGGCAAAATGTTTATTTAAAAGATTATTAAAATCAATATCGACAACTCGTTCGTTGGTAATTAAAAAAAGATTAAAATACCAAGATAAAAATTTTTCAAAAGCATAGATAAAAGTGATTAGATACCAAAAGAGAACGGCAGTAAATCGATATTGGCTGGGGAAAAAATTAATAAAGGTGAAATATTTAAAAAATAAAGGAACAAAAAGCATTAAAAAGGCAATAATAACCCAAGAAATATTATTAGCCCAATGTGGACGGACAGCTAAATAAATTTCTTCGTTTTCATCACGTTCGGTGAACGTTAAAATTTTAGGACGAACCAAAAAGGAAGAAAAAGGGCTTTTGGTATGACCTAAAATATCATAAACAGTTTGGGAAAAATCTGGTTTAGAATTATCGACTTCAATCTTTTTTTCAGCAACTACTTCCTTTTTTTTAGGAGTTGGAACAACAACTTCATCATCCGGGGCAACAGTATCTAAATCTTTGGATCGGTTCATGCTTTAGTTTATCAAGTTCATCAAGTTTATCAAGTTTTAAAGTTAAGATTATTTCTTTTCGATATTAAAAAGAGCGGATTTAATAACGATAGCTCCTGGAGAACGAAGGTTAAAAATGGTTTTAAAAGTTTCTGCAGAAAAAGATAAGTTGCCTTTATCGGTGGAGATATTAATGTTTTTAGTGTTACCAGAAGTTGAATAATCAACAGAAATGGAATTAACTGAAGAAACCGGACCACCCTTATCCCCAACTTGACGTCTTAGTTCGTCTTTTGACCAAGCATTTCCATCACAAGAACCGATACAATTTTGAATTTGAGAGAGATGAGAAGAATCACCGGTTTTATCATAAAATAAAACAGCATTAACAATATCGGAAAATTCCTCATTATTTAGCCAAGGATGAGAACGACCATAAGCAGCATTACTGCGAGTTTTATACCAGCCTTTATAAAACCAGGCAGAACCGGCAATTTTTTCATAAGAATCGCCAGGCCAACAAGATTGACTACCACAGGTAGTGTCCCAGACACTAGGGGTAGTGTGATCTTGAGAAGAATAACCAATGGTAGCACCACCAGAAGTGGAAGCATACATAGTGGAAAAAATATTACCAGTTTTATTACTTTTAATGACCATACCGCGAGTGTCTTCAACTGCCTGTTTCCAACGACCAGGTGAATTTAGACGAGAAGTTGAATAGACCTGACAACTTTCGGTAGTACAAATAGTACCAGCGCGATTATTGGTTGAATTTAGGGCATAAGTACGAGCGGCGATAGCCTGAGCCTTGAGAGCTTCATAACCACCTTCGTCTCCCCATTTGGCTGGCATTTCAGCAATTCCAACTAAATAATTTTCTTCGAAAGACAAAGTGCCAACAGAAGTTTTAATTGATCCAGAAGTATCAATTTTTTCAATACGAATATCACCATAGTAGGCCTTGAGAATTTGTTCATAATTTTGTCCGGATTTAGCTCGACCAAAAGCACCATATTGGGACATACCTTTACGATGAGGGGCACCAAAAGAAAAAGCAGCAAAAGCTGGAGAAAAACCAGGGTTGTAGTCAGCTCGAGAAGCTGGATCATCAGAAGAGGAAACATCACCAACTGAAGTGTTAAACATGGCGGTTTTTTCTGCAATCAAAGACTGTTGTTTGGCAGAAAGTTCGGCTTTATAGTTTTCGGCTTTTTTAATTTCAGTGGCAAGAAAACCAAAACGGGTTTCAAGATCAGCCTTAATCTTGGCTAGCTTAACTTTTTCGATTTCAAGTTTCGTTTTATTTTCATTTAAAGCTTTAATTTCGGTCGAATATTGGGTAATAGTATTTTTGTCTTGAGAAATAATAGATTGATACCAAGCATATTGCTGAAATAAAGAACTGCTTTCTTTATTGGCAAAGAAAATTAAAAAGGAATTAAATTTTTTACTATTTTTATAGTAACGTTTGACTCTTTCAGAGAGTAATAACTTTTGAACTTCCAAATCTGATTCTTTATCAATTAATTTTTTACCAAGATCTGTGACTTGATTATTAATAGAATTAATTTGGTTTTTAGCTGAAGTAATTTTTGATTGGAGACCAGTGGATTCTTTTTTAAGAGGGGCAATGGCGGCTTCTAAATCGGCAATTTGTTTAGTAATGGCATCAATTTTATTTTGGAGATCATCGGCAAAAATTGGTTTAACAACAAAAAAAATCGATATTAAAATCAAAACAATTAGTAATATATTTTTGGGTTTTAAATACACAGATTAATTTTAACATTTGATATACTACAAATATGTTGAAGAGAAAAATTGGATTAGTTGGTGGATTAGTTTTGACCTGTTTTCAATTTGTTTCTAAAAAATTGGTTTTAGCAGCATCTTATGATCCTAGTTGTACAACTACTTCAGGAAGCATTGGAACAAGCACGGCTTTGGGCTGTATTCCGGTCGAAATTAAGAGTTTTGTACCTTGGTTATTACAATATTTATTTGGAATTGCTGGTGGAATTGCCTTCTTATTGATGGCATACGGATTTATATTAATAGCAACATCGGGTGGAGATGAAAAGAAAGTGGCCGGAGCAAAAGAAACGATAACTTCGGCGGTAATAGGCTTGGTTGTTTGTATATTTGCAATATTTATTTTAAGATTGATTGCAGTTAATATTTTAAGAATTCCAGGAATTTAAATTATGGAAACTAATTTACCAACAGATCCTTTAGCTTCAAAATTTGGATCGGTGGGTGATATTATTAGTGGATTACTGCCCTATGTTTATGTAATAGCTGGGATAATATTGCTATTAATGTTGATTAGTGGCGGAATTGGATTAATGACTTCGGCAGGAAATCCAGATAAAAGTAAGGCGGCAAGAGGAAAAATAACTGGTGGATTGATCGGATTTGCAATTATTTTTATTTCCTATTTTGTGGCAAAAATTGCAGAGGCAGTATTGGGTGTAAAGTTTATGTAATTATTTGCCCATACGGCGATCGCGTTGTTGATACCAATAAATGGCTTTTTCGAGTTCTTTTGGAGTGAAATCGGGCCAGAGAATATCGGTGAAAAAAAGTTCGGCATAAGACATTTGCCATAATAAAAAATTTGATAATCTAAATTCACCGCCTGGTCGAATTATTAAATCTGGATCTGGCTGATCTTTAGTGTAAAGATACTTGGAAACTAGTTCTTCGTTGATTTCATGAGCTTTAACTCCATCTTTGACAATATTTTTAATAGCATTAACAATCTCATCACGACCACCATAATTTAAGGCAACATTAAATTTAATTCTTTCATCGTCTAAAACCGTGTTAAGAATTTTTTTAAGAGCATTTTTAACCTTAAATGGAAAAGCCTGAAAGTTACCTAAAACAAAAAATTTTATTCCAGATTTTTTATATTCTTGGCGTTTGGTTTTAACAACATTAATTAACAAATTAAAAATACCTTTAACTTCCTCCGCAGAACGGTGTCTCCAATTTTCAGTAGAAAGGGCATAAACGGTAATATTTTTAATCCCGATATCACGACAATAGTTAACAATTTTTTCTAAATTTTGGGCACCAGCTTTATGACCATCGCTGGCAGAAAGACCTTTTTTAACTGCCCAACGACGATTACCATCCATAATAATAGCAATATGTTTAGGTAGTTTTTCTTTATCAATTTTTAGATTGGTAACAAATGGTAAATTAGATTTTTTCATATGATTATTTAGTCGCCAAATGAATTAGATTCATTCGGTGATTATATCAAAAAATCCCGCAAAAGCGGGATTCTTAGATTAAAATTAATATTCACATCTTCGTTTAGAGTCGAACTGTTAGTACCAGAAAGCCATCCTTCGCTCTAACGAGCTTCGGAATGGTTGAGATGGTCCAATCTTATGGATTGGACATAAACCTCAAAGGAGGTGATCCATCCGCACCTTCCAGTACGGATACCTTGTTACGA
>DAONDY010000003.1:0-29944 GCA_035402805.1 Candidatus Woesebacteria bacterium | reverse complement strand
CATCTCACCTTAATATCCGCAAACAGCAGTCCTGATTGATTCCAAGGCGGGGAGCTAACTAAAAAGGCGAAATTTAACGGACTTTTATTTATTTTATTCCATTGATTTTGATATCGCAATGCAGCTGAAAGACTTTTTACCCCTAAGTTTTAATATATATGAGCGATGTTCAACATTAAATGTATTCATGACAAATATACTTATTTGTCAAAAAAATAAAAAAAGTGGTAAAATTCGCTAAATAGTCTAATTAAAAACTACACAAAGATGTTCCTTTCTAAGGCAAAAATATTGTTAGTAGGTTGTGGACCACATGCACGTAGGATTTATCTGCCCGCACTTAAAAGCTCACAGGATAAGATTGGTACTGAATTAAAAGCTGTTGTTGAATTACAAAGTAAAGAAGAGGAAACAATTTCGATTGTAAATAAGTATTTCGCATCCGTAGAATATTTGTTTATAAAACCATTTAATTCGCGATTAGAACTACCTATATTAATTCAAAAATCGTTAAATGCCATAGTAAAAAAGAACGAAATAAACGGTGTAATAATTGCTACTGATCCCACCAATCATATGCAATATGCTTTATGGGCCGAGAAACAAGGTTTACATATTTTGATGGATAAACCAATTTCTACACATCAAAATGCTGCAAACAGCGTTAATGGTGCAAAAATGATTGCCACTGATTTTGAATTATTACAATCGATACGACAACCTAATTTGGCGTTCATCATAAACTCACAACGTAGATATTCCCCAGGACACCAAATTATGCAGGAAAAAATTAATGAAATTGCAGAAAAATACAGTATGCCTGTAACCAGTATGCAAACCACACATTGTGATGGTCAATTTCGTTTACCCAATGAAATTATCAATTTAAATTATCATGGATATCATGGATACGGAAAAGTGTCACACAGCGGTTACCATTTTATTGATATGTCAAGTTTAATAATAGAAAATTCTTTTAAGAAAGCGAAGAAAAAAATTGATAAGTTATCCGTTTTTTCTCAATTTATTCGCCCAAGTGGTTTGTTAAAACAACAGAATCAAGAAGATTTTAAAAAATTATTCAAAAACTACAGCGATATAAGTCCACAAACAGATAAGCAAATAATAAAATCATATATTGAGATGAATGAAGCTGAGGTGGATGCTTTTTCAAATATCACTTACTATAGCGAAGGTATCCCTGTTTCAAATGTTTCATTGAATTTAATTCATAATGGTTTTTCAAGACGAAGTAATTTAATTCCCAATTTAGAAGATCTTTATAAAGGGAATGGTCGTCTACGTCACGAATATTATAATATTCAACAAGGTCCATTACAAAATATACAAATACATTCATATCAGAGTAAATCTGAACAAGATGGCATAAATAATGATCGAGACTTTGAACTTGGCGGTAATAATCATTTTGATATTTATATTTTTAGAAATGCTAATTTAATTGGAGGAAAAATATTAGAGGTCATTTCAGCTCGTGATTTTTCAAATATATACAACTTAGATAAAGAAAAATTAATAAACGAACTCGCACGAATCAATGCTATTAATGATTTTATTGAAATAATAATTGGTAAGCGTAAAAGTAATGAGACTGCATCTGATTTGTCTAAACATAAATCTGCCTCCCAAATAATGTCGTTAATTTACCAATCAGGTATTAATAATAAAATTATTTCTATTCAAATATAAAAATATGCATAGAGAACATGAAAGATGCAAAACTAATGAAAATGATATAGTTTTAGGTAGAGACATTATATGTCTAATAAGACATGGCCAAACAAATTGGAATGCAGAAAAAAGATTAATGGGTTTGACTGATATTCCGATTAATAAAAATGGAGCAGAGCAAGTTAAATCTCTTGGAAAAAAAATTTCCCAATTAAAAATAAGTCATATTTTTTCATCAGATTTATTACGAGCAAAAGAAACAGCTGAGATAATAAACAATTTTGTTAATGTTGATATTTCATTAGATAATCGATTAAGAGAACTTAATTATGGTGATATTGAAGGTAAAGTTTTAAAAGAAATATCAAGCGAAGATTGGAATAGATTTAATCTTTATCCAGAACAAATAAATGCTGAGTCATTTGAAAACGTTTATGCTAGAGTGAAGAATTTTTTTGAAGACCTTGCAAAAAGAAATATTTTAAACGTAATTATTATTACTCATGGCGGGACTCTACGGATGATGTTGTATTATGCAAAAAATAAAGACCATTTTGTAAAGGAAGATTATATTAAAAACTATTTAAATTTAAAAATTGAAAATGCCTCCATAATTGAAATGGAAAGATAAATTATTAAATGCTTATAAAATATTCAAGAATTATTAAAATGAAAAAATGAATAAAGAACATAAACAATATCAAATCGAAAAAACAGACGATCTAAATACTATAATTGTTTCGTGGATTATTACTAATGCATGTCAAGAAAAATGTGGCTATTGCATAAGTCAAAATGTATCCCAAGAACTTACTACAAAAGAAGAACATTTTTTAGTTCAAGATAAATTAATAGCAGGCGGTTTAACAAAAAACAGATATATAGGTGGAGAACCACTAACAATACCACACTTGTCAGATTTAATTGCCGATGCTCATGACAGAGGTATAAATACCAGACTAAGCACAAATGGTATTCTTCTTACTGAAAAAAAATTTAGAGAAATTGCTCCGTCTATTGATTCAATTGCATTTCCATTTGAATCACTTGATGATGAAGTCAATGAAAAAATAAGGGGGTCCAGAAACCATAAGCAAATTATTACTTCAAGAATAGAGATGGTTAAGGCAGAAAACAATATTGGTTTGTTAATAAACACATGTGTCCATAGAGAAAATATTAATTATCTTGAAGACCTTGGCGGTTTTTTAAACGAGCAAGGTATTGATCATTGGAAATTAAGACGTTTCTATTCAGAAAGTGGCCGTGGAGCAGTAATCAACAAGAATCGTTTCGACATTACAGATGAAGAATTTTATAAAAAAGTAGAATCATTACAGCAAATGTATCCAGATTTAAAAATTGACGGTAGAATGCCTTCAAAATTAGCCTCAAGGCTTATGGTATCACCGCGAGGTGACTTATATAGAATGTTTGGTGAAGATGAAAATAATGGCATTACTTCTTACGGAAACTTACTTCATGATGACTTGAACATTAGAGATATTTCTATAAGAGACAAATGCGACTAATCTGCAATTATATAATTAATAATTAAACAAAAAGTGGAAAAAATTAAATCACAAGATAATACTAAACAGTATTTTCTACATATTGAAGGCATGGATTTAGCAGGTAAATCAACAGTAGCAAACAAAATCGCAGATAAGAGTGTTTTAGAATGGGTTATTAATAATAAGAAACTAAACCAATCAAACCCTCTATATGATTTTGCAATAGAACAAGGGAAAAAAAACATCCACAATAGCGATACCATGGGGTATCTATATTTAATTGCTTTAATAGAAGACTTAAGGATTTTTAAACATGAAACCAATATTATCCAAGACTCAACTCTTTTACTACGTTCATTAAATTACTACAAAACTTTAAGCAAAAATGACGATTTAGTCGATGCTTTTACTTCACTTGTTCCAAAACATCCAAAACCAGACAAATCTTTTTATTTAACAGCAGATATAGATACACGCAGGAATAGGCTTGAAAATAGAATTTCATCGAAACCTAAAAAAATAACAACAATGGATATGCTTATAAAAAATGATCCCGAAAAATTTATACGGTTAGACAAATCATTAATGGATTTATCTGTCAACTATTTTAACTCATATGTCATTGACACTTCCAAAATGAGTGAAACTGAAGTAGTAGAAAAGATGATGGATATTTGTTCTTTAAGAAGAAAACCTTAGATAAAAATAAAACTCTTATTAAATTAATAAAATATAAAAACATCTAAATGAAAAATACGGATAACAAATGGAATAAATTATACAGTCAATATATTCAATCAAATTACAATAATTGGCAAGAATATTTTTACGAAAAAATGAAATTAAAAAGAAATTTTTTTAATTTAGTAATTAAATATTCATTAAACAATAAACCTATAATAGAATGTGGATCGGGAACAGGTAAATTTTCAGTTTATTTAGCTTCTTTTGGATTAAATATTTATGCTATGGACTTAGAGTCAGAAATGGTAAAACAAACAAAACAATTAGCTAAAACAATAGGCACAACCAACCCCGTCAAAGTATTTAAAGGTGATATAAGTTCTATTCCATTTAAAGATAATTTTTTTTCTGTATCACATAGCAGCGGTGTATTAGAACATTTTAGTGACAGAAAAATAGTACAATTAATTAACGAACAAATAAGAGTAGCCGATACTATTATATTTAGCGTACCTTCACAATATTTTGAAAAAAAAATGCTTGGCGACGAAAGATTTTTATCTAGAAAAAAATGGAGAAAAATTATTTCCAAAAGCAAGGCCAAAATTATAAAAGAAACTGGATATCATTATAAACCACTAATAAAAAGAATAATTGATATTTTTCAAAAACCAAGTAGAATATTTAAGCCAATTGCTTTATATGTATTTGTATTACAAAAAAAATAACTATGATTTATTTAGTAAGACACGGACAAACTGATTGGAATCTAGAAGGAAAAAATCAAGGACAAACTGATATTGAACTTAATGAAACAGGAATACAACAAGCCAAAGATATCGCCATACAATTATCAAAAATTAAATTTGATGCTGTTTTTTCAAGTCCATTAAAACGAGCCTTAAAAACTTGCCAAATAATTTATCCAGGCAAAATTATTATTGATGATCGTCTAAAAGAAAGATGTAACGGTGAATTAGAAGGTAAAATTAATCCAAAAGGAATTGTCAACTTTAATGATCCAAACGAAACACGATATGGTATTGAGCCACTTTCTTTTTTTAAAGACCGTTTGAAACAATTTTGGGATTTTATCCTAAAAGATTATCAAAACAAAAATGTACTAATTGTTACCCACGCAGGGGTGGGAATTTGGACACAAGTTTATTTTAATGGTGAACCTAAAAATGGTAATTATGAACAATATAAAATAAGTAATGGCACTGTTCAGCAATTCAAGAACAATTCTTTATAATAAAGTTGTAGGTGGATATTAAACTAATTGAAGCAACGACTAGGGTTATTAGATATAGCAATTAGTTCTAAATCTGTTCCACTTCTCGAGCTTATTGGACTAGAACTGTTTTTAAACCTAAAATCAGTTCTAACTTTTCATCACCCCTAATGGACTAAAGAATTTCAAAAACACATTTATCTAATACTATAGGCTTGTAAAAAATAAATTATTTGGTAAAATCGGTAGTTAATGAAAGAAACTCTTGGTTATATTCCTCAAGAAGACGGAAGATTTTCTAAATCTCTCCCTAATGAATTAGTCGCTGCAATAATTGATAAGAGAATTCGTTCCTACCAAGACAGTGATTATGAAGCATTGTCTTCTTGGATGGTTGATTTAGGTAAATTTTATGATGGACACAGTGAAGATAATAAATTACTTGATCAATTAGTCGGAACAGAAAAAGCAGATAAGGCTGGTTTTTTTACAAAAAACAAATTTATGTTTATCTGTGAGGTTGATGGTCGACCAGCAGGAATGATTTGTCTAAATTACAAAAGAGGTGGTTCCACTAAAATTGGTCCAGTTATTGTTAATCCAGAAATTAGAGGTCAAGGTGTTGGTACTAGTTTGTTAAAAACAGCAGAAGAAGTAGGCATGGCGAGTGGTTCCAGAAAACTTTATGCCACCACATCGCATCTAAATGAACCAATCAATCATTTATTTGTAAAAATGGGATATAAAATAGAAGCAAAATTTCCAGACCAATATAAAAAAGGCAGTACGGAACTTATCTGGGGTAAACACCTGAAAGAAGTGCCGATTTTAAGTGGTCAAGAGATAGAATCAGTATTGTTTGAAGAGGATAATCCAACAAGTATAGAAATAGATAGTTTTACGGGAGAAAGTATTGATTTTATCAATAATACAAATTTAATCTATCAACAATGGCACGATGATTTAGGTAGTGATTTTATTGAAGGGATGATTGCTGGTGTTGGACGAGGTTTAGATTTTCAAAACAAAGGCAAAATTATACTTTTAGCCAGAATTGGAAGTGAGATCAAAGGTATGGTCACCTTCACTCCAAAGAGAGGCGGTCCTGTAAAAATTTATCCATTTTGTGGAACACCTAGTGCTCAAAAATCTTTAATAGAAAGTGCTAAAGCCATTGCCAAGGAAAACCATAACCATAAACTTTATACTTTTGTCCATTCTTTAGATGTTAAACAACTTGAATTTTTAGAAAGTGTAGGGTTCTCAAAACGAGGAGAGATTGAATCGCCCTATAAATTAGGTCATAATTTAATACCACTAGATATTTTTATTAAATAAACACTATGAAGACATATAAACTCGAATTAGATGTTCAAGAACCATTTTTAAGTTTTATTAAATCTGGTAAAAAAAAGGTTGAAGGAAGACTTGCCAAAGAAAAATATCTTAATCTTCAAAAAGGGGATTTTATTAAAATAAATGATATTGAAGTAGAGATCAAAAGTGTAACAAAATATCAGTCATTTGAAGAAATGTTGATTATGGAAGGCGTTAAAAATGTAATTCCAAACGCTAAAAATTTAGATGAAGCAGTAAGTGTTTATTATAAATTTTATTCAAAAGAAGACGAAAAATCTTTTGGAGTTGTAGGTATAGCCATTAAAAATTCAGAAAAAAAATGACAAATAAAGAAAGATTTAATAATCAAGAGATGCAAAAAATAATTCCAGAAATCAATATGAAGAGAAAGTATCTTCAACAGATTATTTCTGGTGAAAAAACTACTGAGGGTAGGATAAATTCTGGTCCATTCAAAAATGTTCAAGAAGGTGACAAAATCAAATTTTTTAATGATGGAGGTCGTTACATTAGTGCTTTATGTGAAATTCGTGGTGTTCAAAAATACCCTGGATTTCAAGAAATGCTTGAAGGAGAAGGTTATCAAACAATGATTCCAGATGCTGTCTCTCTTAGAGAAGCTGTTAGTGTTTATAACGGAATCCCGACTTATCCAGAGAGAGCTAGAGAAAAAGGTGTAGTTGCTTTAAGACTTAAGGTCATCAGATAGTTAAAGCAGTCCTGATTGACTCCAAAGCAGGGAGTACATTGGACTAGAACTGTATTTTGAACCCAAAACTAGTTCTAGTTTTTCACTACCCCTATTGGACAAAAGAATTTCTGATTTAATTGGTTGCCAAAATTTTTTTTAGTTATATCATATGAATATGAGTTCATATTACATGATATAAATAACATGAGCGAAGCAAATACAAAACGTAACAAAAATATTGTGAAGCAAAATTTTTATAAATGTTGTATTTCTGATGATTCTAAATCTAAAAAAGTAGGGGAATTATCAACTTTACTTAAAATAGTTTCTGAAAATAGTCGTCTTCAGATTTTATGTATTCTTCAAAAAGATGAACATTGTGTTTGCGAATTAATAGAAGCTACTAATCTTTCTCAAAGTCTCATTTCTCACCATCTTAAAGACTTAAAAGATGTCAACTTAGTTTCCGACCGAAAAGAAGGCAAGTGGGTTTATTATTCTTTAACCGATGAAGGTAAGCGAATTACTAATTTATTATTTCAAATATAAAAATATGAAAATCCAAGTTTTAGGCTCAGGTTGCCCTACCTGTAAAAATCTTTATGAATTAACTCAAACTGCTGTCAAAGAATTAGGGATTGATGTTGAAATTGAATATTCTACTGACATTTCCAAAATCATTGAACTTGGTGTGATGGAATCGCCAGTCATGACCATTAATGGCAAAATTGCTCTTCTCGGATCAGCTAGTCTAGAAAAAATTAAAGAAGTTATTACTAAAAAACCAACTTGTAGTTGCGGAGGAAAATGCTAATTTATGGACATCTTTTATCCAGTTCAATTACTAGCCAATACGGTCACCAATAATTGGTTGTCTTTATCCAAAGATTCTTATCTTGGTTCTGCTCTAAATTTCTTTATCTATGACACCATTAAAATTGGAATTCTTTTAGTCTTCATCAATTATTTAATGGCAATTACTCGTTATTATTTCCCAACCAATAAAGTCAGGGATTTGCTAACTAAAAGGCGATGGTATGGATTAGATTATTTATTTGCAGCATTGCTCGGAGTTGTTACTCCTTTTTGTTCTTGCTCTTCAATTCCACTTTTTATCGGCTTTTTAAGTGCTGGCATCCCGCTTGGAGTTACCTTTGCTTTTTTAATTGCTTCACCTTTGGTAAATGAATCATCTCTAATTTTATTTCCCGCTCTTTTTGGTTTGAAAACCACAGTTATTTATAATATCGCTGGAATTATTGTAGCTGTAATTGGGGGAATTATTATTCAAAAACTGCATTTAGAAAAATATGTAAATCAGGATTTATTAAAATATAAATCTCGATCAGATGTTGAAGCTGAAAATGGTGGTGAGAAAATAAAACTTAAAAAATTAATTTATTATTGGTGGGTTGATGGTTTCAAAATTACCAAAAGTATTTTTCCTTATGTTCTTTTAGGTGTCGGTCTTGGAGCTATTATTCACGGTTTTGTCCCAGCCAATTTTTTTGAAAAATATTTATCAATAAAAAGTTGGTGGACAGTTCCAATTGCTACTCTTCTTGGGGTTCCACTTTACGCTAATTCTGTTTCAGTTTTACCAGTTGTTGAAGCTTTAATTACCAAGGGAATTCCTATGGGTACTGCTCTTGCTTTCATGACAGCTACCGTTGCTCTGTCTTTACCAGAAGCTTTAATTCTTAAAAAAGCCATGAAATGGCAATTGTTAGTCGCTTTCTTTGGAATTACCAGCATCGGCATTATGCTAATTGGTTATTTATTTAATTACCTTCAATAATGAAAAAACTTTTTATTATCATTTCAATTTTTATTCTTTTAATTTCTGCTTTTATTATTTTCAAACCCTTTGAGGCAAAAGAAAAAATAATTTATATTACTCCTCAACCAACTCCAGCAATAAATACTTCTTTACCGTCTGGCTCTGAAAAAATTGAAGTCTTCGTTTTTCATGCCACTCAAAGATGTATTTCTTGTATCAATATTGGCAAATATGCCAAAGCTACTATTGAAGAAAAATTTCCAGAAGAACTAAAATCAGGCAAAATTACTTTTAGAGAAGTCAATATTGATTTACCAGAAAATTCCAAGATAGCTCAAGATTATAAAGTCAGTGGTTCAGCACTTTATATTAATACTATTAAAGATGGTAAAGATAATCACGAAGAAGACACTACTGTCTGGCGACTGGTTACTAATGAGGCTCAAATGAAGTCTTATTTTGAAGCTAAATTAAGAAAATTACTTTAATCTATGGAATGGCTAAATTATTTAATTGACACTTACAATATTCCACTTTTATCAGCCTTCTTAATTGGTATTATGACTTCCATTAGCCCATGTCCTTTGGCCACCAATATTACTGCCATTGCTTTTATTTCCAAAGACATAAAAAGTTCTCGTCAAACTTTACTGAATGGTCTTTTTTACACTCTTGGTCGCTTAATTAGTTATACCTTATTAGCTACTCTCATCTATTTTGGGCTTTCGTCTTTTTCTATTTCTTCAATTTTCCAAGGTTGGGGTGATAAAGTTCTTGGCCCAATCTTAATTTTAATTGGACTCATTATGTTTGATGTTATTAAAATTAACCTTAAAACCAGTAATCCAAAGATTGACCAAATTAAACTTTGGTTAGCCAAAAAAGGTTACATTGGTTCACTTTTGCTAGGGATGCTTTTTGCTTTAGCTTTTTGTCCTTATAGTGGAGTTTTATTTTTTGGAGTTTTAATTCCTATGGTTTTGAAATCTAGCGAAAGTCTTTTACTTCCACCATTATTTGCTTTGGGAACTGGATTACCAGTAATAATCTTTTCTTTTATTCTTGCTTTTAGTGCTAATAAAATTGGCTCAATTTTTTCTAAAGTTTCTCAAGTAGAAAAAATAATCCGAAAAATTATTTCAGTAATTTTTATTATTATTGGACTTTATTATCTAAAGAATTTTTTACCATAAATTCCACAGATAGCCATTCTTATTTGTTCCAACGCGGGGAGCTAAGATAATTTATCCAATTCTTCAAGTAATTTTTGTTTTAATTTCTCTAATTTCTGTTTTGATGGCTTTGTTTTTTCATTGCATCTAATTTGACTTTCAATTGTCCAAATAGCAGTATTTGGTTTGGAATCTTTTCCATACCTTGGGATTAAGTGCCAATGTAAATGCGAATCAGAATTTCCTAATAATTCATAATTTAATTTTTTAGGCTTAAAAGCCTTTATTACTGCTTCAGCTACTATAGCCATTTCTCTTAAAAATAATTCTCTCTTTTTATTTCCTAATTTATGTAACTCATCAGTGTGAATTTTCGACAAGAAAATAGTATAACCATAAAAATACTGATAATCACATAAAACTACATACCCTGATTCCATTTCTTTAACAAAATATCTATTTTTATTATTTTTTATCAACGAAATTCTGTCACAGACGGAACAATCAGCCATGAACTAATTATATAACTTAATAATTTTTGGTTCCAAACTCCTTCCACTTTTTGAATATACATATTATGTTATCCTTTTTTAATGTCTCGAGTTGTTTTAATCATCTCGTTAATAATTAATGCCGTTTTAGGTTTTTTATTTCTTCGTCCTCGTCTCGTTTCTCCAAATTTTTATCAAGTCGATCGCATCATCGATGGCGACACTTTTGTCCTAACCAATAAACAAGAGATTCGTCTTATGAGTGTCAATGCCCCCGAAGCCGGTCTTTGTGGAAGTCAAGAAGCCACCGACAAACTAAAAAGTCTAATTGAAGGCAAAAAGGTCAGACTAGAAGGGGATCTAAACGATCATTTCGGCCGACTTTTAGCTCTAGTTTATGTTGATGATATTTTAGTCAACAAAGAAATAATTCTTTCTGGTTGGGCTCGTTTTACTTCCACTGCCTCCTCAGAATCTGAAAATTTAAAAGCCGCTTTTCAAACAGCCAAAACCGAAAAATTAGGAGTTTTTAGTTCTAAATGTTATCAATCAGCTAACCCTCAAAATCCTAAATGTAATATTAAAGGAAATGTAAGAGAAGGCAAAAAAACCTATTTCTTCCCAGGTTGTGGCAATTATAGTAATGTTGCTTTGGAACTAGACCAAGGCGATCAATGGTTTTGTTCCGAATCTGCAGCTATTTCCGCCGGCTTTGTAAAATCCGCCAATTGTTACAACAAAGTATATTAAAAAAATAATTCCAAAGCAGGGAGTAACTAAATTTTGCTATCATTAATTATGAAAAATAAAAATATTTTTATAAAAATAATGGTTTTAATTTCTTATTTAGTTATGATTGTTGTCAATGCTTTGGCAAATATTCTACCAATAAACAATCTAACAACAGGTCAAGTTTCTGATTCATTTCCCAACCTTTTTGCTCCTACTGGTTTAACTTTTTCAATTTGGGGGGTTATTTACCTACTTCTTGGTATTTATTCTTTTTATCAACTTTTTTCTAAAAAAATAAATTCAAAATTATCAAATCAAATTAATACTTTATTTATTATCAATTCTTTTGTTAATAGTGTTTGGATATTTGCTTGGCATTATAAAATCATTTGGTTAACAGTGTTGTTAATGTTGGTACTTCTCATTAGCCTTATTAAGATTGCTGACATACTTAATAAAGAAAAATTAAATTCAAGTGAAAAATTTCTTTACAAAATTCCTTTTGGTGTCTATTTCGGTTGGATAACTGTTGCTACTATTGCCAATATAACTGGATTTTTAGTCAGCATTAATTGGGATGGTTTTGGTTTATCTAATACGACTTGGATGATATTAATATTATTAATTGGATCTGCCATTGCTATTTGGAGAATGCACAAAGATAGCAATTTGGTTTATGGATTAGTTCCTGTTTGGGCTTACTATGGCATTTGGTTAAAACACACCTCCCCAACTGCTTTTAATAATTCTTATCCAACAATTACTACGACCGTCATTATCTGTATGATTCTACTAGTTATTTCAAACATCGCCTTGATACTTAAGAAAAAAGCGATTTAACAAAAATCTTGATTGATTCAAAATAGTCAGAGACCTGAATTGATATAATAAATATATGACTCAAATAAACCAAATATATCGCTGTCCAATTTGTGGAAATATTATTGAAGTTTTACATACTGGAGCCGGGGAGTTAGTTTGTTGTGGACAACCAATGGAATTATTAAATGCCAAAAACACTGATGTTGGTTTTGAAAAACACGTGCCAATAATTGAAAAAACAGAAACTGGAGTAACAATTAAAGTCGGATCAACTTCACACCCCATGGAAGAATCTCATTACATTGAATTTATAGAAATAATTGCTGACGATAAAATTTACAAAAAATTTTTAAAACCAGGTGATGAACCAGTTGCTAATTTTGAAATAAAATCCGCTAATATTAAAGCGATAGTTTATTGCAATATTCACGGACTTTGGCAATCACATTAAATTTCTATATTGTAAAAAGCAGTTTTTTAATTCTCCCTAACTTCCATTAGTATTTTCCCTAAATTATTTTCTTCTAAACATTATTTTCTCTCTGTTCCTTTATCAGAATCAGTACAATACACAATTAAATGTGGTGCATCTTCATCGGGATATTTATCCCAATCATATTTACAAACTAAATTATCCCTGCGATATCCAACTTTATGACTGTCATCACCTTTTGATTCATTAAATTTCATATAAGTGAAATTATTTTCTTTAAAATAATTTTCAACCGTCTTTTCATCTTCTGGGCTAGGGCTTGAATAACTAATTAAATATGAATCGCCAAAAAATGTTTTGCGAGTTGAAACAGTCTCTCCTTCAGTCCAAAAAATATCAGCCTTCACTGGCGCCAAAAAAGGTATTTTTGTATCTTCAGTTAGTTTCACTAAAAAAGTGTAAGTTATATCAGTTGGTATTTCGGTTACTTCTGTTGGTACTGATTCAATTGATTTTTCAGCCTTGGTAACAATTTCTTTTTTAACACTACATCCACTTAATAATAATCCACCGGCAACCACCATCATCAATGTAAATATATTTTTCATATAAACAATCATATCGCATTTATGCTAAATAATTTCTATAAGCCAATTGACCTAAATAACTTTTGATAAAATAAATTATGAAAACAAAAAATGATGATATAACCACAAAATTAGAAATAACAGTTCAAAAAACGATCGACGCAATTGCCAGAATACAGCGTTTTGTCATGAAATATGGTTCTGAATTAAATAATAATCAGAAAGAAAGGATAATAAATAAAGTTAATGAATTACAAAAACATCTGTAATTTATGAGTATAAATAAAGAATGGCATTTGTCCAACAAAATGCCAAAAAATCCAACCATAGATCAAAGAATAAAATGGCATCTAGAACACGCTAAAAATTGTCAATGTCGATCACTTGGTGGAAAAATTCTAGAAGAGATAAAAAAGAGGGGAATAAAAATTTAAATAAATTAATTTCAACAATTAATTGCTTGGTTAATTTGCGACAAAATTATTTTAGCTCCATAACCTCTTCTTTTAAATTCATCAGCCATTGCTATTCTAGAAGAATCCTTACCATGAGTTATTATTACTGTTTCTAATTCATTTAGATTAAATCTATTGAGAAATTCAAAAGTTTCGTCTGGTCCACTTATATGGCTAGTAAAACCTTCCAATTTAGCTATTCTCGCTCCAGTTTTTTTATTTCGAATAATGTTTTCTCTTTGAGTTAATTCACATCCTTCTGTTCCTGGTACTTGATAACAGTTAAATAAAATTACATTTTTTGGATTTTTACCAAAATCACCGTGGATATAATTAACCGATCTCCCAAATTCACCCATTCCTCCACTAGCAATAATTATCGCTTTTCCTGGATATCTAGCCATTTCTTTATCATTTAATAACGACGTTTGATGTGATTCAATAATTGTCAAATTTTCTAGATCAAAACGAGCCATACTACTTTCATCAGTTTTATAAAAAGATGGGTCATCTCCAAATCTTCTTGATAAATATTTAGGCCCAAGATCTTTAGTCTTATTAAGTAATTTCATCGCATATGGGGCATCAATAATTATTTCAAAATCATTCGGAAGCTCTCCACTTTTTTGACAATTACAAATTAATTCCATCAATTCTGGAGTTCTATGAAGTGACAGTGTTGGAAAAAGTGGGTTACCTCCACCTTCCCATGTTTTATAAATTTCTTCCAAAAATTTTCTCTTTTTTTCTTCAAAACTAATCGGTTGTCTTTCAAAATTAGTTGATTCAATCATTAATGCATTAATTGGGTCTTTTGGAAATCTATCAACATATTCTTTATAACCACCACACAATGATTGATATGGTTTCCCCATATCACCAGTAAAGAAGATATTCTTACCGCTACTGTGATTTCTTACAAAAATTGAAGAACCACCAAATATATGGCCATTTAATATAAATTCAGCTGTAATATTTTTACCTATCTCTACCATTTTAAAAGGTTTTACTCCTTTTACATGTCTCAATGTCTTATCAACATCCCATTTATCATAAAGCCTTTCTTGTGGTGGTTTATTTTCTTGAATTTCGGCTGAATTTAATAACACTGGTTCCATTAATTCAGCTGTTAATTCACTTGCTAGCACTGTTGGTGTAAAACCATCTTTAAAGATCATTGGTAGTCGGCCAACATGATCAATGTGAACATGAGTTTCTAATACACTTTTTACTCCATTGGCCACATCTTTCATTGGTTGAAAATTTCTTCTTATTCCTTGTTTAGATCTTTCTTCAAATTTTCCTTGATACATTCCCAAATCTACTAAAAATTTATCATTATTTATCGTCACCCTATGACAAGAGCCTGTTACACATCCTCCAGTTCCACCAAAAGATTCAATAGTAGTATTGTTTCTTTTAGAAGATTCAATCTTTGTCATTAATTTAAGATTGTCATCATTAAATGATTTATAAGATACATTATATTCTCGCTTATTAAGTATAAGCAATAGGATAATTATGTAATAATAATTACTATATACAGTATATCGATTTACTATTTTTTTATACAAACATATCCAAAATCTATCTTTTTTCACTAAAAATGGTTTTAAAAGTAGTAAAATCAATTCATGGAAATATCAGAAAATAGACCAGCTTTTATTGTTAGTCCTATAGTTGATAAAGAATTAGGACCAGAAAATATTAAAAATTTAACTAAATTGAGCAATGCCATTAAAATTGAAGCTGAAAATAGAAATATTGAAGCCCATCTAATATTAGTTGGCGGTTGTGTTGATCAAAAAAAACAAGGAAAGTTCCATAAAGATATTGATTTAGTTTTATATTCACCTGATTTATCAAGCGAAACAATTCCTAAAAATGAATGTCCAAAATTTGATAAATTTGCTTCTTTTATTTCTGATGTTGCCAAAAGTCTAGATTGGGAAAGTAAAATAATATTGCCTTGGTTTAGGGATATTGAAAATTCTGCAGATGGATCAGTAGTTTTATCAACCAATGACAAACCAATTGAAATTTTACCTGTTAGAGAAGATTTTATTTCAGACTCATTTGAAGATTATATAAAATCCGAACGTAGACCCTTTGCAGTTATTTTTTAACTATAAATAATTAAATAAATTATGCTAAAAAAAATTATCTTTATTTTTCTAATTATCTTAATTTTAATAACAATTATTTTTAAATTTTCAAATAAAAAACCAAATACTAATTCAAATATAAAAGAAAATAATAATGGTCAAGTTGTTTGTACAATGGAAGCCAAACTTTGTCCTGATGGATCATCTGTCGGTCGCAGTGGTCCAAAATGTGAATTTACTCCTTGTCCTGAATAAAACGTAGTAGAATCAATCATGTTAGAAATAGAAAAAACTTATTTAGTCGAAAAAATTCCTATTAATTTATCTGAATATAAAGGTCATCAAATAAAACAAGGTTACATTTCCTCAACACCTTCACCCCTAAGAATTAGACAAAACGATAATAAATTTGAGTTAACCAAAAAATTGCCAGTAAAAGAAGGGGATTTCAGTATGGCAGAAGAATTAAATATTCCCTTAACTGAATTAGAATTTAAAAAATTATGGCCATTAGTGGAAAAATATTTAGAAAAAACTAGATATTATATTCCATTAGAAAATAATTTAATTGCCGAACTAAATATTTACAAAGGTGATTTAGAAGGACTAGTTTTTGTTGAAGTTGAATTTAAATCAGAAGTAGAAATGAAATTATTTAAAGCTCCAGATTGGTTTGGGAAAGATGTCACTCAAGACGATTTTTCTGCCAACAGTTTTTTAGCTGGAAAAAATTTTTCAGAAATTAAAAAATATATGGAACAATAAACTGTTACAATGGATTAAGATTATTAATAATTTTAAAAATAAAAACATGACCAAATCAAAACAAAACAAAAAAAATTCAGTTGTTAGTGGAATCGTTACCGCTCTCGTCGGAATTGGTGCTGCTGTCACTGGAACTCTTTTTTTTAAAGAAAAAAAGAATCGTGATAAAGTAAAAAAAGTTTTAACTAAAGCCAAAAATCAAACTGTTGGTTATGCCAAAAAAGTCAGTAAAAAAGTAAAAGGTAAAAAGGCTAAAAAATAATTTTCCGTATATAATTAATCATGGATTTTTTCCATATTATTTTAGCTATATTACCATTTTTTGTTTTTTGTTTACTTCTTATTTTTCGTCACAAAACTTCCTTACTAAGAATTTCTTTAGTAACTCTAATCATTACTGTTTTTATAGCGTTTATTTTTTGGCAAAGTTCCGCTTCCATTATTAGTTTTTCTGTTTCTCAGGGTTTATTTATAGCTCTTGATATTTTATTTATTATTTTTGGAGCTATTCTCTTTTTAGAGATACTTAAAAAAAATAAAATTACCGAAAGTTTAGCCATTCATTTAAATAATTTTTCTCCAGATTTGCGTATTCAAGTTATTATCTTGGCTTGGTTTTTCGAAGGGTTTTTAGAAGGTATTGCTGGTTTTGGCACTCCATCTATTATTGTTGCTCCATTGTTAATAGCTCTAGGATTATCTCCCTTAAATGCCGTTATAATTTCTTTATTAGGTAACAGTACTTCTGTCCCTTTTGGTGCTGTTGGTACTCCTATTAGAGTTGGTTTTGCTGGAATTAATATTAATCTTGTTTCCATTGGTTCATCAGCCGCTACTTATAATTTTGTTGGTCTTTTAGTTCCTATTTTTATGCTTTGGGTTTTATTATCATCAAATCCTAGACGTCTTATTTTGTTTAAACAAGGTCTTCCTTTTGCTATTTGGTCGGGGATTGCTTTTGTTTTACCATCATTTTTAATTTCTTTATTTGGTATCGAGTTTCCTTCAATTATTGGATCCATTGTCGGTATTTTTTTAGTTGTTATGACTAGTCGTTTTGGTATCTTTGTTCCTAAAGAAATTTATCATAATTTATCAACCACTATTAAAAATTCTAATATTCTAAATCTTAAAAAAACAGTATTTCCTTACGCTCTTTTTATTATTTTACTTATTTTTGCCAAAATATTTTTATCTAATATAAAAATATCGATTCCATTTTTTTCATATTCTTTTAATTTATTTAATCCTGGTTTTATTCTATTAATTACTGGGATAATCGTTGCTCTTTATTCAAAAATTAATTTTAAAAATTTTAGTTCTACTGCCAAACTTGCCGCTAGTAAATCCATTGAACCATTTTTAGTTGTTGCTGCCATGTCTGCCGTCGTTCAAATAATGAACAATTCAGCCAATAGCGAACTAAATCTGGTCTCAATTACTCAAACAATTTCTGAAATTTTTAGCACTAAATTACTCCCAATTCTTTCACCGTTTATCGGTGCTCTTGGAAGTTTTATTACCGGAAGTGCCACCGTCTCCAATATAATGTTTGGTCCATCCATCTATTCTTCTAGTCTTTCTTTAGGATTTAATTCCACTAAGATTTTATCTTTATTATTAGTCGGAGCTGGGGCTGGTAATATGATTGCCATTGCTGATATTTTAGCCGCTAAAACTGTTGCTGGTGACAAAGACAGTCTTCGAAAAATAATTTTTTCACTTTTGCCTTACTGTTTAATTTATCTTATCTTAATAGCTCTTTTTGGGTTGCTTTCTGGATAGATTATAAAATTTCCGCTCTTCTTATTTCTGGCATTTGAGCCCACTTTCCTCTCATTTCTTCTGGTAAAGTTTCTGCCAATTTACTCATGTGATAATCAATATTGTCACCTTTTTTATATAAATAAGGTTTACCTACTGTCAAATTCAAACTTCTACCCACATTTGGTTTACTTCTATTAAAGTCTTCATTAAAAGAAATACCAACACTAACAAAAAAGGTATTACCTAATTTTTCTGCTATAGTTATGATTCCTTTATTACCTTCTCCTAAACAGCCATCTTCACTTCTATGACCTTCGGGACTAATAATAAAAGCGGTTGGTTGTTGGCTGTCCTTAATTTCTTCTAACCTTTCTATAAAATTTCTATAATTTTTAAATATTTCTCCTGGTTTATAATTTTTTTTGTCACTATTTTTTGTTTCATTTGCTTGAATAATTCTTATAGTTTCCATACCACACAACTTAGCTGGCAATAATATTGCCTTTGATGTGCTGCTTTTTGTATGGGCATACGATACTGGCAAATTCACGTGTCTTGTTGCCTTTGGATCAATCTTATTTAAAATATATCCAACGTACCATGGATCTTCAAAACTAATATGATTAAAATCCATTATCATGTTTAATTTTGGGTCATTTTCCAGCCAACTTTTAGTTTCTTTTATATTTTCATTAGACTCTTCAGATATGTGTATGTCGTAAAGTTTTTTTGGCAAAAAATCGATCAGAACTTTTCTCGCCAATAAACCTTTATAATTTTCTTTTGTCATTTTTATAAGCTAATTTAGATTAATTTAATTTATACCTTAATTTTTATTAGTTTTACAAACTAAAATAGGGTGCTTTCGCACCCTATTTTTATTAGTTTAAAGAAAAGAGTTAGTATCTATTACCACCATTTCTTCCACCAAATCCACCGTGGTCATTACCACCGCGTGAGAAATTATCTCTTCGTGGAGGTCGATCTTCCATTGGTCTGGCTTCGTTAACTTTAACGGTTCTGCCATCCAATTCTTTATCGTTCCACATTTCGATAGCGGCATTGGCTTCTTCTTCACTGTTCATTTCCACAAATCCAAAACCTTTGGATCTTCCGGAAAATTTATCTTTAATAACAATAGCCGAAACAACAGTTCCAGCTTGGGCAAAAGATGCCCCTAAGGTTTCATCGGTAGTATTGAAATTCAATCCTCCGACATACAATTTTTTGATCATTGTCTAAAAAATATATAACTGTAGGATCTCTTTTCAAAACTTACACGCTTGACAGAAACTTCTCTACGCTGATATTGTACCTAATTTGTCAGTTAAATGCAAATTAGCCATTAGCAACTGGTAAAATACAAAAATGTCATTAAGTATAAAAGATTATCATTATAGTCTTCCTGAAAATTTAATTGCTAACAAAGCCGAGTCAAAACGCGACCATTGTCGTCTTCTGTCCCTAAATAAAAAAACTGGCGAAATCAATCATCTTAAGTTTTTTGATTTAAAAAATATATTAGGTCCAAATGACGTTTTAGTTTTAAATCAAAGTAAAGTTTTTCCAGCTCGTCTTTTTGGCCAAAAAACTACTGGTGGTAAGTTTGAAATTCTACTTCTTCATCAAATTAATTCCAATTCTTGGCAAGCCATTTCCAAACCAAGGTTAACCACCGGTCAAAACTTGATCTTTGATCACAATTTAACGGGTCAAGTTCTAAAAAGCAACAAAACCACCGGCCAAATTGAAATTCAATTCAATCAAAAACATGCCACTTTTTTTCAGACTCTAGATAAAATTGGACACACACCGCTTCCGCCCTATATTTCCAATAAAGAATCAGAGTCAGAAATTAGAAAAGAATACCAAACTGTTTATGCCAAAATTACCGGCTCATCTGCCGCTCCTACTGCCGGTCTTCATTTTACTAAAAAGTTACTTGTGGATTTAAAAAAGAGGGGAGTTGGTATTGAATATGTCACCCTCCATGTCGGTCTTGGCACTTTTCAAAATCTCCGCCCAGAAAATATCAATTCAAAAACTCTCCATCAAGAATTTTATGAAATTGATATCAACACAGCCAAACGTCTAAATTTAGCCAAAAAACAGGGTAAAAGAATAATCGCTGTTGGTACCACTTCGGTTAGAACCCTAGAAAGTGCTTGTGAAAAAAAAGAATTAAAACCTGGTCCAAACTTTACCCAAATTTTTATTTATCCTCCTTATAAATTCAAGTTTGTTGATGCTTTGATTACTAATTTCCATCTTCCCGAATCTAGCCTTTTAATGTTAGTTTCTGCCTTTGCTGGAAAAAAACATATTTTTGATGCTTATCAACAGGCCATAGAAGAAAATTATCGTTTCTTTAGTTTTGGCGACGCCATGTTTATTCACTAAGGTTTAGTTATAAAAAACAAAAACAGCATTCTTATCCAGGCGTAATTATTGGTTAATTTTTTCCATATTTTTACTGAAAAAATCCAATTCCAATAATTATTTTCCAACTTAGTTGTCGTCTCTTTTGGGCAATCCATTTTTATTCTATCCATTCTTAATGGATTAGCGAAACTAACCTTAAATTTGGGTAAAATTTTCCCTATTAGAGGGAAAAGTCTTAAATAATCCCAATTAGAAGTCCCTTCAATATGGGCTCTCATCACAAATTTTTTTTCTTTATTTTTAATACCATCAATCAGATGTCCAATTCCATTAAACCAACCATGTTTTTCATCTCCGCCACTAGGAAAAATAATTACCAATCCGCCTTTATTTATTTTTTCAATTGCCGTTTCTATGCTCTTAATATTTTTTTGGTGTTCTTCTTCTTTCGAATATTTATCTAATTTTTTGACTTTGGATACAAACCATAATTTAATTCTGCCCGCTAAATTACTGTTTATCTTATTAGAAATATAAACCGGTATTAAATATTTATCTAATTCTGGAACTAATCCATTAAGTTGGGAATTAATAATCAAATAAACATCTTTTCTGTCTTTAATCGCCGATAACAAAGCTAAAACATCTGCTTCTGCTGGATGATTGGCCACTATAACTCCTGAAAATTTTTCCAAAACTTTATCAATTTTTTTATTACTTTCAACTCTTACTTTAGTATTACATTTATCCAGAAATTTTCTCATCGCCAAAACAATTCCGTAATCAGCAATACATTTATTTAGATAATTAATTAATTTTTTGATCATCTTGATATATAATTATCTCATGAAAGGGTTTATAAAATTTATCCGTTCTCAAGGTGTTGTTGGCTTAGCAGTTGGTGTCATTATGGGTAGTTCTATCACCAAATTAATTACTGCTCTTATTAATGATTTTATTAATCCATTGGTGGGTATTTTAATCAGCCGGGCCGGTGATCTTAAATCAAATTATCTTGCCATTGGTAATGCCAAAATTATGTGGGGTGATTTCATTAGTAGTTTAATTGACTTCCTTACAATTGCTTTTGTTGTTTATTTTGGTGTTAAATTACTAAAACTCGATAAACTTGACCAGAAAAAATAAAATGTTTATTTTTTTCTGATTTTGTTGTATCATTTATTTAATCCCCCAAAAAAAGTAAAATTTTGCCTATTGCACCGATATATTTAAATGTGTTATGTTTTAATTGAATGAAATTATCAAAACCTAATTTAGGTTTCAGTACTGAAAAATATTTAAAAGCGCAGAAAAAGGCGATTAAGGAAAGACTAAACAAATTTTCTGGCCGATTATACTTGGAATTTGGTGGCAAATTATTAGATGATTTTCATGCCGCTAGAACTCTGCCCGGTTACGATCCAGATGCTAAATTAAATCTATTAAAAAGTTTAAAAAAAGATTTAGGAATTTTATATTGTATTTCCGCCAAACAACTGTCTAATGGAAAAATAAGAGGTGATTTTGGTATTGGTTATGATTTAGCTACCTTAAAAGCCTTAGAAACTTTAAAAAAAAATAAATTACCAGTTTTAGGTGTTGTTATTAATCGTTACGAAGGTGAAATTGAGGCTAAAAATTTTGAAAGAAGACTCAAGAATATGGGAATTTCAGTTTATAAACGAAAAGAAATTAAAGGCTATCCCAATAATCTGAAATTAATTTTAAGCAATAATGGATATGGTGCCGACGATTACATAAAAACCAAAAAATCGTTAGTTGTAGTTTGGGGTGCCGGTCCAGGATCTGGTAAATTATCCACCTGTTTAGGTCAAATATATTTAGACGAACAGCATGGCATTAATTCTGGTTACGCCAAGTTTGAGACTTTTCCTGTTTGGGATTTGCCTCTCGATCATCCAGCCAATATTGCTTATGAAGCCGCTACTGCCGATTTAGGCGACTTCAATTTAATTGATCCTTTTCACCTTAAAGCTCATAAAAAGCAGGCAGTTAATTACAATCGTGATGTCGAGGCTTTTCCAATTATTAAAGAAACTTTTGAAAAAATATTAAGTAAAAATAATTTTTCTCGTAACTATTGTTCTCCCACCGATATGGGATTTAATGTTCTTAAAGCTGGTATTATCGATAATAATATTGTTTCTTTAGCCGCCAAAAGGGAAATTAATTTTTATGTCTTCCGTTACCGTCAGGAATTTAAAAAAGGTCTGATTGGTAAAGAGGTTTTAGATAGAATGGAAAATATTATGGAAAAAGTTGGTATAAATGAAGAATTTTTACCAACCGTTTCTCTGGCTAGAGCCAGTAAAAAAGCCGCCGAGTGCCAAAAGAATAAAGGCGAAAATGGTGTTTATTGTGGATCTGCTATCGAATTAAAAAATGGAGTAATTATTACCGGTAAAAACTCCTCACTGCTTCATAGCGAAGCCGCCATGATTCTAAATGCCATTAAAATTTTAGCTAAAATTAATGATGATTTTGAATTAATATCACCTTCAGTTTTGAAGCAGATAAATAAGCTAAAAGATCAGATTGGTGAAACTTCTCATAGCTTAGATTGTTCGGAAACCTTATTAGCCTTGGCTGCTTCAACCTCCTTCAATCCTTTAGCTCTTAAAGCCCAGTCATTTTTGTCAGATTTAAGGGGTTGTTATATGCACACCACTCACAAATTATCATCAGCCGATGAAAGTATTTTTCGAAAATTAGGTATCTGGGTTTCAACCGATGGCAGAGTTGGTAAAGAATAATTTTTTATTTTAAAATTTCCACCTTTCTAAAGTTATTTCTCTAAAATTATTTTCTTCGGTTTTTTTATAGCCCAAATTTTCTAATTTTTCTTCGGAGTTTATTCCATGAATTACTTCTCCATAAGGAATTACCAGAATCTCTTTTTCTGTTGGTGTTTCCGTCTTTATATCTTTAATTTCAATTCCTGGATTATAAAATTTAATCGGATCCCCAAAAGATCCAACCATGTAAACTTTCTTTTCATTTTCTAAATTTTTTGACACACTTTTCCAGTCCTCTCGATAATAAACAGGATTTAATAAATAGATTAAACTGAAAATCAAAAATACCCCGCCAATCATTATTTTTTGCCACTTTTTATCAATATTTATTGCCAAAATTAAGGCCATTATTGGTAATAAATATAAAAATCTAAAATATTGTAAAAGAGGCGATTTAATTGAAAAGATAATAGCTAAAACAATGGGTATTATTAAAAATAATTTTAACCAATCAAATTCTTTTTTCTTTTTTAAAATAAATCCCGACAAAATTAAACTCCAAATTCCACCAACTAAATAGTAAAAAATTTTCGGTAAAAAACTAATTTTTCCAATGCCAAATTTCAGCGGAATTAAAAGTAAGTTTTTCAAATTGACTTTTCCCAAAACCAGTACCCAATTACTAACTTGTGAAAGCATTATTTGTGAATTTTTAATTTGAATTAACAAAAGAGGGGACAGAGCCAATATGGCCAGTCCAATTCCAATATTTGTCAGCCAAAATAATTTCCATTCTTTTTTAATCAGCCAATAAATTGCTAAAGTTGCAATTAAAAAGATCGATCCATAAAAAGTTCCAAAAGCCAGCGCCATCATTAAATTAAAAATTATTAAATCGCTTTTTTTGTATTTTCCATTTTTAATGTTTATCCAAAAATAAAAACCAACTATCAACCACATCGTTGCCATTGAATACATTCTTAGTTCTTGGGAAAAATAAATAAAAAGTGGATTAATTGCTAAAAATAACGCCGCCAAAATTCCTATTTTTTTATCTCTAATTTTTTGACCAATTAAATAAATAAAATAAATTGTAATTAATGAAAACAATATTGAACTTAGTCGCAACCAAGACACATTATTTCCAAAAATATTTGTCCAAATATTCAGAAACCAATAATAAGTAGGAGGATGGAAATCATTTATTGAAAAATTTTTTAAAATTTCTCCAATCGGCATTTTTGCCACATTAGCTGAAATTGCCTCATCTAACCATAAAGACTGATTAATCCCAATTAACCTTAATCCTAATCCTAAAATTAAAATAAAAATTATCTTCATCTATCCAAATTATATCCCATTATTACTTTCAACTTTCGACTTTTAACTTTCAACTTGTTAAACTAAATCAATGCCTAAAAAAGTTATTTGCATTACTGGTGGTGCTAATGGTCTCGGTCGTGAATTAGCCGCTTTTTTTTCTCGCCAATCTCAAGTGGTTATTTTTGATATCGACAAAAAAATTTTAGAAACTGTTGCCAAAAAATTTGATTGTGATTATCAACTTTGCAATGTTTCTAATTACCACGCCGTTTCTGCTTCCATAAAAAATGTTTTTAAAAAATATCACCGAATTGATTGTTTTATTAATAGTGCCGGTGTCTATATCGATGGGGAAATCGAATCCAATGATCCTGATTTAATTAAAAAAGTTTATGAAATTAATAGTATTGGTCCCGTTTTTACTACTCAAGTTTTAGTTCCCATTCTTAAAAAACAAAAATTTGGCACCATCATTAATATCAATTCTACCGCTAGTCTTCATCCCAAGGCTTTTAATTCCGTTTATCATTCTTCAAAATGGGCCCTAAAAGGGTTTTCTGAATCTATTCAACCAGAACTCTCCAGTTTCGGTATTAAAGTAGTCAATATTTGTCCCGGAGTTATGAAAACTAAATTTACTGACGGTACTAACACTGATTTATCAAAAGCCATGGAACCACATCAAGTCGTCAAAGCTATTGATTTTATTTTGTCACTCGATTCTGACACGGTAATTACCGAATTGACCATCAAGCATCTCTAGTTTATACTGAGCTATTACCCAAATAAAACCCAAATGCTATCCCAACCACTAGCTTCCCTACTTCGCCCTCAAAATCTTAAAGATTTTGTTGGTCAAACTCATTTAGTTGGTCCAGGTAAACCGCTTAAGTTGGCCATTGAAAATCATCAAATTTTTTCCATGATTTTTTGGGGTCCTCCAGGAGTTGGTAAAACCACTTTAGCCAGAATTATTGCCAATGAAGCCCAAGCCACCATTCATGAATTATCAGCCGTTTCCGCCAGCAAAGATGATATTAAAAAAATTATTGCCAATTCCAGACCGATGGAGAAAACTGTTTTGTTTTTAGACGAAATTCATCGTTTTAATAAAGCTCAACAAGATTTTTTACTTCCCTCAGTCGAATCCGGAAAATTAATTTTAATTGGCGCCACCACTGAAAATCCCAGTTTTGAAGTCATCTCTCCACTCCTTTCTCGTTGTCGAGTTTTTGTTTTAAAAGAACTTTCAGACGATGAAATAGGTGAGATCGTCAACCGTGCCACTAAAAAATTAGAAATCAAAATTAAAAAAGATGCTAAAGACTGGATTATTCAAATGGCCAATGGCGATGCCCGACAGTGCATTACTATTATGGATAATGCTTTTACTCTTTATGGTGATTTAAAATTAGAGAGTCTTAAACAAGCTCTTCAAAATTCTTTTCTCCGCTTCGATAAAAAAGGGGAGGAACATTACAACACTATTTCCGCATTTATCAAGTCAATGCGCGCCAGTAATGTTGATGCCGCCATTTATTATTTAGCTCGCATGATTGCCGCCGGCGAAGACCCAAAATTTATCGCTCGCCGTATGGTTATTTTTGCCAGTGAAGACATCGGAATTGCCAATTCTTCGGCACTTTTGGTGGCTAATGCTGTTTTTAGAGCCGTTGAAATTATTGGTTATCCTGAGTGTCGGATTAATCTTGCTCACGGTGTCGCTTACTTGGCCAAATCACCAAAAAACAAATCGGCTTACAATGCGGTAAATTCGGCATTATCCGAAATTGAAATTAGCGGTAATTTACCAATACCGCTTAATCTCCGCAATGCCACTACTAAATTAATGGACGAAATTGGTTATGGTAAAGGTTATGAAATGTATTCAGACAAAGATTTGTTGCCAGAAAAAATAAAAGGCAAGAAATTTTTTGTAGATATTAAAAAATAATCTATTTTTTTTAATTGATTGTTGCTAATATCAATCATGGAAATAAGTAGTCGTGAAATTAATTTTCAGACCAAAGTTGAACCAAAAATTGAACCAAACATAGCCATAGTCACTAATATCGAAGCCAGTGGAAAAAGTGTTGCCTCTGAAAAACATCAAAAAAACGAAGATTCATTTTTTTACAATGAAACTAAAACTGTTTTTGGAATTTTTGACGGCGTTGGTGGAGAAGCCAATGGTGATTTAGCTTCTAATCTTAGTTGTGAGTCTATTAAAAATAGTCTTTTCAATATTTCTCCAAACATTTCTACTTCCGAGGCTAAAGTGACTCTAGATATTGCTTTTTATCAAGCCAATGAAAAAGTTCTTTTAGAAGCCAAAAAACAACAAAAAAAGATGGGATCTACTGGAACTTTTGGTATTATTTGTCAGGATAAAATAACAGGGAATCATCAAGCTGTTATTTGTAATATTGGTGATAGTCGAGCTTATCGTTTTCGAGATGACAAATTGGAACCAATAACTTTAGATAATGGTACATTGCAAGTTAGATACAAAGATCGGGCCAGATTTTATCAAGATAAATTTAGTAACCTTACCAGTTTAGAGGGTTTATCTTTTGAAGAAAAAGAAGCTTTTATTCATAGAAATGGAATTTCTAAATTTTTCGGCTTCGAAAATTCCACCGAACCAGATTTTTATACTGTTGATCTAAAAGCAGGTGATCGTCTTTTACTTTGTACTGACGGTGTTCATGATAATTTAACTGATCAAGAAATATCTGCCGTCTTATCAAAAAACAATGATCCCAATAGTATTGTTGATATTTTAATTGATAAATCAATTAAAAGAAGTCACGACCATAGTATTAGATCTAAATCAGATGATACTACCGCTATCGTAATAGATTTTAAAAATGATTCTTCTGAAGTTTTTACGCCAATTATAGGTAATTCAATTACTGTTCAAAGAAGTAGTGGTGCCATTGAACCAAATTGGTCAATAATTAATATTCGAGGAGATAATATTGTTGTTAGAAAGAAAGAAGGGGAATATGGAGTTCTTGATAAAACTATTCCTATAAAAGATGTCGAACGTTTCAATCGACCAGCCAAAATCGAAGATATCACTACTTCAAAAAACCGAAATCAGCTAATTTTTACCATCAACAAATTAGGTGGTATTAAAGGTTCGGATCGTTATTATCCAAGCGATGAACTAATTTTTATTATTAATGAAATTTTTAAAAGAAAAATTCCCATAGGATCTCTTACTAGAAGTGGAAATCTTAGAAACACAGTTCTTTCTTTGATGGAGAAATAATCTAAAGCTTATTTTCAGCCCATCTTGAATTCCTATAAAAAAGTAATATACTGTATACAGATACTATTATTAATTTGGTCTGCCCCAAAGATTTAATTTTTAATATATGATCAAATTAGGTGTCGCAAGAAAAGCTGTTGCCATTCTTGCAAATTTTTCTCTTCTCTTTAATTCTTTCGTACCCTTTTTGCTGGCCGCCCAACCTGCTTACGCCCAAGAAGCGCCTGCTGTCGAAGAAGTTGTTGTCGAACCGACTCCAGCACCAGAAGCCCCAGCAATTGTTGAAGTAACTCCCGAAATCACCCCAGAAGTAACTCCAGAAATCACTCCTGAACCCACCCCCGAAATAATTCCCGAAATAACTCCAATCATAGAAATTACTCCAACCCCAGAAGTTATTAATGGTGAGCCCGTTGAACCCACTCCAAGTATAGATCCTGTCAATGTTGAAATTGGTGTCCTTACTCCACCTGTTGAAGAAGTTACTCCAACACCAGAAGTTACTCCAACAGAAATGCCTGTTATAGAAAAAATTTGTCTAACCGACGAGCAAATAAAAGATACTACTAATGAAGAATGGATAATCGATGATGTTAATGGAATTTCTGAAACCAAGAATAAAGTTCAACTTGGAGTTAAATACATCTACCCTCAAGAAAACAGAGTTTCCGTTATTTTTAAATGTCTTCCCAAAGATGAGAATTTACGTACTTCTTTAAAAATTCAAAAAGTAAAAACTGCCGATCTAAATCTTCCCGAATCTATGGATAATGTAGGCGAATATGCCTACGATATTACCACTGGTATGAATAATGGTGATTTTGAATATGATGTCACTTTACCAAAACCAGAAAATTCTACCGCCGAAGTTTCTTATATCGAAAAATCAATTGACGATGCCAAAAATAATGAAATAAAAATTGATGAAATAAAACCGGTTGAAGAATCCAAAGTTGAACAACAAGCCGAAACCGTCACCGCCACCTCTCTTGACCATTTCACTATATTTATTACTACTGGAGTTTGGCCTACAACTTCCAATGATGGTTTAGTTTCAGGTGAAGGTACTTCTCAAATTAGGTGGCCAGCTGGAGAGTCTAATCAAAGTGGATTGGGTTTTGTTGGTGTTTCTGGATTGAATTTAGAAAGTCTAACCTCTAGTGGAATTGGATTTACTTTAGGAACTTTAACTCATTACAATCATCCAGTTTCTGACGCTATTTATTGGGCAGATCTAAAAATTACACTTAATTTATCTACTCCAAAAGATTTTACTTTTAGAGTTCAAATAGATGAAACTGAAAATAAAAATAATGTTGATAAATGTAATAGTGGTTTTCAATTAACCAATACTCCATGTGATGACAAAGTAACTTTTCCAGTCAGTATTAGTAATCAAATTGTCACTGTTAGTGGAGTTGACTACACTCTTGTAATTGATGGTTTTAAAAGAGAAATTAATGGTCCTACTTTAGATTCTTTTGTTACTGAAGAAAATAAAGATAATACTGCTTATCTTGTTGGTCATTTTGTACCAGTTGGTCGTATAATTGTTGATAAAGTTACAAACCCAGTAGGTGATGCTACTTCTTTTTCTTTTACAACTACTGGTGCGGGATATAATTCCTTTTCTTTAACTGATTCAGCTACTCCAAATAATCAAGTTCTCCCAGCAAATAGAATTTATTCAGTCGGTGAATCGATTCCTGCAAAATGGAACCAAACTAGTGTTAATTGTGTTAGCTCTATCAACGATACTGAAGTTGCTACTGCCTTAGAATTAGATCCAGGAGAAACAATTACTTGTACTTTTACTAATAACTTTACTCAAGTTTGTAACAATAATGGTATTAAGGAAAGTTGGGAGGAATGTGATGGTGGTGCTTGTTGTGATAATACCTGTCATTTTGCTTCTAGCGGTTC
>DAONDY010000002.1:214273-319282 GCA_035402805.1 Candidatus Woesebacteria bacterium | reverse complement strand
TAGCGTGCATGGTTTGGGACCATGAGGTTGCAGGTTCGACTCCTGTATCCCCGACATCTGCGGGTATAGTTTAGTGGTAGAACGAGAGATTTCCAATCTTTCGGCGGGGGTCCGATTCCCCCTACCCGCTCCATGTTATCCAAACCTACTTTTGTTCCGGTTGGTACTCAAGCCACGGTCAAATCATTAACTCCAGAAGAATTAAAAGAAATCGGTGTCGAAATTTTCTTTTGCAACACCTATCATTTATATCTTCGACCGGGAGATAAAGCTATTAGAAAATTTGGAGGACTTCATAAATTTACCCGATGGGACGGACAATTAATCACTGACTCCGGCGGTTTTCAAGTATTTTCTTTAGGAAAAGATCATAATGGTGCTGGATCTTTAATTAAAATCACCGAAGACGGGGTTGAATTTCGATCACATTTAGATGGTTCGCTCCATTTTTTCACTCCAGAAAAATCAATTCAAATCCAACATAATTTAGGAGCCGACAATATTATCGCTTTTGATGAATGTACTCCTTATCCTGCCACTAAAAAATATGCTCAACAAGCTTTAGATCGCACTCATCGTTGGGCTCTTCGGTCTCTGGCTGAACATAAAAAATTAAATAAAAAATTTGGTCATAAATTAAATTTATACGGTGTAATTCAAGGTAGTTATTATAAAGATTTGCGCCAACAATCAGCCAAATTTATTTGTTCACAAGATTTCGATGGAATTGCTATTGGTGGAGTTTCTGTTGGCGAACCCAAAGATAAAATGCGAAAAGCTGTTAGTTGGGTATTACCTTATGCCCTAAAAACCGGCAAACCAATTCATTTACTCGGTGTTGGCGAGGTAGACGATCTTTTTGATTTCTTTGGACAGGGGATTACTTCTATGGATTGCACCCTCCCCACCCGCATGGCTCGCGGCGGTCAATTTTTGCACCGCACTGGCGATGCTAAACATGATATGAGAATTAAATTTAAAGACCAAATAATGCGTCAAAAATATAAATTTGATCAAACTAAGCTAGATGACGATTGCCAATGCCCAACTTGTCAAAAATACGACAAAGCTTATATTCATCATTTATTTAAAACTCAAGAACTTCTCGGCTATAAATTATTAACTGTCCATAATGTCTATTTTATGATTCATGCCACTCAGCTAATTCGAGATGCACTAAAAAATGGCACTTTTGAAAAACTTAAAATGGAATGGCTTGGTAGGCTATAATTAACTATATGTCAAAAATAATCCTCGTCACCGGCGGTGCCGGGCATATCGGATCACATATTATCGAACAACTTCTTCAAAATAACTCTAAAGATAAAATCATTTCTCTTGACAATTATTCCAATGGTTCCAAAGAAAATCACATTTCTGGAGCTGAATATCGAAAAGGCCACACTAAGGATATTGATAAATTAATTCCCGAAACCCCAGATATAGTGTTTCACCTTGGCGAATATGCCCGTATTGCTCCATCTTTTGATGATATTGAACAAGTTTTCGACACTAATACTCTCGGCACCTTTGCGGTTCTCGAATTTTGCCAAAAAAGAAAAGTTGGTAAATTAGTTTACGCCGCATCTTCAACCAAATTTGCCAACAATGGCGAAGAACGATTTGCTAACCCTTATTCTTTTACCAAAGCCAATAATGTTGATTTAATCAATAGTTATGGCAAATGGTATAACCTTCCTTACGCTATTTGTTATTTCTACAATGCCTTTGGTCCTCGAGAAAAAGGTATTGGTAGAATGGCCACTTTAATCGCCAAGTTTGAACAACAATATCTTAATAACGAACCACTTACTGTAATCAAACCAGGCACTCAAAAACGCAATTTTACTTATGTTGGCGATCTGGCAAGAGGCATGATCCTGGCCGCCGAAAGAGGTTATGGCGACGGTTACACCCTGAATAATACTAAAGCTTATTCTATTATTGAAATTGCTCAGGCTTTCGGCAGACCAATAGAATATAAAGATGGTTATGCTGGTCGACAAGATTCCGGCAATACCCCAATCGAAGACAAAGCCCGAACCGAACTTGGCTGGAAAACTACTATAGATATTCTCGACTATATTAAAGATTTTATTAAAAATCACCCTCGTCATAAATAATGTCAAAAACTTTTCTTTCAGTTAATTTTGGCTGCCGTGTTAATTCTTCCGAAACCAATCAATGGTCTCAAACTTTAGTTGATAAAGGATTTTTGCCAACCAATTCTAATCCAAATATTATTTTAATTAATACTTGTTCTGTCACTAAAAAGGGTGAAAAAGAATCCTTAAATAAGGTCAAAAATCTTCATAAAAAATATCCCAAAGCCAAAATTTATGTTACTGGTTGTGCTAATTTAGAAAAAATTAAAAATCTTCCTAATGTTTTTATTAATCCAAAAGAAGAGCTACTAAAAACATTAAATTCTTCCTATACTCCTAAAATTAAGGATAAATTCAGTCACACCCACCGATTTTTACTAAAAATTCAATCCGGTTGTACTCAATTTTGCTCTTACTGTATTGTTCCATTTAAAAGGCCAAAACTCTGGTCCTTAGAAATTAATGAGGCAATTAAAATCGTTCAACAGGCAGTTTTAAATGGATATGAAGAAATTATTATTACTGGAGTTAATATTGATCAATATCAATATGTTTTTTCTGATCTAATTAAAAACTTACTAGATCAAACTAATATAAAATTAATTAGTTTTGGTTCTATTCCAATTAACTGCCTTAACAAAAACTTTATTAATCTTTTTAAAAGATATCCAAAAAGACTTTCTCATTTTCTTCATATCCCAATTCAATCTGGTTCTGATAAGATCTTAAAACTCATGAACCGTCCATACAATCAAAAAAATATTTTAGAAAAGTTTAAAAAGCTTAAATCGTCAATTGAAAACTTAAAATTAGGTACTGATATTATTGTTGGCTTTCCAACTGAAACCGATCAAGATTTTGAAAAAACTTTAAATTTATGCAAAAAGATAGGTTTTTCTAAAATTCATGTTTTTAAATATTCACCCCGTCCGGGCACTAAAGCCAGAATTATATTCGAAAATTCACCCAAAATTTCTAAAGAAATTCTCAAATCCCGTTCTCAACAGATTAGAAACTTTATAAAATAACTTGATTTTATTTTAAATTAATTTAATATTAACTTGATATTAAATTAATATTTTATTAAAAAATTATGACAGAAATAGGAGAAACCAGTATTAAATATTCAGAAAAAAAATTAATAGAAAAACCAATACCTTCAAGTGAAAGACCAAAAGACCATTTTAAACAAGGAGATGAAGTAGTTGTTTTTTTGTCTAGATATGAAAAAGAATTTATACCTGGAAAAATTGGTATTGTAGAAGAAATGACCGAAACTCAAGTTAATAAAAAAGGAGGTGGAATAAGACTTAATATCGAAATTGATCACTCAAATGGCAGTGAGATATCGCTTGGATATCAATCCAACGATGTTATGCTTCTTAATGAATTCAGATATCTTGAAAAACACCCTGAATCTATCAGTCAATGGTTAGATGATTCAATTTCTAAAGAAGATAAAAAAGATCAATTCATTGTCGAAATTATTAATAATAAAAAAAGAGACTTCATATCTTCAATAGGAAATAAAGATAAAAAAGTTGGTCTATAAATATAAAATATAAACTATCTCCCAAAATAAACTTCCATCTCATCAAAAACTCGAAAAGTAAAAGATACTTCTTGTCCGGGAAATTTTGCATTTTTACCCCAAATATAGGCCTTACCAACATCATCCCTCATCTGATTGGAAATTCTTTTTAGGACATCATCTAACGTACTAGTACTCTTTAAAATTAACGGTTCTTTTTTATCAGCTTCCAAATTTCTTTCTCTTTTTAGATAAACTCTCACCAAACCTAAACCTTTCCATAATTTTTCTTTAAAATCGTCTAACCCAATTCCTTTGTCAGCACACATTAATACTAAATTATCTCTTTTACCAACAATTCTTGGATCAAAATTTTTCGCTAAATCAATTTTTGTAATCACTTCAACTGACGGCATATATTTTATCGATTTAGATAACGCATCAATTAACTTATCTATATCATCAACTTTTTCTCCTATTTGGATAATGGCATTGCTTAATCCCATTTCTTTAGCTACTTCTATGACTGTTTCTTTTTCAAAAGATTTATATGGATCAATCACTTGAATTGCCCCTTTATGAGTCCTGTGAATCGATATTTTTGCCATTCTGGTATTGAGTCTTAATCCAGAACGATAAAGTTCATCTTCGACCTGTTTTAGCCATTTAATCCTTTTAATATCAGTCATTAAAACAATCAAATCACTGGCCCTGATAACCGATAAAACTTTCTTTCCAAAACCTTTATTTTTAGCTGCCCCTTCAATAATTCCCGGTAAATCTAAAATTTGAATTTTAACTCCCTTATATTCCATCATTCCAGGCACTACCCCTAGTGTAGTGAAGTCATAATTTCCCACTCTCGATTCAGCATTAGTAACAGCATTTAATAAAGTCGATTTACCTACACTTGGTAAACCCACTAAAACTACTGAGGCATCTCCTGAATGTTTAATGGCATAACCAACTCCACCGCCGCCTCCTCCTTTACTCGATCCGCCATTTAACTCATCATTTAATTTGGCCAATCTAGCCTTCATCATGGCATGATGATGCTCTGTACCTTTATGATAAGGCAAATCCCGAATCTCTTTCTCTATTCGAGAAATCTGCATTTTAATAATTTCTTCTTTAGTCATTTGCTAAAATTAACTACACAAATTATGTTTTTTATTTTTTTGCTGATTTTCAGCCTTCTTTTTAATAGTCATATTTTAGCATCTGACAACATTTTTGGCCTTCATCTTTCCCAAACCGAAGATATTCACCAAGCTAATAAAATCATTAATTCCCAAAATGGTGACTGGGGTTGGGCCACTATTGTCATAAAAATGGACCAGTTAGACAAAACAACCTGGCAAGATTTTTTTGATAATTGCCGAAATTACCACATAATTCCTATAGTTAGAATTGCCACTACTGGTGAAAAAGATTATTGGAAAAGACCGGAATATTCCGATATTGATAAAGTCATTTCTTTTTTAAACTCTCTAAACTGGCCAACCAAGCAACAACATATTGTCTTGTTTAATGAAATTAATCATGGTGGTGAGTGGGGAGGGGAAGTTGATATTAAAGATTTTACTGAAAAAAGTTTTTATGCCGCTAAAAAATTTAAAGAAACTAATCCTAATTTTTTTATTTTATCTAGTGCTCTCGATCTAGCCGCTCCAGAAAAAACACCAGAATTTAAATCAGCCGAAAATGTTTATCGAGAAATATTAAATTTAAACCCTAATTATTTTGACCCAATAGACGCTTTGGCTTCTCATTCTTATCCTAATCACGGTTTTATCGGTTCTCCAAAAGATGTCGGCCAACACAGTATCAAAGGTTATAACTGGGAACTAGATTTATTAAAAAAACTTGGTGTTAATAAAGAAATACCAGTTTTTATTACCGAAACCAGCTGGCCACATCGTGAAGGATTAAAATCTCAAAATAATTTTTACACCACTAAAACAACTTCTAAATTTTTAATAGAAGCCCTTGAAATTTGGTCTCTAGATTCTAGAGTTAAAGCCGTTACCCCTTTTATTTATAACTATTTTCAGGAACCATTTGATCATTTTTCTTGGTTAGATCAAAAAGGGGATCTTTTTTCTGAATATCAAAAATTAATCGATTTACCCAAAAAACAAAACAACCCAGAACAAATTACTAAATATCAGCTCGAAAAAATAAACCTTCCTTTTTTAATTTTTGAAAACAACGAGTATTTTGGTGAAATTACTCTAAAAAATACCGGTCAATCGATTTGGGGAGAGAAAAAATTCTGTCTCACCCCCAAAAACAGCCCTAATATAGTCACTACTGAAATTTGTGGCGACAATAATTTTGTTTACCCTGGTCAATACAAAATTTTTAAATTTAAATTTACTGTTAATAAAACTGAAAACTATCAAGATCAAACTTATATTTCTTGGGGTGATTTAGATAATTTTGAAATCAAAAAATTCAGTAAAGAATCAGCCATTTATCATCCTAAACAAAATTTTCTTCAAAAAATTATGAATTCTTTCAAATCTTTTCTATTGAATATTAATTAACGCCTTTTTCTCTTGTGCCGCAGAGAGGATTTGAACCTCCATGGGTCTCCCCACACGGTCCTAAGCCGTGCTTGTATACCAATTTCAACACTGCGGCAATGTGGGTCCGGCGGGACTCGAACCCGCGACCAATCGCTTAAGAGGCGACCGCTCTACCAACTGAGCTACAAACCCAAAAGTACGCCTAGAGGGAATCGAACCCCCATCAATAGTTCCGAAGACTACTACTCTATCCATTGAGCTATAGGCGCAAAATTCAAGTATCCCCAGCAGGGATCGAACCTGCGACCTCCTCCTTAGAAGGGAGGCGCTCTATCCAACTGAGCTATGAGGACAAATAGTTACCCTGTATTTTATCAAAATATCTTTATTTTCGTGACAAATAAGCACCAGTTTCTGTGTTTACTAAAATTTCTTCACCAGTTTTAATAAATAAAGGTACTAAAACCTTCATTCCAGTATCTAATATTGCCGTTTTTGTGGCATTAGTTGCAGTATCGCCCTTAACCGAATTTTCTGCTTCAACCACTTTAAAAGCAATCGTTTTTGGTAGCCCAATTCCAACTGCATTTTCTTCATAAAATTTAATTCTATATAAAAGACCTTCTTTTAAATAAACCTTATCATCTCCAATTATTTCCACTGGTACCGTATATTGTTCAAAACTTCTTGGTTCGATAAAAACATAATTTGAACCATCAAAATAGGAATATTCAGCCTCATGTGTTTCTACTAATACTTCTTCAACTTTTTCTCCCGATTTATAGGTGTAATCTATTATTCTTCCTGAATAAAGATTTTTTAATTTAGTTTTATAAAAAGCTGAACCCTTTCCGGGCGAGGTAAAAGCCGAATCTACAATCATGTATGGTTCGTCTTGAAAAAGAATATAGATACCTCTTTTAAATTGTGATGTTGATATAACTCCCATAGGTCTGATTTTAACACAAAAAAAATCCCAGAGCGTGCTTTTAGAGGAGCCACCCCAGGATCTAAATTAGACTATATCAAATATTATCAACAAGTCAATATGTAAATATTACACACCAAAATCACCACTTTTAAGTTCTTCAATAAATTGATTTACGCCATTAGCCCAAGACCCATTTGAACTTGGACAATACTTTTTCATTATCAACTCTGGAGTATTTAAACCCTTATCAAAATATTGTCTTTTTAAATATTCAGCATAGCTTTTAATCGCCAGTTCATAGCTATCAAATTTAAGAGTTCCTTTTTTATGAATTCCATAACCCCAACAATTATGCGAATCTTCAGGGGCTTTTTTACATAAATTAGATTCCTGTTGAGCGATTGCCACAATCCAATAATATTCATATCCATAACTTTCCGACAATTCAAAAATCAAATCTGAATAGGGTAAAAGGGGAGAATTATATTTTTCTAAATATTTTTTAATCAGCATTGGTCTGGCGTCAGCCCCAGTCGCTATTGCCTTTACGTAAATATCTTTATTTTCAACTTCACCAGCATTTCCAACTATCATGTCATCTGTTTTGTCTTTACTTAAAACAATCTTTTTATCCAAATTACCCGATAAATAAGCCAATTCAGCCACACCAACAGCCAGTGTCAACATAAAAAAAACCGGCAACAATAATAACCGTTTAAAATTAAACAATGGTTTTTCAATCACTGTTCTCATGTTATCATAATGGCACTTATGAAAACAAACTCCGCTGATCTAAAAAAACAAGACAATAAAATTTTCACTTTAAATGTGGAAATCAAAGTAGCTGATATCAAAGAAGAATATCAAGAACATCTCAAACATTTTCAGGCTGATTTTGAAACTAAAGGTTTTCGAAAAGGTAAAGTTCCTCTCGATATTGTGGAACAAAATATCAATCCTGAAAAATTATTTGAAGAAGTCGCTTCTCATCTTATTTCCCATGCTTATGGTGAAAAAATAAAAGAATATGATCTTAAACCAATAGTTCAGCCCCAAGTCAAATTTATTAGTAAAGATGTCGACTTTGATCATAATTGGCAGATTGAAATTACCAGTTGTGAATTACCTGAAATCAAATTAAATGATAAATATTTAACCAAAATTAAAAAAATAAATTCCGATAAAAATATCACTGATGAAAATCAAAAGATTGAAAAAATAATTGATTCTTTGGTTAATAATGGCAAAGTGGAATTACCAGAAATATTAATTGAATCTGATGTTCAAAATCAGCTTTCCCAGTTAGTTGATCAATCACGTCAAGCTGGAATTAGCGTCACCGATTATTTAAAAAATAAGGGTTTAACACTTGAACAATACAAAGAAAATCTTAAAAAACAAATAATTAAAGAATGGACTCTAAATTTGGCCATTACTCAAATTGCCAAGGAACAAAAAATTGAAGTTTCCGAAGTCGAGGTAAAAGATATTGCAAAAAATAACCCATCATTAGGTCAAAACATTAATTTCATTTACTATATTCTTACTCAACAAAAAGTTTTCGATTTCCTTAAAAAGTTGCTATAATAGGCCACTATGGCAGGTGGTAACTCTTTTGCTAAAAATCCACAAAACGGAAAATATAATCCGGCCTTTGATAGTGCTGAAATTTATAAAACACCAGATAGTCATCAACAAGTAACTGTTTCTTCCATTTTGAATGGCGTTTTAAGACCAGGTGAAACCATCGATTTTACCCAAGAAGTAAAAGTACCCGAAAAACCACACTTCGACAATCGTCTACAAAGAGAACAATCTGTTTTTATCAACGAACATCAACAGGATACTCAAGCCGAAATTCAAAAAATCCAACAAGAATTACAATCTTTAACTGAAAACAATCAAGACCTAGACCCTCAAACAGCTAAAGCTTCCCAGCAAAATATTCCTGAAGCTAACGCCTATCAGTTAAGTTTTATTCAAAGAATTAAAAAACAAATTCAATTTTTCTTAAAAGACTCTTCTGATTCAAATTCTTGTATAGAAATCTCCAATAATAGAAGAAATAAAAGATTTTTGAGCAAAGCCATGGGCGGTGGTCAAAAATACAGAGAAAGTAGTGAACATGCGGTTGCTAGGTCAGCTAACTAATGCTAAAATCTTTCCTATCCGAGTCTATAGCTCAGTTGGTTGGAGCGCTTCATTGACATTGAAGAGGTCAGAGGTTCGAGTCCTCTTAGACTCACCCACGTTTTTCTTGATAAAATAACTCATGAATTCAACAATCGATTCCAAAAACGATTTACAAACGCTTCGTCATTCAGCCGAGCACGTCTTAACTCAAGCCATGCAACGACTTTATCCCGATAAATTTTTAATGGCCATGGGTCCTGCCACCGATGATGGCTTTTATTTTGATTTCGAGCCAATAGGGGATTTTAAAATCAGTGAAAATGATTTTTCTGTCATAGAAACTGAAATGAATAAAATAATAAAAGAAAATCTACCTATAAAAAGGCAAGAAATAAGTTTAGACGAGGCTAAAAAAATATTTGTAAACAATCCCTATAAAATGGAATGGTTAAACTCTATTCAAGACAGAGGAGAGGTAATTACTATCTATAAAACTGGTGACGAATTTACCGATCTTTGTGCTGGACCTCATGTTCGATATACCAAACAAATCAAAGCCTTTAAACTTCTTTCCATTGCTGGTGCTTATTGGCATGGTGATGAAAAAAATAAAATGCTAACTAGAATTTATGGCACCGCTTTCGATTCCAAAGAAGAATTAGAAAAATATCTTCACTTAATGGAAGAAATTCAAAAACGTGATCATCGAAAACTAGGTAAAGAATTGGGCTTATTTACTTTCTCTGAATTAATCGGCAGTGGTCTTCCTTTATATACTCCAAAAGGTGCTTTTATTAGACTAACTTTAAACAATTACGTCGAATCAATTCAAATCAAACAAGGCTATACCCAAGTTTGGACTCCACAAATCGCTAAAGCCAAATTATTCCAAACTTCAGGACATTACGATAAATACAAAGACAGTATGTTTCGAGTTGTCAGTAATTACTCTGACGAAGAATTTTTTCTCAAACCAATGAACTGCCCACAACATACTCAAATTTATGAAGCCCAACCCCACAGTTATCGTGATTTACCATTAAGATTTGCCGATTTTGCCATGTTATATCGAGATGAAAAACCAGGTGAATTGAATGGTTTAGCTCGCGTCCGCGGTTTTTCTCAAGACGATTGTCACATCTTCTGTACCGAAGAACAAGTTGATCAAGAAATTGACACTGCTCTAAAAATGACAAAAGAAATTATGGACACTTTCGGTCTTAAATATAAATACCGTCTATCAACCCGTGACCCTCAACATCCAGAAAAATATTTAGGCGATCCCAAAATTTGGGATAAAGTCGAAAAGTGGGCGGTCAACATTATGAAAAGGAATAAAATTGAGTATTTTGATGGACCAGGAGAAGCCGCTTTCTATGCCCCAAAAATGGATTTAATCGCCACCGATGCTCTCGGTCGTGAATGGCAACTTTCCACCGTTCAAATCGATTTCGTCATGCCCGAACGCTTCCAATTAGAATACACTGCCGCCGATGGCACCAAAAAAAGACCCGTCATGCTCCATCGGGCCATAGTTGGCTCACCAGAAAGATTTTTAATGATTATGTTGGAACATTTTGGTGGAGCCCTACCTACTTGGATTTCACCCACCCAAGTCAAAATTATTCCTATTACCGACCAACAAATTGAATACGCTCAAAAAATAAAGGAAGAACTTCAGGAAAATAATATTCGAGTTGAAATCGATGATAAATCTGAAACCATGCAAAATAAAATCAGAAACGCTGCCGGTGAAAAAATTCCTTATATGATTATTATTGGCGGTAGGGAAGTTGAAAATAAAACCATTTCTGTCCGTCAACGCGACGGTCAAGATTTAGGTTCCATGCCTTTATCTCAATTTATTAATTCAATAAAAGATCAAATTTCAAAAAAGAGCCTAAATCTGGTAAAATAGACGAATTATATGAGTAGTTTCAAAACAAATTCACCCAGTAAGTTCTATAAAATAAACAATTACATCAATGCGCCCACCATCCGTCTTTTAAGTGAAGACGGTAAACAAATTGGAATTGTTTCTATCGTCGAAGCCCGCCAACAATCTCAAGAGACCGGTCTTGATTTAGTTGAAATTAACGGCAATGCTGTCCCTCCTGTCGTCAAACTAATTAGTTTTTCTAAATTTAAATATCAAGAGTCTAAAAAACTCAAATCAGAAAAAAAGGGTATTAAAGGTGGAGATCTAAAAGAAATTCAGATGAGTCCCTTTATTGGTCCTGGTGATTACGAAACCATGATCAAAAGATCCCAAAAATTTTTAACTGCTGGAAATAAGATTAAATTAAGTGTAAAATTCCAAGGTCGCCAAATGAACCATCAGGAGTTTGGTCACAATTTAATCGCAAAGTTTAAAACCGATTTACAAGAATTTGGCGCTCCAGAAGGCGAAGCCAAACTTATCGGTAAAAGATTAATGCTTACATTCACTCCTGTTAAAAAAAACAGAAGCACAAAAAATGAAAAAACAGAGTAAAAAAATGAAAATAAAAAAATCTGTTAGAAACAGATTTGAAGTCACTAAAACTGGCAAAGTTTTACGTATGTCATCTTTTAACCGACATTTACGTCGAAAAAAGAGTAAAAAGCAATTACGTCGTCTTAAAGGTAAACACCCAATTTCTAACGCTTTGTCTATCAAAGTTAAAAAATTATTAGGTAAACTATAAAATTATGAGAGTTAAAACTGGAACAGTCAGACGAGCTGCACATAAAAAAGTCTTAAAAGCCGCAAAAGGTTTTTGGATGACTCGTCACAAAAGATTTAAAGTCGCTAATGAAGCAGTTATGCACTCTGGCATGTATGCCTTCAAAGGTCGACGTCTTCGACGCCGAGATATGCGTCAAATTTGGATTACTCGTCTAAATGCCGCCCTAAAGCCTTTTGAAATAAAATACTCTGTCTTTATCAAAATGCTTAAAGATAAAAAAATCGAATTAAATAGAAAAGTTTTATCTGAAATTGCTATTAAAGATAATTCCTCATTTAAAACCATTGTTGATTTTGTTAAAAAATAAGGGGACTTATTAAAAGTAAATCAAAAAGCCCCCGAAAGGGGCTTTTTTAGTAAAATAAACCATGAATCAAAATTTACAAAACATTAAGATTCAATATTTAGAAAAGATTACTAATCTTAAAACTGATAAAGAATTAGAATCTCTTCGGGTCGAATTATTCGGTCGCAACGGTTTAATAAATGAATTGTTTTCTAAAATAAAAGAAATCCCAAATGAAGACAAAAAACAATATGGTTTTGATCTTAATCAATTAAAAACCGAACTTGAGGAAAAATTAAAAAATCAAACAGTTTCTAAAACCGAATTAAAAATTGAAAATTCGAAAATTGAAAATTTTAGACTTCCTAAAATTGGTCATTTTCACCCCATCACTCAAACAGAACGCCAATTAAATGAGGTCTTTAAAAAATTAGGTTTTTCGGTTTATAACAGTCCCGAAATTGTTACTGATGAATTTAATTTTGCTCGTCTCAATGTTCCTAAAGATCACCCGGCTCGCGACATGCAAGACAGCATTTATATTAAAGAACCAGAATATCTTCTTCGCACTCAAACCTCTGCCATTGAAGCTTATTTGCTTTCTCAAAAAAATAAAGATTTGCCTATTCGTGCCGCTTTTCCAGGATCGGTTTTTAGAAATGAAAAAGTTAATCGTTCCAATCATTTCGTTTTTCATCAATATCAAGCCGTTGTTGTAGACAAGGGCGTAACTATGAAAGATTTAATTGGAACCATGGATTTAATGTTTAAAACCCTTTATGGTTCTGATGTTGTTGTCCGTTATCGTTGTAAATATTACCCCGAAGTTGAACCAGGTGTCGGTCCTGATATGCAATGTTTCAATTGTCATGGAAAAGGTTGTCCTCTTTGTAAATATGCTGGTTGGATTGAAATGGGTGGATCTGGAATGATTCATCCTAAAGTTTTAGAAGCCGCCGGAATTGATTCTCAAATTTGGTCTGGTTTTGCTTTTGGTATGGGCCTTGATCGCTGGACTATGGCTCAAAAAAATATTAAAGATATTAGAACTTTAATGGGTGGTAATTTAGCATATAAACCAAACGAATTATGAAATTAATATTATCCGAACTTCAAAAATTTTTACCCGATCTAAAAGTTAAAGCAACTCAACTTCGCGATGACCTAACTATGATTGGTCATTTCACCAATTTTTTTGAAGAAATTGACGGCCAAACAGTTTTTGATTTAGACATAAAAGTAAACAGAGGAGATTGTCTCGGTTACTATGGCTTAGCTAAAGATTTATCTGTTTTTTATAATATTCCTCTTAAAAATTTATCTCAAAAAACTTCTAATACATTAAATTATTCTTTACCCATCAAAATTAATACTAACGATGTTAAGAGGATAATGGCAGTTAAACTTTCTAACCTTAAAAATTCCGCTTCTCCACTTTGGCTCCAAACTTTTCTTAAGTGTCATGGCTCCAAGTCAATCAATCTTATTGTTGATTTAACCAACTACATTATGTTCTTGTACGGCATTCCGAATCACGCCTTTGATACAGCTAAATCTACTGAAAACTTAATTTGGGAAATTAATCCTAAATTTAAAGAATTTACTAGCCTCGATGGAACTAAATTAAATTTAGACAAAAACATTTTAATGATTAATAATCCAGATAAACCACTAAGTCTCAGCTTTTGGGGAGGGGAAGCTTGCGCTATTGATTTAAATACTACCGAAACTATTATCGAAGTGGCTGTTTACAACCGAACCACCGTTCGCAAAAACAGTCGTCAATTAAAATCAACCACCGAAGCCAGCATTAGACTAGAAAAAGACCTTGATGAAGAATTAGTTCCAACTGCTTTTGACCATTTAATAAATCTGATTTTAGAAAACTGTGGCGGTCAAATCACTTCTAAAGTTTTCGATTACTATCCTCAAAAAATAAAATTACCAGAAATTAAATTTGACCCTCAAAAAGCATCTTCCATCTCTGGTATTGAAATCCCTAATGATTTTTCAATAGATGTTTTAAATCGTTTAGGGTGTCAAATTAACAATTCTCTAGTGACGCCACCATCTATCAGAAAAGATATTTCCATAGAAGCCGACTTAATTGAAGAAGTTGTCCGCTTTTGGGGTTATCAAAAAATTCCTACCAATCAACCATTAGCCTTTAAAGAAACAAAAGATATTACTCCAAAAGAAATTTATCTTATCGAAAGTCTTAAAGATAAACTAATTAAACTCGGTTATGATGAAGTTTTAACTTGGCCCTTAGTTACTAGTCCTGTTGATAAAAAAACTGTTGTTACCACTCAAAACAGTATTAATTCAGAGGCAATTTATCTTCGTCAGTCTTTAGTTCCCTCTCTTATCCAACAACTTGATCAATATAATCGTTTTAAATTACCATCAACTCAATTCTTCGAAATTGGTAAAGTCTTTTCTAAAATAGGGGATCAGTTCATCGAAAAAAATGCCCTTGGTATTTATAATTACAGTTCAGCCCAGTTAATAAAAGATCTTCAACAATTAAATCTTGAAGCTGAAATTATTGATAATAATTTCGCCGAAATAATAATTGATAATCTTCCTAAACCAGATAAATATACCCCGCAACTAAGCAACAATACTGCTTATGAACTTACTTCTCAAATAATCACTCTCGACGCCAATATTATTTTAGATGAAAAAGTGGATCCGCAAGAACTAATCAAAAAATATTCCCAAATTATTGGTCGTGATTTTTTATGGAAAATAACTATTACCGATATTTACCAAGATTCTAAAACCAATAAGTATCGATATACTTTTCAAGTTTCATATCTGAACTTGGACGACAAAAAGGCAAAATCTCTCCACCTAAACTCATTCGGGTTAATTTAATATCCTGTTATTCAGTTTCCAATTGTTCTGTAAATATACACACACAATATGTATTAGCAGTCACTATAATAGACTGCTAAATAAACAATGATTTCGCATTTTACCTATCTTTAGGGATTAGTAACTCCAATAGTGGGAATAATTGTTACAGTTGCTGTGGGGATCGGGGTCAGAGTTGGAATTGGAGTCGGAGTTACATTCCAAGCAGTATTCACTCCAATTTTTGTCTCTCTTTCCTGACTATTTCCATCTTTGTCAGTCGCTCTTACCTTGATTACATGAGGTCCATCAGTTAAATCATTAATCGTAATTTCATAAGGTCTTTCTGTCCATATTTTTCTTTCGATTCCGTCAATCCATAACTTAACCTCTACAATTTTTTTAAGAGAAGTTGTGTTGATTTTAATATCAAATTGTTTAGCAACCGTCGATTCATTTCCAGGGCTATCTATACCGACATTAACCATACCGTCGCTCCTGCAATAATTTTCAACAGGAAAATATTTTCCATTATCACTTTGTTCTGAAATCCATTTATCTATCCCTTCTTGCCATCTATTTATACCGTCGGTCGAAACTGGATCGTTTTCTTTAAGCTTAAAGAACTCCTTATAATCAAAATTTCCATTGGCTATGTCATCTGGAGTTGCCAATCCAGTCACACCTCTACAAACTTTTAAATTAAGATGTATCGGATCAGAAATAGAGGACTGTGTCCCATCTATAAAATATTCTTTCCTTGAAGCAAATCCATCATGAGCCAAATAACCAGAAACGCTATCCACATCCAGATTTACTATTCCACTAGGAATAGGAAAATCTTCTTTATTTCTCTTTGGTAAAGCAGTCTGCATTATTTTTTTCCAAATTGGAGTTGCACCAGAAACACCAGAAGCAATTTTTCCCATTGAAGCATTATTGTTATTACCAACCCACACTGCAGTTAATAAATTCGGAGTCCAGCCAATTGCCCAATTATCTCTTTTATCATTAGTTGTTCCTGTTTTAACTGCCACTTGATAACCAGGAATTTGCAAACCATTCACTGATCCAAAAGTTAATTCTCTAGCGCTATTGTCAGATAAGATATTTGAAATTATAAAAGCCTCTTGAGGTGTCATTACCTTTTTACCATCTGGCACTTTATATTCTTCTAAAACTCGGCCATCTCTGTCCTCAACCTTCAAAATTCCAATCGCTTTCATACTGTCTCCTCCGTTAGCAAATGCCGTATAAGCCGAAGCTAATTCAATCATTTTAACTTCTGCTCCGCCAAGTGTCACTGCAAAACCAAATTTTGATAAATTTTCTTTAGTCGGTTCCAAAGTAGACATTCCCATGTCATAGGCCAATTTCAACATATTTTCCACTCCAACATTAGCCAAAGTCTTTACTGCTGTCGTATTTATTGAGTTGCCTAAAGCATTCCTTAAAGACATGGGGCCGTTAAACTTTCCATTATAATTTTGAGGACTGTAATTTTTTTGCCCCGGACTTGTAGCCGGAAAAGTAACTGGTGCATCCATAATCATGGTCGCCGCTGTCATTCCCTTTTTTAAACCAGCCAAATAAGTTACTGGTTTAATCGCTGACCCCGGTTGTCTTAATGCTTGAGTAGTTACATTAAAAGCTCCATCAGTTTTATCTGAAAAATAACCTCTTGATCCAACCATTGCTAAAACTTGACCATTAGTCGGGTCTAAAATTAAAGCCGCTCCATTACTTATACCCAATTTTTCAGATTTATCAATTTCATCACTAACTATTTTTTCAGCCTGTTCTTGTAGATCTAAGTCCAAAGTTGTGGTAATTTTTAAACCGCCATTTTCAACTACTTCTTGACCATATTTTTCAGCCAATAATTCTTTTATCCAAAAAACGAAATGCGGCGCTTTAACTGTCGAATTGACTCCAGCAAATTTATAGTTTTTAACCTCTTCCATGGCCGTAGTAGACAACTCTTTAGATATATATCCATCTTCCACCATTCTATTTAACACATGATTAGTCCTGTTAATATAAGCTTTAGGAGTGCTTGAATAAGGTGAATAAACACTTGGTAATTGTGGTAATCCAGCCAAAATTGCACATTCAACTAAATTTAAATCCTTTACCTCTTTTCCAAAATATTGTTCGGCTGCAGGACCAACTCCCCAAGAATCGCCACCATAAGGAGCTTCATTTAAATACATTCCCAAAATTTCATCCTTACCATATTTAGCGTCAATCTGAATCGACAATATCAATTCCTTAATTTTTCTGGTTATAGTTCTATCTGTCGTTAATAAAACATTTCTAGTTAATTGCTGGGTCAATGTTGAACCGCCTGTAATTTTTCCAAAGTAAAATAAATTTTTAATAATTCTCAAAGGAGTCAAAAGATCTATTCCCTTATGTGTATAAAAACTTTTATCTTCAACGGCTACTGTCGCTTTTTTTAAATAATCCGGAATATCACAGAAAGCCACTGGATCTCTTTTAGACTGGCTGTAAATATCATAAAGAGCTTTATTATTTCTATCGTAAACCTTACTGGAATAGCCGTCTCTTCTCACTACTTTACTTGGTGATGGTAAATCTTTTGAATACCATATAAACAAAGCCAACAGAGCCAAAACTCCGACACCAATTAAAATTAAAACCGCTCTAAAAAAACTAAACCAAAATTTTTTACTTTTAAAATTAATTTTGTTTTTAATTTTCATTTTTAAATTAACAAAATTAGTAATCATCCAACGCTTAATTTTTATCCAAAAACAAGTAAGTTTTCTCATTTCATTAAAACCATTAATGGAGCCATTAACCCAGATAATAGCAATGTCAACAAAGCCACGACTAATATAGCTTTAGTAACCGTCTTCTTCCTAATTTTCATAATCTAATCTTAACATAAAACAAAAACTGGTATTATTACTTTTATGGACAATCTTTCACAAATTCCAGGAATTGGTTCTAAAACCCTCGAAAAACTTAAACGACTCAATATTAACTCAACTCGAGATTTGCTCTATCATTTTCCCAACAGATACATCGACTTTTCTCATTCAGTAAAAATAAATTCTGTCCAAGAAAACGAAAATGTCACTATTACTGGCAAGGTTTTAGATTTTAAAAACATTTTTACTCGAAATGGTAAAAACCTTCAAAAGGCTATTATCTCCGATAATACGGGAAAAATAGATTTAATTTGGTTTAATCAACCATATCTGTCAAAAAACATAAAAACAGGGGACATTCTCAGTTTTGCTGGAGCTGTTACTCTTTATTTAAATAAAAAAACCATAATTGCTCCTGAATATGGACAATATAACACTGGCAAAATAATTTCCGTTTATCCAGAAACCAGTGGTCTAAGTTCTAAATGGTTTCGAAAAATAATTCAAACCCAAATCAATAATTTACTAAAAGATATTAGCGACACTCTACCCCTAAATTTAATTAAGAAATTTAAATTATTAGATTTAAAAACTTCACTTTTACAAATTCATTGTCCAACCAATCTTCAAATTTTAGAACAAGCCAGAAATCGCCTTGCCACTGAAGAAATTTTATCTCTCCAAATAAAGTCTTTTCTTTCTAAAAAAGAATGGCTTAAAAAAAGCCCTAAAACCAAGCTAAAAATTACTAAAACTATAGATAAAAAAATTAAAGAATTAATTAAATCACTTCCTTATAAATTAACCGACTCTCAAACCAAAGTTTTAAACGAAATTTTTACTGATCTGACTAATCCTAATCAAGTTATGAATCGGCTTCTCCAGGGTGACGTTGGCTCTGGTAAAACCATAATCGCTTTATTGGCTTGTTATCTGGTTCACTTAAATAATTCTCTTTCAGTCTTAATCGCTCCCACTGAAATTTTAGCCAATCAACATTTTCAAAATTTTCAAGAAATATTTAAAGATGAAAATATTCCCATCTTTTTATTAACTGGTTCTAAAAAAATTGATCTCAAAAAAATCCCCAAAAACGGAATTATTATCAGCACTCACGCTATTATTTATCAAAAACTAAACTTAAAAAACAAAATTTCTTTATTAATAGTTGATGAACAACATAAGTTTGGTGTTAAGCAAAGATCTTTTTTAAATTCATCTCTAAAACTGCCACATTGCCTCACTATGACCGCTACACCAATTCCCAGAACTATCAGCCTCACTTTACTCGGTAATTTAAATATCTCTATTATCGACGCCTTACCCAAAAATCGTCTTCCTGTAAAAACTTTTTTAGTTCCCAGTTATAAAAAAAGTAGCTGTTATGACTGGATTAAAAAAGAAATTAAAGACACCAACTGCCAAGCTTTTATCGTTTGTCCTTTCATCGATATTTCCGAATCTATGGCCAGTGTTAAATCAGCCATTCAAGAATTCCAACACTTATCAAAAGAAGTTTTTCCTGATTTAAAATTAGGCTTAATTCATGGAAAAATAAAACCAGCTGATCGAGAAAAAATTATTCAACAATTTCAAGAAAATAAATTAAATATTTTAGTAACTACTCCAATTATCGAAGTGGGTGTTGATATTCCCAATTCTTCAATTATTATTATCCAATCAGCCGATAGATTTGGACTGGCCGCCCTCCATCAACTTCGAGGACGTGTCGGCCGAGGCCATCTTCAAAGTTATTGTTATCTTTTTACTGAATCTAATAATCAAAAAGCCATAGACCGTCTTAATTTTTTGGCGAAAAATCATAATGGTCTCAAAATTGCCGAATACGATTTAAAAACACGGGGGCCAGGTGAAGCTTTTTCTACCATCCAACACGGTTTTCCTTCATTAAAAATTGCCAGTTTTTCCGATATTAAATTAATTAACCTCAGTCAAGAAATTTTACAAGAAATTATAAACAATTACCCAAACTACAATTTCTCCCAAATTACCTCAGAAAACATCACTAGTGAATCAATTATTAATAATTAAATTAAATATTAGAAATCAGATTTTTTTCTGATACAATACTCCCATGACAGCAGTACCAAAACATTGGCCATCTAGTCGCCGACAAGGTAAAAGAAGAGCCACACATACTGGCCCTAAAATAGCCAAACCCGTAAATTGTAAACATTGTGGTCAGCCCAAAATGGCTGGTTTTCAATGTCCAAATTGCAAACAGTGAAAAATAAATTCGACCCTCGTCATTTAAAAAGAATTAAAAACTTTCAAGCATTATTTGCTTGGGGTTGCGGTGGTGTTGAATCTAAAACTGAAGAATTTGACGAAATTATTAAAGTCGTTCCAGAAATTGATCTAATTATCCAAGAAAATGCCCCAAAATGGCCATTAGATAAGATCAATCATATAGATCTCAGTATATTGAGATATACTTTTTGGGAATTATTTTATCTCAAAAAGAATCCTCCCAAGGTTGTTATTGATGAAGCCATAGAAATTGCCAAAGAATACGGAACTGAGACCAGTTCTTCCTTTATCAATGGAGTCATTGGTAGTGCCATTAAAAAATCTGGATTAGATGTTAATCAAGAAAATGAACCAAAATCTCAAGGATCTTCAAAAGAAAATTAATTATACTTTTAAAGACGAAAATAAATTATTTAGAGCCTTAACTCATCGCTCTTATATAAACGAGCACCGGGGAGAAAACCTACCATCAAATGAAACTTACGAATTTTTAGGAGACTCTATCCTAGAATTTTGGATTTCTGATAAATTATTTAATCAGTTTCCTCAATTCAACGAAGGTGATTTAACTAATCTTCGTTCACTTATTGTTTGTACTCAAAATTTATCCTTAGTCGCTTCAAATATAGAACTAGGTAATTTTATTATGCTTTCTAAGGGTGAAGAACGACATGGGGGTCGAGTTAATCAATCAATTCTAGCTGACACTTTTGAAGCTGTCCTCGGTTCAATCTACCTTGATAACGGAATTACTCCAGCTTTTAGTTTTTTAGAAAATACTTTAAGCCAAAGCATCTCCGAGCTGGCTTCAAAACAAATTTATAAAGATTCTAAAAGTCTTTTCCAAGAAATCGCCCAATCTAAAAAGGGGATTACTCCAAAATATCAAACCATCAGTGAATCTGGACCAGACCACCAAAAGAATTTTGAAGTCGCTGTTTATGTGGGAGAAGATTTAATCGCTACTGGTTCTGGCAATTCAAAACAAAAGGCTGAAGAAGATGCTTCAATTAAAGCTACCAAAATCCTTAGTAATCTTGTATAATCCACCATATGCTAAAAATTAAACTTGCTCCTCGTGGCAAAACTCATCAAATTACTTATCGTATCGTCGTTGCTGAAGACCGAAGTAAATTAAACGGTCCAACTATTGATGATTTAGGTTTTTATACTCCTCAAACTAAAACTATTGAGTTGGATAAACAAAAAATGGCCGATTGGATTAAAAAAGGTGCCCAAATCACCTTTGGTGTTGACCGTCTTTTGAATCCAGACAAATACCCTAAAAAAGTAAAACCAAAAGTTGAGAAAGAAAAACCTGAAAAAATTGAAAAGGAAGAAGAAATAAAAACAGAAGAAACTCCAACTGAGGAAGTTCAAGCTTAAATTTATGAACACTATAAAAGACACCTTGGAATATATTGTTAAAGCAATCATTCCTGAAAATGAATCAAAAGAAATCGTCATCACTAATTCTGATGAAAATGGTCTAATCACTTTCGAAATAAGTGCTCCAGCCGATGTTGTTGGAAAAATAATTGGTAAAGAAGGAAAAATAATTAAATCTATTAGAACTATCTTAAATCTTTCTTATCCTACGACTCGCTTCTTACTAAAAATTAAAGACTAAAAGGATTTTCTCGACTGTATTGTTTAAATTCAGAGCTTCCGGTTTGTGTTTGATTGTTCTGAATCTTATTAAAACTGCTAATCCTATTTATTAAAGCTGATTCTTCCTTAGATAAAATTAAATCTTCCAGTGTTATATTCTCAGTTTCTATATTAGATTTACCGTTAATATAATAAGAAGACACCACTAAATTTAATTGAGATAAACTTCCAGTATTTCTGGTTTCAAATTTATCAATAAATATTATTGGTAAAGTTTTTTCCAAGGCCGAAATCAAATCCAATGTTTTCTCCTTTGGACCAATCATTGTTAGATTGACCGGCATTTTTACAGTATCCCCAGAAACAGCAATTTTAACCGAGCCTTCTTCTTTTAATTCTCCAGGCGTTAAAGAAAAACTTTCAACTTGAAAATCAAATTTATCCGCTACTCCTCTTATTATTTCTACCAATAAATAAGATTTTTTGTCTTTTAAAACTGCATTATCTAAATAATCTGCATCTCTTTTTAGTTCCTCTTGATCAATGGACATTAAATATCTATTTTGTTCTTTTATTTTTTTGGTATTAGCCACCACTTCATAAGTTTTTTTCTTTATTTCTTTTGACTCTTCTATCTTAGGCATCAAAACTAAATTCAAACTGACAAAAAATAATACTATCAATCCTAACGGCGATAGAAAAAGCATTAATAATGATCTATCAATTCCAAAAATCTTTTCTGGTAATTTTAAGTCAAAAAAACTATTCTTTTTCATATTAAGTTAACCTCCATCTCAAATTTCCACCCACTCGAACTGACTCCAATAGAATTCAATTTAGCTGATTTAAAATCAGAAAATAACCCCAAATTGATATCCTTAACTTTTTCTTCAACATCAGCTATTTTTGATCCATCAATTAAAGAATATTTTAATAAAAATTGTTTTTTATTCTTTATTTCAAAATTTTCCAAAGTAATGTCTTCAGAAAATAATTTCTTTATTTTATCGATTGAAGCACCATACTCAAATCTTTCACTTAAAACTTTACCTACTAATTTAGCCTGATATTTATTTCTTTTACTCAAAACCACACTACTCACTAAAGATTTATATTGTTTTAACACTAAGCTATTTTCTTTTTTTGCCTTATTTAACAAAAGATTATTAAAACCCAGTAAAACGAAAACAATTATTATAGACAAAACCCAACAGCCTAAAAAAATTGCCATAAATAAATTTATTTTTTTCTTAAGTCTGATTTTAGACGCCTGAAACTTAGCTACTGACGGTAATAAATTTAGACCTTCCTTCATATTAAACCTCTCAAAGCTAAACCAACCGCCAAGGAAAATTTACATCCTTCAGTATTTAAATTATAACCAGATTGTGTCTTTGTCGTGTCAATATTTACAAAAGGCTGTAAAACTTGAACCTCTATCCCTAATATTTTTGTCAATTCTTCAGCCATCCCAGGTAAATTAGCTCCACCACCACTTAATACTAATAATTCCGCCGGCTTGCCAATATCTTCGGAAAATAAGGCCAAAGTCTTTCTTATTTCTTCACTTATATCATTAAAAACAGGCATAATAGCACTTCTTATTTTTCCCTCGAGTTCTTCTTCCTTCATGCCATACGCTTTTTTATATTCTTCGGCCGATGCCATATCTAAATTTAAATTCAAAGAAATGGCCCTGGTCAAAGACTCTCCGCCAACCGATAATGATCTGGCAAAATAAACATTATTCTTATTTATACTAAACACATCCGAATATCTTTCTCCCATATCAACCATCACCACTCTCTCCACCATCGGCATTCCTAGTTTCAAAACTCTTCTTAATGAAATAGCAGGGGATTCTAACGCTAATAACTCCAAACCAATTGATTTAAATAATTTAATATAACTATTTATTAAATCATTTTTAGCCGCAATGACAAAAATAGTTAATCTGCCAGAATCATCTTTTTCTATCACTTCGTAATCAATAAGAACCTCTTCTAATGGAAAGGGAACAAAAGTTTCAGCCTCAAAACGTAAAGCATCCATAATTTCACTATCTTTTAGAGGCGGTAATCTTACCAACCTACTTATCACTTCATCTTCCGGCAAACTAACTACCGCTTGTTTGTTTTTTATTTTAAGATCACCCAACAAACCCTTGATTACTTTTCCTGTTTCATTTAAAAATTTATCTTTATCAACTTCTTTTTTCTCAAACTTTGGTGTTCTACTCTCACCAATAGCCTCCAAAATGACTTTAGAATTATCATTGGAAAGACAGGTAACTTTTACTGAATTTTGACCGATGTCAACACCTAAAACACTACTCATATGATTTAAGTATATAGAATTTATTTAGTTTCTCAAGGCTACATCTATTGAAAAATCTTTATTTGTTTCACTTGTTAAACCAATCACTCCCGCCCCTAAATTAAACTTAAATGTAACTTTTGATAACTGTCCGTTGGGCATAGTTTCGCAATTTACAAAACCAGTGCAACCAGTCAACCTTAATTCCTCGTTGTTTATAAAATCAACGGTTCGTCCTGTTGTTGCTGATTGTGAAGAAATATTATTATTCTCAATATCACAAATTAAAGTCGTAGTGTCACCATCTTTTAAACTAGTTATTGAAATAGAATTACTAGTACAACTAAATTTTTGACTACTACTATCGGCACTCAAGATATTTTTCTTTAATTCATTTAAAATCCAACTGCCATTTTGAGTAATCAAATCACTGGATTTGTTTTTATTTTGAGATGTAAAAACTCCCGACATTATTCCACTTATTGAAACCATAATAATCAGAACCACCCCAATCACAATTAAAATTTCTATTAAAGTAAATCCTCTTTTTTTCATATTCCTTTTCTCAAAAACAATCTTTCAACTGATAAGCTTTGACCGATTCCTTCCCATTTAACAGTAAAAATTAAATTACAACTTTGTTTATCAGTACAACCCAGACCTGGATCAATACTATATTGATAACCATCAAAATCATCACCAAAATCAGTTACTGGCTTATCATCACTACTATAACCTCCATTCCAAAAAGCAGTCGGGTCATTTTTACTTTCCAAGATTTTATTTTCAATTAATAATTGTGATAATTCCACTGCCTTTTGTCTTTCAAAAGCCACCCTTTTAACTTTAGCCGTACTAACAACTAAAACTATAACTCCAGTTAAAACTAAAACCACTATTCCTATGGAAAAAACTACATCTATTAAACTTTGGCCTTTTTTATTTTTCATAAAATTAACCCCGACTCCTCAATTCTAATATTTTTAGTAGTACTATCATCATCCGTAGCAATACTAATATCTACTATTATTCCATCTAAAGAGGTAGCACTAACAGATCTGCCATTATTAACGCTAAAATAAATATTTGTGGCTGTAATTTTTACCCCTTTTGGTGAAATATCTTTATTAAAAAAAATCTTTTTTCCAGACTCATTTTTAATAGTTAAATTTCCGTCTTCATCTAAATTAACAACCAATTTTTCATCTCCCTCTAATTGATTCGTTACAGCATAATTTCTTGCCAGTCTTAAATTTGACAATAACTCTTGCCTTGTCGATTCCACTTTTTGTTTTTCGTTAAAATCATTCAAAGCTACCGAACCAAAACCAATTACTAAAATTCCAATTGCAATTGCCACCAACAACTCAATTAATGTAAAACCACTTTTATTTTTCATATTTATCGATTATGGATTTATTACCGTCGTCCAAAGCCCAGTTTCTTCCATACTTACACCAATACTATATGTGTAAGCAGAGTGAATATAAGAAGCAGAATAATCTTCTCCTTTAGGACCAACTGGAATCGTTTGAATATATATTGGAACCAATGAGCCTAAAGAAGAGGGATATGAACTTCCAGTTCCTTGTCTGTAAAGTTCCAAGGCAATTCTTATTTTTTCCAAATCCGCCATTCTTCGATTATCTCTTGCCTTTTTATTAGCCCCACCATAACTAATCACTCCTGCCACTGTTAATACTGCAATTATAGTTATCGAAACAATCAATTCTATTAAAGTAAATCCTTTTTTATTTTTCATATTTATTGTTGATTTTTCGCACAAAAATAAGTAGTTATTATTCCAAAGTCAGTACAACCTGCACCAGAATTACCAGCAGTCGTATTTTCCATTAAAGCACAAACACAATAAGTGTTAGTTAAGGCTGTATAAGTATACGGATACACATCATTAGTTTTTGGATCTTTAGGAAAAACACTTAAAATATCAAGATTATTACCTTGCCAAGGGGTTGTGCTGTTAGTAGGATAAACATAGCTATTCTGTGAATAGTATTGTTCCGCAGCAGTCTGAATTGCTTTAATATCTTGAACTCTTCTAGCATCTCTAGCTTTCTTTTGTGCTCCTGAAAAAGCCACCGAAGCCAAGGCTGTCAAAATTCCAATAATTGAAATACTAACCAAAAGTTCAAAAAGTGTAAATCCTTTTTCGTTTTTATTTTTTTTCATAATTTATTCTAACCAACTTTTAACTAATGAATTTGGACTAGAAACACCATAACAAAAGGTACTACCCACACCAGTAATAGCATAAGAACCATTACATTGGGAGTCTTTTTTGTTTTCTAAATTAGCAAATAAATTAAAGGACTTACCATCAGTTTTATAAACATAGACATAATCACTAGAATCTTTCGGATCTTTAGGTGTTTTTCTCATATAAATAGTTTCTCCAATTTTAAAACCATTATCTTCTTCATATCCAAATTTAAAATCACCTTCAGCCGGAAATGTCCCAGTATCACCGTAATACAACATTAAAGCTTTTGCAGTCTGATCTAAATCAGATTTTCTTTGAGAGTCACGAGCTTTAATTTGGGCACTAGTAAAAGAAGCCACCGAAATAACCGTTAAAATTCCCATGATTGAGATCACTACCAATAATTCAACTAATGTAAACCCTAAATTATTTTTTATTTTTTTCATTTTTATTAATTTGCACAAACTGCAAAAATTTTATCAGAAGCTCCAAGCCCACATTTAGTTTGAGAGTCAGTATCATCAGTTCCAGCTCCAGATTCCAATGGAGCTGTTAAAACGAAACCATCTCCACCCGAAGTAACCAAATAATTATAACTAAAGCCAATACCCATTAAATTTGGCATATAATTACTCGTCCCAACATCTTTAACAAAATCAGCCTGTGTGGCTGGATAACTTTGATGATCATTATAGTATATCCTCAAGGCACTCTTCATCGAATTTAGATCTTGAATTTTTTGAGCATCTCTAGCTCTTTCTCTCATCCCCATAAAATTAGCTGTTAATACCGCTGTTAATACTCCAATAATTGAAATAACTACTAAAAGCTCTATTAAACTAAAACCAAAAATACCTTTACTTTGATGTTTTATTAACATAGACAATATCAGTATAGCAATATTTAACTCCGCCGCACAACTGCCCCTCTGTTTTGCACTCCGGATCATTTTTATTTTCAAACTCAGCCGATATTTTAAAGGAAAGACCATCCTCTCCAATTTGATAACAATATTCCTTTTCCCCATTTTTCTCTTTTGGAACCGAATCAGCATAAGTATAACCACTGTCTATAAAACTTTTTCCCCAAAGATTATTGATTAATTCCTCATCTGGTAATTTTTTATAATCACCATAATATAATTTGATTATTTTCGAAAATTCATGTAAATCAGATCTTCTCTGTAAGTCTCTGGATTTTTCTTGGGCCAAAACAAATTGACGATAAGTTATAAATGATAGTACAGATATAACAATAATTATTATTAATAATTCAAAAACATTAAAATTTTTTTTCATAAGTCATTTTACTATTTTTATTGATTACATTTATCACCACAACAGGGAACCGAGCATTCAGGAATACAGCCTCCTAGACTGCTATTACTATAAAAACAATCATTACCAAAACAACCACCACTGTGAGTAACATCTTTACAGCCTTCATCACCATTGAAACATTCAGTTACATTACACATAGAATAATCACGTACTAAACCGTCATACCATAAAATATTGGCGCTAGAAACACCGTAATTTGCATCATTAGTAGCTAAACTTAAAACCGGAAAATTAAAATCATTTTTTATATACCATCCCTCAGGGATATCTTTATCTTTTTTGTTTTCCAAGTTAGTAATTATTCTAAACTGGTTATTTTCCACATGTATATAATAAGGGTTACCATTTGGGTCACAAGGCCAAGGATTTAAATATGGTGCAAAAACACTTGAACTTCCACAATTTTTTTTATCTTTTAAGTCAACCAATAAAGTACCGGTTGGAAATTCACCCTTATCATTAAAATATTCTTCAAAAGCAATTTTAATCCTGTTTAAATCCTTTTTTCTTCTAGCGTCTCTACCTTTATTGGTCACTCCTATTGCGTTAAAAGTTCCAATCATCATCATTGCTATCATTACCAAAATTACCATCACAATCAATATTTCCACTAAAGTAAAACCATTTTTTCTCATAATATAATTTTTATTAATTCTACAATTTTTTGTCCAAACCACCAAGACGTTAATGTTCCTATTATTAAAAATGGTCCAAATGGTAGCTGACTTTTTTTATTGGCCTTTTTTAAAATTATCAACCCTAATCCGTATATTGCTCCAATTATAAAAGCCACATAAAAAGCTACAATAATATTTGGATATCCCAAAAATAATCCCATAAAAATGGCTAATTTTACATCTCCCATTCCCATTCCTTTACCTTTGGTAATTAAATTTAAAATTAACAAAAAACCAGCAGCCACTAATGATGACAGTAAATAGGGGATTATGTTAGTTTCATCAAAGACAACTCCCAAAAAAGCCACTATTATTAATATAATTGTCGAAAAATCAGGCAAAATCATATATTTCCAATCAAATGCCGCACTAAAAACCAACAAAACAACAATCACTAATCCTAATAAAAATTGAAAATTGAAAATTTTAATTTGATTGAAAATTGAAAATTGAAAATTAAAAATTACAAAAATAATTCCCATTAAAAGTTCCACAATAGGGTAGGAGACTGATAGTTTTTTATGGCAACATTTAGTTTTCCCTTTTAAAAACAACCAAGAAAACACGGGTATATTTTCATACCATTTCAATTGTCTTCCACAGTAATCACAAAAACTTCGGTTCTTATTTGTCTTAAATTTTTTTTTATCCAATTTATATTTAATCGCTGTTCGATAAATCAACATATTCACAAAACTCCCGAAACATAACCCTAAAACAAAAGTAATTATTGCCAATAAAATTTCCATAAATCATTTTAACAAAAAACCTCAGTCACAGGCTGATCGGCCTCTGGCCGAAAAAACCCCGCCTTTAAGCGGGGTTTTAATTATCTCTAATTTAGAGTTTACTCTGGTACACATCTAAACATACCAACTTCTCCAGTTAAAGTTGGTGTTGACCAACCCGCATCGGTAGTTGGTAAAGCCACACAACTATCAGTAGCGCTAGCACTAACTTTAATTAAAGTTGAATTAGTTGAATCAATACAATACAACTTATCAGTCAATTGTCGATTGGCTTTTGCCTTTGGAATATAACAAACGTAGATTCCACCACCAGAACCAGCTAATTTAATTGCCCACAATTGATCTTCGTCATTAGCACTTTGGAATTCAGTCTTATTAGCGAAAGAAGATTTGAGCTCATCAGTTTCCACTAACAAACCCATCTCAGTACCGGTAGTGTTACAACTTCCAACTTCATCTGAATCAACAGTTCCTTTATTACCATAACAAATACCAAAACCAACTTGTTTTGAAGAATAGTTAACCGCACTATCAACAGTAATACTTGATCCATCGGTATATTCCATCCATGGATATCTCTGAGCATTAGCGTAATACCTCTCATAAGCATTCATCATTTCAGCTGCGTCATTCTGTGTTGTTGAATCTTTTGCTTTATTTGCTTGTTCAATAGGATTAATTGTTGCCAACACTGCCACTGATAAAATCGCGATTAAAGCGATAACGATTAAGAGTTCCACTAGGGTAAAACCCTTCATTTCTTTTATCTTGTTTTTCATTTTTTCCTAATAAATATTTAATGCTATTAATTCATTATTCACCACTAAAATTAAGCTGTCAAGTGACAGCTACTGAAACTACATACTGGAAGTCAAATTATAAATTGGCATTAAAACCGCCACGACCAAAAATGCCACCCCTAATCCCAAAAGAATCATGATTATTGGTTCAATAGCTGAAGTTAATGATTTTACCGATTGTTCAGCTTCAGCCGAAAAATAATCAGAAACTTTTAATAAAACTGTATCCAATTTTCCCGTCGCTTCTCCAGTTGCCACCATTTGATTAACAATAACTGGAAAAACCCCAGTTTCTTCAAAAGAATTAGCAATCGAAAAACCTTTTTGAACTCTTTCCGAAATTTTTAAATAGGCTCCTCTAAAAAGTTCATTAGCCGCCACACTAGAAACAATTTTAAGTGCCTCTACTAAAGGAATACCCGCCGACAAAAGCATCGACATAGTTCTTATTGTCGTTGATAAAATAGTTTTTTGGTTCAGAACTCCTATGATAGGAATTTTTAATTTTAAAACATCTCTTTTCAACCTAAAATCAGCATTTTGTCCGCCAATCTTAAAAAAAGCAAAAACGCCAACAACTATAATCGGAATCAAAAACCAAAATTTAGTCATGAATCCTGATATATCCATCAATAATTGAGTTGATGCGGGCATTTTCGCTCCAAAATCAGAATATAGACCCATTAATTTAGGAATGACAAAAATCATCATAATAATTACCACTGCAATCATGCCGACAATGACTATTATTGGATAAATCATTGCTCCTTTTACTTTACTAGCAAAATCATTTTGTTTTTCCAAGTTATCAGCTAATTTTGTCAAAACTTCCTCTAAAACTCCTCCTTCCTCACCAGCCTCAATTGAAGCAATATAGGCCTCACCAAAATTCTTTTTATATTTTCCCAAACCATCCGCCAAAGAATGCCCGCCCTGAACCGTCGTTAAAGTGTAATCTAAAATTTCAAACATTAAACTTTTTTTATCCGTTTGATTTTTTAATAGTGCTAAAGCATCGGTTAAAGCCAAACCGGAATTCATCATTGTTGACAACTGTCTAGTGAAATTAGAAATTTGTTTTAGACTAATTTTTGAAAACAATCTTTTATAAATATCATTAAAAACTGAAGTACTTTCAGCCATAATTGCTAATGGTATCAAGCCTCCACTTTTTATTGACTCTAAGGCACTTTTTTTATCTTGAGAATCCAACACCCCCTTTATGGCTTTTCCATTCCAATCTTTAGCTTTATAAAAAAATTTCGTCATATTTTTTGTCTTCTTAATTTACCCTGTAATTCAACTGGATTTGTCGAATAACTCATTGCCACTTCCTCAGAGACTTTACCATCTAAAACTAGTTTGGCCATATAAGCATCAAAACTTATCATTCCAATATCCGAGCTAGTTTGGATAATATTATCAATCATAAAAGATTTTCCTTCCCTAATCACATTTCTAACAGCTGGAGTCGCTATTAAAATTTCAAAAACTGGGATTCTGCCTCCATCAATCGCTGGCACTAATCTTTGTGAAATAATAGCCGTAATTACCGTTGATAACTGAACTCTAATTTGATCTTTAGCGTCAGCTGGAAAAACATCAATAATTCTATCTATAGTCTGGGCAGCTGAATTGGTGTGTAAAACTGAAAAAACTAAATGACCAGTTTCCGCAATTGTCAAAGCCGAAGATGTTGATTCCAAATCTCTCATTTCTCCCAAAAATACCACATTAGGATCCTGTCTAAGACACGATCTCAAAGACAAATCAAAACTGTTAGTATCTCCGCCCATCTCCCTTTGAGAAATAATTGCCTTTTCCGGCTTAATCAAATATTCTATTGGATCTTCTATTGTCACAATGTGTCCACCTCTAGTTGCATTAATTTCTTCCAACATAGCTGCTACTGTGGTTGATTTTCCGTGACCTGTTGGACCAGTCACTAATACAAACCCTTGTTTATATTTAGTAAAAGTTTTCAAAATATCTGGAATTCCTAGTTCTTCAAAAGAGGGGATTTTCGAAGCTATTAATCTTAAGGCACAAGCTGGTTCACCTTTTTGAAAATAAACGTTAGCTCTAATACGAGTTCCATCCACTGCATCAAAAGAAAAGTCTAATTCTTTTTCCTTATTAAATGCCTCCAGTTGTTTTTCATCCAAAAGAGATAAAACCATTTCTCTAATTCCTTTTTTGTCGGTATTTTCAAAACCAGATATATTTAAGAGATCGCCATTAACCCTAACTTTTGGGGGAACATCAGAAATAAGATGAATATCAGAAGCCTTATTTGCCACCGCAAATTTTAAAATTTCCTCCATTTTTATATTCATATTTTTTTAATTTATATTAACTAATATTGAGCAACTCTAATAACTTCATCCATACTAGTTACTCCTTCTAAAACTTTTACATAACCATCCTGTTTCATCGTCAACATTCCTTCTTCCATTGCCTGTTTCTGAATATCCGAAGCTGCTGCCTTTTCCACAATTAATTTACTTAATTTTTCTGTAATTGGCATTACCTCATATATAGCAACTCGCCCTAAATATCCAGTATTATTACACTTCTCACATCCAACAATTTTGGGTAACGTTAATTTTTTACCATCTTTGGCAAACTTATCCTCGATCATATTGTAAATAGGACCCAGTGTTTCTTTAAGTTCTCTAATACTTTCCGATGGAATTTCCATTTCTTGTACACAGTTTTTACAAACTTTTCGTAAAACTCTCTGTCCAACCACACAATTCAAAGATGATGTCAGCAAAAACGGTTCCACTCCCATATCCAATAATCTTGGCGGAACGCCAGACGCATCATTTGTATGTAAAGTTGAAAAAACTAAATGTCCAGTTAAGGCAGCATTAACAGCCAAATCTGCAGTCTCTTGATCACGAATTTCTCCAACCATGATTACGTTAGGATCTTGACGTAAAAAAGAGCGTAACGCCGAAGCAAAAGTTAAACCGGCCTGAACGTTAACCTGAACCTGATTAACTCCTTTCATTTGATATTCAACTGGATCTTCCACTGTTACTACATTTACTTTTGATGTCGCCACAATATCCAATACCGAATATAAAGTCGTTGTTTTTCCTGAACCAGTTGGTCCACAAACAATAATGATTCCATGAGGTCTTTGAATCGAATTCATCAAATTTTTTAGAGCCATACCTCTTAAACCCAATTCCTGTAATGTTGGTACTTTCTGAGCTTTTTTAAGTAAACGCATAACGACTTTTTCACCGTAAGTTGTCGGTAAAGTTGATATACGTAAATCTACATCATTGCCATCAGCTGAAAAGAAAAATCGTCCATCTTGAGGGATTCTCTTTTCATCGATCTTTAAGTTAGATAAGATTTTAATTCTCGACACGACTGCGTCATGAACATTTCTCGGCAATAAATATTTTTCCTGCAAAATACCATCTATTCGATATCTAATTCTGACATTATCTTCTTGAGGTTCAATATGGACATCTGAAGCTCTAGATTTAACAGCATATTCCAAAATAGTCGATACTATTTTTGCCACTGGAGCTTCAACCGCCACCTTTTCATCAGCTAACTTTGTTACCTTTTCGTCATCCTTTCTTTCATTTAAAGCCCTAGTCACTTCAGAAGTGATATTTTTTTCTCGAATGTATTTTTCTTTAATATAAGAGTTAATTTGCTTCTCTAAAGAAATTGCTACCTTTATTTTCAAATCTGTCTTTTTTTCCAAAAATTCAATGGTTTCCAAATCTAATGGATTAACCATAGCGATAGACAAAACTTTATTTTTTGTATCCAGGCCGTAAGGAACTATTTTATATTTTTGAGCCACACTTTCCGGTACTAAAGTCAAAGCTTCCGGCGAAAAACCAATCGTTTCTAAATCAACGTAAGGTACCCTCAAAAACAAAGCTTTGCATTTAACAAAATCAATATCTGAAACCAATCTCAACGCCTTGATAACTTCTTCCTCTGTTTCCCCGGTTTTTAGTTGTCTTAAATTAATCTCCTCGTATTTTTCCTGATTAATCAAACCTTTTTCTAAAAGGGCATCCTTTAAGTTCTTGTATATTTTTGAGGCAGGATCATTCATAATATATAATCATAGTACATTCTTTTTAAACGCAAAACAAGCATTATGGATATTTTTCCTTCAACCTTAATCATCGCTAAAAATAAAAAATTGGTCGATGAAAAAATCTGTCAAATATGTTCTTCTTTGGGTCATCAATTAAACCAAAAAAATCCTGACATCTTATCAGTGGATCAAAATTCCGGGTGGGGGATCGACCAAATTAGAAAAATTAATAGTTTTCTTTGCCAAAAACCCTTTTCTCATCAAAATAAAATCATTATTATATTGGAAACTCAAAATCTTAACACTGAATCTCAAAATGCTCTTCTAAAAAATCTTGAAGAACCTGGTGACAATAATTATTTTATTTTATCAACCAACAAAATTAAAACTATTTTGCCAACAATTCTTTCTCGCTGCCAAACCATTAAGATTAAAGACATTAAAAATACATCACATCTATCCAGTCAGATCATTATTTCCGGAAATTTATCAAAAGATCTGGCTTTGTCAGAAAAATTAGGTAAAGATAAAGAGGGGATTTTACCGTTACTTGAAGATGAACTTTATTTTTATCAGCAATCTCTAATTAAAGATCCCAACCAAAAAACTAGATTTTTAATCGAAAAAATAATTCGATCCATCCAAATGATAAATGCCAATGTCGACCCCAGAAATGCTCTTGATTTTATTTTTTTAGCTTAATCAATTTCCGCATTTTCCCCTTATTGATTTTTCAAAAAGTGTTATAATCAAGCTAGATGTTTTATCCCGTATTTTCAATCAATAATCAAATTTTAAAAAACATTGGCATAATTGAAGGTGCTAAAGCTATTATTGATGAAGCTCCCTTAATTCCTGCTTACGAAAAACAATTTCAACAAGAAGCTATAGTCCGCACTGTCCACTTTGGTACCAGAATAGAAGGTAACGATCTTACCTTTCAAGAAGTTGCTAAATTAGTCGAAGGTCAACAAATAACTGCCACTGAACGTGATATTCAAGAAGTAATCAACTACCGAAACGTTGTCTCTTATCTTGAAGAGCTTTGGTCACTTTATGACGCCAACATGCCTCTTCCAGAAGAAAAATCTGTCCCAGCCAATTCAGATAAAAATCGTCCTTTCTTTTATAGTGAAACTATTGTTAAAAGAATTCACGAGCTAACTACTGCCAAAATCATTCCCGAAATCGATTGTGGAAAATACCGACACCAACAGGTTGTTCTTAAAAATACCCGTACCGGCGAAATTGCTCATCGACCACCACCGGCCATTGAAGTTCCTTATTTAATTACCGATTTTGTTGACTGGTTGAACAACTCTGCTTCACGAGAAATTCATCCTGCCATCCGCGCCGCCATTGCTCAATATATTTTAGTTGCCATTCATCCTTTTGTTGAGGGTAATGGCCGTGTCAGCCGTGCCTTTGCTATGTTGCCTCTTTATGTTGAAGGTTACGACATTCGTCGTCTTTTTTCTCTTGAAGAATATTTTGATCGTAATGCTGAAATTTATTACAACACCCTTCAATCTACCCACGAACTCTCGTCTGATATTTTTAAAAGAGATTTAACCAATTGGATCAGTTATTTTACTGAAGCCTTATCTATCGAATTATCTCGTGTCAAAACCAAAGTTCAATCTCTTTCTAGAGATATTAAATTGAAACAAAAACTTGGCGGTAAGCAACTCCATTTAACTGAAAGACAAATTAAATTAGTCGAATACATGCAGCAATTCGGTGGACTCAGAATGCCCGATGCTCAACAACTTCTTCCTATGGTTTCCGACGATACTATTTGGCGTGACCTTAAAAAATTGGTCGATAGTGGTGCTGTTGAAAAACGTGGTTCTACTAAAGGTGCCTATTATTGCCTCGCCAACGCCTAATTGCTTTATAATCAAGTCATGATCACTCTTGATTCCCCTGAAATTAAAAATATTTCTCCACAAAAGTTAGGAGAATTAATGATTGAGGCCAAAAAAGCCTACTACAATACCGGAAAACCCATTATGGATGATCATACTTGGGATGTTTTAGAAGATATTTTGCGTCAAAAAAACCCTTATCATCGTATTTTTACTAAAGTCGGTACTTCTCACTTCAATACCGGTTTTGATAAAAAAAAGCATTTCATGCCCATGGGATCGCAAAATAAAGTAAATAAATTTGATGATCTGGTTCATTATTTTGAATTAAAAAAAATTTCTGCCAATACTGATTTTATAGTTCAACCAAAATGTGACGGTATTTCCCTTGAAATTGAATATCAAAACGGCAAATTAGTTGACGCTGTCACTCGTGGTGATGGGGAAAGAGGGGATGTCATTACTCAAAATGTCGTTAAAATGAAGAATTTTGTCCTAAATTTACCAAATGATTTTTCTGGCTCTGTTCGATGTGAGATTATCATGACAGAAAAAGATTTCCAAAAAATAAATCAGGTATCAGAAGAAAAATATTCTAATTCTCGTAATGCTGTTTCTGGCATCTCTCAACGTCTCGATAGTGAATTTTCCGAATATTGCAGTTTAATTGCTGTTAATATTTTTTCTCCAACAAAAAATTTCGAAACCGAGTTAGAAAAAATAAATTTTTTAAAAACAATTGGTTTTACTCCAGTCGAAACTTTTCACTGCACCAGTTTTAATAAAATCGAAGAAATTTATCAAAAATTTTTAACCAAAGACAGAATTAACTATCCTTTTGAAATCGACGGTCTAGTCATCAAAATTAATGACACTAAAATTCAGCAGCAGCTTGGTTCCCGCGATAACCGTCCAAAAGGCCAAGTGGCTTATAAATTTCCTTCACGATCTTCTCAAACCAGAATTATTTCTATTGATTGGCAAGTTGGTCCACTGGGTATGATCACTCCAGTTGCTCAAGTTGACCCGATTGAAATTTCCGGAGCCATTATTACCTTTGCCTCTTTGGCTAATTACGATCTAATCAAAGAAAAAAATATTAATATTGACGATATTGTTGAGATCCAACGTCGTGGTGATGTTATTCCCCATATTGAAAATGTTATTAATAAAGTTACCCCAAATCATGTTTTAGCCCCAACTAATTGTCCCTCTTGCGGTACCAAATTAATTGTCGAATCCAAATTTTTAAAGTGTCCTAACACTCAAAATTGCTTGGCCCAAATTTTGGGATCCTTAAAACTTTTTTGTGACGTCCTAGAAATAAAAGGCATCTCAGATAAAACTATTCAAAAACTTTATCAAGCCAAACTTATTCAAAACCCTGGTGATTTTTATAAGTTAACTGTCTCCGACTTTACCAATTTGGCCGGTTTAGGCAATAAATCTGGCACTAATATTGTTAATCAAATTCAAGCCAAAAAGAACTTAACTTTAAAACAAATTTTAACTGCCGCCTGTATTCCCAATTTTAGTGGAAAAAGAATCCAGCAATTAATTAATTCCGGGTTTGATACTCCCGACAAAATTCTAAATATCACTATTTCCCAATTAGAATCTCTTCCTATGATTCAAATTACCTTGGCTAAAAAAATAAAAGAGGGGATTAATGCCAAAAAAATTTGGATTAACTCTATTCTTTCTCAAGTCAGCCTTAAATCTACTAATCATCATCTATCTTCTAATATTTCTGGTAAATCATTCGCCATCACCGGCGCTCTTTCTCGTCCTCGCCAAGAAATCGAAGATCAAATTGTTTCTTTTGGCGGTCAACTTTCATCATCGGTCACTTCCAATACTGACTATTTGATTACTAACGAAACCGAATCTAACTCCTCTAAATTTAAAAATGCCCAAAAATTTGGCACAAAAATCATTTCTGAAGGTGAGTTTGACCAATTAGCAGTCTAACCAGTTGACTGCTAATTATAATACTTTTTCTACTTTTCCCTATCTTTAGGTATAAATAAATATCATTATATATCTTTATACTATATATATACTATTATATATATCAAAAATATAATGTTAGAATAATTTATGAAACTAATCGTCGGTCTAGGTAATCCAGACAAAAAGTACCAAAAAAACCGTCACAATCTTGGTTCAACTTTAATTAAAAATTTGATTGATCAAAAATTTTTCAACAAAACAAAATTATCCGCCCAAATTTTTGAAGACAAAAATAAAATTTTTGCCGTTCCTAACGAATATATGAACAATTCTGGCATCGCCGTCCAAAAAATTTCTCAATTTTATAAAATTTCTGCCAATGACATCTTGATAATTCACGACGATCTTGATTTACCAGCAGGGGAATATCGTCTTCAATTTGACCGAGGCTCAGCCGGACATAATGGCATTAAGTCAATAATTGATCAGTTAGGAACCCAAGAGTTTTATCGCCTTCGCGTTGGCATCGGCAAACCTCAAAATAATATTCCTGTCGAAGATTACGTCCTCCAAAACTTTTCTCAAGAAGAATCCACTATAATATCTTCCATTACTCCCAAAATTTTTGAAGAAATCAAAAAATTTTAACAAGGGCTTATAGTTAAACGGTATAATACATCATTCGCATTGATGTGTTCTGGGTTCAATTCCCAGTAAGTCCACCATGGTAAAAACCATCTTTAAATCAGTTTTTAAATCCGTTGGTCATGGAATCAAAAACGACCCCGAACTTCAACGTATTAAAAATCGATATCCTCGTTTTTTTAGATTTATTAAAAAAAGGTTAACTCCAGGTGAAAAATATGGTCTTTATTTAACTATTGGGGTTTTTGTTACTCTATTTTTTATTTACCTCTTCTTTGGCATTATCCAAGATTATGTTGGTCAAGAAGCTTTAATTCGAGCTGATCTTAGGATAATTAATCTCATCAGTCATTTTCGCACTCCCGGTATAAATCAATTCATGCTTTTTATCACTTACCTGGCTAAAGCTGAAGTTATTACCGTCGCCGTTATTTTTTCTCTAATTATTTTATTTTTACTTCGCAAATGGTCTTACTTTCGTAGTCTTTTAATTTTTGTACTTGGTGGTGAACTTTTTGTTTGGATCATAAAAAATATTATCGATCGACCTCGACCGCCATTAACCGAAGCTTTAGTAGCTGAAACCAGTTACAGTTTTCCCAGTGGTCACAGTTTTGTTGCCATCGCTTTTTATGGACTAATTACTTTTTTTCTTTTCGAAAGCTTAAAGAAAAAATGGCTCAAAAACATTTCTTTGATTTTAGGTATTATTCTTGTTCTATTAATAGGGGCGTCTAGAATTTATCTCGGAGCCCATTGGCCTTCAGACGTTCTAGTCAGTTTTGCTTCCGGTTTAGCTTGGCTTTCAATCATAATCACCATTAGCCATATTAAAAAAAAGTTTAATCCTAAAATTATTCATACCCCCAATTTGGAAACTAAAACGATTAAAAAAATATCATTAGCTTTAATAATTATTTTTCTTATTTTTGCCTCCATTTTTTATCATACCCATCCCTTAAAACAAATTACTCCTTCTCCAATTTCTAAAACAATTATTCAAATTAACGAAATTGATAAAAAATTATTCGAAAATTTACCCAAAATCAGTGAAACCCTTACTGGTGCTCCAGCCGAACCCATCAATATCATCGTCATTACTAATGAAAAGAATTTAAACAATGCTTTTATAAATTCTGGTTGGTCTAAGTTAGACCCAATTAGCCCTAAAAATACTTTTAAAATAATTAACTCCATTATTAATAAGAAACCTTATCCTAAAACTCCAGGTCTTCCAGTTTTTTGGGATGCTCGTTCCAATGATCTCGGATTTGGTAAACCAACCATTGAAAATCTTGCCAATTCTCGTCATCATATTCATTTTTGGGAAACATCTTTCATAACTCCCGATGGTCAATCAATCTGGGTTGGAACTGCTCATTTTGACCGATCAATCCAAAAAAAAGGATTTCTAATATTACCAATTCACAGCACTGAACTACTTGTGGATAAAGAAAGAGAAGAAATTAAATCTGATCTAGAAAAAAATGGATTTATAAAATCTTTTGAAAAAATCGATTTAACCGGTTTATCCTATGGCACCAAAAAAAGTGGCAATAACTTTTTAACCGATGGTCAAGCTTATATTCTTTATCTACAACAAAAATGATAAAAAATTCCGCCACTTCTATTGGTGATCAATTATTTAAATTCAAAGAAACCCTAGAAAAAAGAGGCAAATATGTCAAAAATGAATTCCAATCCTATGGTTTAGATTTGGCCAAAGAACTTGATGATTGGAAAAATCGCTCTCTTTATCTTCGATTGGCCAAAAATACTCCCAGAGATATTTTAGAAAAGGCTAGGTATTTTGTTAAAGATCAAAACCCAGGCACCATCAGAACCCCATATAAACTTTTTATGTGGAAGCTAAAAGAATTAAAAAAAGAGCAAAAATAAGCTAAAATTGGAGTATAATAACAACCTATATGTCATTTCTCAAAAAACATTTCAAAAAAATTTTAATCGCCACGATCATAATCGCTGTTATATTTGTTGTTTCTAAAATTTTTAGCAAACCCAGCGATCAAAAATTTAATCCCAAAAAAGAAACTATCGTTAAGGCTCAAAAGAAAGATATAACTGAAAAAATAACTTTAGCTGGATCTATTGATGCCTCAACTAAAGCCGACCTTAGATTTCAAACCGGTGGTCAATTAGCTTGGGTTGGAGTCAAAATTGGTGACAAAGTTAAAAAATATCAATCAATTGCCAGTCTTAATAAGGACCAACTTCAAAAGCAATTAGAAATTGATTTTAATAACTACAAAACTACTGCTTCCAATTTTTACGACACCAATGACCAGTATAAAGACTCTATATTAACTACCGAAGTTAGGCGCATTCTTGAACGTAATCAAAACACTCTCAATAATTCTGTTGCTAAGTACGAGTTAAGTGACTTAGCTATAAAATATTCTCATATTTCCAGTCCCATTTCTGGAATCGTCGTCGCTGTTGGTCAGCCAAATTCTGGAATCAATATCACCTCAGCCGACAGTATTGCTTTCATTATTGACCCTCAAAGTATTTATTTTAAATCACAGGTAGATCAGGAAGATGTGGTCAAAATTAAAGTCGGTGATAAAGCCCAAATAAAAATAGATAGTTTTCCTGATCAAATTTTTGATTCTGAAATTACTTATATTTCCTTTGTGCCAATTTCTGGACAAACTTCTACTGTTTACGAAGTTAGATTCAAGCTTCTTTCAGAGAATAAAGAAACCAACTATCGTTTAGGTCTTGATGGAGATGTTGATATTATTCTAAGACAAGTATCGAACGCTCTAACTCTACCAATTGAATCGATTTACCAAGATATAAATGAAAGTTATGTTTATACTATTGATCAAAACAAAAATTTGATTAAAAAAATAATTAAAACTGGAATCGAAACCGACACTGAAATTGAAATTTTAGAGGGAGTTGATGAAGATGATCAAATCGTTATCCAAAAATAATTCTAAAGTCATTTTAGAATTAAAAAACATTACCAAAACCTATCTCACTGGCACTAATTGTTTTACTGCTCTGGATAATGTCAGTCTTAAAATTCATCAAGGAGAATTTGTTTCTATCACTGGACCATCAGGTTCAGGAAAATCAACTTTAATGCACATTGTCGGACTTCTTGATAACCCTACGTCTGGAGAAATTTTATTAAATGGAAAAGATATTTCTAAATTTAAAGAACATCAATTAGCTCAAATTAGAAATGTTACTCTTGGATTTGTTTTTCAACAATTTAACTTATTAGCCAAAACCTCAGCCTTAGAGAATGTTTTACTACCTCTACTTTATTCCGATGTTCCCAAACATCAACGCCAAGAAATGGGAATTAAAATGTTAACTAAAGTTGGACTTTTAGACAAAATTAAAAATACCCCCGCTCAATTATCAGGTGGACAACAACAACGAGTTGCCATCGCCAGAGCCTTAATTAACAACCCTCAAATAATCCTAGCCGATGAACCAACTGGTAATTTAGACAGTAAATCCGGTAGTGAAATTATGAATTTTTTTCATCAGCTAAACCAAAAAGAGGGGAGGACTATTGTTTTTGTCACCCACGATATGGATTTAGCTAAACAAGCTAAACGAACTATTATTATTAAAGACGGCAAAATTTTGGAGAGTAAAAATGCTTAAACCATCATTTAGAGATTTACTAAAATCAAGTCTTAGATCTATTTTAAAAAATAAAAGCCGAACTATATTGACTTCATTGGGAATTATCATCGGAGTTACCTCTGTTATTTTACTCACCTCTATTGGTAATGGTTTAAAAAGTTATGTAACCAAACAATTTGATGCCCTCGGTGCTAATTCAATTTTTATTAGTCCAGGAAAAATTTTTAATGACAATGGCGGTTTTTCTCAAAGCAGTATGGCCACTGCTATGACCACTACTTTTACCAAAAAAGATCTCAACCTTCTCGATCGAAAACTTAAAAATACTGTTGTTATGCCCGTCAATGCTACTTATGCTGACGTTAAATCAACTTATGCCATTAAAAAAAGCATAGAAATTGATGGTTCAACTGAAGAATACGGAAAAAGTAATAATGTTGTTCCTTCAGAAGGCAATGGCCGCTGGTTTACTAACGAAGAAGATAATAAAAAAACTCCGGTTGTTGTTTTGGGTTATAAAATCGCCCAAACTCTATTTCCAAAATCAACCGCTATTGGCAAAAAAGTTATTATCAAAGGTAAAACCCTAAAGGTAATTGGTGTAGTTGACCAAAAAGGAGCTTCTTTTGGTGGACCTAGTGTTGACGACGCTGTTTACGCTCCCTTTTCAGTTGTTTCTGACTTGGCTGGTAATGATAATATTAATACTTTTGTTGTCAGGGCTCCCAACAAAGATTTAATTAATGACACCAAAAAAAGCATCACTAAAATTATGTTAGAAAAATACGATTCCGACGCTTTTTCTGTTTTTGATAGTTCACAGCTTTTAACTTCTATTAATTCCATCATTAGTGTTTTAACTATCGCTTTAACCGGTATTGCGGCTATTTCCTTAATTGTCGGTGGAGTCGGTATCATGAATATTATGTTAGTTTCGGTTACAGAAAGAACCAGAGAGATTGGTCTTCGCAAAGCTATTGGCGCCTATCCTCGAGCTATTCTTATTCAATTCTTAATAGAAGCCATCATTCTTTCTTGTTTTGGCGGATTAGTTGGTGTAATTTTGGGAAGTCTTGGGGCTCTAGCTATTAATAGTTTCTTTCCAGCTGAAATCACTATTTCTTCCGTTATATTAGCTTTTGCTGTTTCTTCTGCCGTTGGTATAATTTTTGGTGTTGCTCCAGCCCGTAAAGCTTCAAAACTTTCTCCTATTGAAGCTCTCCGATACGAATAATTCAATCTGCTATTATTAATTAGTGAAACGTGAATTAGTCCTTCATTTATTGCCAACTTTTATTGTTTTTACAATAGTTTCCCTTTTTTGGGTTATATTTGGAGTCTCCAATCTTGAAATTTTTCATCTTTTTATTGGCCTGTTTTTAGGAACTCTTTTCCTTGACATTGATTATTTTATCTATTGGTTTTATCGAAAACCTAACACTGACGAAAGCCGAATAGTTAAAACTACAATTGAGAATAAAGATTTTAAATCTATTTATAAATTAGTCAGAGTAGCTAGACACAGTCACGATAATTTAATTTTTCATCATTATTTTTTCAAATTAGTCTTAACTTAATTTCTTTCTTTATCTTTATTTCTTATACAAATACTCTCATTCTTTCCTTTCTTTTAGCTGTAAATTTACATCTATTAATTGATGAAATTACAGATTATTTTAATAATCCCAAATTTCTTCAAAATTGGCTCTTCGCCAGGGAAGATAAACAGATTCCTCTTAAATATTTAAAAAAATATCTAATAATTTTCAGTCTTTTCTTCTTTATATTTCTTTTTCTTCTTGTAAAATCTAAAACATGATCATGTCATCACCCCAACTTTTTGACGATGCTAAAAAGTTTTTAACGCCACACCAGCAAAATTTATTAAATGATGTTCAAACCATTATTCAAAAAATAAACACTGATGATCATATTTACGATTATGCTTTTTTTGTGGCTCCAATTTCTAAAGCCTACGAAGGATTTTTAAAAGATTTTTTCCTTAAAATAGGAATAATCTCTGATAATGATTATGAAAGTGATCGCTTTCGTGTCGGCAAAACTTTAAACCCATCGCTCCGTTATAAAAGATTTTCTGTTTTTCAAAAACTATCCGACATTCATGAAAACGGTGAAGAATTAGCCGAAAACCTTTGGAATGCTTGGAAATTTGGGCGCAATGAAATTTTTCATTATTTTCCTGGAACCTCTCAAAACTTATCCCGAAACGAAGCAGAGGATAGAATTGACCTATTATTAAAAGCTATAATCAAAGCCGGTGAATTTCTGATTAAAAATCAGGACATTATTAATCGATCGAAAACCTCTTTCCATTAAAATCTATTATTGTCTTTTTACTTTCCCAAAAATTTAACGGTACCGGAATTTTATTGGCATTAACTGGAACATCAAAAATCAAAGTTGGGCAAGCTAATCCGGAAAGTGTTTTTCTTAATTCCGTCATTATTTTTACTTCTTTTTCAAAAGGTACAATAAATTTCTCTATACCTTCAATTTTATTACATTGATAAATATTGTACGGTCTTACTCCTATCTCCACTAATCTGGAAAAAAGTTTTTTTAAAACTTCCACAGAATCATTAATTCCTTTTAAAAAAACCGATTGGGAGTATAAAATTACGCCTGTTTCTCTTATCTTTCTAATAGCTGACTCTACTTCTGAATTTAATTCTTTATCGCTATTAATATGAATAGAAAGATAAATTATTTGTTTATATTTTTGTTTTAAAATTTTTAGAAGTTTTTCTGAAACCAATACCGGAGAAGTGACCACCGCTCGGGTATGAATTCTAAAAATTTTTATTTGATCTAATTTTTTTAATTTTTCAATTAAAAAACCCATTAAATCAACTACCATTAAAGGCTCACCGCCAGAAAAAATTACTTCTGTAATTTCTTTATGTTTAGAAATATATTCAACGATTTTATTTGCTTCTTCTTTAGTTAAAGTTTGTCTTTTTTCTTCTTTTTTCCATTTTCTAAAGCAAAACTCACACTCCACCGGACACTTCATTGTCAACTCAATTAAAACTCTTTTTTGGTATCTTCTAATCAAACCTTTTACTGGCGTAATTTTATCTTCAAAAAAAATATCTTTCATATTACTCAATCGAAATTAACTTTAATTCATTAATGCTTTTTACACCAGCAAAAATCATCGCCAATCTGTCTACACCGATCGCAATTCCGCTACATTTTGGCAGTTTTTCCAAAATTTTAATAAAATCATCATCAGATTTGTAATCTATTAATCCTAACTTTTTACGAATATCAATGTCTTTATAGAACCTTTCTCGATATTCTTTGATAATTACTCCTTCATTACCACAATTACCCAATTCAATTCCTTCAATATAAAATTCAAATCTCTCAGCAATATTTCTTTCGTTTATTTTAGTAATTGCTGCTAATTCAGGCGGGTATTCATAGATAAAAGTTACTAAACCATTTTTCCCTAATTTTTTTTCTATTTCTATTCCATAAATTTGTGACCATACATCAACATAATCCATATTTTTCACCCGATAACCTTTTTCTTTTGCCTGCTCAAAAAATACTTTATGATTAAAAATATCAGTTATCCCTGCATATTTTTTAAAAGCCTCAGCCACTGTTATTTTTTCAAATTTTTCTAGATCAATAGTTTTGTTCTGATATTTAATTTTTTCTTGGCCATATAAATTTTTGGATATAAATCGAATTAAATTCATGACATCTTCGGCAATATCAAAATAATCAGCCTTCAACCTATAAAATTCCAACATTGTAAATTCATATGAATGTTTTTTTTCTACCGGCTCATTATTTCTAAAAGATTTTACCAAAGCATAACAATCACCAATTTCATCAACTATTAATCTTTTTAAAAACAATTCCGGTGATGGAATTAAATAGAGTTTTTCCTTTTTATCAGAATACAAATTCTCTGTCTCAAAAATTTCTAAATAGGATTCTGGGATTAATTTAGGGGAAAGAAGGGGAGTATCTACTTCTTGAAAACCTTCTTTTTGTAAAAAAACTCCAATTAGTCTTTTTACTTCCAAAAAAATCCGATGGTTCTTTAAATTATTAATTTGAGACTTAATTTCCATAGAATCTTATTATATCAAGTAAATGATATTGACATAGAAACTAAATCAAGTAATATAAAAGCATGTCTAAAATAATACTTGATCAAAATAAATGCATCGGTTGTAATACTTGTCCCATGATGGATCCAGACCATTTCGAAATGGATACTACTATCTATAAAGCTAAGGTAAAAAAACAACCGAAAGAAATCAATGATGCTGTCAAATCAGCCGTTGACGCTTGTCCAGTTGGGGCCATTAGTGTTGAACAAAATTAATAATTTAAAAAAATAATGCCAAAAAAAATAATCACTAAAAAGATCTTAAAAGAAAGCACTAATAATTATGTAAAAATTCCTTTGGTTGGAACCATTGTTTTTTCATTACTACTTGCTACCTCTTCATTTTTTGCTGGTGCCGCTTGGATAAAAATTAAAAAGAATGGAAGCACTTCAAATACTAAATTGACTTCCCAAAATGTTTTTACTGCCGCCAAAAGTAATAAGCCTGTACTAGATTTCTATGTCATGAGTTTTTGTCCATATGGCAACCAAATGGAAACTATTCTTAGACCAGTTTTTGATCTTCTTGGTAATAAAGTAGAACTCAGACCTAGATATATATTTGACAAAATTGAAGGCAACCTAGCTACTTATTGTAAAAATAATAATCCAGACCCAGCTCAATGTGACACCTACGTTAAAAACAGCGGTGGTCAACTCAAAGATAAAGCTGATTGTCAAAATCAAATTGCCACCATGGTCAGAAATTGTAATGATGAAAGTAAATATCTAAAAATAGGCAACAATCTTTATTCATCCCTCCATGGTCGAGTTGAAGCCAACCAAGATGTTAGAGAAATATGTGCTTATAATTTAGTTGAAGACAAAAAGCTTTGGTGGAATTTTGTTGAAAATGTCAATAATAATTGTAGCTCCACCAACGCCGACACTTGTTGGGAAGAACAAGCTAAGAAGGCTGGTTTAGATACTAATAAAATCACTGAATGTTTTAATAATGACGCCGCCAGTTTAATCGAAAAGGAAATCGCTGATACTACTAAAAATAAAATTCAGGGTTCACCTTCTTTAATGATTGGCGAACAGGTTTTCCCTCCAGAAGTTGATTCTGCCTCAACTGACCAAAATCTCAAAATTGGTAAAAAAGTTTTCAGTTTAAGCCAAGTTAGAACTCCAGATGTTATTAAAGAAGCTCTTTGCAGTGCCTTTAATAAAGCTCCAAAAGAATGCAAAACTGTTTTAATCGATCCTGCTGCTGAATCTGGTCAACAAGCCGATGCTAATGGTGGTTGCTAACACAACTTTATAATTTAAAAACCCTCCAATTTTTTGGAGGGTTTTTTGTTATAATTTAGCCATAAAATCTACCTATGAAATTAAATTCTCACCAAATCCGCAAATCAAGAATAGGGGAATCACAAAAATTACAAAAAGAAATTAAACGTAACCCAATTGTTTTAGTATTAGACAATGTTTTAGATACTTATAACATTGGTTCCTTTTTTAGATTAGCCGATGCTTTGGCCGTCAAAAAAATTTATCTTTGTGGACCAGTTGTCACTCCTCCCAACATTAAAATTCATCGAGCCTCAATTGGTACCTGGAAATGGGTTCCCTGGGAACAATGCCAAAATACTAAGGATTGCATTCAACAACTTAAAAAAAATGGCTATCAAATTGTTGCTTGTGAACAAACCAAGGATAGTGTTAATTATCTAAAAGCTAAATATAAATTTCCCGTTGCCATAATTGCCGGTAGTGAATCTTTTGGAATCTCAAAAGAAGTTTTAAAGTTAGTTGATAAAGTTGTAGAAATCCCTATGTTTGGGATAAATATTTCCATGAATGTTTTAGTTGCTACTTCAATTATCAGTTTTGATGTTATTTCTAAATCAACATCAAAAAATGCCTAATTTTAGGCATTTTATATATAGTAATTTTACCCTAAAGATACGTATTATTTGCTTATTGTAAAGCTGTTTTTCTCTGCTAGAATTGAAATATGTCCGATTCAAATACATCTTATACAGGCGAACAAATAATAGTTTTAGAAGGCCTTGAACCAGTTAGAAAACGCCCAGCCATGTACATTGGTTCCACCGATAGTAGGGGATTACATCATTGTTTAACCGAAATTGTCGATAATTCTATTGATGAAGCCCTGGCCGGATTTGCTAAAAACATTTGGGTTATTATTCATCCCGATAACTCTGTCACAGTTGCTGATGATGGTCGTGGAATCCCAATCGATATCATGCCTAAGTACGGCAAACCGGCTGTTGAAGTTATTATGACCACTCTTCACTCTGGTGGAAAATTCGAAGGTGCTGCTTATAAAGTTTCTGGTGGTCTTCATGGTGTTGGTGCCGCCTGTGTTAGTGCTCTTTCTAAGCTTTATCAAATTGAAATCCGCCGTGATAACAAAATAAATTATATCGATTTTTCAAAAGGTTCCACAAAAACTAAACTTACGGAAATTCCTGAGACTAAAATTGAAAAATTAAAAAAATTAATTCCCAAAGAAATTACCGGCACTACTGTAACTTTTTATCCTGATCCAGAAATTTTTAAAGAAACCCTGGAATTTGACGACAAAGTAATTATCAAATCAATTAAAGATCGTGCCTATCTTACCTCCAAAATTTTCTTCCATTTTTATGATGAAAGATCTGAAACCCAACACCATTATTACTTTGAGGGCGGAATTCTCTCCCTTCTTCGTGAACTAAATAAAAACAAAGTTGTCAACCATGAACCAATTTATATTCATCGTGAAGATGAAGGAATCGATGTTGAAGTTGCTATCCAATATAATGATTCCTTCCAGGAAATAACTCCTTCCTTTGTTAATATTATCAACACCCACGAAGGTGGAACTCATTTAACCGGTTTTAAAACTGCTCTGACTAAAGTCGTTCGTGATTACGCCACCAAAAAAGAGATGCTGAAATCTAAGGATGATACCATCACTGGTGATGATGTTAAAGAAGGCTTAACTGCTGTTGTTTCCATTAAAATGGGATCTAAGGATCTCCAGTTTGAAGGCCAAACTAAAGGTAAATTAGGAAATAGTGAAGTCCAACCAATTGTCAATAAAATTGTTCGTGAAGAACTCGAAATTTATTTTGAAGAACATCCAGATGTTGCTAAAGTAATTGTTGGCAAAGCTCTTTTAACTATCCAAATTCGAAAAGCCGCCAAAGCCGCCCGAGATGTCATTATGCGTAAAGGCGCTTTCGAATCTTTGGGTCTTCCAGGAAAATTAGCCGATTGTCAATCAAAAGATCCAGCTGAAAGTGAAATTTACATCGTTGAGGGAGATTCTGCAGGCGGCAGTGCTAAACAGGGAAGAGACCGCAAATTTCAAGCTATCTTGCCTCTTTGGGGAAAAGCTTTAAATACCGAAGGGATGAGACTTGATAAAGTTGTTGGTTCAGATAAACTAAAAGATTTAATTGTTGCCTTAGGTATGGGAATAGGCGACACTATGAATTTTGAAAAACTTCGTTATCATCGAATTATTTTAATGTCCGATGCCGATGTCGATGGTGCTCATATTGCTACTCTTTTATTAACTTTTATGTATCGACATTTACCAAATCTCATTGAAAGTGGATATGTTTACATTGCTATGCCACCACTTTTCAAAATTAAACAAGGGAAAATAGTAAAATACACCTACACCGAAGACGAGCAAGAAAAATTTCTCAAAACCATTGACACTTCCAAACCATACGACGTTCAACGTTATAAAGGTTTAGGTGAAATGAACCCACAACAGCTTTGGGAAACTACCATGAATCCTGAAACTAGAATTCTCAAAAGAGTTACTGTTTCCGATGCTGTCAAGGCTGACGAAGTTTTTCGAGTTCTTATGAGCGAAGATGTTCCACCTCGAAAGAAATTTATTCAAACTCATGCCCATTTAGCAAGATTAGATATTTAATTTAAAATATGGCTGACGAAAATAAAATCATTGATATTCAAAAAAATAATATTGGCAAACTTATAGAAGTTGACATAGTTCCAGAAATGGAAACATCCTATTTGGATTACGCTATGTCGGTCATTGTCGCCAGAGCTTTGCCTGATGTTCGAGATGGTCTTAAACCAGTTCACCGCCGTATAATTTTTGGCATGGATAAAATGGGTTTAGGAAGCGGTGGAAAAACCTGTAAATCGGCAAAAGTTGTTGGTGATGTTTTAGGTAAATATCATCCTCATGGTGATATGTCTGTCTATGGTGCTCTGGTTCGTTTAGCTCAAGATTTTTCTATGCGTTATACCTTAATCAAAGGTCAAGGAAATTTTGGTTCTATCGATGGCGACCCTCCGGCCGCTATGCGTTACACCGAAGTTAAAATGGATAAAATCACCACTGAAATTGTTGCTGATATAAACAAAGAAACCGTTGATATGATCGACAATTTCGATGCCACCGAAAAAGAACCATCCGTTCTTCCAACTAGAATTCCTACATTGCTTTTAAATGGTGCTGACGGTATTGCTGTCGGTATGGCCACTCGTATTCCTCCCCATAATCTAAAAGAAATTTGCCAAGCCATTGATTTTATTTTGGATCATAGCCGACTAGAAAGAATTAATTCAGAAAGTGAATTAAATAATCTCTTAGCTTCACCTAAAAACACTCAAGAAATGGTTTTAAGACCAGCTTACGAATTATCTAAAGAACATTTTAATTTTGAGACTACAGCCAACGTTGAAGATCTAATAAAATTTGTCCAAGGACCAGATTTTCCAACTGCTGCCGAAATTTACGGAAAAAGTGGAATTACTGAAATGTATACCACCGGCCGAGGTAAATTTATTGTCCGCGGTAAAACTAACATCGAGGAAACTAAATCCGGCAAGGTAAGAATTATTATTACTGAACTTCCATATCAGGTTAACAAAGCTGAATTAGTTAAAAAAATTGCTGACTTAGTTCACGATAAAAAAATTATTGGCATTTCTGATCTTCGTGATGAATCAGACCGTCATGGTATTCGCATTGTTGTTGAAATTAAAAAAATCGGTAAACCCAAATCTGTTCTAAATAAGCTTTTCAAATATACCTCTCTTCAATCATCATATTCTGCCAATATGTTGGCATTAGTTGATAATGTTCCCCAAACCTTAAACCTCCGCCAAATGTTACTCCTTTTCTTGCGCCACCGAGAAAATGTTGTTCGTCGCCGAACCATTTTTGACCTAAAAGGCGATTTAATGCGAGCCCACATTTTGGAAGGTCTCAAAAAAGCTCTCGATGTTATTGATGAAGTCATTAAAACTATTCGTGGCACTAAACCAGATGAAGATCCAAAAATTAAATTAATGGAAAAGTTTGGATTCACCGATCTCCAAGCTCAAGCCATTTTGGAAATGCAGCTTAAAAAGCTTTCTGGACTTGAAAGACAAAAACTTGATGAAGAATATAATGAAATTGAAAAAACTATTGCCTATTTAACCAGCATTATTACCAAACCAGAAGTTATGATCAGTGTTCTTAAGCAAGAAAATAAAGAAATCATGGAAAAATATGGTGACGTCCGAAAAACCAAAATTTATGCCCGTGGATTGGAAGAATTTAGTGAAGAAGACCTAATACCCAACGAAGAAGTTTTAATTGCTTTAACCAAAACTGGTTATATTAAAAGAGTTGCCAAAGAAACTTATCACACTCAAAAACGTGGAGGAGTCGGCGTTGTTGGTATGACCACTAAGCAAGAGGATGAAATTGAATGTATGCTTTCAGTGGATACTCACGACGATTTATTATTCTTTACCAATCGTGGTCGTGTTTTCAGAACTAAAGTTTGGGATATCCAAGAAGGATCACGACAAGGTAAAGGTCAAGCTGTGATTAATTTAATTAATATTGTTCAAGGTGAAACCGTTCAAACAGTTTTACCTATTGGTAAAAACACTAAAGCTAAATTTATTTTACTTGCTACTAAAAACGGAGTCGTTAAAAAGACTTCAATTGATAAATTCAAAAATATTCGCCAAACCGGGTTAGCTTCAATAAAACTAGATCTTAACGATCAGCTTATTTGGGCTAAGTTAACCGAAGGTAATAATCATATATTTTTAGTTACTGCCAATGGTAAATGCATTCGCTTCGATGAAAAAGATTGCCGACCTATGGGCCGACAAACCCGAGGTGTCCGTGGAATTCTCTTAAAAGAAAACGACACTTTAGTCGGTATGGATGTTGTTCCCACTGGTCTTGATAAAAAGGAAAAAGGAACCTTTAGACATCTCCTAGTGGTCACAGAAAATGGTGTCGGAAAGCGAACTGATGTTTATCTCTATCCGTCACAAAAACGAGGTGGTATTGGCATTAAGGTGGCTAACCTAAGTACTAAAACCGGTAAAATTGCCGCCGCCCAAGTCGTTTCTGAAATTAACGACCAAGTTGTCTTAGTTTCCAAAAAAGCCATAACCATTAAACTACCTTTAAAAAATATCCCTACTCTTAGCCGCAATACTAAAGGTGTTATCCTTATGCGTTTTAAATCAACTGATGATAAATTGAACGCCATGACTATTCTTGACAAGAATGATCCTGAATCAGAAGCTGAAAATAAAACGAAATAAGATTTGTTCTCAGCTGATTTTTAAAGCTATTATAGGACATACACATTAAGTAGGTATCAGTTAGCAGACTAGATTAATGATTGCTAATATACTAGCATTTTTCAATTTTACCGTAATTTAGGGATAAATTTTAGATGGTCTAAACCAAATCTGGTAAAAACAGACCAAAAAGGGGATTTTGAGTAATTTACCGAAAATATAGGGTATTATAGAATTAAATGTAGAGACGCCCCGCGGGGCGTCTCTACATTATAAAAACAAAAGGGGATTGATATTAAAATTATTCGACATCAACCAATTTTACAAAATCAATTTCCGGTTCCTCGTATGGATGAATTATTTTAATAGCTTCTTTTATTGCCTTAGCTTTTTCTTCAGGACAAATCATTTCAATTCTAACTTCGGATTCATGAGAAAATTCTCCAACTTTTCCAATTGTTGGATTTGATCCTTCTTCTGATTTCCAATTTCCAATTCCTTTTGTATAAAAACATGTGTGTGTATAATTTCCCATTATTCCAGCGCCAACTCCAGCCACCGCTTCAATAATGTCAAAAATAATTTTCTCGTCATCTGGACAAAACACAAACATTTTATACATAACCGATTATAACAAACATGTAGAGACGCGATTAATCGCGTCTCTACATAGACAAAATTTATTTTTTAGGTTGATTGCCGCTATGAAATTTTTCGTGAACCTCGCGTAATCCTGCATTGGTTACGTGGGTATAAATCTGCGTCGTAGCAATGTTTTTATGACCCAAAATTTCCTGAATCGACCTAAGATCGGCACCTGACCTTAACATGTCAGTAGCCATTGAATGTCTTAAAGTATGAGGTGTTGCCTCCACTGGCAAATTGGCCAACTTTACATAATGCTTTACCAACCTTTGCACTGACCTGGCTGTTAATCTTACAGCTTCATCGCTAACTGGAATTTCATTTGTTCTTAAAATTCTTATAAATAGGGGCTTATACTTATCTTCTCGGCTCATTAAATATTTTGCGACATGATCAGCCGCTTGTTTTGAGATGAAAACCACTCTCGCTCGACCACCTTTACCGATCACTCCAAATTCTCTCGTTTTTAAATTAATTTGATCTCGATTAAGATGAACTAACTCCGAAACACGTAATCCAGTTGAAAATAAAAGCTCTAAAATTGCTCTGTCTCTAAAACCATTTTTTGAGGAGGGGAGAGGTTGCACTAAAAGCCTGTTCATCTGATCCCCGTCTAAAAACTTTAAAGAATGATCCTTAACTTTGGGAACATCTAATTTTTCCGGCTGCAACACTTTATAGTCGTTTTTTATTAACCATTTTAAAAATGACCTTAAAGCAATAACATAATAACCCTGCGTCACCAATTTCATTTCTCCAATACTTCCCTTCTGTCTAGCTAAAAACAACCTGAACCTTCTCACTACGTCTGAAGTTATGCAGTTCACTGTTAATCTTTTTTCCTTATTCTCTTCTGATAAAAAATGAACCAAAACTTCTAAATAATGTTGATAGTTTCTAATTGTTAACCTTGAACAGTTCTTTTCAATTTCCAAATGTTCTAGAAATCGTCTAATCAAAATATCTAAATCATTTTCCATAAACAATCTTACCATGATGGACAGTTTTGCCAAGACCTTACAAACAATTTAATAAATAAGAGGTAAAAGTATCCGGTATTTTTTAGATCTTCATTTCTAGGGGCTCTGGTAGTGTTTTAGGTTCATTTTGCCTATCTTTAGGCACAATACCCAAAGTCTCCCGCCTTAAAAAGGTATAGGGGAGTCAAATTTTAAAATTTCTTCTTAATAAATCCAAAATCCAAGCCGGAAGGCTAAATGGGGAATTTAATTAAATTAATAAATAAAAATAATCAAATAAAAACAGAGACTAAAAATTGGAAATTTAAAACCAAAAATTAATTTACTAAAACAGTACTCCCCCTGGTTAAATCTTTTAATAGAGTCGCAAAAGATACATTGTGCGACATAGCATATTTAACCTCCTTCTGCTAGGAGATAGGAATTAAAACTACTATCCTCCCTCTGTGTATTTTTATCTAATTATTAATTACTAAACTATTAATTAACTTCTAATTAATCCTTCCTCCTCCCTCTCGTCAGGTTCATTTTGATACACTCGGCTAAAAATAAGTTTTCCACAGGGACTATATCATACTGTATCACCTGCTCCGTGAAAACTATAGGATAATTCGTGAAAATATTATAGGATCTTTTACATATTATAGGACTCCCCTCCACCCTGTTCCTTCATCTTTTTTTTGAACCTAACTTAGCTTCAAAATATTCAGTTGATTTAACCTTTAAACCTTAGCTGTATTTTTATTTTTACATATATTTAAAGACCCATATATGAAACTAAAATATTCCCCTGTCTTCCCCTTCTCTAATTAAATATTGCCTATTTTTAGGATAAATTACAACATAAACCTAATTTAATTAAATTAAGATATACTATCTACATGAATCCGATTATTGAAAATATCTATCAACAAGCTAAACAAAAATATAAAAAAATTGTTTTACCAGAAATAGACGATGATCGAATTATCGAAGCCGCTAAAATTATCCGAGATCAAAAAATTGCCGATATTATCACTAATCTTCCCTATTCCCAATATCAAGATCAATTCACCCAAACCCTTTTTGAACTCCGAAAAGAAAAAGGATTAACTTTAGATCAAGCTAAAATTTTATCTAAAGATCCTCTATATTTTGGCACCATGATGGTTCATTCTGGCCTGGCCGATGGTATGGTGGCTGGTGCTAACCACACTACCCTGCAAACAGTTCTTCCCGCTCTTCAAATTATTAAAACTGCCAAAAATTCAAAATTAATTTCTAGTTTTTTTGTTATTGAAACTAATAATCAAAATTTAGGTGAAAATGGGCTATTATTTTTCGCTGATTGTGGAATAAATGTTAATCCAAATGCCGAAGAACTTGCCGAAATTGCCATTCAAACCGCCAACTCATTTAAAGACCTAACTCAAAAGATTCCCAGAATCGCCATGCTTTCCTATTCTACTAACGGTAGCGGCAAAGGAGAATCCGTCGATAAGGTTAAACAAGCTACCCTCATTGCCAAACAAATAAACCCTGATTTAATCATCGAAGGTGAATTACAATCTGATTCTGCTTTAGTTCCTCGCGTTTGTGACCTTAAATTCCCCGGAAATTGTATTGGCGGTCAAGCTAATATCTTAATTTTTCCTAATTTAGACTCTGGCAATATTGCCTATAAATTAGTCGAAAGAATTGCTGGTATTAACGCCTGCGGCCCTCTTACACAAGGCATTAAAAAACCCATAAATGATCTCTCTAGAGGTTGTAATGTTCAAGACATTATTACTACCGTTGCTATTACGTCAATCCAGTCAAAATAATTCCTAAAATTGTCGCCACTCCCACCCAAACAAAAATTAACCAAGTTTTTTTAAACAATCTGTCTCTCAATTCAGCATGCATCAAACCACTAAATATATAAACCATCATTACCAAATAAATAGACCCTTTAAAAATTCCAACTGGCCAAAAACTTAAAACCAAAGCCACTTCTGACATCAAAAGCGACGGAGTTATTATGTAATACCAAATATTTTTATCCTTTCCATCATCCGGCAGTTCTATTGTTACACTAAAAAATACATATATAAAAATCACCATTGAAATCACTAAAACCAGCAAAACATTTAACCAATAAATAAATTTGAAAGAAAAAAGGCTGTCAAATAAAAAGAAAGAAGTTAATAATAATAAAATTAAACCAACTGTATAGGCTGCCCTATATAAGGGCGGAGTTCTAAATCCAATTGCCACCAAAAAAACATTTTCTACTAAAAACATGACATAAAGTATTATGCCGAAAAATAAGCTATAAATTAAACTTAAAAATAAAGTCTGTGGTAATAACGTCACAAACAAGGCAAAACCTACAAAAAAACCCACCGGCAACACAATTGAGATTAATCTGATAAAAATACTTTTATCAAAAACAATCCCCAATCCAAACCAAAAACAGAAAATTATCAATACTATCCCTATCAATAAACCGTAATAATGGGATTCATATGGTAAGGCTAAAAAGAAATAAAAACCAACACTAGCTAATAATGATGAAATAAAATATTTGAGTCTTTTTGACATTAATTAAATTATACCTTCTTATAATCAAATCCGGCAAAAACATTTACTACGTCATCATTATCTTCCAATTCTTCAATCATGTCCATAATTTTAGCCACTTCTTCCTCAGAATTAAGCATAATTGGGTTAATTGATCTCATTGATAAGCCAGACCTTTCGATTTCTAAACCCATTTCTTCAACTTTTTTAACCAAATTATTTAAATCTGCTACTTCGCTTAAAATAACATTTTCTTCAAAATCAATCGCTCCTGCATCAATTAAATTAAGCTCCATTTCCTCCGTTAACTCTTCTTTTAACTCTATTTCCCCTACCCTCTTAAACTGAAACATAACAGAGTTATTTTCACCTAAATTTCCACTATAATTTCTAAAAATCAATTTAATTTCTCCCAAAATTCTATTTTTATTATCTGTTTCCAATTCAATCACCATCGGCACTCCAAAAGGTCCATAACCTTCCATTGTCACCGCTGTCAAATTTGCTTTTCTCTCTTCAAACTTGGCAATTAATCTATCAACATTTTCATTGGGCATATTAGCCTCTCTTGCCTTATCAATTGCCGATTTTAGACCAGTTCCAGTCCTAAGTGCCGTCAATATATCTCTTGACACTTTAGTAAAAGTTTCACTTCTTTTTTTGTCCTGGGCTCCTTTTCTATTTTTGATATTTGCCCATTTGGAATGACCTGACATAATTTGTCTTCATTTAATAATTAGAGTATTTTATCATCGAAGCTAAATTATCGCCAAAATATATTTCTAGTTCATTTTCATTCAAACTCTCATCAAATCTTTGCTCACAATCAAAAATCTTATTTATCATTTTCCAGCCATAACTTTTATCAACCATCTTTCCATAAATAACCAAACAGTTGTCAATTTCTCTAAGGTCATTATCAGTCGAAACCACTGAAAAACCCGACCATTCTAATCTTTTTGCCATAAAACTAGCCAAACCACTTTCATCAGTATTATTAAAAACGGATAATCTTAATTCTTCATTATTTAATTTACTTTCCGAAAAATCTCGAACTAAAATCTCATCTAGAACCAATCCGTTATCTTTCAATAACCCATTTATCTTTTCTTGCTTTAAAAGCATCTTTCCATAATTTTTTTTATATTTTATCCAATTTAAAAACCCTAAATTTTTAATTAAAACATCATTATTTTTCCAGCTATTAACCGAATCTAGGTTTAAAATTTTATCTGGAAAAAATCCAAAGTTATACCAAAAAATATGGTTGGTTATTTTTTTATCCTCTTCTTTTTCCAAGACATTTTTAAATTGAGCAGAAGCTTCATCGCCTAAATTTAAAACATTAATCATTTTTCTTTCGGTAGAAATTGACACTAAAGTAATTCCGTCATTTGCAATTATCCCCAATTTATAGTCTAAATTCTTGTCATTATTTTCTCTTCTTAAGAAGTTAATCGACATTAAAATTGCCAAAAATAACAACAAAATTATTCCTAATATCAATTTCAGATTAATTTTTCTTTTTATCTTAAAATTTTTCATATTTATTTAAAACCTCAGTTAGATCTTTAGGTAAATCTATTTTTATTTCCACATCCCCCTTATTAACTGGATGTTTAAAAATTATTTTATAAGCATGTAAAAATGGCCTTTTCAAACCATTTATTTCTTCTCCACCATAAGTTTTATCCCCTACCAATGGCCATCTTAAATAACTTAAATGAACTCTAATTTGATGAGTTCTACCGGTCTTTAAATCAATATCCAATAAGCTGTAAATTTTTTCACCACTTCTATATTTTCTAACCAAGGTAAATTTAGTTAACGCTCGTTTACCCTCTTCATTCACTCCAAACTTTGAAAAAGAATATTTTGATCTGGCGATCGGCATATCTATTTCTCCTTCAAAAGGAGTTTCTCCTCCAACTAAACAATAGTACTTTTTTGTCAGAGATCTCTCTTTAAATTGTTTTTTAAGACCCAAAAATGCTTCTTCTGTTTTTGCCACCATTATCAATCCAGAAGTCCCCTTATCCAATCTATGAAGAATCCCATTTCTCGGTAAATTATTTGGTCTATTTTTTTTAAGACAATCTTCTAACGTCCCATTTTCTCCTTTTTTTTCCTTAGTTGTTGTCATTAATGGCGGTTTTTCCACCACCATTAAATCCTTATCTTCAAAAACTATTTTGATTTCTTCCATAGCAAATCTTTTAAACAAAATAAAACTCCTATTCCAATTATCCAATCATTAATATTATTGTAAAGTCCTAATCCTAAAAAATTCCAATAATCTCTGACATAACCTAAAATTATTCTCTCAATTAAATTAGCTAATCCACCTATAAAAATTAACCAATACCCTCCTCCTTTTTTAATACTTAAATAGAGAAAAAATAGAATAAAAATTATACTCAATACAATAAAAAATAACCCATTTATACCAAAACTTATACCATAATTTTTGACCATAAATATCAATTATTCTTCTCTTTTTTTGCTGCACTTAATACACAAAGTTGCTTCTGGATGGACCGCCAATCTGTCAGTGTCAATCATCTTTCCACACTTCTCACAAATACCATATTTACCAATTTTCATTCTTGTTAAAGCCTTTCTGAGCTGAACAATTTCTCTACTTAAAAATTTAGTTTTAATTTCATTATCAAAATGACCAATTTGCTCGTCTAAATCATCCTCAAAGGCATTTTCATTAGCCCTATTTTCGGCAAAAAACGGATCATTCTTTTTTAATTGTTTCTTCCCTTTTTTAAGAGAAACCAATCTCTTCTCTAAAAAAACTCTGATTGGCGATAATAATCGGCTGGGAAAACTTAAATTCGTCCTCTTTTTTTCTTTTATCATATTATCTCCTCTTATTAATTAATAAAAAATTAAATACTTCACCTAAAATACACAATCCCACCGCAGAAATCAAACTAATAACCCAATATAAAATTAAATAAATCAAATTAACTTTTAAATAAAGTCCCAAAAATCCCAATATTAAAAACCCGATAAATCCAGTTGCCAAAAAAGCAAAACCCTTCTTACCACTTTTATACCAAACCAAAGATCGATATTTTCTTTTAGCCAAATTTACCAAAAAAACCATCAAAATTATAAATAGTAAATAAATACCCACTTTCAAATCAAACCGGCTTCTAAGAAATTCATCCACCAATAAAAATAGAAATAAAAACAACGAATTAATTAAACCATCCTCACAAAACGGTATAAATTTCCAACTATTTACTTTAGAAAAAATAAAGTTAACTAATATCAAGGATAAAAAACCACCAACATAATCCATTCCTGGTTTATCCCAGACCGACAACCAACTTAACCAGCTATCGTTCCAAACACCAAAATTAACCAAACCATAGGTAATTCTTCCTCCAATAAAAAACGCTAATAAAGCCACCCAAGAATAGGTTACGATTTTATCTTCTTCGTAGCTATTTCTTAGATTTCTCCAAGTTAAATAGGCAAAAAGTATTATTCCCACTATTCTAAAAATACCTAAGTTCATACTTTATTTTAACATTTAAAAAACCACTAATTAGGTTATAATATAGATTAATTTAGCCGAAGTGGTGGAATGGTAGACACGCACGCCTCAAGAGCGTGTGGCAGCAATGTCATGGGGGTTCAAGTCCCTCCTTCGGCACAGTTTATTGTTTCTTTTCTACATCAAAAAAGCTGACCTGTTTTCCATTAAAATACAAATTAAAACTTCCTGTTGGACCATTTCGATGCTTTTCCACACTACAAGTTACCAACTCTCTAACTTCTTCGTCCTCTCTCGACAAAAAGAAAACCACATCTGCATCCTGTTCGATACTTCCCGATTCTCTTAAGTCTGATAATCTTGGTTTTCCTCCCCTCGCCTCCATGGCTCTAGAAAGCTGAGCCAATGCCAATACTGGTACTTTTAATTCTCTAGCTAAATTTTTTAACCCTTGTGAAATTTCTGAAACTTCTTGGACTCTGTTGTCTCGAGTTGATCCATGCATTAATTGTAAATAATCGACAATTATAAATTTAATTCCCTTATCCACCTGCAATCTTCTTGCCTTAGTCCTTAACTCAGTTACTGTTAGCCCCGGAGTATCATCAATATAAAGCGGTGCTTCAGCTAAAACTCCCATAGCTTCCGATAATGCATCAAAATCAGTTGCCGACAACTGCCCTGTTTTTAATTTCCAGGCATCAATCAAACCTTGTCTGACTAATAAACGATCAACTAATTCCTCTTTACTCATTTCCAAAGAAAACATACAAACCGGAATCTTTTGTTCTACTGCCACATATCTGGCGATATTTAAACCAAAAGCAGTTTTACCAACCCCTGGTCTAGCTGCCAAAATTAATAAGTTACTATCCTGCATTCCCGCCAAAATATTATCCAAACCTTTAAAACCACTAGGCACTCCCCTCAATCCTGTTCCCATTTTTTGCAGTTCATCTAATCTATCGAAACTAGCTGTCAAAACCTCTTTTAATGATGTTGGAATCGATTTTAAATGTTTTTGGGATAAGGAAAAAACCTCTTGCTCGGCAATATCTAAAAGTTGATCAGCTGGTAATGTCGGATCGAAAGCTTTTTCACTAATTCTTCCCGCCGCCGAAATTAACTCCCTCTTGGCCGACAATGACTTAATAATATGTCCGTAACTTTCAACATTAGCCGCAGTTGGCACTTCACTAGCCAATCTAGTCAAAAATCCTTTTCCTCCAATCTTTTTTAAGATATTAAGTTCCTTTAATTTTTCTGCTACCGTCACGATATCAATCGGCATTCTATCCTCATAAAGCTTCATCATCCCCTCATAAATCTTTCCATAATTGGAATTATAAAAATGTTCTGGTCTTAAAAATTCCGACACTGCCAAAATTGCATCATTATCAATTAAAATCGAACCTAGTACACAAACTTCAGCTTCTTCAGAGCTGGGGGGCAGTCTGATAGCATCTGTATTCATACGTTATTATACCTTTTTTAATACTTTCAACTCTAAGCCATCTGGAAGATCATCTTTATCTACTTTTAAAGACTCTACTGCTTCCAATCCTTCTTGATCTGCCTGATCCAAAAATTTATCTAAAGCCTCTTTATTTTCATCATAGCCAACAGGAATTAAATAATTTACTCCCCATTTTTTAGCCCACTCTAAAACTAACTTTCCACTAGCACTTTCTTTTATCAAAACTGGAGCTATCAACACATCAGCCGAATCTATTTTTTCAATTCTTTTATCACTTAAAGCTTCCTCCAAATCTCCTAAAAATACTACTTTAATTCCATCTATATATAAAACATAAAGCGTATTACTATTTCCTGAATTATAACCATTTATTTCCACCCCACCAACCTCATATTCGCCAGGAGCCCTAATCAATATTTTATCTCCATCGAAACCCATTCCGTCGTATTTTTCTGATGTAAACAAAAATATCCTTGATAAATATTTACTATCATTTCTTATCTCTTTAGCCGGATTAATCAAAACACTCTCTTTTTTACCCTTTAAATAAATTGATTGATTTTCTAGATTTTTTATTTCCATATCTTCAATTCTATCATCAACTTTTGACTATTTGTGATATCATCTATAATAGTAAAATGATTAAAGAACTTATTTTAGCCATCGCTCTCGGATCAATTCTAGGATTCGGTATTACCGGAGCTTTTTTTGCTCTCAATAAAAATAAAAGCGTACCTAGACAAAATCAAACCGAGACTATTCCTACCCCAACCATCACTGATTTACAAATGTCAACCCAAATTTCAACTACTCCCAGCGTTTCTAAAACCGAATCTTCCATCAATATTACTTCCCCAGAAAACAACGCCGTTCTTTCTAATTCGAAAATTAGTATTAAGGGCGACAGTAAACCAAATAGTTTAATCATTATTTCCACCCCAACTAAAACTTTTAGTGGCAAAAGTAATGCCAACGGCGTTTTTAGTATTAGTATTGAGCTAGATAGTGGTCTTAATCTAATTAAAATTGACAGCATAGATTCTGAAGATAATCAAAGCGAAACTGAGTTAAATCTTATTTATTCCACTGCTAAAATTTAATTTTATGTATTTATTTTTATTCATTCTTTCTGTTTTTTTCTCTTCACCAGTTTTTGCTCAGGAAGTCACCGCCGTCCCTACTATTGCTCCTAATAGAGAAGTTTTACAAATGGTTCAACAAAAAGTTAAAGACCTACTTCAAAACACTGATTCTACTTCCGTTGAGCCAAGATCAATTATTGGTACCATTACCCAAATCGATTCCAGCCAAATAGTTGTTAGCTATAAAAACGAATCTAAATCTATTACCATAACCGAAGACACTGTTTTTATTGATATTAAAAGAAATAAAACTAAAGTTGAAAATATAAAATCTGGACAAGATATTTTAGCCATGGGTTATTTAAATCAATATGGTAATTTTGAGGCCAAAAGAGTCGTTGTCACTGACTTAAAAACCATCCAAAATAAAAATGAAATAGTTCTAGGAAAAATTGTCGATATTTCCCAATCGTCACCTGTTTTTGTTCTTATCCCTATTAAAAATAAAGAAATCCAATATCAAATCAAAACCGACGCTAAAACCGAAATATTAGATAAAGATAACAATAAATTAGCCCTCGACAAATTAAAAGCTGGCCAAAAAATCGTTGTAATTATTCAACCAGACGCCAAAATCGCCAAAACTTTCTATGTTTCTAAGATTATCACTATGGATTCTGTTACCGCTCAAGCTTCAAATACTTCAACAAACAACTAAATACTTCCCTTCATGTTAAAATAAACCACTATTTTCTTCTGACATTCGTCATAGGAAATTACACCCAATCTCATGGTGGTATTAGCTCAATTGGTTAGAGCGCAGCTCTGTGAAAGCTGAGGTTGTCGGTTCAAGTCCGATATACCACCCCAATCATTTGCCTTAACTCTATTTTTGTTTTTGGCTGCAACATTGATTTTTCACTTCCAAAATAATTTTCGTCCTTTTCCATGATTGGTTCTACACAAAAATAATTATTATCAAAAATTTTATTATTTCCCTCCTCCAAAAAACCAGTCCACAATTTAGCATAATTAAAACCTATTAATTGCCATTTAATCAGAGGCTTTCCTGGAATATCAATATCATTTAACTGACGTAAATTATTAAAATCATTATTTTTTATTCCCATACTCAAATCAAAACCATTTAATGTTGCTCCTTGCCAACCCAATTCACTTGACCAATAGTTATGAATTGCCACATTTACCGGTTTTTCTTCATCATTTTTATTTTCCACTGTTAATTTCTGATTAAAATATTCTTTATTTAAAGAAAAAATTTGATGGACATCAAAACCCATTGTTTCGCAACTTATTTCTAATAAATTTTCTGTCTTTTGCACTAAAACCCATGGCGCATTTCTAAAAAATCCATGAAATGGCAATCCATATTTTTTAACTCCATCATTAGCAAAATTTGGCACACACACATGAGTATTACCCCTTTTCCCATCAATTCTTTCAAAACTCCCTAAAATTAATATTCCCCTATTTTTAAGACTATCAATTCTTCCACCTTCCAAATCTACAGTTAATTCCCAATCATCAAAAAATAATTGCACCATATTCATTACTCTATTTTACTTCAAAGTCGCTTTCATTTAAAATACATCATGATCAAACCACAAACATTAAAAGGTTTCAGAGATTTTTTGCCTAAAGACATGGGTATCCGTAACTATGTCAAAAATACCTTAATTGATATTTTTGAAAAATATGGTTTTTCCCCGTTGGAAACCCCAGCTCTAGAATATGCTTCGGTTTTAAAAGGTAAATACAGTAACGAAACTGATGACAAATTAGGCTATTTCTTTAAAGATAATGGTGATCGCGAAGTCGGTCTTCGTTACGATTTAACTGTTCCCGCTTCTAAGGTTTTAGCTATTTATAATAACGAAATTCAACTTCCTTTTAAACGCTATCAAATTCAACCAGTTTGGCGAGCTGAAAACACCCAAAAGGGCCGTTATCGAGAATTTGTCCAATGCGATGTAGATATTTTTGGGACTTTATCCCCTATCGCTGATGCCGAAATAATTTCCATAATTTATGCTGGCGTCCAAAAATTGAATTTTAAAAATACTATTATCTCCATAAATAGTCGTCAGGTTCTTTTTGATATTTTGGCCAAAAGTGGCATTGAAAAAGATCAAAATAGTATACTTCAATCTCTTGATAAGTTAGGGAAAATAGGTGAAAATGGAGTAAAAGATGAGCTCAATTCTAAGGGTTTAGTACAAACCCAAATTAACAATCTCTTTAAATATATCAAAGAAGCTCAACCAGATGAAAACTTAAAACAAGTCTTAGACAAATTAAAGATTTTTGGACTCCCAGATAATGCTTATGTTTTTGATCCAACTCTAGTTCGCGGTTGTGATTATTATACTGGAACCATTTTTGAAGTTAGTGTGTTGGAACCAAAAATTGGTGCCATCGGTGGTGGTGGTCGTTATGATAATTTAGTCTCCACTCTTGGTGGACCTAATATCCCCGCTGTTGGTTTCGCTTTTGGATTTGAACGGGTTATCGATGTTATTAAAGAGCTCGATCTTCTCCCAGAGGCCAATAAATCAAAAACGAAAATTTTAATTGCCAATTTTGGTCCAGAAACAGAAAGTAATATCTTAAACTTAAGTTCAACTCTCCGACAAAATAATATTTCCTGCATTGTCTATCCTGATCCAGACAAGCTTGGCAAACAAATAAAATATGCCGATAATTTAGGTGTTAATTACGTAGCTATCATTGGTACCGACGAAGCAAAAAATAATCAAATTACAGTTAAAAATCTAGCTACTACCGAACAAAAATCAGTTGGATTAGAAGAACTGATTAGTATGCTATAATAAACCCTATGAAACAAGGAATTCATCCTCAATATTTTGACAATTGCCAAGTCACTTGTGCTTGTGGCAATAAATTTACTACTGGTTCAACTTTAGAAAAAATCGACGTTGAAGTTTGTTCTAAATGTCATCCTTTCTTTACTGGTCAACAAAAATTTGTCGACATTAAAGGTAGAATTGATAAATTCAACGAAAAAGTTGGTCAGGGTAAAAAATACGCCGCTGATAAAGCCGCTAAAAAAGAAGCCAAAAAATCAAACTAGGTTTTGCTTACATGCCAACAATTAATCCCAATATCGCCATCATGGAATTTCACCCAGGTCCGGGAGGTCAAGAAGCATCTCTCTGGGCTCAGGATTTAATGAATATGTATGTCCGCTACGCCAATAAAGTCGGTTGGAAAGTTAGACAGATTGATGGTTTTATAATCCAAATTTCCGGATTTGATGCTTATAATCAATTAAAATATGAGGCCGGTACCCATCGTGTCCAAAGAATTCCCATAACTGAAAAACGTGGTCGTCTTCAAACTTCTACTGCTTCTATTGCTATTATGCCCCAGATTGAATCAAAAGAAATTAATTTTAGTATGGATGATGTTGTCATCACCGCCAGTCGAGCTGGAGGCAATGGTGGTCAAAACGTCAATAAGGTGTCCACTGCCGTCCATTTGGTTCACAAACCAACTGGATTAATGTTTGATGTTCGTACAGAACGCTATCAACAACAAAACCGCGAAATCGCTTTAAAGCTTTTACAAAATAAACTTTATCAAATAGAAGAAGAAAAAAAACAAGCTCAATTGGCCGCCGGTCGATCCGGTATCAGCCAATCAGGCCGAGCTGATAAAATTCGAACATACAATTACCCAAGAAATCAAATAAAAGACCATAGAATAGACAAAACCTTCAATAACTTGGACAGTATCTTACAAGGCAATCTAGACGATTTACTTCTCGAACTCACTGTCCTCGACCAACCAACTGAAAAAAAAAGAAAATTAATTAATTTTCTTTTCTAAATTTACATCAACTATTTTTTCCGTTTTTTCTCTTTGAATTTTTATATTAATTATCTGTCCTATTTTTTTCTGATTGATTATTTTTACCAAATCCCCATTATCGCTTTTATTTATTTTTTGTCCATCAATTTCAATAATTATGTCACCGATTTTAATATCTGCCTTACTTGCCGGACTATTTTCCAAAATACTTTCCACCCAAGCCCCTTTTTCCATCATTTTATAACCCACTCCCAAATAAGGTCTTTCAAACTCCCCTGTTTCCCTAAAATAGTCAATCGATTCTTTAACTAAATTTATTGGCAAAGCAAAACCGATATTTTGTCCGCTTTGTGACACGGCTACATTAACTCCAATCACCTGACCGCTAGAGTTAAATAATGGACCACCAGAATTACCAGGATTAATTGCCGCATCAGTTTGAATTACATTAGTTAATTTTTCCACCTCACCCACTTCGCCTGCCGTAATTCCCCTCCCTAATCCCGAAATCACTCCAGTCGTCACTGTTGACCTAAATTCACCCAAAGCTGTCCCAATGGCAATCACCGATTGTCCTACTTTTAATTTATCAGAATCACCAAGATCAACTTTATTTAAATTATTTTTTTCTATCTTTATAATGGCCAAATCATTTAAAGGATCCCGGTAAATATCTTTAACCTCAATTTCCTCTTTATCAATTATCACTTTATATTTAGTCCCAATATCAGCCACTACATGTTTATTAGTCACAATTAAACCATCAGAACTAACTATAAATCCCGTTCCAATATCCCTTTCAGTTCTTATTGTTACTACACTTGGAGTTGCTTTTTCAACCACTTCTGTCACCACCGATTCTTCATCGATAATCTCTTTTTTAATTTTAATAGTCTCTTTTTTATTTAAAAATAAAAAAAACAGACTCATTACAAAAACTCCCAAAAATAATCCTATCACTATTCCTTTTTTCATAAAATCTATTTTAGAATTACTTCCAAAGCTTTATTTAGCTGTAAATCTATTTTGATATCGTCACCAGACTTAATTTCAATATCTGGTTCGATTCCTACTTTATGAATATTTTTTCCACTGGGTAGTAACCACTTAGCGATGGTTATATGCAAACCACTGCCATCCTTAAAATCCTCCGGTTGTTGGACCGTCCCTTTTCCAAAACTTTTTTCTCCAACTAATTTTGCTCTATTATAGTCTTTTAAGGCTCCAGCCAAGATTTCCGATGCCGACGCTGAACCGCCATTAATTAAAACCACTAATTTTTCATTCAACAGATTTCCATTCCCTTCTTCAACCTTATAGACCTCTTTCTTTCCGTCATAAGATTCTTGGGTCACGATTACTCCTTCTTTAACAAAATCAGAAGCCACCAAGACACTGGCCTGTAAATATCCACCCGGATTATTTCTTAAATCCAAAATAACTCCACCCAAATTCTTTTCTTTTTTAATTTCTTGAACCATTTTGGGCCAATCAGTAAACAATGTCTCACTAAATTGACTTAACTGAATATAAGCTATTTTTTTACCATCCTTTTCTTTCCATTCTAAAGTTATGTTTGGAACCACAATATTGTCTCTTTTTAAAACCACATCAAAATAATCACTCTTGCCTTCGCGATACATTTTTAAAGTCACTTCGGTACCAATTTTACCCCTAATTAAACTCACGGCTTCATCTAAGGTAATGTCGTTAGTATCTCTATCAACCTTATTTAAGGTATCGGTTATATGGACAATTAAATCACCTGCCTTTACTCCTGCTTTTTCTGCCGGTGTCCCTTTTAAAGGAGACACTACCGCCAATACTCCATCTTTGTATCCCAAAGAAATTCCTACTCCACCAAATTCCCCGGCTAAAGTTTCATTTGTGCTTTTATTTTCCTTTGGTGTCAAAAATACCGTGTATGGATCATCTAACGCCGCCACCATTCCCTTAATCGCTCCATACTCCATATTTTTGTCAACTAATTTATCTTTTTCCAAAAACATTTGGCTTAATTTATCTTTTACTTGCCACATCAAGGATAAATTTAATCCACCACCATTAGAATCAATTACTTTTCCACTGGTATCTTGGCCAATTTTAAAACTAACTAAAGAAACTACGGATAATAAGGCAAAAATTACAAATAAATTTCTTATATATTTAAATTTCATCATCTATTCTAACACTAATAACAATTTCTCTTTCGAAGCATTTACTAACATCTTTCTCTTTTTACCTAGGTTTTCTTTCATAAAATCCTCCCAAACTTTTTTTTCTAATCTCAACACCGGAATGTTAATGTCCACCTCTTTAACATCCTCATTAGGGGTTACCACTGCCCTAACTCCAATAACCTGTGCTTTCAATAAAAAGGTTTTATCTAAATTTTCTGTAAATAAAACATTATCATCCAACTCAAAATTTAAAAGTTTAATATCGTCCACAATTTTAATTTCCCCGTTACCCCAAGCCTTCAACTGATTTAACCCAGTACCACTATATTCTTTTGCTTTGAACTCTAAAACCATCTTCCCCTCCTCTATTTTACTTACTTTAGCTTCAACCGGAGACAAAATCTCTTTTTTGTCTTCTTCTATCTTTTCAATTCTCAAATTTTTAAATTCATCCAAACCCAAGCATAAACCAGTCAATGGGAAAAAAATTTTATTTTTAAAAATTCCTAAATCACAAAACATATCACCAGAATTCACCTGTTTACCTCTAATAAAATTATCTAAATCCTGCCTTTTAGTTTCATCCATTTTTGACAATGGACCACTATAATCAAAAGTTTCTATCTTGTGGCTACTAAAAATAGCTAACTTTTGATCATTATCAACCTTATCGCCAACCTTAACCAATATTTTGGCTTTAGACGGTAATTTAATTACCCAAATAGCCTTATCTTTCGTCTTCATTGTTAAATTATATCAACAAAAAACCTCCCTTTTTAAGGGAGGTCTTGTTTACGGTTTAACTTTATTTAGTTGTAAAAGGCATCAAAGCTAAATGTCGAGCTTGTTTAATTGCCTTAACTAATTTTCTCTGATGGTTGGCACAAACACCACTAAACTGAGCTCCTAATATTCTCGATCTAGCCGATAAAAATTCACCCATTTTTTCATAATCTTGCCAACTTGGAGTTGTGTTAGTTTTACAATAAGAACAGCCCTTTTCTCTACCCCTTCTTTTTGCTGCTAATATATTGTCTTTTTTGCTTTTTTTTATCATATCTTCTCCTTAAAAAGGCATTTCTTCATCTTTTTTTTCTTCAGTAACCGGGATTTCTCCTAAATCATCTGGAATCACAATATCCTCAATTGGAGCTTCGTGTTCACCTTCAGCTACTGGCATTTCTGCTTCACCACTCAAATCTCCATTCACATTGTGATCATTGTTGCCTTTATTATCAAGAATAATCATATCGTCAATTACTATTTCTGTAATTTGCTTTTTATTATTTTCTTGATCATTGAATTCTCGGTATTGAATTCTACCATCGACATAAACTCTTCGACCTTTGGATAAAAGCTGTGAACAAAGTTCAGCTAATTTATTCCAAGCTACAATTCGATGAAATTGAGCATCTTCTTTTCTTTCACCTTGTTTGGTCACCCAAACTCTATTGGTAGCTAAACCAAAAGAAGCTACAGCCATACCAGCTGGAGTATATCTTAACTCTGGGTCACGAGTTAAATTACCGATTAACATTACCCTATTGAGACATCTACTTGGCATAATTCCCCCTTTTTACTTTTTTAATATTAAATAACGAATAATATTTATTTCTCTATCCAATAAAAGATTGAAACCTTTTATTTTTAAAGGTTCTTTAGACTCTACATCTAAAACCCAAAAATCACCTTTATCGTGATCTTTTATTTCATAAGCCAATTCCTTAAGACCCATGTGGTCTTTATTAGAAATTTCAGCTTTATTACTTTCTAACCAAGAACAAGCTTTTGTTAAAACTTTTTCTTTGTCTTCGGTTTTGGGGTCCAAAACCATTATGATTTGATATTGATATTTACTTCCTTTCATGAACCTTTTAGGTTAACATATTAAGCGTAATTTGACAATTACTTTATTGGTCTTATTTTACAGGTATTTCCTAAATCTTCAACTAGATAACCTTTATTTTTAATAACTTCTCTCAATCTATCAGATTCACCCCAATTTTTAATTTCTCTTGCTTGGTTTCTCTCTTCAACTAATTTTAAAATTTCTTCAGGAATTTCTTTGTCTTCAATTTCTTTATTCAAATTTAATCCTAAAACTTTATCAAAATCCAAAATTGTTGCCCATTTTTCTTCCGGACTTAAATCTGATTTAGCCACTTTCCATACCAAAGCCAAAACCTCTGGCATTGCCAAGTCATCACTAATTTTTTCAATAAATTCATTTTTAAAAGTTTGATTTACACTTGATAAACTTTCAACTTTATAACCTTTTAACTTATTAAGGGCAGTTTGGGCCATTTTTAAATTTTCTAAAGAAAATTCCATCCCTTTTCTGTAATGTGAACCCAAAACCATATACCTAAAAGCCATTGGATCAAAATCCATCTCTATTAAATCTTTAACCGTAAACAATCCTCCACTACTTTTACTTATTTTTTCACCTTTAAAAGTTATAAAAGCATTGTGCATCCAATAATTTGCTGTATTATGACCAAAAGCACCGTATCCTTGGGCAATTTCATTAGTATGGTGAATATTAATATGATCTTCTCCGCCTGTATGTATATCAAAAGTTTCACCTAAATATTTAGTCGACATGGCCGTACACTCAATATGCCAACCCGGGAAGCCTACTCCCCATGGGCTCTCCCATTCCATTTGTCTTTTTTGGTTCTTAGGAGAAAACTTCCATAAAGCAAAATCCGTCGGATTTTTCTTTTCTTTATTAATCTCCACCCTGGCTCCTTCTTTTATTTTTTCCAAATTCAAATTAGTAAATTTTTTATAATCAACAAATTTAGAAGTATCAAAGTAAATTCCGTCACTTGTTTTATAAGTAAAACCATTTGCCTCAATTTTTTTAATTAAATCAATCTGTTCTTGAATATGATCAGTTGCCTTTGGCATTTTCCAAGGCAATTCAATATTCAATTCTCTTAAATTATCCAAAAACTCATTTTCATATTTCTTGGCAATTTCCCAAACCGTCAAACCCTCTTTTTTTGAACCTTTTTCCATTTTATCCTCCCCAACATCTTCATCGCTAGTTAAATGCCCAACATCAGTAATATTTATTACATTATTAATGTTATAACCTAGATATTTTAATGTCCTTACCAATACATCCCAGCAAACATAAGCATACATATTTCCAATATGAGGACTTGAATAAACTGTTGGTCCACAAGAATAAATACCCACTTCCTTTTCTTTTATTGGTTTAAATTCCTGTTTTTGTCTAGTTAAAGTGTTGTAAAGTTTCATCTTTTAATCAATTTTACCCTTAAATTCAGTTGTTTGCGACATCTGACTTTGGTCTGGTTGACTTTTTTTCTTATGCACTAAAGCACTTCCTCTACTTTTCTTTTGTTTTGATGGATTTGTTGATTCCACCATTAAACCATTATATTCCGCCTCTTGTCGTTGTCTTTCCCTTTCTTTTTGCTCTTCCACTTGTTCAAAATATTTTTCCTTTTCTTCTTCCTCTTTTTCTTTTTGTCTTCTAATCTGTTCCATTTCATTTTCCACAGGTCTGCCTGACATCTGAGATTTTACGTCCGCAATCTCCTTCTGTTTTTTCCTTTCATCTTCTGCCTTTTTTTGAGCCATTTCTTGATCATCTAATGGTCTAATATCTCCCAAAAGTTCTTGTGCTGTAATTATCGACTCCGCAATTTTTCCTGCATTCTCAACCAATTTTTCGGCTGTCTCCTGACCTAATTGTTTAAATCCTTTTCCAAAGTCATTCACAACTTGATTCATAATTTATTATAGCTCTCTTCGTCCTTCCATCGCCCTACTCAAGGTCGCCTGATCTGCGTATTCCAAATCAGCTCCCATCGGTAAACCACTGCCAATTCGAGAAATTTTAACATTTTTCTTACCCAAATTTTCAATTTTTTTCTTAATATAAAGAGCCGTTGCCTCCCCTTCCATTGTCGGGTTAGTTGCCAAAACAATCTCCATATCATCAGTGATTCGATTTATTAATTCATCAATTTTTAAATCATCAGGGCTCACATGTTCCAACGGATTAACCACTCCACCCAAAACATGATAAACACCATTAAAACCGCCGATATTTTCAATTGCCATAACGTCAATTGCCCTTTCTACAACACAAATTATTTTTTTATTTCTTTTTTCATCTCCACAAATCGAACAGATTTCACCTTCACACACCGAAAAACATTGCTTACAAATTTTTATTTCTTTTTTAATCGCTAATAACGATCGGGCCATTTCTGCCACATAAGATTCCGGCGTATTAAGTAAATAAAAAACCAATCGACTGGCACTTTTTGGACCAATACTCGGCAATCTTTCAAAAGACGCAATTAAATTTTTAATGCTTTTTGGTAACTCCGCCACAATTATTAATTATTAATTATTAATTTAAAACAAACCCTCAAGCCCACCCATATCTTTCATTCTTTTTGCCGCCATCTCTTGTGATTTTTTCATTGCCTTATTTATAGTGTCAACCAAAACCTTATTTTCCATTCCGTTTACAGATAAAAATTTAATTTTTTGATCACCAGTCACAGTTACCTTAATTCCATTCTCCTCAATCTCAAAAGATTCAGCTTCAATTGCTTTCTTTAATTTATAAGCTTGAGCTAACATTTTTGCTTTATCAAACATAAATATTTTTATTAATTCTTAATTATTAATTATTAATTGATATTATATCTTATCCAAATATCTCTTTTGCTACATCATAAATATCTCCGCCAGCCTTTTCGCCTTCTTTACCATCTACTAACTGTTCGCTAATATTTTTAATAGGGGTATCATTTTTAATAATTAATGGCCCCTTTCTGCTTTTTCCCAAAATACATTCAAAACATAAATCGATTCCAAAAACCTTGGACATACATTCTTCAACTATTTTTCTATTCTTTGCCTCTTCCAACCTATCTTTATGAAAAGGATAAAAAACTTCCAAAAGCAAAGTCTTTCCTCTAATTGATTTTGGTCTAGATGCTCTTAAAAATGCTTCAACTGAGTGGTTAAAAGGTTTGATTGTCATCAATAAATTTCCCCATTTTTCCTCAACCGTTTCCACCCCTATCGAACAATCCGATTCTATTGTTACTATTTCTTCAATTTCTTTAGTTTCTACCTTTTTTTCTACTATTTTTTCCTCTTTTTTAGATTCTTCCTTTTTGTCTTCTTGATCCCGACTTCTAACTTCTGACACTTGAGATCCTTTTTGTCCCGCAAATTCTATTACTGCCAATTCCAACGGTAATTGATCTATTTCTACTTCTTTTTCTTGTTTAGATGCTTTGACTAATAAATTTATTAAAAACTCCGATTCTTCCAAATTTAAATATTTTTTTTTATCTTCCCCGACTCCATAAAATGACAAAATCTTTTTTTGAAAATAGTTCATTAATTTTAATCTAAAACTAGAAAAATCAATTCCATCTTCCGCCATTTTTTCCAATTTTTCCAAAATCAATTTTGTATTTCCATCATTTAAATCCTTGTCAAAACTTTCTTCGTCATAACTTCCACTTTTATCTAAATAAAATTTAAAAACATCATCTGTCTTTAATTTTTTTCCTAATTGTAGATAAAGTTCATTAAAACTTCTTTGTAAATTTCTAAAACTGCCGTCACTTCTTTCGACTATAAATTCAATAGCTTCCTTGGCAATTTCAATTCCTTCCCCATCAATAATTTTTTTAAGTGAATTCATTAGTTCATTTTTTCCACCCTTTCTAAAATCAACTCTTACTAATCGTGACAACACCGTTTCCGGAATTTTTTCTGCATCTGTAGTGCATAAAACAAAAATTGTATGCTTTGGTGGTTCCTCAATCAACTTTAAAAGTGCATTAAACGCATCTTTAGTTAACATATGAACTTCATCTATAATAAAAACTTTTTTATCCAATTTACTTGGCAACAAATAAGCTTTATCTTTTAAACTTCTGACATCTTCAATTCCTCGATTTGAAGCCCCATCCATTTCAATAATATCCATAGCCCCGCCTTTTATTATTTCCTTACAATTATCACATTCTCCACAAGGCTCACCGTCTTTAAGATTACTACAATTTACTGCCCTGGCTAAAATTCTGGCCGCTGAAGTTTTTCCAGCCCCCTTAGGACCGGAAAATAAAAAGGATTGCGGAACATCTTTAGCACTCAAATATTTTTTTAAACTATTCGCCACATCATTCAAATCAAGATCAGAAAACTTAATTGGTCTATATTTTAAGTGAAAAACTGACATCAAACGATTAAACCAAAATCCAGTCCCATTTACAATATTCGTAACTGTATCATTATTAAAATAATTTAAATTTGAAGTCACAATTTTTTATGGCCTTGAACGTGGGCGACCACATTCACCAGACATAAAAAATTCTGTGACAAAAATTTAAAACTACTTTAATAAATTTTCAACTCCATGAATCAACCAACTGTATAAAACAGTATCTAAATTCGATTTTTGAAATTTTATTTCATACTTTAATTTTTGAGTACAAATTACAATATCACCCAATCTGATTATTCCATCCGCATCTTTTTCTTTTGACATTGGAAAACCCAAAACTTGAGGTATATAGCCCATCTTTCGATAATTTACATTTAAATCCTTAGCCTTTTTTCTTCCTACAAAATAAATACTCAGTTCAACATTCTGTTTAAATCCCTTTTCTTTAAGTACTTTTTTTGCCAGTTCTTCAACCAAACTTTCATTCAAACCCCAATTCTTATTATGATTTATCAAAATTAAATTATCCATTAATCTTTTCTTTTACAATTTTTGAAATCACTCCACCATCTACAGCTCCACCCATTTTTATCATCACTTCCTTCATAATTAATCCAAAATTATTTCCTTTTTCCGCCATTACTTGTTCTATTATTTCAATAATTTTTTCTTCACTAACTTCTGCCGGTAAATATTCCTTAACTATTGTTATTTCATAATCAAGTTGATCTACTAAATCTTGTCTAGCAGCCTTTAAAAACATTTCTCTTGACTCTTCTTTGTTTTTTAATTCTTTTCTTAAAACTCCAATTTCTTCAGCTTCTGTCATACCACCGGGTGGCAGTTGTAATTCTTTTTTATCAATTAATGAAATTAAAAATCGCAACACATCCACCCGCTTGTTATCACGGTTCTTTAAAGCATCAAAACTGTCTTGTTTTAATTTATTTCGCATCGTGTCTTCTGGAATTTTTTGCTTTTCGGCGGCATTTATCTCGCCAAACAATTATTTTCTTTTTAGCGTATCTTTCTTCAGATGGCTTTACATAAGAAGTTCTTTTTCTTACTTCTTCTGTAATATCCTCTTCTAAACAAAGTCTTCTAAATTTACCGATAATATCGTCTTTTGATTCGCCTTTCTTTTTCTTTACTATAATTGGCATTAAACTCACACCTCCTTTAATTTAAAGTTTCTTATTTTACCTATCTTTTGGTCTCTTGTAAACACTTTATTCTATCAAGACTATTAGTAACTCCATCTTTATTATAATCACCAGCACACACATCACTGACTCCAGGAGTAATTGCCCCTTTAGTACAAGAAATATAATCTATGCTGTTAACAGTCCCATCTTTATTATAATCAGTAGTTCTATCACAAGCTGAAGAACCACTAGAAGACGCTGCTATCGTTGGAATTAAGGTAGGCTGAATTGTAACTACGGGTTCTAAGCTAGCATTAGTTTTGAAGTTATACATTAATCCACCATTATCAAAAATATTATCGTTATCTATCACTATTTTGTAATAATAAGTTGTGTCGCTTTTTAAATTTGTTAATAAAATATTATGATCAATTGTTGCCTCTATATCTTCAGCCATTAAAAGTAAGCTAGCCATATTAGTTCCATAAAAAATAGATGCTCTTACTTCTTTATCAGTTGTCCAAGAAACCACTGCTGTTTTTCCATCCTCTTTAGGAACGGCCATTAAATTTTGTGGCTCATAATCAGCCGCCGCTCCACTTATAAAAGTCTTGGCCGTGTTTACCACCAAAACAGACAGAATAATTACTAAAACCAATATTGCCAGAATAATAATCGTTTTTAAATTGACTTTACCCTTCATAAGAATTTTAAAAACAATGCCGAAGCTAAACTAATCGCTCCAAAAACAATCAAACCCAAGGTTGTTGCAATTCCTCCAGTCTGAGGTAATTCAGTTGTTGTGGTTGTTGTAGTAGTTGTTGTTGAAGCTTTTATTGTCGGAGTTGGAGTCGAAGTCACCGTTGAAGTGCTAGATCCCGCAGAAATTGTATAAGAGCCACTGCCATTAGCTGAACAAACAATTAGATCTTTTACAGTTGCTGATTGAATTATATTTGAATCACCAGCTCCTCCATTACAAGTAAAATTAACATTAGCAGTTCCAGTTGTCTTGGCTTTAAAAGTCAATACTGCTAAATTTCCACTAACTGCTTCATCGCCCGAACTCATATTAGAGTAACAAGTAATTGAAAATTTACCACTGGCCCATTCAGAACTACTGCTTGGCATACAAGAACCACCAGTTTGAGTTGAATTAAAAACCATATCCGTCGCCGCATTTAACGAAGTTAACTCTAATATATTTGAATCAAAAGTACCGACTGCATCAGCAGCACCAACCACCTGGCCAGCTGAATCTATTGCTATAGTCACCGTAAAAGTATCATTCACCTTATAATTTCCAGTGGCTGGATTTAATGAAAATCTTGGATCTGCTGCTGCTGCCACCTTAGTAGATAACAATAAAAATGCGCTTAAAATCAACAAATTTTGGACAGTCCTTTTCATTTTTATTTAGTTACATTAATTTCTAATTTATTACTTGAAAAAGGCAAAGCCTTAACCGAAGTAGTTTCTATAAACATAGTAGCAAATTTTTTATCTTCATTACCAGTAGCAATCTCAAATTGATAATTACCAGCTGTTTTTGCTTTAACATTAAAACTAACCAAAGAAATAACATCATTAACATTAAAAGTCATCCCCTGCTTAGTCTCTATTAAATATTTAACTACTATCATTCCATCAGTTTTTAATACCTGACCAATGAACGGCTTTGGTAGTTTCTCGTCAAAAACTAAACCCGTGATGTCTAGACTCTTAGCGTCATATTTAATAGCCACATCAATGGCATCTATTGTTCTTTGTTCTTTAACTAAAGCCTGTAGCTTAACTTGATAATTTTTTTCAACTACCATTTCTTTTTTATCAGTTGAAAAAACCAAATCAAAAGCATTATTAACTACCTCATTTTTTTTCACTTCAGCCGAATTGGTTGATTCTTTGACTACTCCACTATTTTTTTCTAAGCCAGAAACCAACATCACACTTTCAAAAATTACTATTACTGCAATTATCGGGATAAAAATTTTGAATATTTTATTATTTTTTTCCATATTTTTTTATAAACATTTAAAATGTTTTTTGGGCATATTGTTCTGCATTTGCATTCTTCAAAATTTGTAAATCAAAAGTATCAACTCGGCAGTCTCCATTTAAGTCAGCTTCTAAATTCTGACCATCACTGCAAGTCTTTCCCCACTGATTTTTCATATGACCAAAATCAGCCGCATTAACCACTCCATCTTGAACTCCCAATTGACCTACTTGTCCAACATCTCCATTGAGAACTGGATAGCCAGAGAAATCCAAAATAGCGCCATTGCTTAAGCTGGAAACCAGTATTTGGCTGCTATTTAAAGCTCCAAATCCTCCAACCTGGTTATTCTTACCATACAAAGTCGCCAATGTTTTCTTTCCGGAGACAAAAACCTTAATTTTATCAGTTAAGGCATAAGTATTATCCAAAGCAAAATTACTAATTTTAAATACTTGATCACCTAAAGAATTAAATTTATTAGCCACGACTGTAGCTGTTACATTTCCAGTCATTCCATCTTGACCATCCTTAGCTACATTAACTTTGAAACTAAGATCTCCAAAACATGGATTAACTGCTTTAACTCCAGAAACGGCAAAGAACAGATTTAAACTTGGAGCTGTATAATCAGTCGCTCTACAAACATTGGTTCCAATGGCATCATTTGTACAAATCTGTCCAGATGGACAATTAGTTGTTGAGGTTGACCATTGACCACTATTACAAGTAAAGTATTTGTTTGTCGCAGTACATTTTTGATTACCGCTTATACAAACACTAGTTGGAGTAACAGGGGTAACTGGAGTAGGAGCTCCACAAACAAAACCTGCTATATTACCACTTGTACAAACTTGTCCAGTAGGACAACTTTGAGGACTAATAGTCCACCATATTGTTTGATTATATGTAGGATTACCTAAATAATTATTAGTATCTATCTGACAATTAACGTATTTATTATCTCCAATACATTTTTGCATTCCAAGTAAACCAGTACAACTATCTACAGGAGTGGTAGGAGTACTAGTAGATTTGACACAACATTGATAATTTTTACCTTTTGTATTAAGACATCCACTAGTTGTAGATGCTGTTCCCCCATTAGGACAAACATTTTGACTTAATCCTAAGTCATAACAGATACCACCCTCCTGTACACATGCATAAGTATTTGCGCCCTCTGTAGGATCAGAAGCAGGGTTACAACAATAATTACCAAGTATAGGACACAAACCATTACCTACATGTTCACCATTAGGACAAACATTATTGCTTGATGTTAAATCTCTACAAGTACCACCTTCATTTTTCTTACATGTATCAACTATGCAATAAATTGGATTTGATGTATTTGTACATTTAGTCGTTCCGGAAATAACCGTACCATAATTAGCACGACATGTATCACTACTGTCAACACAAACTGCATTCGTAAAATCATAAGTAATATCTGTAACAGGAGTATTTATAACAGGAGTATCAGTAGTGGATTTTGGTACACAACAAACCTTTCCAATAGTAGAACAAGTAAAACTAGTATTTATCGTTCCACCATTAGTCCCTCCACTACTACCAGTACAAGTAAGACCATTTGTCACTCCACTATAAGAATTAATACAGGCAGCCCCAGTTTGACTATCACAAGTACTACTAATAACAGGTTGAGGATTAGGATTAGTTGACGGAACACAACACTGATAACTATGATCAGGAATTGTAGTACATAAACCACCGTCTATATACGTTGTATAACCACTACCACACGTATCATTTGAAATAGTTTTACAAGTACCACCTTTATTTATACATCCTTGATCAGATCCAGTAGGATTAGTAATTGGTGGTTGATCTCCTGAATTTTTAACACAAGAATAATTATTCCAACTCCAAGTACAACCAGTTTGATAAGAACATTCAAGTTGGTTACAACCTTTACAATCAGAAGAACAAGTTGAAGCTGGAGGCGGTGTAGATTTTGTATATGTACAAGAACCTGTTTTATTTCCACTACAAGTACCTCCTTCTAATAAAGAGTTATCATCGCAGGATGATTCTCCCCATTTATCTCCAGAAAGTGATTTAAAACTTCCATATTCACAAATTTGCACCGCCCAATCCCAACAACTAATTTCTCCACTAACAATAACTCTGTTAGCATCCCGATCGACACAATCATTTTTAGAACCAACACAATACATATCTTTTTGAATACCACTTTTACAACTCCCAGGGAAACCAATTATAGAATCATGAATACATTCGAAACCATTCTCAATCAAATTGTAACAATTACCGCCATTAAACCAACATTCCTCTTTGTTTTGTAAACACGTTTCTTTATTAAAAATAGTACAATCAAATGTAGCCGCTTTACTTCTATTCTCTTGACTCTTTTTAACTAAATTTGTTGTTATTGGAAGTGCGATTGCCAAAACTAACATAACAATCATCACTGCAATTTGGGAAATACCTTTTTGTTTTTTCATTTTTTATAAAAAATATCTTATAGAAAAGTAAAACACTTTTAAAAAATTAAGTCAACGTATCAGTTACTAAAACAACTGAAGATAAACTGATTTTTATTTTCCCAACACTCTGCTTATATCCCCCACTGTTATCAACAAAATTAAAGTCAATAATAATATCATTCCAATATTATTCACTACCATTTCTAATTTCTGGTTAGCTTTTTTCTTGGTAATCATTTCATATAACACAAAAATAATTCTGCCTCCATCCAATGCTGGAAAAGGCAAAATATTTACCACCGCCAAATTAACCGACACAATTCCAAAAAAATGAACCACTGCCAAAAATCCCTGATTTTTATTAATAGAACTAGTTGCTTCATACATTCCAATCGGACCACTAACATCTTTTGGAAGCTGGCCCATAAACAATCCTCCAATCATTTTAAACACTCCACTAGCTATAATTTTACCCCAAAAATAGGCTTCTTTAAAACCAGCTACAATTCCTTGATCAATTCTATACCAAGGCATCTTGACCATTTCCGTATTAGAAATGGCAATTCCCATTGACCCTTCCCCTTCTGGCGGGTTTTCTCTTACCTCAACACTTATTTCTCTTTCAACTTTATCAACTTGATAAACTTTTAACTTGATAAACTGTCCTTTATATTTAGCCACCTCAGCCGTCAATTCATTTGGATCTTTAATTTCTTTATCAGCCACTTTCAAAATGACATCCTCTTCTTTTAAACCAACTTTTTCCGCCGGCGAATTTTTTGAAATTTCAATAATTTTTACTTTATCTGTCTGTTTTGGAATTCCCAAAATTGTGTAAACCACACTAAAGATTAAAATTGCCAAAATCAAATTCATTAATACCCCGCCCAAAACTATTATCAATTTCTGCCACGGTTTTTTATGATTAAAAGCTTCTCCGCCTTTTCCATCACCATCCTCACCATATAATTTACAAAAACCACCAATCGGCAACCAATTTATACTATATATAGTATCTTTAATTTTTTTACCAAATATTCTAGGTGGTAAACCTAAACCAAATTCCTCCACTTTCACTCCAGTTCTTCTGGCTGCAAAAAAATGTCCAAATTCATGAACTAAAACTAAAATGGAAAGAGCCACTATAAAAATTATTAAATCCATAATTAGCCCCTTATTTCTAATTCCTTCTTCTTAGCAATTTCTTCTAATTTATTTATATAAAGGTCGGTTGTTTTTTGTAGTTCAGTTTCATCTTTCTTAAATTCATCTTCGGAAATAGTTTTATCGTTTTTAGCTTTTTGTAAACCATTTCTAAAATCGCCTCTAGCATCACGAATCATTACTCTAGCTCCTTCTAATTTTCTCCCTAAAAGTTTTATATAATCCTCTCTCTGTTCCACTGTCAACATTGGCAAACTCATTCTAATAGTATTTCCATCAACTGCTGGTGTCATTCCAATATTAGCCGCCGCTATTCCATTAGCAATTTCTCTAGTCAAGGTTTGATCCCAAGCTTCAAAAGTTAAACTACGAACATCCGGCACCCCGATCGATCCTAATTCGATTAATTTCATTTTTTGGCCACCATAAACAGTCACTACCACATTTTCAATCAATCCTGGGGTAGCTCGACCTGTTCTTATTGAAGCAATGTCATTAACAAATAAACCACTAATCTTTTCCATTCTCGTTTTTACGTCGGTGAAATTTATCATATGCTTAAATTATACCAAAAACCCTCCGATTTCTCGGAGGGCTAAACTAATTAAATTTGAAGTCATAATTTTTTATGGCCTTGAACGTGCACCGCACATTCATCAGACATAAAAAATTTGTGACGAAAATTTATATTTCTAAATCTCAAATCTAGCAAAACGGTTGATTTTCATATTTTCGCCAAATTTAGAAATCAAGGTTTTGACCATTTCTTCAATAGTTTTACTTGGATCTTTAATAAATTCTTGCTTCATTAAATCTTCGACAGTTTCTGGATTCATAGCCGCAATTTGCAAACAAAGGTCTTTGGTTAAGGCCAAAAAATCTTCATGTTTAGCCACGAAATCAGTTTCACAAAGTAACTCCACCATGACACCGATCTTACCAGTAGCATGAGTATAAGTTGCCACTCTTCCTTGATGAGTTTCTCTTTCAGCTTTACTTTCTGCTTTTTTAAAACCTTTTTCTTTTAAAATTTCTTTGGCTTTTTTTTCATCACCATCCGCCTCTTCTAAAGCAGATTTTATTTCCATAATTCCCAAGCCTAATTCAGCTCTAATTTTTTTAACTAATTCAATTATTTTATTGTTATCCATACTTTTAACTTTATAAACTTTATAACTTTAAACTTATTTAACTCCTGCTGCTTTAATTGCCTTTCCAATTTCTTCCACAATTAAAGTCACACTTTTAACACTGTCATCATTTGCTGGGATTGCAAAATTGATTTTAAATGGGTTAGTATCACTATCAACTATTCCCACGGTTTTAACATTTCTAATACTGGCCTCTTTAATGGCAGTTTTTTCAAAACCAGCATCAACTACAAATAAAATATCAAAAAATTTATCAACATTAACTAAACCACCAACTATTTTTTCTAATCTAGCAATTTCTTTATTGATTTCTGATATTTCTTTTTTGGTTGCCTCAGCAAATTTTCCCTTTGAAATACCATCTCTAAGATCAGTTAGTTTTTTAGTATTCTTTTTAATTTGTTCCCAATTAGTAATTGTTCCACCTAACCATCTGTCTGTGACATAAGGAACCCCAGCTTCCATAGCTACTCGTCTAACAACTTCTCTGGCTTGTCTTTTTGTTCCCAATAAAACTATCTGTTTACCATTTCTTTTGGCATTATAAATAAAATTGCAGGCTTTTTCTAAAGCATCAAGGGTTTTAACTAAATCAAAAACTTGAACCCCATCTTTTTGGGTATAAACGTTTACCAAAGATTTTGGATGAGTCTTAGAAATCTTGTGTCCTAAATGGCTTCCAGCATTTAATAAATCTTTTAATCCAATAGTTAAATTGTATTTTTTATCTTCTTTGACAACTTCCTTCTTAACTGTTTCCACTTCCTCGTTCTTTTTATTTGCCAAAGCTTCCTTTTGCGCTGCCACTTTTTCATTCATCTTTTTGATGTTTTCTGAAGTGATATTGCTTTGAATTTTAGTCTTAACCACTAAAGCTTTTTTAACCAAAGATTTTCCACTTCGGTTAACGGTTTTTACCTTGATCTTTTTTTTGTCTACCATTTTGTTTTTCCTTATTATTGATTTTTAACACAGGGAATAATTTGCCCAGGATAAATAAGTGTTAAAAATTTAAAAAATATTAACTTGGAAATTATATCACAAAAACAAATCTCTGTAGTTTCATCATTTTACTTAAAATATTGCTAAAATAGTTTTATGTCTGACACTGCCAGTCTTTCAATTTTTGAAGTTCGTCTACCTCAAACCAATGAACACACTTTTGAATCGATGTCTGCCCTTTTATCAAATTTCACCCAATTTTCCAATCTTTCGTTTTTTGAAAAAATAATTGGCAAAAAGAAAACCATTGTTTCGTTAGAAATAGTTTTGAAAGATGGCCAAATTCATTTTTATATCGCCGCCCTTTCTAATAATAGTGAGTTTCTTCGTTCCCAAATCCTCGCCCAGTATTCCACTGCTATTTTACGAGAAACCAAAGATTACCTTTTAGAACTCGATCCTCAATTACCCATTAGTTTTACTCAGCTTGGTTTAGGCCGATCTTACGATTACCCCACTAAAACCGCCAAAGATTTTAAAGATACCGATCCTTTAACTTCCGTTTTAGCTCCCCTTTCCAGGTCTAATAACAATAAAGATTTTTTTCTCTTCCAAATTCTTTTAAGCGGTGCTCCCAAAAATTGGCAAAGTGGAATTATTGGCACCATTCAAAATGGCATTTTGGTCGATAAAGAAAGAAATATTCGTACCGCCCATCCTGACAAAGCCATTTTTGAACAAAAAATTCAATTTCCCGGTCTTTATACCCAAATTAATCTTTTGAGCAATAATCCCGGACTTATTTCTTCAGTTTCCTCTTCTTTTGGTGCCTACACCAACCCTCGTGGTAATTTTATTAAAAATTTTACCCCTGTTTTCTTCACTAAAAAGAAACTTCGAGAATCTATTTGCCTTCGCAAATTTAATTCCAAGTTAAAAAGCCAAATATTTAATACCGAAGAATTAGCCGCCATTTGGCATTTTCCCAACCAAAATACCAAGCTTCCCAATATTGCCTGGGGTAAGAAACTTTATGCCGATCCGCCAGAAAATCTTCCAATTGCCGATAATCTCACTCCTGAACAAAAAAATGAAATTACTTTTTTTGCTAAAACTGAATTTAGAAATAAAGACTCTATTTTTGGTATTAAACAAGGCGAAGATCGCCGCCGCCATACCTACATTATCGGTAAATCTGGTACTGGTAAAACAACTTTAATTGCCAATATGGCCATTGACGATATTCGTAAAGGTCGAGGCGTTGCTGTTATCGATCCTCACGGTGATTTATGTAATACCATCCTTGATTACATTCCTAGTAATCGTATTAACGATTGTTGTTATTTTAATCCAGCTGATCCAGAATATGCCTATCCTCTCAATGTTTTAGAGGCCAAAAATGAAAATCAAAAAGAATTGATTGCTTCTGGTGTTCTTTCAATTTTTAAAAAACTTTATGGCAATATTTCTTGGGGTCCTCGTCTTGAACATATCTTAAGAAATGCCGTTTTAACTCTAGTCAATATTCCAGGATCCGATATGACCCATATCGTTGAAATTTTAACTAATAAAAATTTCCGCCAAAAAGCAGTCTCTCAATTAACCAATCAAACCTTAATTAATTTTTGGCATAATGAATTCGATCGCATGGATCCTAAGTTCCAAAACGAAGCTGTTTCCCCTATCTTAAATAAAGTTGGCCAGTTTATTTCTTCAACAAATATTAGAAATACTGTCGCCCATGCTAAATCAAAAATAAATATCCAAGAAATAATGGATCAAAAGAAGATTTTAATTGCTGATTTATCCACTGGTCGTCTTGGTGAAGATAATTCTTCTCTATTAGGCGCCATGTTAATTACTCAAATCCAACTCTCAGCTATGAATCGTGTTTTTCAAGCCAGTGAAGATCGTTCCGATTTTTATCTCTACGTTGATGAGTTCCAAAATTTTGCCACTGAAGCTTTTATTAAAATTCTTTCTGAAGCTCGTAAATTTAAATTAAATTTAATCGTCGCCAACCAATATATGTCACAGCTCGACAAAACTATCCAAGACGCCATTTTAGGCAACGTCGGTTCAATTATGTCTTTTGTAGTTGGTAATCAGGATGCTTTTATCTTAGCTAAAGAATTTGGACCTGCCTTCCCTCCTGAAGATTTAATTAAAATTGGGAAATATCAAATTGTCTGTAAACTTTCTATAGACTCAGAAACTACCGAACCTTTTTATGCCACTACTTTAGCCCCACTTTCCTGTAAAAATCAACAACGAGCCAAACTTATAAATACTTCTCAACAAAGATGGGGCAAAAAAATAGTTTAAAAAAATTTCTGCTCTATCTTTTTCGTTGGCAACTCAGCACCCCTATTCTTTGGTTGGTTGTTAAAAATCTTGGCACCGGGATAAAAGCCACCATTTTTGCTAATTTAATTGGCGGTTTAATTTTCTTTTGGGTCGATAAATTAATTTTCAAGTCTGACTGCACCAAATGTTCCCAAGAAAATCTTAAAAAACTGAATCTAAAAAACGATTAAGGTTTTTTCCACCCAGCCCATTTACAGGTCGGATATTTCGAACATCCATAGAACTTTCTACCAGTCTTAGTTTTACGAACCACTCCATCAGCTCCACATTCTGGACATTTAAATCCAGCCGCTTCCTGAAACGGTCTAGTATATTTGCAATCCGGAAATCTGTTGCAAGAAATAAACTTACCAAATCTTCCTAATCTAATCACCAACTCTCCTTCGCCACATTGTGGACACTTTTCCCCAGTTTTTTCTGCTTCCACTTTTACTCTTTCACTTCCACTTTCAGCTAGTTTCAACTCTTTTTCGAATTGTTTCCAAAAATTTTTCATCATCTCTTCCCACTCAATCTTATTCAAGGCAATTTTATCCAAGTCTTCTTCCATTTCAGCTGTAAAAGGTAGAGATAAAACATTGGCAAAATTCTTAACTAAAAACTCATTAGTCGCTTGACCTAAAACTGTCGGTTTAAATTTACCTTCTTCTCTTTCCACATATTGTCTTAATAAAATGGTTGAAATAATTGGTGCATAAGTTGATGGTCTACCAATTCCTTGTTTTTCTAAACTAGAAACTAAACTGGCATCACTATATCGCGGCATTGGATTAGTTTCCGACTCTACCGACCAATTTTTTTTACCATTAATTTTTTCATTTTCTTTCAACTCTGGTAACAACTGATCCTCATGTTTATCACCAGTAATTTTTAAAAATCCATCGAACAACATTCTTACTCCTTTTGATTCAAAAATACCGTTTTTATTGGAAAATAATACAGTAGTATTTTGCACGATTGCCGCCGCTCCTTGAGTGGCCACTGCCCTTTTCCAAATCATTTCATACAATTTATTTTCTCTAACATCACCATCATCAATAAATGGTTTTGATACATTTGTCGGTCTGATTGCCTCATGTGCCTCTTGAGCATTTTTTGAAGTATTTTTATAAAATCTAATTTTTGGAACTAAATAATTTTCTCCAAATTTTTCTTTAATATATTTTCTAAATTCTAAAATTGATTTTTCTGATAAATAAACAGAATCGGTTCTGTGATAAGTAATTAAACCTTTTTCATAAAGTTTTTGAGCTACACTCATTGTTTGCTTACCCGACCAACCCATTTTTCTTGATGCCGCTTGTTGTAATTTTGATGTCGTAAATGCTGGTAATGGCAATCTGTGAACTTCTTTCCCTGAAATTTTAGTTATTAAAAAATCCTTTTCTAAATTTTTAATATATTCTTCTGCATCATTCTGTGTCTTGAATATCGAACTGGTAAAAGAATATTCCCCGTCAAACAATTTTATTTTGTCGGTTTTATAAACATTCTTTCGATCAACTTTAATTAATTCAGCATTAAATTTTTCTCCGTTTTTTTGCAATTCACTATAAACCGAAAAATATTTTTCTTTTTTAAAAGCTTCAATTTCTTTTTCTCTTTCACAAATGAGTCTTACTGCCACTGACTGAACCCGGCCAGCCGATAATCCTCGTCTAACTTTTTTCCATAAAAGAGGAGATAAACTATAACCCACCACCCTGTCTAAAACTCTTCTACCCTGTTGTGCTTGAACCAAATTCATGTCAATTTCTCGAGAATTCTTTATTGCTTCCTCTACTGCTTCCTTGGTAATTTCATGAAAAGTCACTCTGGAAATTATTTCTTTTTTAACTGGTTTTTTGGCATTTAATAAAATCCAATTTACATGCCAAGAAATAGCTTCTCCCTCACGATCAGGATCGGAGGCAAGAAATATTTGGTCGGCGCTTTTTGAAGCCTTTATTAACTCATCAACTACTTTTTTTTTCTTAGCATCAATGACATATTCCACTGTAAAATTTTTCAAATCCACTGCCATTTTATTAGTCGGCAAATCACGAATATGACCTACAGTTGCCAATACTTTAAAATCATTACCTAAATATTTTCCAATAGTTCTAGCTTTAGTTGGTGACTCTACAATTAATAATTTTTTCATTTTATCTTTCATTGTCATCTATAATATCACCCCTTGTCAAGCCAGATAAAAATGCCATCTCATTCAGCTTCTTGTCTATTTTTAGTATATCTTGGCACTAATGTGTTTGGTTCTTCAAACCATTCTTTTAAAATATCTCCCACAATTGGCGCCGCCACATCTGATCCCTCTCCGCCTCTTTCTACCAAGACTGTAATTGAAATTTGAGGATCATCAGCCGGAGCAAAAGCTGTCAACCAAGCCTGTGTATCTTTACTCCCATCACCAACTTCAGCTGTTCCAGTTTTACAAGCAATTTCAGTTTTAAAATTAAATAAAGGCCAAGCTGTTCCTCCACTTTTACAAGCCGCTTTCATACCCTCAATAATTGTTGACACATTCTCTTTTTTCAGTTTTAAATCTTCACATTCAACCTTACTATTCTTCAAAATACTCATTTTACATTTCATTCCTTTATTGGCAATAATATTTGTCATTTGATTAACTTGCAAAGGAGTAATACTTAAGCCTCCCTGTCCTATTGATAAATGATAAGTATCTCCCAAAAACCAATTTTCCCCTTTAACCTTCTTTTTCCATTCCGAATCTGGCACAATTCCATCTAATTCTCCAATTAATTCCACTCCTGTTTTAGTTCCATAACCATATTTTTTAGCCCAATCAACTATTCTATCCAAACCTAACATCTCTCCTAATTTATAAAAAAAGATATCGTTTGATCTCTTAATTGCTTTTACTATACTTACCATCCCATCACTAATTCCACTCCAAGTTTTATAAGAATAATCTCCAATCTTTATTATCCCAGTGTCTTCAATTTGTGTCTCTTTATTTATTACTCCACTTTCTAGACCAGCCGTTGCTATTACTATTTTAAAGACCGACCCTGGACTGTATCTTCCAGAAATAGCCCTGTTCATCATCGGTAAATTTTCATTATCATTCAAATATTCTTTAATCTTTAGCGAATCCACCTCATAAGAAAAATCATTGGCATTAAAACCTGGGCTAGATACTAAACTTATTATTTTTCCGGTTTTTGGTTCACTAATAATTACTACCGCTTTTTTACCATCCAAAAGTTTATAAATTTTATCCTGCCAATAGGCATCTATTGATAGATCTAAATCTGGAGATACTTTCGGTTCTTGTCTTCCCAATTCTCTAACATATTTTCCTAAAGCATCAACTTCCACCAATCTTCTTCCATCTTCCCCTCTTAATTGACAATCTAAAAACGATTCCACCCCGCTTCTGCCTATTATTTCATCATCATCTAATTTTATTCCACATTCATTCTTATCTTTATCGCTTTGGTTAACTTTTCCCACATAGCCCGTTATAAAAGACATCGATTCTCCATATGGATATGTTCTTTTAAGCTCATAAGCCAAATCCTTTCCTTCAAATTTATATCCCTGAAAATCACCGACCCCTTCATAAATTTTATTATCTCCATCCATTCTAAAATATTGATAAACACTTTTCGCCACCACTCTTCCTTTTCTGTCTTTTATTATTGCCCTAGCCGCCGGAATTTTTTTTTCCATCAACTTATTCTCTATTGCTAAATTTTTGTAATATTTACCCTTAATTAAGGTTAATTTGGCAATTGAAACCAAAATTATTCCCAAGGAAAATATCAACCCAAATTTCATTATCCAATATTTCCAAGAGCTATCATCTATTTGATTCATTCTTTTAACCCTGACACCAATTTAACTTGTCTTAAAATTTCTCTATTTTGAATCAACTCTCCACAACCCTTAACCACCATCATTCCAGCATCATCTAAAACTTTAGTAAAAATTTTTGTCTCCGCCTCTATTAGAGAGGCTAGTCCACTTATTTTTCCCCCATTTCCAACTATTACGATCCCTCTTTTTAAAATATCTTCCATTAATTCTGGAGGTGTTTCATCCAAAACTGTTGATACCAACTTAACTATCTTTGCCAATTCCATTGCCATCGCCTCTCGTACTTCGTCTTCTGTAATCTTTATTGTTTTTGGTAAACCGCTTTCCAAATCTCTTCCCTTAACCAAGGCTGTTTTTTTATCTCCACCCTTACTTGAGCCCATCTCCACTTTTATTTTTTCGGCACTGTTTGGACCAATCAAAATTCCATATTTCATTTTGACATAATTAATAATACTGTTATCCAAATCATTTCCGGCTGTTTTTATTCCTCGTCCCACCACCACTCCACCCATCGAAATCACACTAACCTCAGTTTTCCCTCCGCCAACATCAACTATCACTAATCCTGACGAGCTATCAATTGGTAATCCAATTCCAATTGCGGCCAAAACTACTTCTTCCAAAAGAATCACTTCTTTTGCTCCAGCGTTTAAAAAAACCGATTTTACGGCTCTTTTTTGTACCTGATTGATTGAGCTAGGAACTCCTACAATTACTTTCGGCTTAAAAATTTTTGGATATTTAGAAGGAATCTCATAAACTAATTTTAAATAGTAAGAAATTAGACTTTCTAAAGCTTCCAGATCAGAAATCACCCCGTTTTTAATCGGCGAAACTACTTCAATTTGTTTTGGTTCTCGATTTAGCATTTCCTTTGCTTTAAAACCAAAAGCAATCGGTCCACTTTTTTTTGATTTCGGCGCTGATAATCCTGTCCATCTTTTCTTTTTTTGCCTGGCAATCATTGTCGGCTCCTCAATAATCACACCCCTATCTTTTAAATAAATCAAAGTATTACTGCTTCCTAAATCAACTCCAATTTCCCATGAGAAAAGTCCTAAAAAATTAGTAATTTTATTTTTTAATAATCCAAACTTGTTCACTACAAAATTATACTTTATAACTTTGTAACTTGATAAACTTGATAAACTATATCTTATGAAGTCCTTTACCAAACCTCTTCGTTTTCTTTTTTTAGTCCTCTTTTTTTTAACACCTCTTATTTTTACTCAATCTAATTCAGAGCTTTTTGAACTTCCCAAGATGTACTTCGTTTATCTTTTGACTATTTTAATAACTACCTTCCATTTAATTAATGTTTTTCAAAAGCAAGTTCCTCTCATCAAAAAGAACTTTCTTCATATTCCCTTAGCCCTTTTTTTAATTTCTCAAATAATTTCTACCGTTTATTCCATTGATCCACATACTTCTTTCTTTGGATATTATTCCCGTCTCAATGGCGGTCTTTTATCCCTAATTTGTTACTTTGTTTTATATTTGATCTTATCTGTCTACATCAGCGGTGATTTAAAAAAACAAATCATTAATTTTTCACTTTTTTCAGGTTTATTTGTTTCCGTTTATGCAATTGCTCAACATTTTGGCATTGATAAAAATTGGTGGGTTCAAGATGTTCAATCTAGGGTATTTTCCACTTTTGGACAGCCAAATTGGTTAGCTGCTTATCTTTGTGTCCTTATTCCCTTCTCTTTACATAAAATTTTAAATTCAAAAATAAAATCATTAGATTTTTTCATTGGTAATTTATCATTAATTATTTTTTATCTGTCCCTCCTTTTTACCAAATCTAAATCAGGTATCATCGCTTGTTTAATTTCCTTAGTCATCTATTTTCTTTTTTCCTTTTTCAAAAATAAAAATTCCCGCAAATTATTAATTCTCAATTATTCATTACTAATTATTTTATCTTTACTAATAAGTAATCCAATCAAAGATAAAATCTTTTCACCTAAATCAGAAACTAAAAATTCAACACCAGAAGTTAGTAATAAGTTAAATATTACTTCTAGTGGTGATATCCGTAAAATCGTTTGGACTGGTGCCATTGATCTTTGGAAAAAATTCCCCATTTTTGGAACAGGAGTAGAGACTTTTGCTTATTCTTATTATTGGACCCGCCCGGTCGAACATAATCTCACCTCCGAATGGGATTATCTCTACAATAAAGCCCACAACGAATATATAAATTATCTGGCCACCACTGGAATTATCGGATTAGTTACCTATTCCTTTTTAATTGTCTCCATTTTATTTCTATTATTAAAATCTCAATTTTCTAAAAAAGATTTAGATGGATTAAATCTAGCTATTTTAGCTAGTTTTTCCAGTCTTTTAATAACTAATTTTGCCGGTTTTTCGGTTGTTATTACTTCATTATTTTTCTTTCTTCTTCCAACTCTTTCATCCCCAGACCAAAAAATTTCTCCCTCAAAAAATAAAAAAAATATTTTAATTATTCCCCTCTTAATTCTCAGTCTTTTTCTTGTCAGTAAAACTATTCTTTTTTATCTAGCCGATATCTCCTTTGCTAAGGCTGAAAATTACGATTCTATTAATGATTATCAAAAAGCCATGGATTATATTCAAACCAGTCACAAATTTAATCCCCAAGAACCTTTATATGCTGACAAAATTGCCAGTATTTATTCCAAAATTGCTTTAAATAGTGAAAAGCAGGAAGATGTTGATCAAGCCGTCAAATATTCTAATTTAGCTATTCAAATTTCTCCCGCTAATATCAATTTTTGGAAACAACGCGCCCAAACCTATCTTTATCTTTCTGGTGTTGACTCAAAATATTTTTCCGAATCCATATCTTCCCTTTCTAAAGCTAGCCTTTTAGCCCCAACAGATGCCAAAATTTATTATTCTATTGGCCAATTTTTAGAAACCGCTAAATTAAAAAAAGAAGCCATTCCTTACTACCAAAAAGCCATCGAGTTAAAACCAAACTACGATTATGCTTATTTTGCCCTCGGAAAAATTTATTTAGATCAAAAAGAAATTAAATTAGCTAAAGAAAATCTCCAAAAAACTATTGATTATTCTTATCCCACCAATCTCGAAGCTGAAAATCTACTTAAAAGTCTCAAATAAATTCCACTTCTCCATTTTTCCACCAATATCCTTAAAAAACTTTCCACCTTCTTCCTTAATATGATCAATAAAAACTATCCCCTCCAAATGATCCGACTCATGCTGCCAAACAATCGCCTCAAATCCAGCTAAGCTTTTATTTTTTCTTACCAGTTTTTCTTTTTCAATTTCATCCCAAGACACATCTATTTTTAACCATCTTTTTACTGTTCCAAAAAATCCTGGAAAAGATAGACATCCTTCCAAAAAATCTTCTTCTTTATTATTTTCGTCAACAATTTTTGGATAGACCTTTTCACCGTAAACTCTTTCAATTTTAGGATTAATAAAAACTAAAACATTTCCCTTTCCCAATTCTTTACTGCCAAAAAATCTTTTATTTGAACCAATTTGCGGCGCCGCCAAACCAGCGGCATTATCGCCAACCTGCAATATTTTTTTTAAATCTTCAATTTCTGACAACAATTTTCTATCGACGTTTTTAGTCTCCCCTATTTTTCGTTTCAGTATTTCTGCCGGATAAAGGACAATTTTTCTCATAAGCTATTTTAGCAAACTAAAATTAGTTATAATTCCCCTATGACTAATCTTATCTTTTTTGGTTCTTCAGACTATTCCGTCATCATTCTTAAAAAACTTCTTGAAATTAAAAGTTTTAATATTTCTGCTGTTGTCACTAAAATCGACAAACCCGTTGGTCGTGATCAGCAAATAACTGCTAATCCAGTTGCCGATTTTTCTCGCCAAAACAAGTTAAATCTTCTTCAAGTCGAAGAATTTACTCCCGAATTTAAATTAAAAATTAAAAATTTAAAACTAGATCTGGGTTTATGTGTTGCCTTCGGCCCTCCTTTTTTTGATCAAGAAATGATTGACATTCCCAAATTGAAAATTATTAATATTCACCCGTCACCATTACCTAAATATCGTGGTGCCACTCCTGGTCCTTGGCAAATTATTAATGGTGAAACCAAATCCGCCGTCACTTTTTTCCAAATTGATGCTCTCCCAGACCATGGCCCAGTTGTTGCCCAAATCACTTTTGATATCGACCCCCAAGAAACCGCCGCCAGTTTTTATCAAAAAGCCTTTAATCTAGCCGCCAATGATCTTGAATCTATTCTTAGTTCTTATATCCAACACCCAACTCAACTTACCCAACAAGATCACACTCAAAAAACCTATTTTCCTAAATTAAATAAAGATTCGGCTCAAATTGATTGGTCGTGGGAGTTGCCGAAAATCAACCGCTTTATTAATGCCCTAAATCCTTGGCCAATTGCCTGGACTTTTGTCGTTAATCACCAAAATCAAAAATTAAAAATGAAGTTTTTTACCCCAACTTTAGTCCAAATCGAAGGAAAGAAAATTACTCCTTGGTCAGAAATTAGTAAATACTATACTATAGATAAATCCGAAAAATAGGCATAATTTAAATTGATTTTTTAAATTTATTGGAAAACTTCACCATTAATGAATTGTCTTTTTTCTGTAAGCTTCCGTCTTTTTATGATTTATTTTTAATTATTAATTCTTAATTATTAATTTTTAAAAAATAAAATTTACCCAAAAAATAGGAATATTTTATTAAATTTTTTGTAAAAATTATCTCAAATTTAATTTTTCTAAAATCAAATTTACCCAAAAGATAGGATTTTGTTTTTTTGACATTTTTTTTAAATCCTTTTTAATTAATTCAAGGAGGTAACAAAATGCCAGTCAAAAAAAAGAAAGCTGTCAAAAAAGTAGCTAAGAAGAAAGTAGTCAAAAAGAAAGCTACTAAAAAAGTCGCCAAGAAAAAGGTCGCCAAAAAAGCTAAGAGAAAATAAAAGGCGAAATTTCAAACTCAAAACGGTGCTTATTTAAGTGCCGTTTTTTGTTCAGTAGCTTCTTTTTTGATTCTTTTCAAACACTTGGTACAAAAATTACCGCTAATTTTATCTTCACCCACAACTAAAGTAACTTTTTGAATATTGGCCATAAAAGTTCTAGGTGTTCTGTTTTGGGCATGAGATCGGTTTTGACCAATCTTGGTTCCCTTATTGCATAAACTACATGTTCTCATAGTAAGGTATAATATCAAATCAACTTATTTTTTGAAATATGGTAAATATTTTTTCTTTTATTGCTTTAATTATTAGCATTACAATTCACGAATTTTGCCATGCTTTTGCTGCTGACCGTCTTGGAGATCCCACTCCCAGATCTTTTGGCCGATTGACTTTAAACCCTCTTGCTCATGCCGATCCTATCGGTACTATTCTTTTACCTTTATTAAGTGCTTTTACTGGAATTTCTACCATTGGCTGGGCCAAACCAGTTCCAATTGACCCTTATAATCTTAAAAATCCCAAAAGAGATGAAATTTTAATTTCTTTAGCTGGGCCTTTCGGCAATATCTTACTTGCTCTTTTATGTTCCCTAATTTTTAAAATATTTGGCATTCAAAATATTCTTCTTTATCTTCTAATCTTAATAAATGTTTCTTTGGCTGTTTTTAATCTTTTACCTATTCCCCCGCTTGACGGTTCTAAAATCTTTCTAAATCTTCTGCCTCAAGAAAAATCTCTTCAATGGCAAGAAGTTTTTGATCGTTATGGTTTTATTCTACTTATTATCTTAATTTTCCTTCCAATTGGTGGTGCTCCTATTTTTCAAACCATCATGTCACCTATAATCAAGTTTGCTTTATCTTTACTTCTCTAATTTTTTATTAAGTCCCTCAACCATTTTTTCGATTTGACTCTTAGTCATACCGTGTACTAAAGCTCCTTGTTCCAATGTTTCCATTGATGCTGCCATACAGCCGATACAATGAAGTCCATATTCCTCTGTTAAGACTTCCACTAGGTTTGGATTCTGCTCCACCAAGTCAGAAATTAAAATATCTTTGGTAATTTTGGCTTTATTTTTCATGTCTAAATTATACCAAAAATGTTATAATGTGTAGTCCTATCAAAAGCAGAACTTTAAGAAGGTGTTTTTTCTAACTATCCATCTGAAATGGAAAGCATATTTTTAAGGTTTGCGCCTTAAAAGAGTTTTCCACCATTTTCTAGTATGGAAAAGCCAATATTGAAGAAAACTTTTGGTGGGACTTTTTTATTTCAAATCCTTTTTCACTCGGTCTAAAATTATTTTTAAACTTTTTTGATTATTTAAAGCCTCTTCTTTAATTGATTTTTTAAATTTATTTTCAAAATATTTTGGGTCGTCAAGATATTGATATAAAAAATTTACCAAATCACTACTTTTTTCCCTAACCCACCCTAAATTCTTTTTTCTTATTAAATCAATATTTCCATCTTCTTGACCTCCAACATGAGTAATTGCCACAAATGGTTTTTGACAAGCCACTACATCAAATAAAAAATTTGGACCGGCCTTTCCAAAAATAATATCCGAAGCTCCTAAAACTTCTGCCATATTATCAATCCACCCCATATTTTTTATATAAACAGTATCGTCTTTTCTTAACTTAGACAAAACCTTTATATAATTCTCAACCATTTTATAAGCAAATTTATCCACTCCCGTATTAATTACAAAAGCAACTTTTTTCTTAATAAAAATTAAAGTTGGTAATAATTTAATTAAAGAATTAGTCCCTAAGCTTCCCCCTCCTATAAAAATCACCGGTCTATCATCCTTAATTCCCAATTTTTTTCTAACCTCTTGTCGGTTAATCTTTTGATACATTTCTGGTCTAACCCACCATCCAGTTTTCAAAATCTTATCACCCTCAATTTCATAATTTTGGGCTAAATCTTGGCTAATTTGGTCATAAACTATATTCAAATCACAACCCTTAACAAAGGAAACTGGATTGATAGTCCAAGGATCGGCCACCACCGTCCACAATTTAAACTTTTTATGTTCTTCTTTTCTCCAATCAACCAAACTATGTGAATGAAAAAAATAAGCCGAAATTATTAAATCTGGATTTATTTTGTTAATTTCCTTTTTTAATCTGGGTAAATTAAAGATCGAACTTTTTCGTAATAAATCTCTGGCAAATTTAATATCAAAAACTTTAGTCGCCCATCGATTGGATATTGGTAAATATCGGTAAGCAAAGGTGTATAAGTCATCACCAAAACCAGTTTCTGCTTTTATTTCAGCGTAGGTTACCTCATATTGAGAATCTTTTTCATTAGCTTTAAGATAATTAAATATTGCCTTGGCTATGGATCTATGCCCCCAAGGCATATGATCAGTCAACACTAAAATTTTCTTTTTTGTCATTTCTTATTTTACCCCAAAATATTTCTTTTATTTCTCCCATTGCCCCTATTAAGATTTTTGTAAGTTGAAGTTAGACTGTGGCAGTTTGGACATAAAAGCCTCAAATTATCAACCTTATTATTTCTAAAGTTACCATCAATATGATCAACTTCTAAAGGAATTTTATGAGTTATTTTATTTTCCTTTCCCCAACCACACATACAACATCTATTTTTAAATTTTTCAAATAAATATTTTCTAATAAAAGGTTTTGAAATTCCATTAGTATTTAGTGAGTTTATTTCTCCACTCAACCATTTTTGAATGTTCCTTTTAAATTCAAATTCGTGTTGACATTTATTGGAACAGAATTTATGAAAACTATTTCTAGACGACATATGTTCTTTTCCACAATTGATACATTTTATTAAGTAATTTTTCATACAATTAATTATAATATATAAAATGTTTTTCTTAATAAATTTGATATAATTCGATTACTTATTTTGCCCTCCTAGCTCAATGGTAGAGCAGTGGTTTTGTAAACCTCAGACGCAAGTTCGATTCTCGCGGAGGGCTCAAAACACATATTTTCTGATAAAATATCAGGATTATGCCCAGATAGCTCAGTTGGTAGAGCATCCCCTTGGTAAGGGGAAGGTCTTGGATTCGAGTTCCAATCTGGGCTCAAAAACAGAAACTTTTTGGAGGGTTGGCCGAGTGGTTTATGGCGCCAGTTTTGAAAACTGGTGGGCGAAAGTCCTCATGGGTTCGAATCCTATACCCTCCGCCAAAATCTTGCTAAACTTATTTAGTGACCAAAACTAGACTAATAATTTATATTTCTATTCTTCTTTTAATTGTTTCTGCCTTGGTTGTTTGTATCTTTAAACTGGCTCAAAAAGCTAAACCAACCAACCCCAAAACTGTCGAAGAAATCACCCCCTCTCCCATTGTTGAAATAACCTGGCCGGAAGCTGTTAATTTAATTCAAAATTGTCAGATCAAAATCGTTTTTCAAAAACACAGTCGAGAAATTACTCTGACAAGTAAAGATAATTCTGTCTACAAAACTACAGAACCAAAAATTGACGATGTTTTTAACGAAACCAATCATCTCCGCTCCGATTGTAACGACGTAATTCAAACCATCACCGAATAAAAAATGGTAAAATATATTAGATAAGAATTAAGTGCCAATTATTAAGTTATAAGTTAAATAGGAGATCTATATGAACATACAGATCAACGGTGTTAACTTAAATATTTCCCAAAGTATCAAGCATATGGTCGACAAGAAACTCGGCCGTAAAATTGATCAACTTTTGACCAATTTCAATGAAGAAATCAGGACTGGTTCTCTTCATATTAAAAAGGATAAGTATAAACATTTTCAAACTAAATTTGACCTATCCTTGCCAGGTAAAGACGGCCATCTTTTTAGCGAATGCCAAAATATTAAGCTAGTTTCCGCCATCGTTGGTATAAGAGAACAGTTAGAAAAACAAATCAAAAAATACAAGCAAGACAAGGTAAATTACAGTCTTGGCTAATTTTAAGAAACTTGATAAACTACCAACATGTCTAAATCTAAAAAAACACCAAGAATTTTGGTTGCCTTAGTCTGTTCTGTTTGTGGTGCCCAAAATTATTTAACTGAAAAAAATAAAACCAATACTCCTGACAAGCTAAAATTTGTCAAATATTGTAACTGGTGTAAAAAGCGAACCGAGCACAAAGAATCAACTAAACTAAAATAATCAATTATTATATAATTGAATTATATGAGTAGATCTTCGCAAAAACCCAAAAATGATAATAGGTCAACTATTACCAAAGGTTTTATCAAGCCAGAAATTCCTAATTTCCCTGGAAACAAATCCCCTGTCAATTTTAGACCTAGTGCTCGCATGGGAACCATCAACCGCGGTCGTCGTTAAATTCTAATCTTTAGTATTAATCTAAAAAGAATATTTTATCTTTTGGCCTTTTCACTGTAACAAATTCGACTCCCGCCTCTTTTAATAAATCTTGAACCCCGCCAATATCAGGATAGTCACCGTAAGTAACAAATCTTTTTATTCCCGCATTTATAAGCATTTTGGTACAAATAATACATGGAGAATGAGTGCAATAAATAGTTCCCCCAGAAACATTTTCTCCGTTTTTGGCTGCTTGAATAATGGCATTTTGTTCCCCATGAATCGCCCGACAAATTTCATGCCTCTCGCCAGATGGAATATTTAACTGATTTCTCAAACAACCCAATTCCAAACAATCTTTAGTGTTAGCTGGTGCGCCATTATAACCAGTCGCCAATATTCTTTTATCTTTTACAATAATCGCCCCGACATGATGTCTTAAACAATTTGATCTTTCCGAAACTAATGCCGCAATTTTAATAAAATATTCATCCCAACTCGGTCTTTTATCTGATTTGGTCATAAATTTCCTCAATTTGTTGATTCAAAAAATTAATATCTTTATTATTTATAATTGTAAAATCCGCCATGGCAATACATTTTTTTAAATTTTGTTTATTTGGGTCTTCCGAATTCATTTCTCGTTCTTCATCTGCCAAAAATTTTTCAAAATTTATATTATCTGTTGTCGTTAATCTCTTAATTACTCTTTCGTATCTGATTTTTGGGTCTGCATCTACTGCCAATAAAGTGAAATTCCCTCTATCTTTTAGAGATTCTATTTCCCCTACTGTCCTTAAACTTTCAATTATGCAATTTTGTCCGGATTCTAAGGCTCTCTTAAATAATTCATCGGCCACAAAACTAGGACTGTTTTTTTCTCTTAATTCATTAGCTACTACCACCATATTATCTCTATTATTCTCTAAACCTCTCCTTTCAATTTCTTCAACAATAAAAGCTCTAGCCGAAAAATGCTTAAATCCTTTTTTTCTAACTAAATATTCAACAATAGTTCCTTTACCCGACCCATTAGTTCCTGTAATCCCAATTATTATCATCTTTTACTTCCCCCGCCTTTTTCCCATTTAACAGCTCCAAGAATCTGTCCATATAAATCATCTTCCATTGAAATTGCCATTTCCTCTAATTCTTCTTTACTCGGATCTTTATCCCTAAATTCAACAAAAGGAACATCTTCAATTATCACTATTGGAGTTTGTTCATTCCCCTCACCCATCACTAAAACAGCTGAAGCGGCAAGTGCATCAGCTACATTAACTTTTTCCACTCTAAATTCTTTCCCAAAAATATCTTTAGTCCCAATATAATTATTCAAAGCCCTAAATCCAGAGTAAGACATAGCCACGCCAGTAACCCCCCATCTTAACGGAGTCGTCTTACTGTCAACAATAATTACCCCTAGTTTGTCTAATTTAAATTTTTTAGAAAGATATTCTCTAATTAAATTAACAGATTTTTGTGGATATTTTGGCCATAAAACATAATTACCATTTCCATTCGATTCGTCAATTCCCGCCGAAGGAATCATAATATTATTTTTAATCGACAAAAAGAAATTATATTTATTTTTTTCCGGAAGGTAATAATCTGCCTGATCTATTATCAAAGAATCCTTACTTTTTTCACCCATCTTTACCACACTACCTTCACAAATTGAAACAATTTTTGAAGTTACCGCCACCACCGAATTATTTTTAAGTTCAACAATACTTTCATCAAGTATTTTAAATAATTCATCTCCTGCCACTATTGGTTTAGTTTTTATTGGGTTTACTTTCATATTAATTAATTATCCTTCTGGCAAATACCAGTTTATAATATTCGCAAAATTTATCTATCGACCACAAAGATGTTCCTTTAGATATAAAAGAACTGTGCCAAACAACTGGCTTCTTAATATCCATTTCATTATATGACAAAGCAGATAATATTTCGCTCGGTTGAACTCCCAAATAAACCCCCATATGCAAACTAGTTAGCCATTCATTTTCATTATTTACTCTTTTTTCACTTAAATTGACTCTTTTACCAGTGCTGGTTTTAATCTTTTCCCCATAAATAATATCCCCTTCTTTAAGATTATCTAAAAAAACGCTTTTGTTTTCATTTTCTACAAAAATCCCTTTATTTTTTGCTTCTGGAAGAACTATCTCATTTTTACCGAGATAGATTCCATAATTTGTATAAAAATAATCCTGAACCGCCAAACGACAATTTCCACTAGTTATTTCCACATTTAAAACATCTTCTGTCACTGGTCCACGAAGATATTCATAACCAAAATTATGTAATTCTCGCAGTTTCTCTGATCCACTCATGTCGCAATTATATCAAACAACAACAAAACGAAGTGCAGGTCCGCCAGGAGTCGAACCTGGAAAAGCAGTTTTGGAGACTGCTGTGATACCATTTCACCACAGACCTAAAGTATTCCTATTTTATCAAAAAATCTTGATTTTTACCTTTTAAATCCATTTTTTATAGTTCTACAAACTATTTCTTGTGCAGAATTGATGTCAATACTTTTTAAATCTTCACCCCCAAAAGCCCTATCATTTGCCCAACATCTTGCTTTAATATTTCCACCAATATCGTCACAATAAAATTCACCAGAAGCATAATCTCTAGCATGACATTTGATCAATTTATGTAAATCATCAACCTCACCATTTAACTTTGTAGATCCATCCAAGAATGCACCAAATTGCAATCTAGTTGGATTATAAAAATGACCATCTTCAATTTTACCTAAGGCTAATCCAATAATATTTCTGTATTTATCTCTAATTATCATTCCTGTTGATAATTCAAAATCCAAATCGACACTTTCACCTTGGTTAACTGATATTTTTTCCCATTTGTTAATTCGCTGTTGTTCAAAAACAGAAACAACTTCCGCCCCATTTTTTAAAAAATTAGACACCAAACCATCATAAATATCATTTATATTTTCTCTTCTCATTGTGGACCCAAGGGGACTCGAACCCCTGACCTTCCCCATGCCATGGGGACGCGCTACCAACTACGCTATGGGCCCTGAAAGGTTTCTTATTTTACCAAAAATTTTTTTATGCTACCATTGGTTTAATATGTCTAATATAACTAAAGCCGTTATTGCCGCCGCTGGCCGTGGCACTCGTTTCCTTCCAGTCGTTAAATCATACCCTAAAGAGCTTGTTCCAATTCTTTCTAAACCAAATATTCAATATTTAATCGAAGAAGCCATTGGTGCTGGTATTACTCAAATCGCTATTGTCCATCGTTTAGGCGAAAATTCTATTGAAAAATATTTCACTCCCGATGCAGATTTAGAAAAATATTTAACTGAAAATAATAAATTAGATTATTTAAACAGTTTAAAAGACATTTGGTCTAAAGCTAAACTAACTTTCATTGCTCAACCCGCCAATCTTCCTTACGGTAATGGCTCCCCTGTTCTTGCTGCTAAAGATTTTATCGGCCAAGATGATTTTGTTTATATGTTTGGCGATGATTTAACCGTTGAACCTGTTCCTGGTCAATTTTTATCCAAAATGTTGGCTACTTTTGATCAATATCAACCCACCTCAGTTATTGCCGTCAAAGATGTCGGCAAAGAAGAAATTTCCCGATATGGTTCGGCTCAATACGTTGAAGATCCTAAATATCCTCATCGTATTTCCGCCATGCTGGAAAAACTTCCCGCCGATCAAGCTCCTTCTACTTTTGGTCAAGGCGGCCGTTTCGTTATTTCCAATAAAATTATCAACATTTTAGAAAACCAATCCACTGGCCTTGGTAACGAACTTTGGTTAGCCGATGCTAACAATAACATGGCTAAAAACGATGTCGTTTTAACCCAAGCTTTTGAAGGTGCCCAAGATTGGCTCACTACCGGTGACCCCCTTCGCTGGCTTCAAGCTAATATTACTGTCGCCCTTAATGATCCTAAGTTCAAAGACGATTTATTAAATTTTTTAAAAAATATTAATAAAAATTGACGAAGATAATATTTTTCCGCGCGCAATCATGTGAGTGGATTTTACGAACGCGTGAGCACGGCAAAAATGTTATCGAGTCAATTTAACCAAAATGATAAACAAAGCTGTTATTGCTGCTGCAGGCCGAGGTACTCGATTTTTGCCCGTCGTCAAGGCCTACCCTAAAGAACTTGTTCCCATTCTCTCTAAGCCAAATATTCAATATTTAATTGAAGAAGCCATTGGCGCTGGTATTACCGAAATTGCTGTCATAATTCGTAACGGTGAAACTAAAATTCAAAATTATTTCTCATCGGATGAAAATCTGGAAAAATATCTGTCTGAAAACAATAAAATTGAATATCTAGACAGTCTAAAATCGATTTTATCTAAAGCCCACCTCACTTTTATCCAACAACCAACCAATCTTCCTTATGGCACCGGTTCCCCGCTTTTATCCGCTAAAGAATTTGTCGGTTCAGATCCTTTTATTTACATGTATGGTGATGATTTAACAGTTGAACCTGTTCCTGGTCAATTTTTAACCAAAATGATCAATACTTTTGAAAAGTATCAACCCGACGAAATTATTGCCGTTAAAGATGTTGGTAAAGAAGAAATTTCCCGCTATGGTTCGGCTCAATATCAAGATGATCCCAATTACCCCCATCGATTACTAGCCATGCTCGAAAAACTTCCTGCCGATCAAGCCCCTTCTACTTTTGCCCAAGGCGGCCGTTTTATTGTCACTTCAAAGATTTTTAGCATTCTGGAACAACAAGGTCTTTCCCGAGACGGTGAACTTTGGTTCTCTGATGCTAGCAACAGTCTAGCTAAAACTGGCATCGTTTTAACCCAATCTTTCGAAGGAAATGAAGATTGGCTTACCACCGGCGACCCTCTTCGTTGGCTTAAAGCCAATATTATTATTGGTCTTCAAGATCCGAACCTAAAAGACAGCCTAAAACAATATCTCCTTCGTCTTTAATTTTTTTTATTTTTAGTTCAATACACCTTAGATACATATTTTTATATAAACCACATTATACCCATAACTAATTTATTTATGTCACTTAAAAGCACAAATTAGCTTCAATTTACTTATTGACACAGTCCTATAATAGATATATAATTAAACTATAGAGTTAATAAATTTAACTTTAATACTTTAAAAACTAGTAAATTGTTCAAAGGAGAGATTTGGAGTGTGGCTCCTCTAGAGTTTCGCACCCCGTTTCTCCTTTGAACAATTTTTAAAGCCAAAGGAGAGATTTGGAGTGTGGCTCCTCTAGAGTTTCGCACCCCGTTTCTCCTT
>DAONDY010000002.1:147846-214173 GCA_035402805.1 Candidatus Woesebacteria bacterium | reverse complement strand
AAAGGAGAGATTTGGAGTGTGGCTCCTCTAGAGTTTCGCACCCCGTTTCTCCTTTAGCTTTAAATTAAAACCCCGCACTTGCGGGGTTTTTTAATGTTTTAATCCTATAACATTGACAAATTGGCACTTTTATTATAGTATATGCATACTAGCGTTTAGTGAAAGCAGGCATTTGCGCTTACCTTCCCTCTTCGCAGTACTTTAAAAAACCGTGATTTATTACCCTAAAGCAAGTCTGCTATGTGTAAACTAATTTTTAGTTTTCAGATACCAGATTTGCCGTAAGGTATTTTTGGATTTGTATAGAAGCATGGGAAACCATAAGGTAGGCCCGCTTCGGAAAGGAGGATAACATGGATGGCTACGAAACCAGCTAAAGAATGCCTTTATTGTCATTCTGAAACCAGAAACACAAAGGCCCGGTTTTGTTGGAACTGTGGGAGACCATATGACCGACAAAACCTAAGAGATCTAATCATCTATCTAAAAGAAAAGATACTAGGAGGTATCGTTATGTTTAAGAAATTCGTGTTGCCGTCATTCGGAATCCTGTTGGCTATCATCGTCGGCATCATCAGCCTCACCGTCCTTCCGCTCATCATGGGCGCCTGGACAATCGTTGTCCTGGTCGGTGCCATCATCGCCATCATTGGTCTGGGTTTTTTCATTGTCGCAGCTGCCACAAACGGTCACTACGCATGGATGAAACCCACTAAAATAGCGACATTTTTTACTGGCCTAGGAATTATCGTCTTGGCATTTGCCATCTGGGGAACAATCGCTCTTTCCTCACAAACCACCCAAGCCGCTCCAACCACTGTCTCAATCACCGCAGCCACAACCACCGCAACTCTTGCTGTCGTTGATCCTGCTCTCGAGCATGGTAATCTTCCGCAAGAACAAATCGGCCACCCAAATTGGTACACTGAAACCGGCACTAATGACGAATACAAGTGGACATTTGAAGTAAAAACTGGTGAAGTTGGTATCGTTGGCGGCTTAGTCGTTGATGGAAAAAATGGCGGTGTCTATAGAGCATATGCTCCTGGGATCTATACTGTTCAAATCCAAAATGGCTTTGCCTTAACAACAAAAGCCGAATGGGCTCAAAACGAGTTCGAATTCAGACTTGGTCAAGCAATTCAATACAACTGGGCCTATGGCACAGTTGACTACGGTCCCCTGACCCCACCCACCCAATCCAAATAAATCACGGCTGATGAGCTGAAAGAATATGAATAGTTTGAAGCACTTTTGCTTTTAAATTACTTCTCTATTTTTTCAGCTCACTCCAGTCTATCGATATTGTCGATACTGATGAGTCCAAAAGGACGAAACTGGAAAAAACAAAACTAATGAAAAATATTAAACCACTTATCACCATCTACATGCCTGTTTTCAACGCTTCCCCTTATCTTGATCAAGCCATTGAAAGTATTTTAAATCAGACTTTTTCTAATTTCGAATTTATCATTGTTGACGACGCTTCTACCGACGATTCTTGGAAAATAATCAAATCATTTGCCAAAAAAGATTCTCGTATTATTGCTATTAAAAATCAAATTAATTTAGGAGTTAGCTTAACTTCCAATATTGCTATTTCCAAAGCTCGTGGTAAATTTTTAGCCCGTATGGATGCTGATGACATTTCTTTTGCCAATCGTCTTGAAAAACAAATTCAGTTTTTAAAGAAAAATTATCAAGTTGTCGCTGTTGGTGGTCAATGTGTTGTTATTGATGAATTTAATAATATTATCGGTAATAAAAATTTTCCTACTCAAGCCGAAAAACTTAAAGATATGATTTTTTGGGCTATTCCTATGCAACAACCATCAATGATGGTCAATCTTTCTAAATTACCTAAAAATTTTATCTGGTACAAACCAATTCAATCATCGGCTGAAGAAATTAATTTAATGTTTAGATTTATGCTTCACGGTCAAATTGCCAACCTTGAAGACAATTTACTTTTCTATCGTCATTTAAATGGCAGCCTTTCTCATAAAAATCCCAAAGCTACTTTTAAATTAACCATCAAAAGCCGTTTTGCTGCATTAAATCTTGGTTTTAGACCAAGTTTAAAAGCTATCGCTTTAAATTTAATGCAAATTACTGTTGTTAGTTTAATCCCTAACCATCTTATTAACGAAATCTGGTATCGTATTCGTGGCATCAAAAAACCTAACGGTCTTACTGTTGGGACTTTTGCTCAAGCTCAAGTATAATTTAATTGATGGTTTTAATATCAAAGTTTAAAAGCCACTTCGATAAAATTATTTTAGCTTCAGTGCTTTTAATTTTATTCTGTCAAAATTTTTCTCCTCACACCTGGCTCGTTGGTTGGGATAATCTTTTACCAGAATTAAACATTTGGCTTAATCTAAAAAGATCCCTTTTGGCTGTTTGGCAGGAATATCAAGGTCTCGGATTGGTTGGCGGTATGGGACACGCCACTGAACTAATTAGACAATTGATTATCTTGCCTTTCACTCTTATTTTACCAACCAATCTAATTCGTTATCTTTGGCAATTTTTAATGCTAACTTTAGGTACTTTTAGCCTTAATATCGGCCTTAAAAAAATTTTTAACCTTTCCAAAAATTCCAGCCTTCTTGCTTCTCTTTTTTATCTCCTTAACTTTGGCACCGTTCAATATTTTTGGGTAACTTTTGAACCATTTGCTACTTTTTGGGGATTTTTTCCAGCTCTCTTTTTTCTTCTCTGGAATTATTTAAAAACTCCAAACCGTAAAAATCTAGTATATTTAATTTTAATAAATCTTCTGGCCATTCCTAGTTTCTATGTCCAAACAATTTTTATAGTTTATTTTATCTGTTGTTTAATTATTTTAATTTCCAATTTAATTTCTAATTTTAATAAAACTACTCTCAAAGTTCATTTTGTTTTTCTTATAAATCTAATCCTTATTAATTCTTTTTGGTTATTACCACTGGCCTATTATTTCAAAAATGATCTTAATAACACCATTCAAAGTTTTGGCAACTACATGGCCAATCAAGAAACCTTTGACCGTAACCAAAATCGTGGTACTATCGGCGACTTCTTAATATTAAGAAACTATTATGTTGATTTCCCTAACAATTACGATACTCTTTTCCCATCATGGAATGTTTACTTTTCCAATAAATACAACCTTATTTGTGGCTATTTAGTTTCCATTTTTGTCATTATTGGTCTAATTTATTTCATTTCTAAACTTAAAAAATCACCCATAAAAATTTCTCTCGTTTTAATTTTCTTATTATCTTCAATTGCTTTACTTTCCGCTACTCCTGTTTTTTCTCAAATAAATTATTTTATTCGTCAAATTCCTGTTTTAAATCAAATATTTCGATCTCCTTGGACTAAATTTTTTGTCCCCACTGCTTTTGTTTTTTCTGTTTTTATTGCTTTTGGATTAGAGAGTTCTTTTAATTTTTTCAAAAAAATAAAATACTCCCCTAGCTTTTCTAAAGCTATATTAAGTCTATTTTTTATTTTTTCTTTATTCAAATTTATTTTTCCTGTTTTCCAAGGTCAATTTTTTTCTCCTCTAATTAAACAAAATATTCCCAATGATTATTTAGAGTTGATTAAATATTTTAACCAAATTTCTCCAACCGCCCGAATTATGAATCTTCCCCAAGGTTCTTTTTGGGGTTGGACCACTTATCGTTGGGGGGTTAAAGGCTCTGGTTTTCTCTGGTATGGATTAAAACAACCAATTTTAGATAGAGCCTTTGATGTTTGGAGTCTCAAAAATGAAAAATATTATTGGGAATTAAACACCGCTATTCAACAAAAAAATCCTCAGGCTTTAAATAAAATTATTGATAAATACTCAATTGAATATGTAATTTTTGATCGAAATATTTATTTTACCGACGAACTAACCTATGCAAAACTTAGTTCTACTCAATTCGAACTATTAAATCAAATCGACAATCTTAAACTAGTTAAAAATATTGGTTCCATCTATATTTATCAAAATATTAGACCTAGCCAAGTTTATACCACTAACAATATCGAAGAAGAATATCCTATCAGTAGTTTCGATCCAAATTTTTATCCAAAACAACTACCAGATTCATCTTCTGTTATATATTCTTTAGAACATGGAGCACTGACCGAAAACAAAACTACCAAAGTTATTACCTCTAATCAACTATATTTCCATTTCGAAAATAAATTTTCCCACAACCTTTTAGGATTTAACTTCCCTGACATAAAATTTGATCAAGATTATTTATTAAAAATAGAATCTAGAAATACTAAAGGTCAAACTCCCATCATTTCTGCTTTTGATAATCTTAACCGCTATTATTTTTTCAAAAACCAATTAAAAAAATCTGACGAATGGCAAACCAGTTGGTTCTTAATTCCTAAAATGGAAAACTTCTCATTTGACACCGGGTTAACTGTTCTTTTTGATAATCCCAGTTTTAATCAAAATCTATCAATAAATGATATTAAAAATCCAGAAATTTATCCTTATCAAAATAATATTTCTCTAATTAATGATTATCAGTCACCCAATAACAATTATTTGTCTGCAAAATCAAATATTTTTTATTATAAAGTAAAATTCAATCAAACTAACAATAAATATTTAGTTCTCCCTCAATCTTTTCATAAAGGTTGGATTGCCTTTTATTTTCAAGGTTTTAAACCAGTCTTTTTAAAAAACCATACCTTAGTCAATAACTGGGCCAATGGTTGGCAAATCCCCTCCAACAACCCAACTACTGTTTATCTTTTCTTCTGGCCACAAATCTTTGAATTTCTCGGTTTCATCCTTTTAATTCCTGCATTTATTTTTATATTTAGATCAAACAAAAAATAATTCTGCTATAATCAATTAATTATGAATAATATTCTTTCCTTTCTAAGCCAACCTCAGTTTTATCTTCCTCTTTTAATCTGGACTCTAGTCTGGAAAGGTCTTGCTCTTTGGAAATCTGCCAATAAAAGACAGCTCATTTGGTTTATCCTCTTACTAAACGTCAACACCATAGGTATCTTCGAAATAATCTACATTTTCTTCCTTAATCGCTGGGACATCGACAATGGCAAGATTCTTGCTTTCCTAAACAAAAAATTCAAGAAAGATAAGAAATAAACTTAGAGTTCACAGACGTAATTTTAAATCCGAAGTTGCAATTTTTTATGGCCTTGAACGTGCACCGCACATTCACCAGACATAAAAAATTTGTAACGAGAATTTAAAATTTATAAATTCTTTATTATCCCTGCAATTTTATTTCCTAATTCCTCGAATTCTTTTTCTTTCCACCCTCTGGTTGTCATGGCTGGAGTTCCAATTCTAATTCCAGATGGTCTAAAGGGACCAGCTGTATCATGAGGAATTGTATTAGCATTAACCACAATCCCATTTTCTTCCAATTTTACTGCCGCATCTTTGCCTTTTTCAAAACCCACCTCCACCACCATTAAATGATTTTCCGTCCCAAAAACTTTTAACCCATTTTTTCGTAAAGTTTCAGCTAAAACTTTAGCATTTTTAACAATCTGAGCCGCATAATCCTTAAATTCTGGCGTATCACATTCTTTAAAAGCTACCGCCAAAGCAGCTATTTGATTTTCGTGTGGACCGCCTTGTAAACCTGGAAAAACGGCTCGATCAATTTTTTTAGCCAAATCAACATCTTTTTCCATTCCTTTTTTAGTAATTCCAATCACTGCCCCCCGTGGACCTCTTAAACTTTTATGAGTTGTAGAAGTAATAACATGAACATATTCATTTGGACTCGGATGAACTCCGCCAACCACTAGCCCAGCAATATGAGAAATATCCGCCACCAACCAAGCTCCAACTTTATCAGCAATTTCCCCAAATCTTTTGAAATCTAAAATATAAGGATAAGCCGTAGTCCCGGCTATAATCATTTTCGGTTTTTCTTCTAAAACCAATTTTTCCAACTTATCATAATCAATTCGTCCATCTTCTTCCACATCATACTGCACACTTTCAAAAAATTTTCCTGAAAAAGTAATTTTTGGATGACCATGAGTTAAATGTCCGCCAGCCGATAATTTCAATCCACAAATTTTATCCCCTTGTTCCAATAATGCCATTTGAACAGCACTATTAGCTGGACTTCCAGAATATGGCTGAACATTTAAATGTTCCACTCCCAACACCTTTTTACCCCTCTCAATAGCCAAATTTTCGATTTGATCTATAAATTCGTTGCCCTGATAATATCTTCTGCCAGGATAACCCTCGGCATATTTATTAGTTAAACAGCTTCCCAACGCCATTCTAACTTCATCAGAGGCAAAGTTTTCACTGGGAATTAAGTGAACTAATTTCTCTTGTCTTTCTTCTTCTTTTTTAATTAAGTCTCTAACTTGTTCATCTATCATAAAGTGATTTTACAACAAATTACCTTGTTCCTCTCATTTAAAGATCTTCTCCTAATAAATTCCTTTTTTTAATTTCTTCAAAAAGAATATTATTTATTTCTTCCCTTGATAATAATTTACCATCTCTACAACAGTCTATTAATACCCATCTTTCTGGCTCTTTTTCTGCCATTTTTTGATACTCTTTTGCTGATTCCATTTGGTGATTAAAATTTTCTTCCGCCTGGTCCATTCCCTTTCCTTTTGTATAATTTCTTTCTGCCTTTTTTAAAATATTTTCTTTACAAATCAAAGGATCCACTAATAAAACTATAATTAAATCTGGTTTTATAATTCCCATTTGGTTATATCCAGCCTCCCACAACCAATTAGCATAAATTTCTCTTTCACCCTCCGGCCTTTTAGCAATTTGATGAACATTAGAAGTAAAATATCGATTTGATATTACTATTTTTCCACTTTCTAAAGCCGGCCTAATTATTTTTCGACTTCCATCTTCCTCGTCTAACATATAAGGTAATACGGCTAAATATGGATTAATACTAAAAAGCTCTCCAAACTCCCCAGTTAACATCCTACCGACATGTTTTCCCCAAAAGCTAGTTTCATAATGGGGATAATCATCCACTACCACTTCCCTATTTTCTTTTTTGAGTCTTTCAACTAACAATTCTGTCTGCGTTCCTTTTCCAGCTCCATCAATTCCATCAATTACAATAAATTTACCTTTATTATTCATTTTCTTTTATCCTCTTTTTTAATTCTGCTCCTTTAATCGTTTTCCAAAGTCCGCAGCTCATATCTCCTTCAAAACATATTCCTTGTGACACACAGCTCGGACCTGTATTTTCAAATAAAATTGGTGCCTTTTTCTTTACCAATTTCAACATTTCGTTAGCCAATAACTGAATTTCCCATTGAGCTCTTCGACAACATCTTAAAGTAAGAAAATGAAGTAAAGCTCTGGCATCCATTGTCACCACCATCTTAGTTTTTAATGCCTGCGGTTGACAATATCTAGCATCTTCCGCCTTAATTCCTAAATCAATTAATTCACTGTAAAGTTTTTGAGCATTTTCAAAATGTTTTTTTACTTTTTTCAAAACATTCTTATCACTATTTAATATTGCCGGTGGAATCACATAAGAAGCTTCATTTCTTTTAACATATCTACCTGACTGAATCGAATAAGAACAACCAATTCTATGTCTAATTAATTGAATTTCCGTCACTCTACTAATTCCTTCAACAGCAAAAGTAAAACTGGCATGCTCCAAAGTAGATGTGTGACCAGATGCTATCACTTGTTTTATTAATCTTTCTCTCGTTTCTTTATTTGTTTTTTCTTTTAATTCTTTTGCTCCTATTGCCGCATAACATTGTCTAATAGCCGCCACAATATTTTGCTCTGGATTTACCGTATAACTCAATAATTTAACTTTTAATTTTTCCTGCTTTGCCATTTTGCATAGAATTTATAATCTAAGACAGGTTAAACTACTCCTAACTTTTAATCAATTAAACAAACTGGGTCAAATAAATAGATCAAAAGACATCTTTTTGTATATCAAAATATATCAACCACACAATGGACATTTGTCACCAGAATACCAGCAACCACATTTTTTACAAAAAGTTAATCCTTCTGTGCTTCCCATTTGATAAGAGATTTCTCCACTAGAATTAACCGAAATAATCATACCCCTATCACTATCTACTCCACCCCAAGAACTACCATGGCCACCCTCAGCATTAATTTCATTTCCCATTCTAGCCATAATACTTTCAAATAAATAGTTATCACCTTCTGCCATTTTCATTGCCATTCTCACATCTTTTTCCATTTTTATTTTATTTTCTACATCTTTCCCCTGTTCAACAAAATCCCAAATTTCTGAAAACTCCGGCATTAATTCCCTGCATTTTTTTATCCAATCATCAACTTCCTCTATTTTAAAAGCTATTGGTTGAGTTCTAACATCTTCTTTGCAGTTAATTTCTCTAAGTGAAAAACCATTGTTGTCTAATAATCTTTTTGCCAATTCAAAAGACTCCTTTTCATCACAAAGTAATGGCATATGTCTTCCATAAATTGCCCATTCTCTTTCCCCAAAAATAGGAAATTCCATATTCAATCTTCCCTCTTTATAAACTTTTCCCCCATCATCAGGACTTATCCAAATAACCAAATTATAACCCTTTTTCCCTAGTTCAAAAATATTAATTGTCGCCTCTCTTTCTTCTTCAGAGTGTTCGTTATATTCCCAATTATCCTTTTCAATTTTACTTTCTGGATAAAGATCAGAAATATTTATTCTTTTTCTTAAATCATCACTTGTTCCCTCTTCTAAAAAAGCCCCCGCCACTTCACTTAAATCATTTTTATTTATGTCGTAAAACTTTTTATTTTCTAAATTATTCATATTACTCTTGCTCGAAAGTTTTAGTTATCCGGCTATACGGTTGCGGCACAGCTCAGGATTTTAACCTGATTCCCTCTTGATAAATCTATTCTATCACTAAAATTTCGACCTCCACATTAAATTTAATAAGGATGATAATCGGTTAAAATATTTAAGTACATTTAGATCAAATTTCAGGTTTTCTTTTTCTTCCCTATCAATTTTTAAACTAACTAATCGTCTTTCTGCTTCTCGGCAATCCGTTCTACATAAATTTATTCTAGCTTCAATTTCATTTTCGCCTGGAATCAAAAATCCCTCAAGGTTACTAATCCTTTTTTTTGTCGATTCAATCTCTTTGTCTATTTGCTCTATTTTTTTATCCCCATTAGCCCAACTTTGACCCATGTATAGACTACCCATAATTTCATATAAATCTTTCTCCATTTGAGAAAATCTCTTTTTTTCGTCAGTGTTTGTCATTTTTACCTTAGCTAATCCTAGACTGGCTTGAAATCTATCAATCGAACCAACTGCCTCAACAAAAGGCGAATTTTTACTAACATCAAGAAGACATTCTCCTTGTGTTCTTCCTCTGTCACTTTCTTCACTCATATTTATTTATGAACATTTACTATAACCACAAAATTCATTAGTACATTTAAAACATCCTTCTTCAGCTCTTAAAGGACTACCGCAATCTGGACAAGAAATAGCCTTGCTTTCCAAATCGGCTTGTTTGACTCTAATACTTTCAATTGCTTTCGTATCAATAGAACCTTTTTCGCAAGCAAAAATATCTAATTGTTCACCTCTTGATACTTCTAAAAGTGATTTACCAACTGCGTCAAACATACTTAGAACTGTCCCCGATCCTAAACCCACTTTTTGGCCGCAGGCTATTCCCACCATTTCATCTGCAATTTCATCTAAACTAGCCCCATATTTTAAGGCTAAAGAGGCTAGTCTACCGGTCGCTTCAGCCGCTCCTGACATAAAACCACCACTTTTACCTAAATTAACAAAGACTTCCACTGGACCATCACCGGCTTCATAAAAAATAGAAGTATAAACACTTCCCAAATCACATTTTTTCTTTAATCTAACCCCTCTGGCCATTATTGGAGTGGCTTTTTTCTTGGGTTGAACATTAATTATTTTTTCTTCAACTTTTCCTTCTTTAGCTTTAACTTTTTGCATTGGCTCAAAAGATCTTGAACCGCTCCTGTAAATAGTAATTCCTTTTGTTCCTAATGAATAAGATTTTAAATAAGCTTTTCGTACATCATCAACTGTGGCTTCTTCTGGTAAATTAATTGTTTTAGACACCGCATTGTCGGTATATTTTTGGAAAGCTGCTTGAACCCTAATATGCCATTCCGGATCAATTTCCAAAGCGGTGATAAATAATGATTTTAAGTCTTCTGGTATTTCCTCTATTCCTTTCAAAATTCCCCCATTTTTAACAATCTTTTCAATTAATTCTTCACTGTAAATATTTCTCTTTTTAAGCTCTTCAACCAAAATTGGACTGACTATATACAATGTTTTACCTTCAACCGTATTTTTTTGATAACCCAAAGAAAACACTGGCTCGATTCCTGAACTAGTATCAGCCAACATGCTGATGGTTCCAGTTGGAGCAATGGTAGTTAAAGCCATATTCCTTGGTCTATAACCAGTGTTGAAATAAACACTCTTTTCCCATAATGGGAAAGCTCCTCGGGTTACTCCTAATTCTTGGGTTGCCTCTTTAGCTGATTCGGTTACAAATTTCATTATTTTCTCAGCCCAAGCAATTCCTTCTTCTGAATCATATTTAATTCCCAATTTAAAAAGAGCATCAGCAAAACCCATCACTCCCACTCCAATTCTTCGAGTGCTATTTACCATTTCTTTAATTTTTTGAACCGGAAAATCATTAATTTCTACCACATTATCCAAAAAGTGAACCCCTATTTTAATTGTTTCCTTCAATCCATTCCAATTTATGTCCGATCCTTCGACAAATTTACTTAAATTAACACTTCCTAAATTACAAGCATCGTAAGGCAAAAGCGGCTGTTCTCCACAAGGATTAGTTGCTTCAATTTTTCCTACGCTCGGTATTGGATTTGAACTAGATTCATTCATTCTGTCAATAAAAACCAATCCCGGATCACCAAATTGCCAAGCTAATCTGGTAATCAAATTAAATACTTTATAAGCATTTAATTTCATTGTCGACTGACCTGTCCTTGGGTTAATTAGATCATAACCCTCACCTTCTTTAGTGGCTTTAGCCCAATCATAGACTTTTTTAATTCCAGCCTCTACCTCTCTTAATCTTTCGTCGGCACTTCTGTTTTGCTCGGCAATTCTAATTTCTTCAACCGCTTCTTCAGGAATAGAATCGTCATCTGCAAATTTTTTATCGATTTCAATTCTTTCCATAAAAGAATTAGTCACTGCCAACGATATATTAAAGTTAGTCAAACTCCATTCATCAAGCTTTGCCACTGCAAATCGAAGTACATCTGGATGATCAATTGACAACATTCCCATATTAGCTCCCCGTCGTACTCCACCTTGTTTAATTTGAGCCGTTACATCGTTGTAGGCCTGCATAAAACTTACCGGGCCAACAGTTGTTCCACCGCTACTTTTAATATAATCCCCGCTTGGTCTAAGTCTTGAAAATGAAAAACCAGTTCCACCGCCACTTTTATGAATCAAAGCCATATTTGACATGGTTTCCAAAATTGATTCCATCGAATCATCTATTGGCAGTACAAAACAAGCCGATAATTGCTGATGGGTCTTTCCTGCATTAACCAAACACGGAGTATTTGGTAGAAATTTTTGTTCTGCCATTAATTGGTAAAAAGACTTGGCCTGTCTATCAATCTGTTCTTCATTAGCTCCAAAAACTGCATCTCCTTTGGCCACATTACTTGCTACACGCCAAAAAATATCTTTAACTGTTTCTATAGATTTTCCATCTTCATCTTTTCTAGAATACCTAGTTTCGGCAATATATTTAGCATTAAGTGAAAGACTTGGTTCTAATAATTCATTTTCATTTATGTTTTGCCTGCTTATATCTGTCATTTTTTATTTTTAAAACTGCTAATTTCAGCCATAGGCTGATCGGCCTTTGGCCGAAATTTTTCAAAACTAACTAATAAATCCTTAAAGTCATTTATTTCATTTATATCCAAATAAACAGTAGCAAACCTAATATATGCCATAGGATCAATATTTTTTAATTTTTCTAACACCATCATTCCAATTTCTTTCGAGGGAATTTCCACACTTGGCCAGTTTAAAAGTTTCATTTCAATTTCATCAATTAATTTATTTTTTTCCTCATCCGTCAGTTTCCAACAAGCCTTATCTATACATTTTTCTAATTTTTCTCGAGAATAATCTTCAACTCTCCCTGATTTTTTAATAACTTTTAGCTCCACGCTCCCGATTCTTTCATAAGTTGTAAATCTCTTTTTGCACTTTAAACATTCCCTTCGTCTTCTCGTCACTTTTCCATCTTCTGCCTCACGACTTTCCAAAACATTTGATTCATCAAAACCACAATATGGACACAGCATTTTGTAATTTTTATTATAATTAATAAAACACTATTTATAGTGTATGTTAATCATCATATCCACCACCACTAGTACGAGTCAATAGACTAAAATGTATCAAAATTGAATTTTGCAACAATTCCGCGGTGTTTAAAACCCTTCTGTCACTCATTTCATTTTGTGACATCTCCCCTTGATAAAGGGGAGAAGTTTTTCTTTTACTTTCAAAAAATCATTCAAAACCTCATCATTACTAAATCTAATTGTTTTAATACCTAAACAATTTTCTAAGAATTTATCTCTTTCTAGATCATAATTTTGTCTATTTAAATGAGATTCTCCATCTATTTCTATACATAACAATAATTTAGAACAATAAAAATCCAAAACAAATCTATTAATCGGTTTTTGTCTCGTAAATTTACAACCAAATTTATTTTTTCTTAAATGTTGCCACATTATAAATTCTGCTTGAGTTGGCTTACTTCTATTATTCCTTGCCACCTTTTTTAAAGATTCTAAATATCTTATGTTTAATTTATTAGTTTTAGCTTTAATATCAGTAATATATTTCACATTTTAATCTTATTATGTTTCTCCCCTTTATCAAGGGGAGATGTTGAGCGAAGCGAAACAAAGGGGTTTTGTTATAATACTTTCATGCAAAAAATCATTAAATTCTTTAAAGAAGTGCGAGAAGTTTTTCAAAGCATCTCATGGCCTAAAAAAGATACTTTAATTCAGCTTACAATTGTGGTAATATCAATCTCGATTGTAATCTCCCTAATTTTGGGAGGTTTTGATTATCTGTTTACCAAGTCTTTCGCCCTAATTGGTAACTTTAAAAATCAGACTCCGGCCACTGTTGAACAAGCCGCCGAACCTTCAATTATTCCTCTTCCAACGGTCGCTTCTACCACTGGAACAATTAAAAAATAATTATGCCAAAAACATCTACAAAAACTAACAAAAAAGAGTTTTTATTTAAACTCTCTCCTTTTGAACCTAGTATCGATGCCGCTTGGTATGTCATTAATACCTATTCCGGTCATGAATACAAAGCTATTGAGGCTTTAAAAACCAGAATCAAAACTATGGGAATTGAAGATAAAATCTTCCAAGCCATCGTTCCTATTCAAAGTAAAATGATCATTCGTCGTGGTCAAAAAGTTAAATCTCAAGAAAAAACCTTTCCAGGTTATGTCTTAGTTCAAATGGTTATGGATGATGATGCTTGGGTTACTGTTCGTACCACTCAAGGAGTCACTGGTTTCATTGGTATTGAAAACACTCCATCCCCTATTTCCCAAAAGGAAGTTGATCAAATTCTTCAAACTACAGAAGAAGACAAACCAAAATTTCAAACTCCTTTTGCTATTGGTGATGTCGTTAAAATTATCAACGGTCCATTTGCCGATTTTATTGGTACTATCGAATCTATTGACCAAGAAAAAGGTAAAATTAGAGTTTTGATTTCCATTTTCGAACGAGAAACTCCAGTCGAACTCGACTTCTTACAGGTTTCTAAAGAACTCTAACTTTATAACTTGATAAACTTTATAACTTTAAAACTAAAAAAATGGCTAAAAAAATAAAAACAATTGTTAAATTAACTATTCCGGCAGGTAGCGCTAATCCAGCTCCTCCAGTCGGTACTGCTCTTGGTCCTCAAGGTATCAAGATCATGGATTTCTGTAATGAATTTAATGACCGAACTAAAGAAATGCGTGGATCCATTATCCCTGCAGTTATCACTATTTTTGAAGATCGTTCTTTCGAATTCATTTTAAAACAGCCTCCAGTTTCTGATATGATCAAAAAAATAAGTGGCATCGCTAAAGGCGCTGGCACTACTGGCAAAGAAAAAGTCGGTAAGTTAACCATGGCTCAAGTCGAGCAAATTGCAAAAGCTAAAATTGTCGATTTAAACACTAAAGATTTAGAAGCAGCCAAAAGATCAGTCATGGGCACTGCCAAATCTATGGGTGTTGAGATTATCTAAAAAGTCTCCCTTGTCAAAGGGAGATTTAGAGGGATTTATTCCTTAATTATTTATTAAATAAAAACAAATGAGCAAAACCACTCAAGAAAACAAGGCTAAAAAAGCCAAAGAACAAACCAAAGTGGAAGAGATTGTCAAAACTGACGATACTCAAAAGGCCGAAGAAGTTGTTGCTGAAACCGCAGAAACTGCTGTTGAAGAAACTACTGCCACCACTAAAGTCGCTAAAAAGCGATCCAAAAAATATTTAGCTGCCAAAGCTAAAATCGATGTTAATAAATACTACCCTCTCGATGAGGCTGTTAAATTAGTTAAAGAAACTTCTTTATCTAAATTTGATGGTAAAGTTGAAGCTCACGTTACTATTCTCGATCTCGGTAATGTTGGTGAAATTAATTTCCCTCATTTAGAAACTGCCAGTAAAAAGGTTGTCATTTTAAATGACACTATCTTAGCTGAACTTAAAGATGGCAAAATTAATTTTGACATTTTGATTGCCACTCCAGCTACTATGCCCAAACTTTTACCTTTAGCTAAAATTTTAGGACCAAAAGGTTTAATGCCAAATCCTAAGAATGGTACTTTAACCGACAAACCAGAAGATTCAGTTAAAAAACTTTCAGCTGCAAAAACTGTTTTGAAAACTGAAAAGAAAGCTCCTGTTGTTCACGTTGTTGTTGGTAAAATTTCTCAAAAAGACGAAGAAGTTGTTGCTAATATTAGTGAACTAATTAAAGTTGTCAAAGCTAATAAAATCAGAAAATTGGCTCTCTGCGCCACCATGGGCCCTTGTGTTAAAGTAAAGATCGTCAACTTATAAATAAAAATAAAAAAGACTGCTAATTACTGTGTAAAATATACACAATTTTTATGCAGTCTTTTTGTTTGTTTTGTGATTATTTAATCTATTAGGGATAGAATCTTGACTAATGCCGCTTTTTTAACCGTAGTTGCTTTTTTGTCTCTTTCAAGTAAAATTTTTCCAATTTTTTCAGTCCTTTTTTTTCAGCCTCGCTGAGATAGGGACAACTATGACAAGCTTTCTCTACCTTCTCAAGCGTATTTGCTTTTCTCACCTCTTTTAAGGAAAGTTTTTCCCATTTTTTCTTTCCTTTTTTTTCAGCCTCACTACCATAAGGAGAATTACGACAAGCTATCCTTGCTTCCTCAGGTGTGGTTGCTTCTTCCACCGCTTCTAAAGAAAGTTCTTCCCATCTCTTCAGTGCTGCTTTTCCAACCTCACTGGAAATACTATATTTTCTGCAAAGTTGTTTTACTTTCTCAACCGTATTTGCCTCTTGGATTATCCTTTCAATATCACTTTTACTAAAATTTGCCATTTCAAACCACCCTTTCTTGACTTATCATCACAAACAAATTATAAAAGTACAAATCCCTGCTAGCGCAAATTAATTGCCAGCATTTTTATATACTAATATATAAAACAATATTAAAAAATATTGCGAGTGATTGTATCAATAATAATAAAATATAGCAATTATTCAAAAATCAGCCTAAAAAAGATTCCTATTATTTCAATGCCAGTCCAATCATCTTGTCCAACAATTCTGGATAACTTATTCCAGCTGCTCTTGCCTCTTTTGGTAAAAGTGAATTTGGAGTTAACCCTGGAATTGTGTTTATCTCTAAAATTACTGGTTCGTTATTTCTTATAATAAAATCAACCCTAGCAAAACCTCTGCCATTAATTAATTTAAAAACCTTTATTGAATATTCTTGAATTTTTTTAGTTATTTCATTAGATAATCTAGCTGGAACAATTTCTTCACATTTTCCATCAGTATATTTAGCTTCATAATCAAAAAAAATATTTTTTGGACAAATCTCAACCACCGGTAAAGATGTGGGGGTTTCGTTACCTAAAACACCACACGAAACTTCTATTCCATCAATAAATTCTTCTATTAAAATTCTATCGTCATATTTAAAAGCCATTTTTACTGCTTCACTTATTTTTTTAAAATCATCAATTATACTTATTCCTACGCTCGAACCCTGACTTACTGGTTTAATTACCAATTTCTTGGCTATTTTTTTTATTTCTTCCAAATCAATATTTTTATTTTTGACTATTTCTATTCCCACAGGAATTGGTAATCCACTTTTTTTCATTAATTCTTTAAATCTGCTTTTATCCATTCCTAAGGCTGAAGCTTCGCTTCCGCAACCAGTAAATCTAATTTTATTTTCCTCCAAAATTTTTTGAATTGTTCCATCTTCTCCAATACTTCCATGAATCACAATAAAGACTACATCTGGATCATTTTTTTTAATTTCTTCAATATTTATTTGTTTATTTTCCACCACCAAAGTTTTTACTTCATATTTATTCAAGTCGATATTTTTAAAAACTTCTCTTCCAGAAGACAACGACACTTCATGTTCAGTTCCTCCCCCACCCATTAAAAGTAAAACCTTTATTTTTTTCATAACGCTATTATAGCAGTAATTATTTTTAATTGCAAACACAAATATTATACCTAATTATTGACTTACAAAGTCAATATGTTATCATTAGTCATGTCTGAATACCAAACTTTAAATGAAATAACTATCGATTCTTCTGCTCTAATTAATAATTATAATTACTTCCAAAAAATCAATCCTAATTGCTATATCTGCCCCGTTTTAAAATCTAATGCCTATGGACATGGCTTATCTCAAGTAGCTCAAATCATTGACAAACATTTTAAAAACATTCCTTATATTATGGTTGATTCTCTTTACGAGGCTTATGAACTTTACAAACAGGACATCAAAACTCCTATTATGATCATGGGTTATACCGATCCCAAAAACTATCAAGTCTGGAAAAAACTGCCTTTTACCTTCACCGTTTACGATATCGAATCTCTTGAAGCTTTAAATAAACATCAATCTAACGCCAAAGTCCATATCAAATTGGACACTGGCATGTGTCGCCTTGGTCTTCAAAAGAAAGATATTCCCCAATTTATTACCACTCTCAAAAAATATCCCCATCTCAAAGTCGAAGGCATTTATTCTCATCTTTCTCAAGCCAGTGATCCCCAAAAAATAAGCTTTACTAACCGTCAAATTAAATTATTTAAAGAAATGGTTTCTCTTTTTGAAAAGTCTGGTTTTAAATTTAAATACAAACATATATCTGCCACTGCCGGTGCTTCTATTACTCATGATTCTTATTTCAATCTTGTTCGTCTTGGTCTTGGTTTTTACGGCTATTCCCCTTTTGGAAATCACACCACCGAAGCTCGCACTCAAAAATTATTTTTAAAACCAGCCTTAAATTTCACTTCTCGTTTAGCCTTAATCAAACAAATCAAATCTGGTTCTCAAGTCAGTTATGGTGGTAGTTATATTGCCAAGCAAGATGAACTTATTGGCATTATTACTGCCGGTTATTACGAAGGCATTCCTTATAGACTAAGCAATAATGCTTCTTTTTTAATTCAAGATACCAAATGCCCTATTGTCGGGAATATTAATATGAATATGACTATAGTTAAAATCCCTAGAACTATTGATGCTAAAATTGGTGACAAAGTTACTATTATTTCACCTAATATCAAAGACCCCTGTTCAGCTTACAAATTATGTGCCACTTTAGGTATTCCCATTCATGTTCTTATTTGCTCACTACACTCATCAATTAAAAGAAAAATTATATGAAAAAAAACATCTCACTCCTGGTTTTAAATTACATCAAGTTTTTTGCAAAACTTCAACTTTCTAAAGTTAGATTTATTCAAAAAATCAAAAAGAAACAATTAGATATTATTGGTATTACTGGCTCTGCTGGAAAAAGTTCCACTCTTATCGCCTGTAAATCAATCTTTCCTAAAAGATATAAAATAAAAACTAACAATAATTGCAACTCTGAATCTGGACTACCCTTAAGCATACTTAATCTCAAACCTAATAATTATAATTTTTTTGATTGGTTATCAATAATCGTTCTTTCACCCATAAGATATCTTACTAATTGGCAATCCTATGATGTTTTAATTTTAGAAATGGGTATTGATTCTGCTTCTTGGCCAAAAAATATGGAATATTTATTATCAATAGTCAAGCCAAATATTGGTATCTTTCTCAATGTTAGCTCAGTTCATCTAAATAATTTTGATTCACTCAAACAAATTGCTCAAGAAAAAGCAAAATTAGTTAACCAGGCCAAAATTGCCATTATTAATAATCAAGATAAATTAGTCCAAAAATATACCAAAAATAAAAATATAATTAACGTTACTCCAACTAAAATTAAATTCACTAATTTTTATCTTCCCGACGTTTATCAGATTAGCTTTGGAGCTGCCCTTAGCTTGGCTCAAGTTTTTAATATCAAAGCTAGTGATGCTATTAAAAATATTCAAGAAAATTTTTCTTTACCGCCATCACGTTCTTCTATTCTAGAAGGAATTAAAAACACAACTATTATTGATAGTTCTTACAATTCCTCCCCTATTGCCTGTTCCGAATTACTTAAATTTTTATCCAATTTCAAAAGCAAAAAAATTGCTGTTTTAGGCGACATGAGAGAAATCGGCCACACCACTTCAGAAGAACATCAAAAAATATATCAACAAGCTTTAAAATCAGCCGATCTAATTATTAGTGTTGGCTCAGAAACTACTAAATATTTTGGTGATAAATCTCAAAAATTCGATAACTGGTGGACTGCGGCTGAATTTTTAAAAGAAAAAATTACTGGTGGAGAAACTATTTTAGTAAAAGGTTCACAAAACACCATTTTTCTTGAAGAATTAGTCAAATCGATTCTTAAAAATCCATCTGATTCTAAAAAAATTTGCCGTCAATCTCCCTATTGGCTAAAAACTAAAAATAAATTTAGACAAAAAATTAATTCTTAAATTCCTTATCCTTTTTCATCTCACGATCGATCAAATTTCTCAAAAATACTGATCGGGGCAACATTTTTTTTGAAGCCACCCAATCTAAATAATTCAAAATTTTTGGACTCACAAAAAAATTAAATCTAACATCAATCAAACTATTAGCCTTTTTTAAAGCCTTTTCAATTACTTCTTCCACATCATTTTCTCCATATTCCGAAATTATCAATTTTTGATCACCAATTCCTTTAATAAACACCGGAATATATTCTTTTTTATGCAAAGCCACCACTGGTTTATTCATTTCCAAAGCTTTACTAATCAAATAACCCATCGACATACTATGACCAGTCACTTCCATCACTACAACATCTGCTTTTTTAACTGCTTCCAACGACTGAATATAATTTTCTTTAGTAAATTTAATCGGCGAGTTACTCACATCTTTAATTCCCATTTTTACCCATTTTATCACCTTATCACTAACCATTTTATAACCCTTGGACAGATAATTATATATTTTTGTATATAGTTTTGGATTAGCTCCAACTAATCGAGAAGATGCGATAAAGTATATTTTCATAAATTAGAAAAATTATAATTTTTATCTATAGGGTAGTATATCTTAAAATTACTCTTTTATAAACAAACAGTTGAAAAAAAATTAAACCAGATTATACTTCCGAAAGTTACTAAAAATAACCAAGCAACCCTGCGCTTCCAGTTATTTGCACCTTTATACCCTAGATTGTCCTTAGGTCTGTCCAAAACTCCAAAAATACGAAGAGAGGTATTATTTATGAGAGAAAAACCAGATCCAGAAAAAATGACCATCGCTAACATTGTGGGAGAATTAAGTTTTAACCATTTGTTAAAAAGAAGGAAAGAAAAACTCTGCCACGAAATTTCTCATCGACCCATCGACACCTTCAATATCCCAGACTGGATCTGTGCTTTCAGAATTTATCTACCCAAACCTATTTCTGCCCTAAATAATAGAATTCCCGACATAAAAGATTTTATCCTCAACAGATGTCGTAATCTTGTTTTGTTAGAATTAATTCTTCAATCACCTAGAAATCTCCCTCCAGAAATTATTGCCGCTCTCAAATCAAAAATAAGTCGATTATCAAATCCACAAAAAGAACAATCTTCGTTATAAACATCCGAGGTCTCGGGAAACAATTTAAACCATTGCTTCCCCAGACCTTCTTTTTTTAATTCTTTACATTTAAACTATTTCTTAGTACAATAAACCCATCAACCGAAGACAGCAGGTACAAAAATAAATCCCGCCGAGGCAAAACAATTTATCTTGTTTTACATTACCCTCGCACTTCGGCGAGGTTTTTTTATAAAAAAATATGACTACTCAACTAAAAATCAATCAAGTCGAAGACGTCGCTAAAAAAATTAGTGCCGCTAAATCAGTTGCCTTAATTCAATATCAAGGTCTAAATGCCGCTGACACTACTGATCTTCGTGCCAATGTTAAAAATACTGGTGGTTCAATCGAAGTTGTTAAAAACTCTCTTTTAACCAGAGCTTTAGAAAAATTAGGCATTACCCTACCAGAAGTTTTAACTGGTCCCACCGCTGTTACTTTTTGTAACGAAGATGAAATTGCTCCTTTAAAAGAAATCGATAAAGTTAATAAAGCTAAGGAAAAAACTACCTTCAAATATGGTATCTACGATAAAAAACTTTTATCCCTAGATGAATTAAAAACCTTTTTAACTCTACCTTCCAAAAGCACTCTTATTGCTCAATTTATTGGTGGACTCAAAAATCCTCTCCAAAGATTGGCTTATGCTCTCCGTTTTAACCAAACTCAATTGGTTTTAACTCTTAAAGCCATTTCTGAAAAACAAAAATAAGTTTAAAACTTGATAAACTTTTAACTTTATAAACTATTAATTATTAATTAAATTAAAAATCTATGTCAGAAGATAAAAAAGTAAGTGCTAAAATCGAAAAATTACTCGATTCTGTAGCCGAACTCTCAGTTCTTGAGCTTTCCGAATTAGTTAAGGCTCTTGAAGAAAAATTTGATGTCAAGGCCGTCGCTGCTGCTCCTGTAGCTGCTGCTGGTGCTGCCGTTGCTGGTGGTGCTGCTGCCGCTCCTGCTGCTGAAGAAAAGACTGAATTTGATGTCGTCATCACTTCTGCTGGCGCCAATAAAATTGCCGTCATCAAAGCTGTTCGAGAATTTAAACCAGAACTTGGTTTAAAAGAAGCTAAAGATATGGTCGATGCCTGTCCAGCTGATTTAGGTACCATGAAAAAAGATGCTGCTAATGATGCTAAAGCTAAATTAGAAGCTGCTGGTGCTCAAGTTGAATTAAAATAATTCTTTTATTTTAACTTTTTAAAACCCGCCATTTGGCGGGTTTTTTAGTTTAAATCAATTCGCTTCTATTTTCTTCTTTTAACTTATCAACCACCGTCCCCACTTTCCCTGTTTGATCCTTTTTAGTTATCAATAAACCATCAGCCGTATCTATCACAACCAAGTTTTCTACCCCAATTAAAGCCACATATTTTTTGTCTTTTCTATAAACAAAATTATTTTGGCTTTCAACTTCAAAAACGTCTTCTGGGTTATACATACTCTTTTCTCTCATATAATTGGCCACCGATTCCCAAGTCCCAAAATCAACCCAATTAAAAGGTAATTCCACCACTAAAGCCTCTCCACTTTTATAAACCAATTTTGTAACTTCTTCAATTCCTGCTTTTGGCATTTTTCCATATTCAGTCACCACATCACCATTAGTAGAAATAGCTACCAATGGCTCATACCATTCCGGCTTATATTTTTGATACATTTTTAATAAATTATTTGGTGTCATGGTGGTGTGATTGGCATGTAAAAGCAATTTATCACCACCCAAATATTCCTTAATTTTTTCTTCCTCGGTTCTATCTATATAATCAGCCACTTCAAATATTTTGACCCCATTTTCTTCACTAATTAAATTTCCTTTAACCAAATAATCCACCCCCCTAACAATAGTTTGTGGAGCAAAACCACCAGTAATATATTTATCGTTAGCTCCAGCTAATTTTTCCACTTCTCCAATCATTTTTAAAAATTCCTCATCTGGCTCTCTTAAAACATCTGCTTGGACCAATATAAAAGGTTCGTCTCCAAAGCCTCTTTTAATTAATTGAGCCGCCGCAAATCCAGTTGCCGGACCCTGATTTCTCATTTCTGGTTCAATAAAAATATTTTCTTCAATAATTTCTGGAATTAAATTTTTGGCAATTTTAGCTTGAACTTCATTAGTCTGTAAAAAAATTTCTTCTGGACTAAATCTCCTTCTTAAGGCTTCCCAATTTAATTGAAACAAAGACTTACCGTTAATCAACGGTAAAAAATGTTTTGGCATAGTACTGCGACTCATTGGCCACATTTTTGAACCTACACCACCGCAGATAATGACTGGTTTCATATAAATCATTATATAATATAAGCATGACAAAAAACCAGCTAATCGAACAAACAGAAAAATGGTTAGTTGATAATAAACTGGTCATTGCCTCTAAAGATTTAGAAAGGCCATGGGGTGCTTTTTGGCATATTTCAGCTGACTGTTTGGACACTTTTTTAAAGCTTTTCTTTCCTAATTTCCAATCTAACAATCAATTTATCAGTCCTAAAATCCTTATTGTCGAACCCGATAAAAAACTTTCTCTTCAAATTCATAATAAACGAGACGAAGAATGGTACGTAGTTCAAGGACCAGTTAAAGTTATTGCCAACGGCCAGGAATTTATCTTAAATACCGGAGAGTCAATTACCCTCAAAAATAAAGAAAATCATCGGCTTTGTGGCTTTAAAAAACCAGGTATAATCGCCGAAATTTGGAAACATCTAGATCCATCAAACCCATCAACTGAAGACGATATCGTTCGCCTTGATGATGATTTTAGTAGAAATTAATTCTTTAAAAAGTTCTTAATATTTTCAATCGTCGTTTCTACAATTCTTTCAATTGCTTCTTTAGTATTAAAAGCATTATGCGGCGTGAATATTACATCATCCCGATCTCGAAGCATATGAAAACTCAAAACCTCCTGTAAATCATCTTTAGTAATTTTTCTGCTCATCACCACACTCATACTTTCCAAAAGATTTTCTTCCTCGGTTACATCCAAAGCCGCCCCAGTCAAAATTTTATTATTTAATGCCCACACAATTGCCTCAGTTTCAATTACCGCTCCCCGCGAAGTATTAATCAGATAACTTCCCTTTTTCATCAATTTAATATTTTTCTTATTAATCATATGAAATGTCTCTGGTATAGCTGGCACATGAAGTGTTATAAAATCCGACTCCTGCAAACAATCTTCTAAACTTACATATTTAAAACCAACTTTTTTAGCCAAAAGATGATCTTGTTTACCATCAACTCCTAAAACCTTCATTCCAAAGCCTTTAGCAATCTTGATCACGTTTTGCCCTATTTTTCCACAACCTATTACTCCTAAAGTTTTTCCATACAAATCCACTCCAGTTAAACCCTCTGGATTGAATTCACCATCCTCCACTGATTGATGAGCCACTACTATTTTTTTAGCAATTGCCAACAATAAAGCAAAAGTATATTCCGCCACTGTGTTTGAACCATAAATCGGTACATTAACTACTTTTATTTTTCTCTTATCACACTCACTAATATCTATATGATCCATCCCCGTCGATCTGGTAGCAATCATTTTCAAATTCGGCAATTTATTCAACACCTCTTTATCCATTTTTGAATAAATAAAAGGCGAAATAATGTCATATTTTGCCGCCAATTCTAAATTATCTTGAATTTCCCCCTCAAAAATCCCCACCCCAAAAACATCCAACCCTGCAATCTTTTTTTCTATAATTTCTCTTTCCCAACTTTTAACTCCAAAAAATGCAATTTTATAGTCCATAAACAATTCTACACTAAAAATCCTCTCTGTCACTTCGTGACATCTCCCCTTAACAAAGGGAGAAAAATAAACATTTCCCCCTCCTTTTTTAAGGGAGGGGTTAGGGGTAGGTTTTAATTGATTATTGACACACTAATATCTAATATGTTTTACTGATATTAATTAATCATTATTCCGATATAAGAGGAGCCACTCAATGGACTATCAAAACGAATCACAAGAGAAACTTGTGAAACAACCATCCACCCCCAAAAAAATTAATGGAGTCTCCATCGACAATCTTCCCGACCTTTTAACCGTCGCCGAAGTCGCCGATCTACTCCGCGTTAGTAAATTAACCATCAAAAGATGGGGTAAACGAGGCAAACTCCCCGCTATCCGCATTAATGCTCGTGGTGATCGCCGTTATCGAAAAGAAGCTGTTCTTTGGTTACTTGGTATCCAAACCGAATAATTTATTTCTTTGTCAACACCCTGCCCTTAGGTGTTCTCTTAATTAGTCCCTTTTTCATCAAAAACGGTTCGTAAACCTCTGTTATTGTTCCCACATCTTCGGTTAATGCCGCCGCAATGTTCTCCACTCCTACTGGTCCTCTATTATATTGTTTTTCGATTACTTCTAAATATTTTCTATCAGCATCAGAGAGCCCTTCCCCATCCACTCCCAACATTTTTAAAGCTTCTTCTACTTCCTTTAAGGTAATTAATCCATCATTTTTTATTTGAGCATAATCACGAACCCTACGTAATAATCGATTGGCAATTCTTGGAGTCCCTCTCGATCTTTTTGCAATCTGCTTGGCTGCTATCGGATCAATTTTTACTTTTAAAACTTCCCCTGTTCTTTCAATAATTTCTGATAAATCACTATTTTCATAAAAATCCAACTGTTGGACATAGCCAAATCGGTCTCTCATAGGACCGCTAATTAATCCAATTCTTGTTGTTGCCCCAACTAAGGTAAATTTTTGTAAATTAAGTCTGACAGTTTTTGCCGATGGTCCTTTTCCTAAAACAATGTCTAAAGCAAAATCCTCCATAGCACTATAAAGCATTTCTTCTACTAATTTATTTAATCTATGAATTTCATCAATAAACAAAAAATCGCCCTTTTTAAGACCAGTCAAAATCGAGGCTAAATCTCCAGCTCTTGTTAAGGCCGGGCCTGAGGTCATTTTAATATTACTTCCCATTTCTTTAGCCATCAAACAAGCTAAAGTTGTTTTTCCTAAACCTGGAGGACCATAAAACAAAATATGATCCAAGGCCTCACCTCGAGTTTTGGCCGCCTCTAAAAAAATCTTTAATTGTTCTTTTAATTTTTCCTGGCCAATAAACTCATTTAATTTTTGAGGACGCAAACTTTTTTCCACTACTTTTTCGTTCACTTCTGCTTTAGGATTTAAATTTTTATCCGTCATATTTTACTTAAACACCATTCTAATTTTTCTTCAATAGTTATTAATTCTTTTGGTAATTTAGCCACTACTTTTTCAATTTCTTTTTTATCAAAACCTAATTGTTTTAAACTTAAACTCAAATCATCATCGATATTTTTATTTTCGTCTTTAGTTAAATCCAATTCCCCTAAACCGCCGATTTTTGACTTCAAATCAACAATAATTCTTTGAGCTGTTTTTTTACCAATTCCCTTTACCTTTTCAAAAAATCCTACATCAGCATTTCCAATCGCTTTAATTATCTCCTCGCTATTTACCTGACCCATTATTTGAGCTCCAGTTTTCGGCCCCACCCCCGACACCGAAATCAACATTTTAAATAGATTAACCTCATCTCGACTTTCAAAGCCAAACAAAGAAATATCATTTTCCGAAACCGACTGATAAGTATAAATCTGACAAATTTCACCCGCTGTTTTTCTTTTTAAGAAATTTAATCCACACCAAACCAAATAACCTACCCCACTAACTTCTATTTCCAAATAATTATTTCCTATAGTTAAAATTTCACCTTTAAGACTAGAAATCATAGCTCCATTTTACACTAAACCGAATAAAAACCAAACCTATATCCCAATATCTACAAACTATATCAAATAGCTAAATTTTTATTAGTAAACAAATAAGTCAAAGCTACTGCCACCGCATCCGAAGCATGACTCGGACTAATATTCTTCTCTAAATTCAAAAAATTTCTCACCATTATTTCCACTTGTTCTTTTTCGGCTCGCCCATAACCAACCAAAGCCATTTTAACTTGTAACGGCGTAAAACCCACCACTTCAATTTTATTTCTCTGCCCACAAACTTTAATCACTCCAATTGCTTCCGCTACTTTTAATGCCGACTTGGCATTTTTGGCAAAAAATAATGTTTCAATAGCAATTGCTTCAATTTTGTATTTTTTAATTAATCCTTCTAATTCACAATAAATCTGATCTAATCTCAAGGCCGATCCGTCGCTGATTTTAGTTTTTAAGCATCCACACTCCACCAAAGTTTTTTCATCGCTTAATATCGCCCATCCAGTATTGGCTAAACCTGGGTCTATTCCTAATATCATAATTCATTGTATCAAAATCCTCTCTGTCTCCCCGCGTTAGCGTGGAGACATCTCCCCTTAACAAAGGGAGAAAAATAAAAAGACTTCCGCCCTCGTTGAGGGAGGATGTCCGCAGGACAAGAGGGATTTAATTATAGGACAAATCAAATTTTCTCCACTTTTCCACATCAACAACCCATAATTTTTTATTATCTCAAAAATATTATTTTATAAGACATAAATTAAGTTCGAAGACACAATTTTTTGTGTCCTTGAACGTGGGCGACCACATTCACCAGACATAAAAAATTTGTGACGAGAATTTAATTTAATGAGATAATACAAGTATGGATATTCAAAAAAACATCATCCTCGCCCCTTACACCACCGTTAAAATTGGTGGTCCAGCTGATTTTTTCATTCATACCAAAACTACCGATGAATTTGTTGAAGCTCTACAATATGGCCAAAAAAATAATTTACCTATTACTATATTAGGAAATGGTTCTAATGTCTTGATTTCTGATTCTGGCATTCGCGGTTTAGTTATTAAAAACGATTCCGAAGAAATGGAGATTATGGATCAGGATAAAGTTAGGGTTTCTTCTGGTACTCAACTATCATCTCTAATCAATTACAGCCTTGATCATCACCTTTTAGGTTTGGAAGAATTTGCCTATATTCCCTCCACTGTCGGCGGTGCCATTATTGGCGACATTCATGGAATTAACAAAAATCATTTTTCTCAATTTATCGATTCGCTTGAAAAATTCGGCGACTTTATTGTTTGTGCAGTTTTAAAATTAACTCCAGGTGACCCATCTTTAGCCCAAAAACAGGTTCAAGACATTATTCAAAAAAAATCCGCAATTCAACCCATGAATTCTCTCGGTTGTGTTTTTAAAAATATTCCCAATCAATTACCTACCGGCCAAATTATCGATCAACAATTAAATCTCAAAGGTTTTAGTATTGGCGATGCTCAAATTAGCTCCAGCCACGCTAATTTTATTGTTAATAATGGCCACGCCACTGCTACCGATTATTTTAAATTAATTCAACTAATTCAATCTCAAGCCAAAGAAAAACTCGGCATCACTCTTAAGCTTGAAATTAAATTACTTGGAGAGTTTTAGACCAAAAAAAGGGAGACTAGTAAATGATTTTGCTTCAAAAAGCAAATTCAGATATAGTCTCCTTCTTTAAAAAAAGTTAGTGCGTTAACAGCCCCGATAAAATAAGTTTCTCCGCCATTGGAGAAATTTTAATTTTAGCCGGAACTTGCGACAAGTCGATTGTTTCCCCATTTCGAACCAGTTTCTGACTTTTACCGTCAACAACCAAAAATGACTTCGGATCTCTCAAAAAATCAAAATCTTCAGGATTCGGCATCGAGGTGGGAAAAATCCTAACATCAGTCAGAGTTAATTCTTCAAGGTCAATAACCGTGAAACTTCTAACCGATGCCGATCTAAAGGACATGTAATCACATTTTTTTTGGGTACTGTCTGCCAGAACATCGGCGAAAAACCCAAAGTCTTTTGTCTCCGGAAACAATAGAAGAGAATTATTTGCAACAATAACGTCGCAAAAATGCCTAACCAGAATTTTGTTTCCGTTTTTCAGAGGGAATCCTCTTTTTATATCCCTTCTGAGAAAAGATCCTTTAAACCGAGATAATCCACCATCCTCCTCCATCAGTAGGAAGAGATTCCCACTGGAAGTATTAACAATTCCCCTTAGTTCCTCATACTCCCAAATACTCACGTTTTTAATTTTTCCCAAATCCACTTCTCTAGTAAACATAGCCACTTTCCTTTCTTTTTTTAAAAGAGCGATACTTATTACCATATTTTGGTAATAGCCACAGCATTATAACTCTAAAAAAATTGAAGTCAAGATTATAGGATAGAAATCAGCCCTTTAAAACCTTCCACATAAACTTAGGTAAAACCAATTGTCTTTTAAATCTTTTTGGCTCTTTCACTAAAGAATATAGCCATTCCATTCCCATTTTTCTTACCATTTTTGGGGCTCTTTTTAAGTCTCCACTATAATAATCAAAACTCCTTCCCACTCCAATCGCCACCCCAAAATCAGCCTTGTTTCGATTATTTTTAATCCATTCTTCCTGCTTTTTCATCCCATAAGCCACAAATAAAATGTCTGGTTTAAATTCGTTTATTTTTTTTAATACTTCTTCATTTTTTATATTCGGTTCACCTTCACTAAACTGACATTTTAAACCTGGCATTTGAAGTTTAAAGTATTTTGCCGTTCTCTCGGCTCTATCGTTAAATCCTCCCAAGAAAAATACCTTATAATTTTTCTTTATTGCTAATTTACACAATTCTGGGATTAAATCTGACCCTGATACCAGTCCTTCACGGTGTTTTCCTTTAATTATTTCCATTCCCGCCCTAAACCAGCTTTTACCATTTTTTACTTCCCTGGCCCAAAGCAACCCCACCCCATCAACTACATTTAAATCAGTTTGACTCAAAATCTGTCGAAACTGATCATTTTTTAAAGCCTCCATTACAAATTCTGGATTAACCGTCGCTATCCACTTACTTTTAGCTTCAGACTCAAGCCAATTTTCCACTATCTTTAGCACTTCAGTCATCCCTCTGCCAAACAGTGAAATATTGAATATTTTCCAAAAGCTTAGGCTAAAATCCTTATCGATATTCGCCCTTTTTTGAGCTCTAAAGCTATTTTTTTTCACCATTTTTTATTTTATAAGTCTTATTAATTAATTTTATCATCAAAAAAATCATTTTTTTGATTAAATTTTGCTCTTATACTGAAAATTTACAGGATATTTTTTTTAAATATATCACTCTTTTAAGATTCTCCCCTTATAAGTTACATTAGCCAAAATTATTTTATGGCCAAATTTAATTAATTGAACAAAAATTATACTCTATTACTTTAATGATAAATTAGGAAATTTATTTAAAAATATTAAAAATTAATAATTTAAAAATAAAAATTAAAATTAAAACTCATAATATATATAATAGTTAGACACCAAAAAATAAAAATTGATATTTTACAGGATATTTTTTTTAAATATATCACCTAATCGCCCGCTGATATATGTCCAAATTTTCTATGGCAATTCCTGTCCCTTTAATCACACAAAATTGTGGCTCAATTGCCACATGAGCCGACACCCCAATTTCTCGAGTTATCAAAGTATTTAGACCCCTTAATTGAGCCGACCCGCCACTCAAAACTATTCCTCTGTCAACAATATCCGCCACTAACTCTGGAGGAGTAATTTCTAAAGTATCTTTTATAACTAAAATAATCGACTCCAAGGTTGGTCTTAAAGCTTCATAAATTTCATCCGAACTAACAGTCACATTTTTAGGCAACCCATAAATGGAATCTCTACCATTTATTTCCATCGTTTCCAGCTTTTTTGGTTTAATGGCACTTCCCAATTGAATTTTTATTGTTTCTGCCGTTTGATCACCGATTACTAAACTATGCTTCTTCTTCAAAAAATCCATTATCATCTTATCTAGTTTATTTCCTCCCACCCGAACACTTTTGTGCGTCACCACTCCTCCTAAAGCAATTACCGCCGCTTCTGCCGCTCCACCACCGATATCTACAATCATATTACCAAAGGCCTCAGATACCGGAATCTTAGCCCCAATCGCCGCTGCTAAAGGTTCATCGATAAGATAGGCCTTTCTAGCTCCCGCCGACAAACTGGCGTCTATTACTGCCCTTTGTTCTACTTGAGTCACCCCTGCCGGAACACAAACCATCACTTCAGGCCCAATAAACCAATTATTTCCCATTACCTGCTTCATAAAATAACGAAGCATTGCCTCAGTTACTTCATAATCGGCGATCACCCCATCTTCTAACGGCTGAATCACTTCTATATATTCTGGTGTTTTTCCCAACATTTTTTTAGCTTCATTCCCTACCGCTAATACTTTTCTATCTTCAATTCCCACCGCCACAATTGTTGGTTCATTTAAGACTATACCCTTCCCTGCCTCCCAAACCACACTATTGGCCGTTCCCAAATCAATTGCTAGCTTTTTAAACAAATTCATACCTCAATTATAAGTTATAATACATCTATGTCTACACTAGATAAAAAAAGCTTATCCGTCATTCTTTTGGTCATTATTTTAATCATTACCGCTACTTATGTTATTTCATTTTTTGCCAGAGGTTACCAAATTTCTACTAAGGGTAAGATTAGCTTTTTAGCTACTGGTATCATTTCTGCCACTTCCCGCCCTAAAGCCGCTTCTGTCTATATTAATGATCGTCTAATTACTGCCACCGATGATACTATTAATCTTGTTCCAGACGAATACACCATCAAAATTATCAAAGATGGTTATTTACCTTGGCAAAAAAACATTCAAATTAAAAAAGAGATTGTCTATCAAAGCGATGCTCAACTTTTCCGTTCTGCTCCAGATCTTAAACCTGTAACTTTAACCGGTGCCATTAATCCTGCTGTCAGCCCAGACGGTTCCTTAGTTGTTTTTTCCGTTGCTTCAGCTTCAGCCACTAAAGATAACGGTCTATACTTACTTGAATTAAGTAATAATGTCAACTTTTTAGCCAAAAATACAGCTCGTCAATTAAGTTCAAATTTATCAAATTTAGATTGGTCCAAGTTCACTTTTACTTTTTCTCCCAACTCCCGCCAAATATTAGCTAAAAATATTAGTAACAATACTAATTATCTTATCAATCTAGATTCCACTACTGATTACAAAAACTTATACGATGTTACTGCAAAATTAACCCTGATTAAAGAAGAATGGCAAAATCAAGAAGAACAACTTATTAAAGCTAAAATTACTCTTATTCCCAAAGAAATCCAAGCTATTACCTCTACTACTTCAGCTAAAAACATCCTTTTTAGCGATGATGATACCAAAGTTCTTTATTTAGCTAAAACCGACGCTAACCTTCAAAAAGATTTAATTTCCCCACCTCCAGCTCAATCAACTCAAAATCAATCACGAGACATTAAAAAAGACAATTATTACGTTTATGATATTAAAGATGACACTAATTTTTGGATCGGCGATTCTAGTTTACAAAATCTCAATTGGCTAGCTAATTCTTATAATCTTATTTATACTGAAGATCAGAAAATTCAAACTGTTGAGTACGATAATACTAATAAACTTACCCTTTTTGCTGGTAATTTTGATAAAAATGTAGTTTATCCTTGGCTTGATGGCAGTAAAATTATTACCTTAACCGCTCCTTACAACAACGCTCAAGAAAACCTCTATTCTATTTCTATTAGATAGAAATTCTTTTTAATAAAGTAAATCTTTTTCCGTTATCTCGTCACCGTAGTTAAGTTGATTGACATTCAATTCTCCGTTAGGTAGCACTATTTCAAGCTGTTGTTGAACCGTTTCACCTAGAACCTGTGTTGAAGATACTTCTGATACATCTTGACTGTATTCAATCACTCTTAAAGGTATTAAAGCCATTATTGCTAATACAAAACATAAAACTAAGGTTCTCATATTTCTATCATGATCTGTCATATATTAAACAGTCTAGAAAAAAACAAACTAAGTGTCAAGACTTAGTTATTAAAACTATATTTATCTCCATAAAACTCAATAAATAAAAACAAAATCATCATTAGCAATCTAGACTTTGACTGCTAAGTTGCTATTAGTAAAAAATTGTAAAAAATATCAAAATAAGTAAAAAATATACTTTATACATCATGAGTTATAATAAACTTATTCTTTATTTTCGGGGATTGGCGCAATTGGCTAGCGTGCAGCGTTCGGGACGCTGAGGTTGCTGGTTCGAATCCAGTATCCCCGACCCCGTTCTAATTAACTTTTGACATTTGTCATTGGAAATTAGAAATTTTAATAAGTCCTTATAGTTTAACGGATAGAACACAGGTTTCCTAAACCTGGAATGGAGGTTCAATTCCCCCTGAGGACACTTCCACACTGATTAACCGCATATTTTGATCTCAAGAATTAAGTTTTTCCGCATATATTTTCCTATTTACCGCACTTTCTTTTGATATTTTTCATTATTTTTTTCTCCGCACATACTATAAAATAAAACACCTACCTAAATATATCTTTTATTACTTAAATGAAACTTATTTACCGCATTAAAGTACATTATAAGTTTAATAAACTATTATTTTTTATAAATCACTTAAAATAACAAAAATACCTTACAAAGCTAACTAGTTAATATATCAATTAAAATCATTTTTAAGCCTAAAAATTATCTTCCATTATCATATTAATCCTTTTTAATAAAACTTTTTAAACACTCTAAAGAGTATAATTAATCCCAAAAAAACCGTTAATTATAAAATGAAAATAATCTTAGCAGTTAAAAAATCGATTGCTAAATATCAGAACATTTACCTGTTATGACACACCAAAGTCCTAATTTCTTCCTTTTTAAATATTTCCTTAGCTAAATCCTTTACTTCTTTTAAAGAAGTTTCATTATATTTCTTTAATTCTTCTTCTAATGTTTCTTCACTATTTTCCAAAAGTAATTTTTGACCCACATATCCTGAAACAAAACCCGTTTTATCCATTGATAACTTCATCTTACCTAAAAGGTAATCCTTAGCCCTCTTTAATTCGTCTTCCTTAATAGAATCAGCTATTATCCCTATTTCTTCAGTTACTACTTCCATAGCCTCATCTATCTTGTCTAAATTAACTCCCGATTGAATTGCCCAGTAACCACCCTCTTTAAACATCTCTCCAACTGGCGATACATAATAAGCCAAAGCTCTTTCCTCTCTAATTTTAGTATAAAGTCGAGAAGAACTATTTCCATCTAAAACTATATCTAATAATTTTAAAGAGTATTTTCGCTTATCAGACCAACCCAAAGCTGGAACCCCCATACAAAAATGGCCTTGCTCTAATTCTTTTTTAATCACCATATTTTTTTCTTTATTCAAAATTAATTTCACCTCTGGCAATGCCGATTCATCTTTAGAAAAACCACCAAAATTATCTTTAATTACTTTTTCCAATTCATTATCCACGTCTCCACAAACCACCACCACCATTTCTTTTGGGTTAATAAACTTATTTCTATAATCAATAATTATTTTTCGATCAACATTTTTAATATCTGACACTTCACCAGCAATATTCCAACAACCAATATTTGAATTATCTTGATATAAAAACTTGGTAAATTCGCCACTTAATCCCATCATTGGATTATCTTGATACATTCTAATCTCTTCCATAATAACTCCTCGTTCCTTTATTGTTTCTTTTTCGTCATAAAACGAGTTAAAAAGAATATCTGAAATTAATTCAATTGCCCATGGTGCATTCTCTTTAACTGTGGTTATGTAGTAAGAAGTCATTTCATGTCCAGTTCCTGCATTATAAGAAGCTCCTTTACTATCAATTTCCCTATTTATATCTGTCGCTGTTGGTCTTTTTTCAGTCCCTTTAAAAGCCATATGTTCCAAAAAATGACTTAATCCAAATTCACCTTTATTCTCATATTTAGAACCAATTTTTAAAAAAACCTCAATAGTTACCGACTTTAAACCCGGCATTGGGACAATTATCCCTCTAATTCCATTATTTAATTTAAAGCTTTTCATTTTATTCATATTTTCCCATCTTTTAACCAATTTTGATTACATTAGCAGTTGAAATAATCTTCTGCTTGATATATTCTGTTATCTTTTATTGAGTAATTTTTATGTACCCTATCAGAATACTCAATCCAGTATAACAAAATTAATCATTTTACTTAGGACATATATCTCTTTAACTATCTTTTTGTCTCCAATCCATTTTTTTATATTTTCTAATTCTTTTGCTTTTTTAATTATTTCTTTTTCATCTGATATCTGAGATCTGTCAACTGACATCTGATCTCTAACCTTGCCATTTATAGCCACCATGACTGTTATTTCATCTTCAACTAAATATTTTTTATCAACCACAGGCCACTCAGAGGCATGAACAGACGTATTATTTCCTAATTCACTCCACAATTCTTCTGCTAAATAAGGAGCAAATGGTGACAATAATTTAATTAACTTTTCTAAATCTTCATTGGAAATTGGATATTTGTCATTGGAAATTTTATTTAGAGTTTCCATTATTTTAGCAATCGCCGTGTTGTATTTAAAACCATTCAAATCTTCTGTAACCCCATCAATTAGCTTGTTTATTATCACCTTAACTTCTCTACTGCTATCAGTCTCCTTTTGATTCTGATTGATAATTGATAATTGATAATTGATAAATTTCTCAAATCTATCCAAAAACCTCTTCACTCCCATCAAAGTCTTTTCATTCCAAGCCATAGTTGAATCAAATGGTCCCATAAACATTAAATACATTCTCACCACATCCACGCCATACTTATCAGCCACACTCTCTGGCACAATTACATTACCCTTAGACTTACTCATCCTTTGATTATTTGGACCTAAAATTACCCCATGAGACATCCTTTTAATATATGGTTCTGGATATTCCTTTGGTACTACTCCCAAATCACACAAAAATTTATAAATAAACCGAGAATAAAGCAAATGCAATACATTATGTTCATCTCCACCTATATAAACATCAACTGGACTCCAATATTTCATTAACTCTTGACTAGCTATTTCTGTATCATTATGTGGATCAATATATCTCAAAAAATACCAATCACTACCTGCCCAGTTTGGCATGGTATCTGTTTCCCTAATAGCTTGTCCACCACACTTAGGACATATAGTTTTAACCCAATCTGTCATTTGTGATAAAGGACTTTGTCCATCATCGGTTGGTTCATAAGCTTCCACTTCTGGTAATACAATTGGCAAATCACTTTCGGAAACTGGCACCATTCCACATTTTGGACAATTAACCATTGGTATTGGTTCACCCCAATAATGCTGTCTACTAAATATCCAATCTCTCAAATGATAACTTGATGTTCCTTCCCCAATTCCCTTTTCTTTTATCCACTCAATCATTTTCTTTTTTTCTGTCTCTATACTATATGATTTATCATTTTCATCGTAAACACTAATTATTTCTAGCCCAAACTTTTTAGCAAACTCTTTATCTCTCTCATCATGAGCTGGGACTGCCATAATAGCTCCAGTTCCATAACTGGCCAAAACAAAATCACTAATCCAAATAGGAATCTGTTTTTGATTAATTGGATTAATCGCATATAATCCTGAGAATACTCCTGTTTTATCTTTGGAAAGTTCCGTTCTTTCTAAATCACTCTTTTTCCTGGAATTTTTAACGTAATCTTTAATTTCTTGGTTGTCCAATTTATTTACTAATTCATGTTCTGGTGCAATTACCATAAAAGTTACTCCTGGTAATGTGTCCGGTCTAGTCGTAAACACCTCTAAACTCTCATTTTTATCCTTTATTTGAAATTTAATCTTCGCTCCTTCACTTTTTCCAATCCAATTAATTTGAGCCTGTTTAACTTTATCTATAAAATTAGTTTCTTTTAATCCTTCAATTAATTTATCAGCGTAATCTGTTATTTTCACTACCCATTGGGATATATTTCTTCGGCTTACTTCCGCTCCACAACGCTCACATTTTCCATCAACTACTTCTTCATTAGCTAAACCGATTTTACAAGATGAACACCAATTAATTGGCATTTCTTTTTTGTAAGCCAACTTATTTTTAAACAATTGAATAAAAATCCATTGAGTCCATTTATAATAACTAGGATCTGTAGTATTCACTTCTCGACTCCAATCAAAAGAAAAAGCCAAATCTTTCATCTGATTTCTAAACATATCTGTATTTTCTTTAGTCACTTCTTGAGGTTTTTTCTTCATCTTAATGGCATAGTTTTCAGTTGGTAAACCAAAAGCATCCCATCCCATCGGAAATAGAACATTTTCTCCCTGCATTCTCTTAAATCGAGCATAAACATCTCCACCAGTAAAACTAAAAGCATGACCAACATGCAAACCACTGCCACTTGGATATGGGAATTCAACTAAAATATATTTTTTAGTTTTTTTTGAATTATCATCAGCCCGATACAATTCTTTGTTTTCTTCCCAAATTTTTTTCCATTTATTTTCTATTTCCTTGAAATTTTCCATAGGTTATTTTACTACAAAAAACATTTTTTTAATGTTATTATATTCATAATAATGGATCTATCAATTAAAAAAATAGCCGTTACTTCTTCTTTAATTTTAGTCAGTTTTGTTGGTGGACTTATTTTTTCACCTTATATCTTTACTACAACAAATCAAAATATTATTAAAGAAGTTCGTAATAATTTTAATTATAAATATATTAACCCTCTACTTGAATGTGAAACCAGTACTATTAGCCAAGATAAAAATTTAGCTTCATTAAAAAAAGAAATTCAATTTATTATTAATCAACAAATTTCTAGTGGTAATATCAGTTTTGCTTCGATTTATTATCGCGATTTAAATAATGGTCCTTGGCTTGGTATTAACGAAAAAGAATACTTCTCGCCTGCTAGTCTTATTAAGGTTCCAGTTTTAATGGCTTACCTTAAAGAAACCGAAAAGGATCATGATTTTTTAGATAAAAAAATTATCAACAATAGAGACTTTGATTACAGTCAACAAAATATTACTCCAACTCAAACCATCGAAAAAGATAAAGAATATACTATTGGTGATCTACTTGAACGTATGATTATTTACTCTGATAACGCTGCCTATGAATTACTTTTAGACAATATCGATAATACTAAAATTTTTAATGTCTATAAAGATTTAGACGTTGATATTTCCAGAGCCCAGAAAGATCCTAATGGTAATATTATTACTGTTAAAGATTATGCTTCATTTTTTAGAATTTTATTCAATGCTTCTTTTTTAGATCAAGACAACTCAGAAAAAGCTTTAAACATTTTATCAAAAACTCAATATTACAAAGGTTTAGTCGCTGGTGTTCCAGAAAACATTACTGTTTCTCATAAATTTGGCGAACGTCAATATTTACCAAGTAAAGAAAAACAACTTCACGATTGTGGTATTGTTTATCTACCTAATAAACCTTATTTGATCTGTGTTATGAGTCGTAGTACTGACTTTGACAATGCCGCCAATTTTATAAAACAGGTCTCTAAAGTTGTTTACGACGAGATCTCTAAGCCAGAAATTGAATAAACTTATTCGTATCTTAAAGCATTTAAAGCTGATATCTGTCTAGCTCTCTTTGATGGATACCAACCAGTAATTATTCCCACCAAAAAAGACACTGCTAAAATAAATACTGTGAAAAACCAAGGAATAGTCGTAATACTTATTATTCCTTGACCCTTTAAAAGAGAAATCGAACTTAAAATTATTGACAATATTTTTCCTAAAAAAAATCCAAATAAAATTCCTAATACTCCACCTCCTACTCCCATAATCATTGACTCAGCCAAAAATAGTTCTCTTACCTCATTGGAAAGCATCCCCATAGTCTTCATAACACCAACCTCTCTAGTTCTTTCTAAAAGTGAAACCGTCATTGTATTAAACATCCCCAAAGATGCCACTGCTAAAGCAATTGTACCCAAAAATCCTAAAATTATTCTTAAAGTTCCAAATAAACTTTCTATTCTTACCACCGTATCCGCTGTACTATCAGTTTTTAAACCCAATTCTTCAATATTTTTTCTAACATCAGCCAAAGCTATCTTATCTTTAGCTACTACTTTTAATTGAGAATAAATACTAATTCCTAATCTTTTAGCATCAGCTATTTGAAAATAATAGTAATTACTAGTTGCATCATCTACTACTCCTTTGACCTTATATTCAATCTCGGTTGATTGTAACCTCCCACTAACTCCACTAATATTACCATCGGGAATAATATAAGAAATTTTAAAATTAGTTCCAATAGCTTTATCAGCCGTCATCCCTAAAAGTTTTAACATTCCCGTACTAACAAAAGCCTCTGCTACTGGGCTCCCATTAAAAGCAACTTCTTTTAAAGCATTTGGATCTTCTTCTACTTTTTTTAGTTCCACCCATTCAATTCCAGCCGAATCAGTTGCTGTCACTGTTTCAAATAAATTAGCTGAAGGAGTTGCCTCTTCTGTTGTTACTAATTCCGCTGATTCTGTTGCTATTCCTAAAACATCACCTTCAAGATATTCATCTAAATTAGATTTTTCGTAATTTCCTTCCTCAGTTATTATTTCTTCATTTTTAAAACAACCAATCACCCATTCCTGTTCTCCATTTTTTGTCAACTTTGGCACCGCTAATCCTTCTTCACCTATCATCCATAAAGGCACTTTTGCCCTAATCCATTTTGAATAAAATTCTTCTGATTTTTCTTTTCTCCCAACCACATTATTTTCTTCATTTAAATAATATTCACCCCAAACTTCTTCACCTATATACCCACCCTCACTTCTGATTACATAACCCAAAGCTTCGCTTTTAATCATATTACAATCACTATAAACCATTACTTTTTTGTCATCTTTCACATTAAAATCAAAAATTCCTGAATTTGTTTTCATACTATCATCAACCATTTCTACTTCTTGTTCTACTCCTAAAATATTTTGATTATTTTCATTATTGTAAACAAAATTTTTATCCTTATCGGCAAATTTTTCTCCGCTTATAAAATTTGGATTTACTGCTTTTATATATCTTTCATCAACTCCAAAAGACATTACATCAAAGACTGAGTTATTAAATTTAATTTTAGAAACCATCGAAACTACTGGGATCACTTCTGTAACATCTTTCAAAGCTTTAATTTTTTCCAATGTTTCATCATTTAATTTAACTGTCAAAGATTTACCTAAGCTGATATCAGCCATTTTTAATTCATCTAATTTTGCCACTCTGCCAATTACCATACTTTCTAATCCATAACCAATGGACACTAAAAACACAATTGCCCCTACTCCCAACGCCACTCCTCCAACTGTCACTATTGCTCTATTTCTTTTAGATTTCATGTTTCTAAAAGCCAATTCTATTAGATAACTTTTAGTCACTCCTCCATCTTTATTAACATCAATTTTATACATTAATTTAGTTAATAAATTTATTAAAAATTCGGTTTTTATCAACAAAAATAATTTTCCTATCCATTTCCTTCTTGTTAAGAATTTTAATAATCCTCTAATTACATAAACCAATAGCACAACTAAAAAAACTATATTTGACCAGATAAATAAAATCGCTGCCCTCATCTTGGCTAAAAAAGTTTTTAAACTGAATGATTTAATTTTATTAATTATTTGCATTTTTTATTTCTAGAATCTAAATAATTATCATTACAAACAGTTTCTTTCGTTCTTTTACCTTTTTTAGTTCTTAATGAACCTGACATTTTTATTGCCTCAGCATTATCAAATTGTTCCACTAATTCACCATCAATTATATGAAACAATTTGTTTGCAAATTTTAAATATTCCAAATCATGAGTAACCATTACAATAGTTTTACCTTTATCTTTATTTAAGCTTACCAATAAGCCTATTAATTCATCACCAGCCACCGTATCCAAATTTCCAGTTGGTTCATCAGCCACAATTATGGCTGGATCCAAGGTTAAAGCTCTCGCTAGACTAACTCTTTGCTGTTGACCTCCAGATAATTGACTTGGACTATAACTAGCCCAATTATCTAATTTAACCTCTTTAAGGGTTTCCAGAGCCAGTTTTTGAGCATCCTCTTTAGTCATTCCTTTTAATAAATTAGGAAAACTTACATTTTCTAATACATTTAAAGATTTAATCCATATTGATTGCTGAAAAACAAATCCAATTCTAGTTTTTCTAAACTTAACCATTTCATCTTCTGTCATATTTCCTATTTCTATCCCTTCAATTGCAACTTTTCCTGAAGTTGGTTTTTCCATTCCCAAAATACAATGTAATAAGGTTGATTTACCACATCCTGATGGTCCAAATATCACAGCAAAATCACCTTGTTTGATATCCATACTAATTCCTTTTAATACCTGCACCGTTTGACCCCCAACATTAAAATCCATTTTTACATCGTCTATTTTTAGAATTATTTCTTTATTAATCATTATTTAGCCACTCCTGATAAATTACTGACAAATCCAAAACTTTTAGATAAGTTTTCAATTACCAAATCCAAAGCTGATTTAGTTTCTTTCGAGGTTATTACTACATTATCATAAGACATACTTACATTGCCAATTTTATCCTCAGTTACTACTCTAAAATGGTAAACCTCTGACGGTTTCAACTCTGGAACTGTCAAACTATGATTCAATGTTAAATTAGAATCTTTTTGACTCTTATTCGGATAATCATTGCCAGTTCCTTGGCCATATTCTACTTGCGAACTTGCTGGTTCATCAGTGTTCCAATAAACAATTACTTGAGCTTTAGCATCAGCCCCTATTCCATCAACAACTGATTCTAATCTTAAATCAGAAATTACTGGTGGTCTCATATCAGCTGATGTTTTAAATTTCAAAGTTATACCCTCCGCACTATTTCCCATTGAATCTCTTCCTTTAAAAACTAATACATATTCTGTATCGTCATATAAATCTTTTAATAAAACTTCATGATTTTTTGATAAAGTTAATTTAATATTATCTTTGGCCATTTCTGTTCTTCCAACTGGATAATAAGTAACTATTGAACTCACTGCTGTATTTGATTTCCACAACAATCTTAAAGTTGCCGTCGCCATTCCTTTAACTTGTTGGGTTTTAACATCTGAAAGCTTTGGTACTGGTAAAGTTTCAAAAATATAATCATCGCTAGTAAAAATATTTCCTTCTTCATCTAAAGCTTGTATCTTTAAATGATAAACAGTTCCTTCTTCCAACTCTTCTATCTTAAACATATAACTTCCCTCAGCTCTAGAAGTTGTAATTTCCTGATTATTTCCATAAGCTGTCGTTTTTCCATATTGAACCACCGCTTTAACTGCATTTTTAAGAGTAAAGTCGACATAAGCCGAATATAAACTTACATCACTTACTTTTACTGCCGATACTAGTGGCGCTGCATTAGTTGAAAAAGTTTGTTCTGCTGATTCTCCAGTATTTCCATCTTCGTCGGTCCATAAAACTTTATAATAATAAGTTGTTCCCGGATCCAATCCTGATAAATCAATTTCATGAGCCGTTAATTGATCAGAAGTTCCCACTTCATCACCATAATCACCAGAACTTTTTCCGTATTTTACAAATGAACTAGCTGTTCTATTGGTTGTCCATGTAACAGTCGCCGATTTAGTTTTTACCACCGCACTTGGACCATCTAATAAAGTTGGAGCTACCCGCCATTTTCCATCGGGAGTTAAAGATACTGTACTAGATGGTGCACTACATTCATTAGTTGAATCACAAGCTGTTACACAATAATAATATTTTGTTTGTTTTAAATTTGTATCCACAAATGATTCACTACTAGTTGAAGAGATATTAGTAAAGTCATCCATATCAGTACTACAATTAGCATCTGTCACCCCTGACCTGTAAACTTTATAATTGGCAATTCCTGAACCACTTACTTCCGGACTTTCCCAAGCCAAAGCCAACCTCCAATTATTAGTTTCTTTAACTGATACATCAGAAATATCAGTATTTAAAGGAATTCCAGGAGCTGAAGTTTTGGCTTCAAATTGAACCGAAGTAAAATTATTATAATCAATATTTCCTGCTTCATCTTTTGCTACCACATAAAAAGTGTTACTGTCTTTTCTGGTGGCATAAGGACCACTCGATAAATAAGTTTCAGCTAAACCAATTTTATTGACATTTGAAGATGAAGGCTCTTCATTAATTGAATAATAATATCTCAATCCAACTTGTTGACCATAAAACAAGTCTGGTGCTTGCCAAGAAAAGGCAAATTCATTAACTGAATTAATAGTTGGCCCTACTGCTAAATTTTTTGGTGCTCCAGGAGCTATTGAACTGTAATAAAAACTTGCCGTAGCATAATCAGTCGCATAGTTATTAGCTGTGTCTTTTACTCTCAAATAGAAAGTATTAGTTCCTGTTTGATAAGCTTGCACTCCACTAACACCAGTTATCCCTATTCCCTGAATACAACTCTCAGTTCCACCTATTCCTACTTTATAACAATAAGCCGATACTGATGAACCAACATCACTTCCTGAAGACCAAGTAAAATTAAAATTATTAGTGTTTGTATACCCTGGTGGATCAACTGAAATAGTTATTGGATTAACTGGCGGCGTATTATCTAATTTATAGACAAAAGTTGTTCCAACTTCACTACTTATATTATTGGCACTATCTTTAGTCTTCATTCGGAAAAAGTATGTTTGCCCGCTAGATAAGCCAACTCCACTAAAATTAGGTGCTGTTGTATAAGTTCCTAAAACTGCCGGATCAGCAGTTGATCCTAGATTAAAATAAGTATAATAACCCGCCACTCCTGAACCATTGTCTCCATCTGTACCTGTATTCCATTCAAAATAAGGAGTTGTACTATTATTCCAAACTCCCGAAGTTAAAGTTGTTCCTTTACTAATATTCTGATAAACACTTAATTCCGTCGGATTATTTGGCGGATCTAAATCTTGGTAATAACTAATTTGGTAATCATTAACTACACCAGTTTTTATTCCATCACTAGAGGACAAGTTTAATTTGATCATTAAATATCGACCAGGTATTGAATTTATTTTATAAATCCAATCATTTCCAATAATCTTTTTATCACTAACCAAAGCCCAATCACTCCATTCAACATTATCACTAGAAGTTTTTGTATAAACATTCAAATCGGTATTATTTGGCATTGATACACCAACTTTTAAATTAGCAAAACGATAAACCATATCTAGATCATAAACTGGACTAATATAACTACCATCTTCTTCATAAGCAGAATCACTTCCTTGACTTACATAACTGTATATTCCATTATTTGGTGTATTTACTGTTCCATTTCCTGGAATTATAAAAGCTCTATTTTCCCCATTACTAGCTCCCGCTGCTCCTCTATAAATATATGGTCCAAAAGTTCCATCTATTAATTGCCAACTGTTATCACTAATAGAATATTCATAACAAGTATTAGTATTATTTCCTCGACAAGCCATTAATTTGTTTCCACCTAAATCAACTAAAAATCCATCTGTTGTTACTGTCATCCCAGATGGTAAATCAGCTACTGCCACATCAGACCAAGTTGTTGTTCCAATATCAAATCTTAAAAAGCTGGTTGAAGCAGCTCCTCTTAAACTATAGATATAATCACCTTTAACTACTAAATCGCCACCAGCCCCAATTGCCAAAGGCACATTTGGAAGTTTTGACCACTTACTAGTTCCCACTCCTTGAGTATCAAATCTATAAAAACTTTGACCAATACCTCTAATCCAATAAATATATTTAGATCCATCAAAAGACATCGCTCCTCCATCAGCAGCGTCAGCCGGTGGTGGGTCATTAATTTCTTCACTCCAAACATCAGTCGCTATATCATAGACAAATAATTTTCTATAATTAGGATTAGTAATAGCATAAATTTTATTAGCCACACTATCATAAGTTAAATCTCCACCACTATAAAAACCTCCTGGAGCATCAGCCATTTTTGTTGCCACTCCAGTTTCAGGATTATATCTAACAAAGAGATTATCGTAATTACCTCTAGTCAAATAATAATAATCCCCATCTCCTTTAACTATATCTGCACCATAAGTAAAATTTCTACTGTCACTACCCCTAAAAAAACCACCAAACAATCCCATTGTCGGTACCGACCAAGCATTTTTACTTATGGAATATTTATAAATATTTGCACTTCCTCCTCCTATTGCCAAAAATATATTATCACCAACTTTTTTTAAAGCTGATCCTGCCCCTACCACATAAGGTACCTCTGCTAGTTCACTCCAGCTTTGGCTTTCAATGCTATATTTATAGAAGAAATTTCTTCCCCACCCCGGTGAATAATAAATAGCATTATTATCAGCATCAAACTCTATTTGCGATCCAGCTCCAGCCATTACTGGTAAATTTCCTAACTGACTCCACTTTTCACTACTAATATTATAAACCGAGAAACCAGTTTTACTTCCTCCTTGAATTGCATAAATTTCATGATTACCATCAAAAGCCAAGTCTGCTCCATCATAAACATTATTATTAAGTTGTTGTATCGGTGCTCCAAAATCAATATTATCTAAAACTTCCCAACTATCAGTCATAGTATCGTATCTCATAAAAGTATCATCTGTATTCCCTTTTAAAGCATAAATATATCTATCTCCATCAAAAACTAAAGATCCTCCATAATAAACTGGTTGTGGAGTATCTGCCGCCAATACATCAGACCAAGTCCCAGCTGCCAAATCATATCTCCAAAAACCATTAGTATTATTACCTCTCAAGGCATATAAATAACCACTTGGACCTTCAACTAAATCACTTCCATAATATACAGTTCCTGGTGCATTAGCCAAAGTTGATCCAATATTAGTTGTCAAGTCATATTGATAAAAAGAATTACTGTTTGTCCCTCTTAAGATATATAATTTGTTCCTAGTTGCTGAATAAGCAAAACCCGATCCATAACTAATAGTTCCCGACAATGGTCCTAGTCTATTTTGTTGCCAAAAACCAGCTTTCGATGCCAATTTAATCTGATTATCACTAATATTTACACTATCAGTTGTCCCCAATTCAAAATCTGTTGTCAAACTTTTACTTAATATTGTTGGTGGAGACACTCCATTATAAGTATAAATAAAAGCTGTCATTGCTTCACTTTTATTACCGGCTTCATCCACTGTTTTTAATCTCAAATAATAAGTTGTTTGATCCATTGGATCACTAACTAAATAATCAGCACTAGTTCTAAAAGACCCGTTAATATCGGGAACCGCGGTTGAATCAATTCCAAAGTAAACATAATAACCAGCCACTCCAGTATCTACATCAGTACTTCCACTCCAATTAAAATAAGGTGCTAAATAATTATAAGTACCACCACTAGACAATCCTATTCCTGACACCTGTTGAGATAAGCCTATTATATTATTTGGATTAGTTGGGTTTTCTAAATCACCAACATAATTTATTACTACCGAATTTAATGTTGGAGTTTGGCTCCCGTCAGAATTTAAGGTTATTCTCAATTGAATATATCTGTTTGGAGTTGAAGTTATACTAGTTCCTACTCCTGCTTTCCAAATTTCCCAGTTTATTCGATCATTACTAGTTCTTGTCTCCCAATTTATAGATGTCCCTGGCAAAGTACTCGATTCTATCCCTATTGGCGACCAACTTTTTACATAATTTAAATCAATTGTAGCGCTTGTCCATATTCCATTACTTGGATAATTGCTACTCCCTACACTATAACTAAAAAATCTAGTATTATTATTGCCCGCTTCAATATAAAAAGTTCCACTTCCATCACCCACAATCGAACCACCATTCCAAACTCCGATCTCTGTTAACCCATAACTTTGTATTGGTGGTAATAATCTCCAACTTTCATCATCAATAGAATATTCCCAAAAATCCGATTTTAAGTTACCTGCTAATACATAAATTTTATTATTATAATAACTAATATCTGTTCCGTAATAAGGTGAAAAAGGTAAAGTTCCCAACCTTGTCCAGATGTTATCAGCTATTGTATATTTATATAAATTAGCCATTCCATTCCCTGAAATATAGTAAATATTAGTCCCATCACTTGTCATTCTTGATCCATAACCCTGTTCAGCATTATCAGGTAAATCTGCTACTACTGCATCATCCCAAGTTTCTCCTACTCCAATCGTATACCTCATAAAAGTTCTATTATTTCCACCTCTTGTCGCATAAATATAATTCCCTGATCCTGGATAAGCCAAAGCTCCTCCAGCTCCAATCGTCAAAGCTGTCGGAGTACTCAACATAGTTGCCCAAGTACCACCAACTCCAACACTAGGATCATATCTATAAAAAGTATTAGCTCCACCACTTCCTCTGAAATAATATAGATAATTTCCTGCTTTAACTCCCCTATTATCATCAGCAAAAGTTGCCGGAGCATTTGCCATTGTTGCCCAAGTACCACCAACTGCTGTGTTGTATCTATAAAAAGAATTTGAGCTATTTCCCCTCCTAAAATAAACGTAATTATCCATATAAAGTAAATCAGCGCCAGTATTTGGGGTATTAGGTAAATCTGTTAATCCCAAGAAAGTATTATCTCTCGGATTATATTTCCAAAAGTCATAATAACCATTGCCTCTAAACACATAAACAAAACCAGTCGCAGTATCTCCCACTGCCACTGATCCTACATATTGAGTCAATTGTGGAATATTGGCAATTGTCTGCCAAGCTGTAGTCCCCACATTAAAACGATAAAAACTATTTGTGTTAGTATCTCTATTTACATAAATATAATCACCTAAAACTGTAGATTTATGATTACTTCCTACAGTCGCCGGGATATTTTGCATTGTGTACCATATCCCATTACTAATGTTATATCGATAAAAAGTTGTGTTAGAAGCTCCTCTCGGTGTATATAAGTAACCATCTTTATAGACTAAACTAGCTCCAGAGCCAATTGCTGCTGGTGGTGTATTTAAATCAGACCACTTGTCAGTAGTTGGATTATATTTCCAAAAATCAGAAGTTGAATTCCCCCTTAAAGCATAAATATAAGTTCCATCAGTTTCAATAGTTGATCCATTTGCCACTAAATCTGGCATATCTTCTCTCTCTTCCCATGTATTAGTCATTATTGAATAACGACTGAAATTTTTAGTATTACTTCCATATATTGCATAAACATAATCTCCTAACACGACCAAATCTGCCCCGTTATAAGCTAAATGTGGTGCATTCTCTAAAGTTACCCATCTATCTTCACTGGAAATATATTTAGTAAAATATCTATCTTGACCTGCTAATAAATAAACATCCGTTCCATCACTGGCAATAGCTGATTGATTAGTTAGTGTCACTTTTGGTGTTTTAAATACTCTCGGATTCCAATTTCCACTGGCTTTTAATTTTAAATCTCCCTCCTTACTTTGACTTTCAGTTCCTTCAAAAGTACCTGCATCAAAATCTAACCTTGATGTTATTGTTGTTTGAGCTGCAAAAATTATTTTAAATCGGCCATAAAAGACTCTGGCTGAAACTAAACTACTAATAAAAAAGATCAAAGCTAATAAAAAGATTTTCTTCCAGTTCATAGGTCTAAAATCTCCTTTATTGCTTTTTTTAACTCTTTTTGATCGACTAATTTTGTATTCAATTTCCATCTTAAACCTCGACCATTTTCTGCCCTTCCCCAAGCCAAAATTAGGCCTTCATTCCCTATTTTTTGTCTAGACAAAGATGAAAATATCCCTCCTAAATGCTTCCCTTCCAAACCAACTTCTTTTACTGATTCATTAGCTTCAATTATTCCATCCGTGCTAGACGCCAAAACCTCCAGCGCTTTAAGCTGGTTAAGACTCATCCTGTGTAATTTATAAAACCACTTATCCACGATTCAGTCTAACCCATCTATTACATCCATATCAAGTGGTAAATCTATTTAATCTAAATAATCTATTTAATCTAAATAATCTATTTAATCTATTACTTCTTTTTTATCTATTTCTTCTAATACATCTATTACATGCACTTCTCCATTCTCATCTGTTCTTCTAATCTCTATTCCTTTTTCTTTTAGACGATCTAATACTTCTTTGGTTGGATGCCCAAATTTATTTTTTACTCCCACACTTATTATTGCCAATTTTGGTTTTAATACTTCTAATAATTCTTCACTAGTCCCATCTTTCGAACCATGATGACTGACTTTTAAAACATCAACCTTATCGGTTAATATTTTTTGCCATACCAATCTCTTTTCAGTGTCAGCCGTTATGTCTCCACTAAAAAAAATTTTAGTTTTTTCATAACTTAAAACACCGGCTATTGAATTTTCATTATCATCTTTCAACCCAGAATTGACCACCTCAAATGTCATCCAATCAGTTCTAATTAAATCAAATTGATTCACATTTTTAGAGTAAATAACTTGTTCAACTTTATAATATTTCGACATATCTGTTAAACCACCATCATGATCATTATCTCCATGAGTAATCATTAACATCTCAATTTTTTTATCCCAAAATGGTAAATTATTTTCTAAACAATTCAACACTTTTTTATTATTTGGACCAGTATCAATTAACATTTGCCAATTTTTATAAGTTATCAAAGTCGCATCCCCTTGGCCCACATCACAAAAAATTACTTTCACTTTTTTTGATGGTAAAGTTATCCAAAACAACACCACCAACATTATTAATGACAAAAACAAAATAATTCTATGTTTCATTTTTTTTCTTCAACCACCAAGCTATTAATAATGAATACCAACCAATTAGAAACAACCAATTAAATTTAATCTCTATACTCGACCATTTAAAACTCGCCAACCAATCTACTATTAATAGTATATATTTCAATAACGGATAACTTATCCATAATACGATTTTACCCAAAATAGGCACCAATAAACCAAAAAAACTTCCTATCACCCCTAAAATAGTAATTATTTCGACTAAAAATAAAATTAAAGCATTAGTAATCGGTGCCACTATGCTTATTTTTCCAAAAAACAAAGCCAAAATTGGTAAAAGCCATAAATTTACCCAGAATGAATTCCATAAATCACTCCACCATTTTCGCGACTTGTTTAAATTAATTACTACTGCCCCAAATGCCACAAAACTTAAATAAAAACTGCCACTCAAAAATACCCGATAATCGGCCAAAACCATTATTAAAATAATCAACATTATGGCTCTAAATAGGTTAAATTTGCGACCAAGCAATTGTGCCCAATAAAAAATACTCATCAGTAAAAAAGCTCTGACCGCCGGTATTTCCCAACCTACCCAATTTATATAAACCAAAGTCACTCCAAATCCCAATATAATTGCTCTTTTCCTACCAATCCAGCTTGCAATTCTTTCTACTAAACCTCTAAACACTAAAACAATATTCGTTCCCGAAACCACCATAATATGAATTACCCCACTAAATTGAAAATTTAAGATAGTATTTTTGTCAAAATTATTTTTATCTCCAAAGACCATCCCCGCCATTAAGCTCGCTTCCCTCGGCGGCAAATTTTGAAAAATAACCTCAATAAAACTATCCTTATTTATAAACTTGTATATAAAAATAACTACTAAAAATATTCCCAACCAAATTAAATATTTATAATTGAATTTCATTTTTTATCTTTTCAAACATCTTATCTCCTATCCCTGGCACTAATTTAATTTCTTCCACACTTTTAAATCCCCCATTTTCAGTTCGATAATCAATAATTCTTTGAGCAATCGCCGGACCCACTCCATCCAACTTATCCAACTCCTCCAAACTCGCCGAATTAAGTCTGACTACAATAGCATCCCGCACCAGCGGGGTGCTATTAATAACAACATTTTCCCCAACTTTAGGTATATAAATCTTTTGTCCGTCGTAAACTTTTTCCGCTCGATTTAAATTTTTATCCACCCAATTCCTATCTGCCTTTAAGCTTAGTCCCCCGGCCATTATTAATACATCATCAATTCTTGATCCATTTTTTAGTTTATAAACACCAGCTTTCATCACTTCTCCTGATATATCAATAACTACTTCAATATCAACTTGTATATCACTTTTACCTGTTGGACTAATATTTTTTGTCTCTATTTTTACTTCTTCTTTCGTCATAAACTGATCTTTAAAATTCATTCCAATACCTAAAATTACCAGCAAAAAACCTATCACTAATAATCCGTCAACTATTTTTAGTTTTTGTATTTTTTCCAACAATCTCATTGATAAATATTATCATTTTTAACCAAAAACTTGATAGTCAACCTCAAATGGTCAATACTATATTAATGCCTCAGATTATTAGTATAATTTTATTCTTTATAGTTTCTCTTTTATCTTTCCTTTTTTCTATCTCTAGTTTGACTTATTTTACTCCCCAATTAATCGCTATCATTTCTATTGCCATTTTAATTTTATATTTTACCAAAAAGACTTTTTCTATCCATTTAACCGCCTTTTTAATTAATATCATTGTTTTTGCCACTGGCAGTCTTAATTCACCCTTTTTCTTTCTTATTTACTTCCTTTTATTTTTTATTGCTTTTCAAAACCCGGCCACCACTACTCTTTCCTATTCTCTTTTTCTAGTTCTAATCCTATCACAATCACTCAATTCTTTCGTTTCTGTCATTTCTCTTTCTTCTCTTTTATTAATCACCCCCTTAGCTTGGTTTATTGGTCGCCAATTCTTAGCCAAAATTAAAGATGATAAAATTATTGCCGCCGATGAAACTGATGTTCTGCTTTGGCATTCACTTAAACTTAAAACTGGTCTCTGTCAAATTATCGACACCAGTTCCGAAATTGTATCTACCCCTTTATCGGCAACCCAAAAAGAAAAAATTAATAAAATTAAATCATCAGCCAAATCCCTTCTAAATTCTTCTGAACAATTAATTACCCAAATTGATCAAGAATCTGATGAAACTTAAAATCTTTTTTATTGCCTTTTTATTCTTATCTGAAATCTGTCATCTGAGATCTGAAATCTGTCTTAGTCAAACCTTTGATTCCAATAATTTTCATATTGAATTTGGCAATTTTAATATGACTGGTGGTAAAAAAACTTCTAGCACTTATACTTTAACCGACTCTGTCGGTCAAAATGCCCCTGGTCAATACGATGGCGCTGGTTATATTGTCAAAGCTGGTTTTCAATATATTTACGACAATGCTATTCCTTTATCTTTTCAAATTAGTAATCTTGATCTAAATTTTGGCAATTTGATTCCTAATATTGGTTCTACTGTTACCAACACATTAACTGTTAGCACCCCTACTGCTCATGGTTACGATATTCTTACCTTTGCTAATCACCCTCTAAAAACTATTGGCGGTGGCATTACTATTTCCGATACTAAATGTGATTCTAGTACCTGTTCGGAATCAACATCCGATGTTTGGACCAGTAGTAATACCTATGGTTTTGGTTTTAATGCTTCTGGTGACGGTACTTCCACTTTTTTTACTAATTCTACTTATTTCCGTCAATTTGCTGATAATTCGGCTGGCGAAACTGCCAAAATAATTATGTCTGAAAATACCCCAGTTGAAGATCACCTTGCCAATATTACTTATAAAGTTAATATTTCTCCAAATCAAAGTGCTGGCACTTATCAAAATTCTATAAATTTTATTATGGTCCCTAAATATTAATATGATTTATAAAATAATTAAAAAGTCGAAGTTGCAATTTTTTGTAATATCGAACGTGCGACGCACATTCGCCGATTATAAAAAATTTGTAACGAGAGTTTTTAATAAGATTTATGACAACATTTAATTTATCTTTATCACCAGCTCAATCAGAATACGTTTTAAAACCCGGCGTTAATCTTGTCCAAGCCTACGACGTCACCAATAATTCCGATTCTGAAATTATTCTTAACACTGAAATTTTACCTTGGATTCCTAGTGGCACCGACGGCTCGGTTAATTATAATCAAGCCATCAGTAATCCTAATATTGAATTTTCCCTTGCCAACTCTGATATTAAACTCGGTCAACCTTTTGTTTTAGCTGCCAACTCCAAACAACAACTAGTTTTAAAAATAAAAACCAATTCTAATATTAGTCTAGCCGACAATTATTACACTTTTTTTATTTTTCAAAATCAAAATACTATTCAATCAAATGATAATTTTACTGCCGCCACCGGCAAAATTGGTTCCCATCTTTTGTTGACAGTTTCCAATATCGAAAACCCCAAAGTTGAATCAGCTATTCAAAATTTTTCCATTTCTCCAAAAATAAAAGACATCTTTTTTAACCCCATCACTTTTAATGGCCAAATAAAAAATAATTCCGATTTCTTTTTCAAAACTAATGGCAAAATTACCATCACTAAAAACGATAAAGTTATTAAAGAATTTGAGCTAAGTCCAGATAATGTTTTAAACCACCACAGTCGCAATATTAGTTGTTTAAATGAAAGTTCCTGTTCTATCAATCCCCCTCTTTGGCCGGGCCACTACAAAGTCTCTGTCATTTTAAATTCCGATCTGAATTCTCAACCATATAACACTTCCTTCTATGTTTTACCTATTTCACCTCTTTTATTTATCTTATTAGTCACCTTGATTATTTTTGGAATCAAAAAGTTTAAATTAAAATCCTGGTTTACCAAGTAGCTTAAACATATTTTTCTTATACACTTCCACTCCCGGTTGATTAAATGGATTTACTCCCAATAAATATCCACTCATAGCACAAGCTTTTTCCCAAAAATAAAGCAAATATCCTAAATTAAAAGCATCTAATTTAGGTAATCTAATAATTAGATTTAATACTCCACCCTCAGTATGGGCTAAAATCGTTCCTTCCATTGCCTTCTTATTTACTTCATCAAGAGTTTTGCCTACCAAAAAATTTAAACCATCTGAATTTTGTTCTTCTTCTTTTATTACTAATTTTTCTTCATCTTCTTCTATTGATAAAACTGTTTCAAATAAAATTCGATTTCCATCTTGAATAAATTGTCCCATCGAGTGTAAATCAGTCGTAAAATCTACCGCTGCTGGAAAAATTCCTTTTTTATCTTTACCTTCGCTTTCCCCAAATAGCTGTTTCCACCATTCACTTATAAAGTGTAAACATGGTTCATAATTTGCCAAAATTTCAATTTCTCTTCCCTGTTTATATAAAATATTTCGATAAACTGCATATTTATAGCAATCATTTTCCAATAAATCTTCATTATTAAAATTTTGTCTCGCTGCTTGGGCACCGCACATTAAATCATCAATATTAATTCCCGCCACTGCAATTGGTAATAAACCTACTGCTGTTAAAACTGAATATCTCCCTCCAATATCATCTGGAACCACAAAAGTTTCATAGTCTTTTTTGATTGATAATTCTTTTAAAACCCCTCTTTCTCTATCAGTCGTGGCATAAATTCTTTTATTGGCTTCCTCACCATATTTCACTTCCATCCACTCCCTTAAAATTCTAAAAGCCAAAGCTGGTTCAGTAGTCGTTCCTGATTTTGAAATTACATTTAAAGAAACATTTTTACCTTCAATTTTTTGAAGTAAATCACTTATATGTCGAGAACTTAAATCATTTCCAGCAAAATAAATTTCCATTTTTGAATCACCTTTTAATGCCTCAATAACTGCTTTAGATCCTAAATATGATCCCCCAATTCCAATTACTATTAAGATATCTGAATCATTTCTAATTTTTTCTGCCGCCAATTTTATTCTTGAGAATTCTTCTTTGTCATAATTAATCGGCAAATCTACCCATCCTAAAAAATCACTTCCTTCTCCGCTTTTCTCATGAATTTTCTTATGCGCCTCTTTTACTTTTTCTTGCCATTCCAAAACTTCTTCATCTTTAATAAAACTTTTTATTTTACTATCGTCTAAAATTTTAGTCATGAGACATTTTATCAAAATTACATTCCCAAATAAGTCAGCAATTTAAACATCAAGAAAGCTGGCCAAAAAATCGATTTTCCAATGCCAATCATTACTGCTCCAAAATTTGGTGCATTTTGCAAAAAATAAAACAAAGCTCCAACTACACTCAATCCATAAATAGCGCTATTAGACCAACCAGTTTTACCACAATTACAACCACAATCACATTTTTTAGAATCTATCTTTTCACAGCATTCTGTTTTTTTATTTTTTATTTTCATAACCTAATTATAATACATTTTATTTATTCTAGTGATAAAATAGACCCAAACCCAAATTTTCAATTCAAGCTTTGAAAAAATTTTGGTGCTTTCGCACTTTTATATAAAAAATCTAAATCAAGAAAGGAATCAAATTCTATGAAAACCTTTATTACTGGTGTTTTGTGGGAATCAGCCAAACCTAAATCTCCTATCAATGTACCAAGAAAATTTTCTTACCATTTAACCCGCGAACATGCAGCTACTTTTATAGCTGAACATTCATCTGGAGATTTCATTCCTCTAGAAGGATATTTTCCTTGTATGCCCGAAGATCCCGAGTATATAATAATCGCAGACTCAAAAAACGGCGTCTGGGAAGATGAATTAATAAAAAAATTAAACGAATCATAACCCTTTCTTTTTTTATATTCACGCCGGCAGGTTTTTGTATAACAACAAACATCTGCCGGCTATTTTTTTCTAAACTAAAATTTATTCTTCTCTCACATCCACCACCCCGCCAATATATTTTGTCCAAAAAATCATTTCATTTTTAAAATAAATTTTTTCCTCCCCATTAAATTCTTCCACTTCCCCACTCCAATCATTATTATATTTCCACTCTTCTTCAACAAATTCCCTAGGACCTCGATAAGGGTAATCGGAGGGCATTTGCAAAAGTGATTTCATTAAAAAACCATAAACATCTTTAAAACCCTCAACTTTTTTATCGACCAATCCATAATAAACCATTGACCACACCACTTTGTCTTGAAAAAATATTTTTGTCATTCCTGCATACGGCTCCCCACCCACATAATTGTCAACCATTTTCCAATCTCCGTTTTGATATTTAATCGTCGTCGACCCATCTTCTTGTTTTTCTCTTGTTTTTTGTTCCCCACTTCCATATCCCTTCCCATTCGCTTCTAAAATGAATTCTTTTAAATCTTGTATATTCATAAGACAATTATAAACCTAGATTTTTTGGATTATCTCTAATATATTTTTTAATCATCAAATACTCTTTTTCATTACGAATAACTCTTTCATAATAATTGCGTTGCCATAATTGAATTTTTGGCGTCTCATTTAATTTATTAATTCGTTTTGTTGATTCTGTTTTAAAAATTCCAACAATCCACCCTAATGTAGGGGCGAGGCGTGACTCGCCCTTATTATTATTTTTTAATATCAAATTTTCATTATTTTCCAATTTATTTTGATTTTTATTTAAGTCATTTTTAATTACCAAAATAAAATGTATATGGTCTGGCATAATAATAAATTCATCCAAAATTACATTATGATGAATTGATAATGATTTCCAAATTTCATCAATAATTTCCCCATTTTGATTTAATTTCATTTCGAATAAATTACTATTCAGATCGTTTGCAAATATATTATTTTTATTAATTAAGGGCGAGTCACGCCTCGCCCCTACAATTTCACCAAAAACATTACCTCTATTTTTGGCACATATGGTTACAAAATAAAACCAATTTTGTGAATAATTATATCCCTTTAATCTAATCGATCTTCTGTGATAATACATACAATTATATTATCATGTGTATGGGCGACTCTTGTGGTCGCCCTATTTAAAAAGCCCCCTTTCGGGGGCTTTTTTAATCTCAAAGAAATATTATTTCTTCATTTCTTCAACCACCGCTTGTGCTGCCGCCAATCTAGCAATTGGTACTCGGTAAGGCGAGCAAGACACATAATTTAGTCCAATTCTATGACAGAATTTAACTGTATCTGGATCTCCACCCTGTTCTCCACAGATACCAATATTAAGATCTTTATTACCATCTCGACCAAGTTTCACTGCCATTTCCATTAGTCTACCAACACCTTTTTGGTCAACACTTTTAAACGGATCTTCAACTAAGATTTTTTCTCTCATATAATCTTTAATGAATTTTCCCGCATCATCACGAGAGAACCCATAGGTCATTTGAGTCAAATCATTAGTTCCAAAAGAGAAGAAATCAGCTTCAGTCCCAATTTCATCAGCAGTTACTGCTGCTCTTGGAATTTCAATCATGGTTCCAATTTCATATTTCAAAGTAACACCATAAGATTTCATGGTTTCTTCGATAACTGGAATCAATTTAGCTTTAAGCCATTTTAATTCTTCTACATCAGCAATTAATGGGATCATAATTTCTGGAACAATCTCAGCATTTTTCTCTTTCTTCAATTCACAAGCGGCACTCATAATAGCTTTCACTTGCATTTGATTAATTTCTGGGAAAGTAACACCAAGTCGACAACCACGATGACCCATCATTGGATTAGCTTCATGTAGAGATATTACTTTTTCTTTCAATTTTTCAAAAGAAATTCCCATTTCTTTTGCTAAAGCCTCAATATCTTTGTCTTCATGAGGTACAAATTCGTGTAAAGGTGGATCAAGTAAACGAATTTTGACTGGTAAACCTTCCATAATTTCAAATATCTGTTTGAAATCATTTTTTTGCATGGGGAAGATTTTTTCCAAAGCGGTTTCTCTCTGTTCAAGAGTATCTGAAATAATCACTTGTCGAATAGCAAAGATTTTATCTTCTTCAAAGAACATATGTTCAGTTCGACAAAGACCAATACCTTGAGCTCCAAATTCTCGAGCTGTTTTAGCATCTTTTGGAGTATCAGCATTAGTTCTGACTCCCAATTTTCGAGTTTTATCTGCCCATTTCATCAATTGAGCAAAATCATCATTTAATTGAGCTTCCATAGTTGGTACTTTACCTAAGAAGACTTCACCAGCACTTCCATCCAAAGTAATTAAATCACCTTCCTTGACTTCAATATCACCTACTTTGAATATTTTAGAACTTTCCATTACAGTTAAAGCTTCACAACCAGCCACACAACATCGGCCCATACCTCGAGCCACCACAGCTGCATGAGAAGTCATTCCGCCTCGAGCCGTTAAAATACCAGCCGCTACGTTCATTCCGGCAATATCTTCAGGAGAAGTTTCGGCTCTAACTAAAATTACTTTTTTACCATTCTCCACCCATTCAACTGCAGTTTCAGCGTTAAAAACAACTTGTCCAGAAGCTGCACCTGGAGATGCTGGTAAACCTTTAGTGATTAATTGGAATTTAGATTTTTCCTTTGGATCCAAAGTTGGATGAAGCAATTGATCAAGTTTGTCAGCTTCAACTCTCACTAATGCTGTTTTTTCATCAATCAATCCCTCACTAACTAAATCAACTGCTACTTTGACCATAGCTGGAGCGGTTCTTTTAGCATTTCTGGTTTGAAGAACAAACAATTTACCATTTTCAATGGTAAATTCCACATCCTGCATATCTTTATAATGTTTTTCTAATTTATCAAAAATAGCAATTAATTCTTTATAAACAGTTTCATTATCTTCTTTTAGAGAATCGAGCTTTTTTGGAGTTCTAATTCCTGCCACTACGTCCTCACCTTGGGCATTCATTAGATATTCTCCATAGGCTACATTTTCTCCAGTTGAAGGATTACGAGTAAAAGCTACTCCAGTTCCGCAATCATCACCCATATTACCAAACACCATTGATTGGATGTTTACTGCAGTTCCAAAGATTTTTTTCTCATCAATTTTGTTTAATTGACGATAAATAATTGCTCTTGGATTATTCCAAGAACCAAAAACAGCATCAATTGCTCCCCAAAGTTGAACATTGGCATCACTTGGAAAATCGTGTCCTTTTTCAATTTTATAAATTTCTTTATAGCCTCTAACCACCTTTTGCCAATCTTCAGCTGTCATGGCTGTATCTTCCTTAATTCCTCTTTCTGCCTTGACAGTATTAATCACATGTTCCAATTTTTCATGTTCCATATTTTCTACTACATTGCAGTACATTTGAATAAAACGTCGGTAAGAATCCCAAACAAATCGGGCATTGCCAGTTTTCTCAACCATTCCTTCGACTACTTTTTCATTTAAACCTAAATTTAAAATAGTATCCATCATTCCTGGCATTGAAGCCGCTGCTCCAGATCTAACTGAAACCAATAATGGATTTTTATCATCACCAAATTTTTTACCAGTGCTTTCTTCTAAACGAGCAATTTCTTTTTCTACATCCCCTTTCAATTCAGTTGGATATTTTTTGCCATTACTATAATAGTATTGACATACCTCTGTTGAAATAGTAAAACCTGCCGGTACTGGAATTCCCAAATTGGTCATTTCTGCCAAATTAGCACCTTTACCGCCAAGAATATATTTCATATCCTTGTCGCCTTCAGCTTTTCCATTACCGAAAAAATAGACGTATTTTTTTGTATTAGTCATTTTTCTCCTAAACTTTTAATGCTCTTGTATTATACCGACATTTTTTTTAAATCAAATTACCAATTTTATAAATTAACTTCTTGACAACTATATTTAAAAAATCTATCTTTATTTATCACTAAATTACACAAATAAAATGAAAAAAGCTTTATTTCGAGTTGTAACATTTCTTTTTCTGGCATTGCCTGTCTATTTAACTTTTTTCGCTAATGGTAGTCAAATTAAATCAGCCCCTGTCAATAGTCTAAAAGACCAACTTTCTACAGCTCAATTGTCTTTTTTTGGTCGTCTAAGTAGTGCTAATGGATCTACTATTAAAATAAATACTATCGGTAGTTCAGCTCCTTCAATCATTACCGCCAATCTTGCTACTGGTGATACTATCGTTATTGCTAACGCTGGTGTTACCACTGTTAGCACTTACATTGTTAGAAATATTGGTGATACCGCCTCCATAGAACTTTCTACCGCTATTGGTACTACTACTCCTAACGCTTATGTTATTGCCACCCGTTCTGCTGTTCACACTGTTTCTTTCGTTCCCCAAAGTTCTACTGGTGTTGGTGAAACTTGGCAATTTTTAATTAAAGCTACCAATCTCCCTGGTGAACTACCAGCAGATGGTATTCCAGATCAAGGCGGATTTGATTTAGGTAAAGATGTTGGTTCTACCACCACTGGACCGGGAACTGCTTTAAAAGTAGCTGATATTACTTGTCCTCTTAGTGGTACTGCCAGTGTTGGAACCACTGTTTTCATTTCCTCTGGAGTTAATATTGGTTCTACTGGAACCTATCACGTCATTCAGTGTAGTGGTAATGCTTCCACTGTCGGTGTTGGTATTAGTATGGTCATTGGTCGAGATACTTACAGCAAATTAATCAATCCAGCTCCAGGCATTAACCATGTCCCTGGACAAGCTACTGGTACAGTTGATGCATATAATTATGCCATCAGACAAATTGATACTTTTGGTAATGTTATTGATACTACTTTCGGAAAATTAGCTGTCACCGAAAGTGTTAGAGTTACCGCTATTGTCGATCCAACCATTACTTTCACTATTGGATCTTCAAATACTACCTCAATCGGAACCAGCCGTTGCGGACTCCCAATTAGTAATGGAGCTCCAGAGACAACAGCTACTTCTGTAAATTTTGGACCATTAGTTTTGGGCACTTACAACAACCTTGCTCAAAGCATTTCTTGTACAACTAATTCAGCTAATGGTTATGTAATTCAAGCTTTCGAAAATCAAGTTATGACCACCATTGGAACCACTGGTGCTGGTGGTGTTGGTCTTACTATTCCTAATACTACTTGTGAAGGGACTGGTTGTACTCCCACAGCCCAAAGAGCCTGGACTGCTTATACTAATTCTGGTTTTGGTTACTCTCTCGAAGTTGGTGTTACTACAGGAACTACTGCTTCAATTGGTATTACTACTGTTGGTCACTATAAACCATTCGGAATTGGTTTTGCTAATGCTCAACCAATCTTAAGCCGCACCAATACTCCAACTGGTACTGATTCTATTTATGTTTGTTATCGAGCGGTTGCTTCTACCACTCAACAAGCTGGCACTTATGAAAATCAAATTAGTTATATTGCTACTGCCACTTTCTAAAAATGAAAAAATATATAAAAATAACAACCCTACTTCTTCTATTAGCCACCAACTATTCTCTTATAACTGCCCCTATCCACGCTCAAACTACTGAAGGATTATCAGCTATCCCTCCTCGTCTTGAAGTTACTGTTAAACCAGATGGTGTTGTTAGTCAAACTATTAAAGTTCGAAACGAATCTAGTAAAGAAAAAAATATAACTATAACCGTTGAAGATTTTGTAGTTAATGATGATATTGGTACTCCCACTGTTATTACTTCCTCTAAAGAGGATAACCGCTGGGCTGCTAGTTCTTGGATCCAAGTATCTCCTTCATCTGTCAAACTAAAAGGTGGCGAAACTAAAACTTTAATTTTAACAGTTATGCCTCCAGCTAATGCTCTCCCTGGTGGTCACTATGCTATGGTTCTTCATAGTCCAGATAATCAAGTTTCTATTATTGATTCCACTGGTTCTTCTATTCAAACCAAAGTTGGTACTCTAGTTTACATCACAATTCCTGGAAATATCCGTCAAAATGCTACCGTAAAAGACTTTACTGCTCCTAAATTCTCTGAATTTGGACCAATTGACTTTAAAACTGTTATCCAAAATTTATCTGATATTCACATCAAAGCAGCTGGTAATATCACTGTTACCAATATGTTTGGTTTAAGAACCGATCAAATTGCTTTCAATGCCGAAGGTGTCAATATTTTCCCAGGAAAAGTCAGAGAATTTCAAAATCAATTAAGCAAAAAATGGCTTTTTGGTCGTTATAAAGCTGAATTAAATGCTGCTTATGGGACTGCTGGTGGAGTTGCTACTGCTGTACTTTTCTTCTGGGTTATTCCTTGGAGATTACTCATTTTAGTCACTACCGCCATAATTATCATTGTCGTTATTATTCTGGCTCTTAAGAAAAAGACTGGTAGTAAAAAAGAGACTTCTGAAAAAGTTGACGAACTTGAAAAAGAATTAGAAACCTTAAAGAAAAAATATAAGGATCAATAATGTTCCGTGTTTTTTTGCTACTTTTCTTATTATTAGCCTCTCCTAGTTTGGCTTTAGAAAAATCTGGTGATGTTTCCATTTCTGCTTCTATTGGTGAGAATGAAGTTACTATTTTTGGTTACACCTCACCCACCTCTCGAGTTGAGTTAACTGGTGTTGGTATTTACGCACTTACTTTCAGTCAAGATAATGGCTATTTTGAGTTTAATAAACATGTTCTCCCAAAAAATTCTTCGGAACTATGTCTTCAATCAAAAGATAACTACGATCGAAATAGTACTTTAGTTTGTGTCCCTCCACCTCCAACCACCAATTATCATACTAACATCGGTCCAATTATTCTTCCTCCCACTATTTCTCTAGAACAAGACAAAATAAATCCCAATTCTACTGTTATCACCTCTGGTCAGAGTATTCCCAATTCTCCTATTAATATCTTCTTTTATAAAGTCGATGATACTGCCAAATCATTTCCCAAGGCTGCTTTAGCCTATTCCTTACCTCCATTAAAGGCTTCTACTGATAAAAATGGTAATTATAGTCTTAATTTACCAACTGCTTATTCCAGTAATTATCGCCTTTACACTTCAGTCGAATATGACGGTAGTAATTCTCCAAAATCTAATTCTCTACTTTATTTAATGCCTTCCTTGTTTTGGATTTTTCTTCAACAACATACTTATCTGATGGTTTTACTCCCTATCTTTATTTTTACTCTTATTTTATTTTTTATCTTCCTATTCTTTAACTCCAATTTTTATCGTCGAGTTTCTCAATTAAAATTTCTTCCAGCTCTACGCACTTCTTATCCTGCTATCAAAACCCAAAACTTTCCCCATGTGTATCCAGATGTCCTCCATCGCACCCTTAAAATCGCCAAATAATTTTAAATTGGCGAAGATAATATTTTTCCGCGCGCAATCATCCGAGGTGTAATGCCGAAGGGCGTGAGCACGGCAAAAATGTTATCGAGCCAAGAATTTAACGAGAATTTATATAAAATGCTAATATTAATTAGTGAACAAAAAATATTTATTTATCATTCTATTTTTATCAATTGCATTAATTGCCTCTGTCTTTCTAGTTCTCAGAACCACCATCTTCGTTAAAAAAGCCTCAACTGGAAATCAATCTTCAGTTGTACTAGAAAACTCTTATCTTTTTGCTTCTCCTCTTCAAGCCAAAGCCGACAATAAAGAAAAAATTCGTCTAACTGTTTTTATTCTTGATGGTCGCGGTCTTGGAGTTTCTAATCAAACCATTAGTCTCTCTACTTCTTCTAAAATCAGTATTACTAAGATTCAAAACATCACTGACGATTCAGGTAAGGCAGTTTTTGATTTATCTTCCAATATTCCTGGCCAGTTTAGTGTTGCCGCCAAGACTAAAAATGGCACTATCCCTCAACAAGTCAAAGTGGTGTTTTACTAGATTTAATCCTCTCTGTTTCACTTCGTTCAACATCTCCCCTTAACAAAGGGAGAAATTAAAAGATAATACTTCCTCCCTTGATAAGGGAGGATACCCCGATAAATATCGGGGAGGAAGGATTTAAATAAATTTTAATTTGATTTTAATAATTTTAAGCTGTTCTTGTTAAACTAACTTAGTGTCCAAATTTTCTTATAAATCTCTATTAATTATTTTCTCTCTTCTTTTAATTGGTGTTGTAATTTTATGGAAATTTATTTTACCAAAACAAAAAGTTTCTGCGGCTTGGTGGAATGATAGTTGGCATTACCGACAAGCCATAGATATTTCTTCTCATACTACGGCTGAATCTAATGTCTACATTACCACATCAATCAACATCGGTAGTACCGCTAAAGCTCAAACTGATGATGGTGATTTTAGATTTATAGATAATAATGGTAATCTTCTTGATTATTATCTTGTTTCTGGTGTTGGTACTACTTCTATTACTTTCCATATTTTAATTCCCTCTTTCCCCGCTGGTACTTCTACTATTTATGCTTATTACGGTAACTCTACTATTGAAAATGGTTTTTCTAGTGCCGATTTTTCTACTCAAGCCAGTAATTACACCATTGGTTCTTTATCTAGTGAAGAAGTCGGCGGCGGCCCAATTGCTTATTGGAAATTCGACGAAGGCATCGGCACCACCGCCTACGACTCGGCTAATAATCAAAATAACGGCACAATTTCTGGTGCTACTTGGAGTGATGAATCACAATGTGTTTCTGGAAAATGTTTAGACTTTAACGGTACATCCAATTTCATAAAAATAAACCAATCACCAACTTTTAATTATCTAAAAGAATTTACGATTAGTTTTTGGATAAAACACGACGGTACAAATTCAGATAATTATATTTTTTATAAAGGTAGTGGTGGTCCATATGCTGTTAATATAACTGGCAATACAATAAGTTTTAATTATTGGAATACATCAGGGACAAGAACTAATGGAATAGCCAGTGTTACTGTTTCACCAAATCAATGGCATCAAATTACAATAACTTTTAAAGAAAATGATATTGCTAAAAGCTATATTGATGGGAAATTAGCCAATAGTACTGTTATATCTAGCTCTATCGCAACAAATACTACAGATCTATATTTTAATACTTATAATGGCACTAATAACAACACTTACAATGTAAAAGGTGTTTTTGATGAAGTTAAAATTTATCCTTATGCCCGCACCGCCGACCAAATCAAACAAGACTATAATTCACGCGGAACTTTATCCGGTTCCAGTGCCAATTTAGGCATCCAATCCTCCACCGCCCCCGATCTAAATTCCTCATTATTTTCTCATTGGAAATTTGATAATTCACTTTTTAATTCTACTTCTACTGGTTCAACCGCAATTGCTCCATTAAGCGGAACTGCAAATTACACTAGCACTGGTAAAAATAAACAAGGATTAGATTTCACCCAACTCTATACTGGAAATTTTACTTATGTCAGTGGTAATACTTTTCAAGACTCGACTAAAAATTGGACTACAAATGAACTAGTTGGTTACCAATTTGCCACCGACTATACTCCAAACAGTCAATATTGCCAAGGAACTATCACCAGTAACACTAGTACAACTATTACTTTTTCTGGATCTTGTTCATCTTGGTCTGGGAATAAATATTATCGAATCAAAAAATCAATTTATATTAGTGCCCCATTAACCGGGCACTCTACTAATGCTATTACTGCCTCACTTTGGTTTAAAAGTAATACTTCACAAGGCAATAGAATTGCCAGAATGTCAAACGAAGCTTTTCATTTCACCATAAATGGAAATAATATATCTACAGGAATTAATACTTATGGTGGTCATATTACTTACACTACAACTAATGCTAATGATCAAAAATGGCATTATATGGCTATTACTTACGATGGTAGTACTGAAAAACTTTATTATGATGGAATTGCAGTTGGTTTATATTCAACCGCCACTACTGTAATATCTAATGGTTCTCTAACTCTTGGATCTAGAAATGATGGTATGCAAGAATTCTTTAACGGTTCTATTGATGAAGTCAAGGTTTACAACCGCGCTCTCACTGCCGACGAGATCAAACAAGATTATAACCAAGGATCAGCAATTTCTTTTGGATCTACCAATCAAACTATTGGTGGCACCACCACTTCTTTAGATTATTGTATCCCTGGTGATACTAGCTATTGTGCTCCCCCCGTCGCCGAATGGAAAATGGATGAAGGAATTGGCACAAGTATTACCGATACATCGGGCAATTCCAACACTGGTACTATTTATGGTGCCACCTGGACTCAAGGAAAGATAGGAAGTGCCTTAAAATATAGCACTACAAACGATTATGTTTACATGTCATCATTAAACAATAAATTTTCTGGTAGCGGCACGGTGTCTATGTGGGTTAAATGGACTGGTTCTGGTTTCGATTATTTATTTGACCATAATGAACATAATTTTTTAGCTTTTACAGATGTTAATGGTATTAGATTTTTTCCAAATTATGGAGCCGATTCTAATGATAGTTTAATAATTTCCAATATTTCTTGGGATCAAAATTGGCATCAAATAACTTTTGTTGCCAATGATACAACTAACCTTCTTCAAATATATTTTGATGGTATTTTAAAGGGATCTTCTAGTCCTGATTGGTCGGCTGCTACAGTAAACAATTTTACAATTGGAGCTATAAGTAGTTATCGTTCTAGTTACAATTTTCAAGGTTCTATTGACAATGTCAAAATCTACAACTACGCCCGCACCCCTGCCCAAATCGCCTACGACTACAATAAAGGTGCTCCAATCGGTTGGTGGAAGTTTGATGAATGTCAAGGCAACACTGTTTATGATTGGAGTGGTATTGGTAACACTGGATCTATAAATATTGGACCAAATGGTACTCAAAATTTCCTCGGCACTTGTAGCGTCGGCACTTCCGCCGCCTGGACCAACGGCGCCACTGGAAAAATCAATTCCTCTCTCAATTTTGATGGAAGTGATGATTATATAAACCTAGGTACAAGTTCACCTGCATTTCTTTCAACTCCTACTAAAAGCGTCACTGCTTGGATTAAAGTTACTGGTGGTCAAAATACTTGGCGAGCAGTTATTTCACACGCAATATCAGGTTTTTTTCATTTTCAAATTCAAACTAGTAATAAATTAGAAGTTTATTTTTATGGACCAGGTAAAAATGCAACATCAAATACTTTATTTAATTCAGCAAATTACAACAAGTGGTTTCATATCGTAGGTGTATGGAATGGTACTTACGCTATTATTTACATTAATGGTATTGAAGAAAATAGAAGCACTGCAGGATCAGGAGCAGTATTAGCAGCAACATCCAATGTATATATTGGCGATGGTTATCAACTTTCACGACACTTTCCTGGTCAAATTGATGATGTTCGTATTTACAACTATGCCTTAACATCGGAACAAATAAAACAACTATATAATGGCGGAGCTGTAAATTTTAATTAAAATTTTAATTTGATTTTAATAATTTTAAGCTGTTCTTGTTAAACTAACTTAGTG
>DAONDY010000002.1:141139-147746 GCA_035402805.1 Candidatus Woesebacteria bacterium | reverse complement strand
ATAGTTGGCATTACCGACAAGCCATAGATATTTCTTCTCATACTACGGCTGAATCAAATGTTTATATCACTACCACTATTAATATTAGTTCCGCCACTAAAGCTCAAAATGATGATGGTGATTTTCGATTTGTTGATCAATCTGGTCAAATTCTAAATTATTATATTGTCTCTGGAGTTGGAACTACCAATATCACTTTCCATGTTTTAATTCCCTCTTTTACTGCTGGATCTTCAACTATTTATACTTATTACAATAATTCTACTGCCGATGATGGTTTCTCTGCTTCTGATTTTTCTACACAAGCTTCTAATTACACTCTTGGTTCTTATTCATCCGAAGAAACCGGTGGTGGCCCAATTGCCTATTGGAAGTTCGACGAAGGTGTCGGCACCACCGCTTATGATTCTAGTAGTAACAAAGTTAATATCAATATTGGAACATCATGGAATCAAAATGGACAGTGTATTTCTAATTCATGTTTACAATTCGCGAATGGTAGTAGTAACTATTCTAAAATATCAGACTCATCTAGTTTAAACTTAGGAGCTAACGATTTCTCAATCAGCGTCTGGGTAAAAATTAACAATGGTTTTAGTGGGCGCGGTACTATCATTCAAAAAGGTAACGATGTTACATGGAGTAGTAACCCACCTCAATACGGATACTGGTTGACCGCCTACAATAGTAAAATTTATTTTTATATAGCCGATGGAAGTAATTTTTTAAACATCTCCTCTGTAAACAATTATAATGACGGGGTTTGGCATCACATTGCAATCGTAGCCAACCGAAGTGATACATTAAAAATGTTCGTTGATGGAAAATTGATTTCAATAGTTAACATGTCATCCATTGGCAATATTAACAATAATTATTCTCCAGGAATTGGTTGCTATCAAGGATCAGCTTCAAACATTCTAAGCGGATCCATAGACGAACTCAAAGTATACAATTACGCTCGCACTGCTGCTCAAATCAAACTTGATTATAATTCTCGTGGTTCTTCTAAAGGAACTACCGCTAATCTTGGTATTAAATCCTCCACCGCCCCCAGTCTTTCCTCCAAATTAATTGCTTATTATAAATTCGACGAAGGCAGCGGAAATAAATTTTATGATTCCATTACAAACTATGTCGCTGGAGCTTCAAGTTCTACTGCACCAACATGGCAAAATAGTAATCAATGTTATAAAAATAAATGTTTATCATTTAACGATAATAGTGGGATATCTTTAGGAAACGGATCAAATTTAGATTTTTCAACAGGAGATTTCACTATAAGTGTTTGGATTAATCAGACTTCTTCTGCTAATAATAAAAAAATTATTTTTAAAGGAAACCCTTTTTGTGATACATGTATCGGTGGTTACACTTTATTTACTCATGCTGGTGTTCCCCATTTCGATGTCAATTTAACTACTGCAAGTGGTGATACTTTTTCAACATATAATAGTTCTCTTACGATAAACGACGGTAAATGGCATTTTGTTGCTGGTCAAAGATCTGGAGATAAAATTAAACTTTTTGTTGACGGAAAATTTATTAGTAACACAAGTCTTTCAACCGGAGCAACTATTGTCGATAATAGTAGTTTTTTTTATATCTCTGGTAATTCTCCCTATTCTTATGATGGTCTTATTGATGAAGTTAAAATATATAATTCCGCTCTTACTGATGATGAAGTCAAACAAGATTATAATCAAGGATCGGCAATTTCTTTTGGTTCCACCTCTCAAACCATTGGTGGAACAACCACATCACTAGAATATTGCATTCCTGGCGACACTTCTTATTGTGCCTCCCCTGTCGCCGAATACAATTTTGAAGAAAACACCGGCACTGTCGCTAAAGATACCAGTGGTAACAATAATAACGGCACCATTTCCGGCGCTACTTGGACCACTGGTCAAAACAATAAAGGCGCCGGATTAAATTTTATTGCTAACCAATATATAAATATTTCTACTTTATCGCCAACCATAAATAATAAATATTTAACCATAGAAGGTTGGATTAACTTTTCATCACTTTCTGGAGTTCAAAGAATATTTTCTATTAGTGGTTCTAATCCTATGATTGGAATCACATCAGGAACATTATTTATTCACACTACTACTTCAACTGGAAGTGATAATAACATTCCATACACAACTTTACCCAACAATTGCCAAACTAATTGGCATTTTTTAACTGTAACCTGGGACACATCATTAGCTTCAAACAACATTAAAGTCTATTGCGATGGTGTTAATTTTACTAATGGAACTCTAATAAATGGACTCAACGGCACATTTAATATAAATAAATTATTTATTGGATATAACAATAGTAATCAATCTCTTAATGGCAAAATTGATGGTGTTAAAATCTACGACTACGCCCGCACCCCTGCTCAAATCGCCTACGATTACAATCGTGGCGGCCCAATTGGTTGGTGGAAATTTGATGAATGTCAGGGTTCTATTGCTAATGATTCTTCTGGTCTTGGCAACACTGGTGTTATTTCAATAGGTCAAAGTGGAACACAAAATTCACTCGGAACATGTCAAATTGGTACTTCAGCAGCTTGGACTAATGGTGCCAGCGGTAAATACAACAGTTCGCTAAATTTTGATGGAACAGACGACCGTGTTTATGGTTCATTTACCGCCATAGGTATTACCAAACCATTTAGTATGTCTATTTGGTTCAAAACATCTACCACCTTTGGATACCAACCAGGAATTGCATCTCTTGGTTATAGTCCTGTTATAGTAATGAAAACTGATGGAAAAATAAATGTCTGGTGGTATGATGGCTCAGTTTGGCCAGGAATAGATTCCCTTCAAGAATTAAATAATAATATTTGGCACAACGTAATTTTATCTTACAATGGAATCACCGCTAGTTTGTATATAGATGGTATTTTTCAATCTAGTTTAAATTCAACTATAAATGCAGTTTATTCTGGTTTTGATATCGGTAATGAACATAATGGTGGTTATAAATATTTTAATGGTCAAATAGACGATTATCGTATTTATAATTATGGACTAACTCCAGATCAGATTAAAATCCTCTACAACAACGGCTCCATCAACTTCCAATAACCTATAACTTTCTTCAGTTACATATTTCACACTCTTTTTTCTAATAATTAATTGCCAACAACTAATTACTAATTTTTTCCTATCCTCAACTAAAAAATCAGCATTTACTATCCATTAGCAATCAAATTTAAAATCTGCTAACAAAAACCCAGTTTAATACATCAAAAATAAACATTTAAAAGCATTTAGACTCATTTCTCAAGCTAAAAACTATGTCTTATAAAAGTTAACTACAAATCCTTATCTAAAAGTCACCATCAAACTCTTACCTAAAGCCGCACCATTAATAGTAGCCATCAATTCATACTGTTTAGCCACTGTTGAACTTAGTTTAAATGTCACTTTGCCTAGATTATCAGTTTTACCAGTTTGGTTACCTAAACCGCTCAATTGAACCTGTTTTCCCGCCACTCCTTTACCATCGCTATCCACTGCAAATACATTAACCACACATTCTTCTTCCCCATCCGCCTTAGCCATAATTTTTTCACCAATCATAAAAGAGTTGTTAACTGAAACCTTAGCCGCCGCGCTCGCTTTACTAACAGTCGTTAAAACCTTTGGAACCACAAAACTGGCTAGATAAAAAATAAAAAAAGCTGAAACTAAAAAAACACTTCCAATGAGTATGAATTTCTTTTTTGTAGTATTCATCTTAGTAAATAATAACACGAAACAAAAAAACAAGCATCAAAACCCCTCATTTAGCAAAATTAGTCTAAAAGTGCTAATCATTTGAAAAAGAAATAAATTTCGAGAAGTTAGGCACATATAGCAGTTTTTTAAAAGCTAAAAAATCCTTAAACTACTCTTCTAAAATTTACTTAAACAAATTAATGGCAAAAACAGACCAAATTATCACTTTATATCTCCCTATATATCAAATATATTCATCTTTTATAATATTATTTTTAAATTTCTTTATCAAAAAATAACTATTAAAAATCAATATTAAGAAGTAAAAAAGTGGCTTTAATCAACCAAATAAAATCATCTTTCCATCGTAAAAGTATATCAATTAATATCTTTTAGAATAAACCGCATATCTCCGCAAGTCACCTTCCATTTAAACTTTTAACTTTATACTTTAAAAACTAGTCTGATATATATTGATAGTACCTGTACCCACCGTGTTATCTCTCGTGAAACTTGACGAACTTTTTACTTGATGAACTTTTTACTAATTTCCTACTATCAAAACATATCACCAAAACACTAAAAAATGGCCTATTGACAGCCTTTTTCTAATAGTAGATATTATTATTATATTAATAATTAATATATATAAACCATGTATAAAACATATAATTTTGAACCTAAATTTTTATCACCGCAAAAAAAATATGATTTTCGTCAGACAGCTGAAAAGCTAGTTCCCTTTTTAATTATTGCGGCAACCTTTGTTTGGCTCTGGAAATAGGTTCTATGACTGCCCCAATCTTCATTTCTTATCAAAACTGGCTTCTATCAAAATCATATTCTGATGCCACCATTCGAAATTATCTTACTGACCTTCGAAAATATTTTCTTTTTACCAACCAAAGCGAAGACCAACTTACAGATCAAATTTTTGATCAAGACAACCTCATCTCTTATTTCCAAAATATTAATCAAGATCAAAACTATAAACGTTTTCTTGCTTCACTATCTAAATTCTTTCAGTTTGCCTTAGATCAGCACCTAATTTCTGAAAATCCTTTTTCTAACGCTCTTAAAATCCAACCAGAAACCAACCTCCAAGAAGTTATTGATCAATATCAGCAGCAACTTGAGGCTAATAAATTTTCCATTTCCACTATTCGAAACTACATCAACGATATCCAGCAATTTATTAATTGGACAAAAAGTGGATCTAAATAATTTATTTAATCAATCCAAGTTCAACCAATATGCTGCTTTTCTAAAAAGCACCCACCTTTCTGATGCTAGTATTCAACGTAAACTTTCCTCTCTCTCTTCTTTTCAGAAATTTTTAACCAAAAAGAAATTTTTATCACCAGAACAAAATACATCAATCAAAGCAAAAATAACTTTTAAATCCCCTACATCTAAAAACTTTCTCCAATCGACAATTTATAATCTAAAATCTAATTTTCTTTTTCGCTACCTAGCTATTTTTCTTCTCTTCATTATTGGTGCCGGTCTCGGTTTTACTCTCTATCGTCAAGCTTTTCTTCAATCTCAAAAGAATCTAGCTTATTCCACTGCTGCCGCCCCAGTTACTGGTGGCCGTTTTTTATCTTTTCAAGGTCGTTTAACTGACTCTGACGGTAATCCTATAACATCTTCCACTGGTATTATTTTTAAACTTTACAATATCGGTACTACCGGAGTCGGTACCACTCTTTATACTTCAGAGTCTGGTAACAGCAACACGGTTGTTCCTGACACCAATGGTATCTTTTCTGTAACTATTGGTAAAAGCCACGGAACCACTATTCCCTCAAATGTATTTTCTGAAAACTCTGAGGTCTGGCTAGAAATCACCGCTGATGGAGAAGTGATGAATCCTCGCCAACCAATTGCTACCGTTGGCTACGCTTTAAATGCTGAAACATTACAAGGTCTTCCACCATCTGCTAGCGGTCTAAAGAATACAGTGCTAGTCATTGATGGTTCAGGTAATATAAATTTAGGTGAAACTTCCCCTACTATTAAGTCGACTTCGGGCACAATGGGAATTGAAGGTCAAGCTCTTCTTTTCACTGCTAATAATGGCTTGTCCACTGCCAATATTAAAATTGATACTTATAATCCTAATGGTGCTATTCAATTAAATACCACTGGTGATGGTTCCAGTAACGCTATTGTTGCCACTAATTCCAACCTATCTGCTGGTAATCTTTTTTATGGCCAAATTGGTAATGATAACCGCGGCTACAATTTTATTGATTTCCAAAATTTTGATGTTGGCACCAGTAGCTATGCTTCTCGTTTCTCTGTCGATTCCTATGGTAATACCTTTATTGGTGCCACACTTAGCACTACTAATTTAGCAGTTGGATCTAGTTATTTAGTTAGTAATCTTAATTCTGATCTATTAGACGGATTTCATTCTTCATCTTTCTTACAAGTTGGTTCTACAGGATCTTTCATTTACACCGCCTCTACTGGTGTCACTTTAGTTGGTAATGATATTAGATTAAATCTCGGTTATTCTCCCACTTGGACTGGTCTACACAATTTTTCTGCTGGTGCTACTATCTCTACTTTGTCTGTTACTGGTAATGGTTCTATTGCTAATAACTTCTCTGTTGGTAAGACTCTTACTGCTACCACTGTCAACTTCACTAATTCACAATCTACTACCAAAGTTACTAACCTTAATGCTGATTTGTTAGATGGTATTGACAGTACTGGTTTTGTTGGCACTGGTTCTACTGGTAACTTCATTACTACTCTTACCAATGGTGTTGGTATCTCTATTGTTGGCAGTGGTGTTGGTCGTACTATAAATTTAACTAATACCAATGTCTCTGCTGGTACCTTTGGTAGTGGTACCTCTATTCCTACCT
>DAONDY010000002.1:0-141039 GCA_035402805.1 Candidatus Woesebacteria bacterium | reverse complement strand
TAGATTAACTGCTGCTGGACAAGTCGCTGTTCCTGCTCAAATTACTTACACTGCTTCTACTGGTGTCACTTTAGTTGGTAATGATTTTAGACTTAATCTGGCTTACACCCCTGTCTGGACTGGACTCCATACTTTCACTAATGGTATTGGTGTTAGTGGTACAACCAACCTAACCAATGCTCTAAATGTTGGTGGCACTGCTACTTTTAACTCTTATGTTGGTATTGGAACTGCCACTCCAATTGCCAAATTACAAGTCGGAAATGGAGTAGGTAATAGTATTCCAACAACATGGAATCAAGTTAATAGTGGCAGATTAGGAATAGTAAATGGTAATAAATCTTTTTATTTAACTTTGGAATCTGGAATAGCTGAATTTTCAACTTGGGACTATGCCAATTCATCTCCAATAAATATGGAATTTAATGCTAACGGTGGAAATTCAATTTTTGGAACATGGAGTATAACTCCTTTAAGTAAACTTGCTGTTTATGGAAATCAAAGCATTGGAACAAATTATTCAGCATTTACCGCTCCTACTAATGGCCTATTAGTCGAAGGCAATGTCGGTATTGGTACAACTGCTCCAACTAAAAAATTAGATGTTATTGGTGATAGTTCTTTCTCCACTAATCTTTCGGTTGGCGGAACTGTTTCTTTGACTGGTACTAATGTTGGTACTGGTACCACTGCTCTCTTCATTGCTTCTAATGGTACAGTTACTAAAAGAGCCCTAAACGATATCGCTTTTAATGGCACTTTAAACCTCCAAGCAGGTACTTCAATGGTTATTACCGGTACCGGGGTTGGTTCCACTATCTCTCACGCTGATACTTCTTCTCAAGCCTCTTCTAATAATAGTAATGGAGTTGTTATACAAGACATTACTCTTGATGGTTTAGGTCATTTAACTAGTTTGGGCACCGTTGATTTAGACACCCGTTTTATCCAAAACCAATTTGCTTCAGCTCAATCTACTTCTAATTTTTGGATCTCTGGTACTGGTTTAGTCGCTAAATTTGGTATTGGTGCCACCTCCAGTTCTATTCTTAATGTTGTTGGTGACGGTAATATCACCACTAACCTTACCGTTGGCAATACTTTAAACGCTAATTCTATTAATGTTGGCGGAACCAATGTTATCACTTCTACTAAATTATTTATGGCCGCCAATGGCACTGTCTCTCTTCCAAGTTATTCTTTTATCACTGATACTGACACCGGCCTTTGGAGGCCAACCACCAATAATCTATCACTTTCCGTCGGTGCTACCGAAGCTTTAAGAATTCTTGCCTCCGGTAACATCGGCCTCGGCACCACTAATCCAAGTGAAAAACTTGACGTTATTGGTAACATCAAGGCCACTGGCAACATTATTGGTTTAAAATTCCTAGATATCGGCAACACTCTTTATGGGCTATCACCATCTAATGTTGGCCCCACCAACAGTTCTCTTGCATTAAGTGTTTCTGGATCAATTAGATTTAACTATAACGAAATTGGCGGAGTTCACATTCTTACTGGTGCCGCTTCTAGAATTCAAAACCTCGGTAGTGGTTTGTTAATTGCCGCCAGTGGTACCAGTAATGCTGGTGCTGCTGTTACTGGTTGGGATAATCAATTATTCCTAAAGGTTGGTGGTTATGTCGGTATTGGTACCACCAATCCAACTGCTAAACTTGAAATCGCCGGTGCCAGTTCAAGTATCAGTAACACATCTGGTGACATCACTATTAATTCCGCTTCAAATAATGTTTCCTTTTCCGGGGATAATCTTATTAATATTGGTAATATTTCTGTCGGTGGCACTCTTGATGCTGCTACTATTTTCCAAAACGGATCTCCAATATCAGCAGGAAGTAGTAGTCAGTGGACCACTTCGGGCACTAATATTTACTTTACCGGAGTCGGAGCTACTGGTTATGTCGGCATCGGCACCACCAATCCAAGCATGCCTCTTCAATTAAATGGTAACGCGTTGTTTGGTGCTACTCCAACAAGTTCATATTATACTGTTGCACCACTAAATATAGCCAATAATGCCGCAAATACTTTTAAGACTCAATTAAATTTGATAAATGCTGGTGGTGGTGGTGGAGCTGGTAGTGCTATTGATTTTTATACATATACAGATCAATCAACCAGTAGTGGTCCAGGAGCTCGTTTTGGTGCTATTGACGACAATTCTTTCAGTGGTAGCCTAGTCTTTAGTACTAAAAATCCAGGCAATCCTGCTAATACCATCAACGAAAGAATGAGAATTGAAAGCGGTGGTAATGTTGGTATCGGCACTACTAATCCAGATTATAAACTTGATGTATTTGTCGGTTCAGACGATGTTCAAATTAACGGAACTTCCAGTATTGGTAATGGGTTAATACTAACAAACACTGATTCAACAGCAAAAAGTTGGTACCTGGCCAGTCTTGGAAACAGCCCTGGTGAATACGGGCCAGCTAAAGGTTTTTCAATTTACGATGAAACTTCTAATGCAGTCAGATTTGCAATATCCGCCAATGGTAATATCGGTATCGGTATTACTTCTCCAACTGCCAAGCTCCATGTTTACGATACTACTACTTTATCCAGTCTTGCTTTATTTAGAAATAACACCGATGGTGTTGCCATTGAAATCAAAAGTATTGGTACTGATAGGGCACTCATTAAATCCGGAGCTGGTGACAGTTTGAACTTTGGTGTTGCAAATAGCGATGTCCCTTCTTTGACAATTCTTTCTTCTGGTTATGTTGGTATTGGCACCACCGCTCCTAGTCGTTTATTTACAGTCTATGGCAACGGCACCACCAACGGTGTTGCCTATTTTGAAAGCACTGACGCCGGTAAGACTCGTCCTGTCGTTGTTGTTAAAAGTGCCGGCACCGGTAGCACTGGAGTATTTATTCAATTCCTTAATAGTTCCAATAGTATAATAGGTCGTATCCGTAGTGGTAGTAGCACTTCTACTGTCTATGGCACCAGTGGCACCAATGACTTAGCTGAATACGTTCTCGGTGATGAACCCACCGAAGGCACCGACCTTATTGCTTTTCATGGAGATAAATTTGGCAAAGCCCGACCTGGTGAAAAAATTGCAGGCACCTATTCTAATTATGGTACCTTCGTTGGAAATGAAAGCCTAGCCAGCCAAGAAAACAGTATTCTTCTTGCATTACGTGGAATTGTCGATGTTAAAGTTTCTTCTGACCATGGTCCTATCAGTGCCGGCGACAATCTTGCCATCAGTAATATCCCGGGTGTCGCCGCCAAAGCCACCCAATCTGGTTACATCGTCGGTCAAGCTCTAGAGAGCTATTCTAATCCTAATACCTCCACCGTCGGACTCGTTAAAGTTATGATCAATCCTGGCTATTATGAAGCCGATCTCAGTCTTACTTCCACTGGTCAAATTAATATTAATTACAATGTTTCACCTGAAGTTCTCTCTTCACTTGGTTATGATGGTTCTAAAAATGAAATTGAATCCGCCACTTATTCTTTAACCGATTCTCTTAACAACACCGTCGATCGCATTTCTCAATTCGCCGAAATTGCTTCCGCCAAAATTAAAACTGGTTTCCTGTCCGCCACTAATATTATTACTAAAAATATAGTCGCCGAAAAAGTTATTTCCCCTAAAGCTAATATTGAAGAACTAACTTCTACTAAGGTCGAAGTCACCGACACTCTTACTACTCAAAATTTAATTGCCAAAGAAGCCACTATTTCTACCCTTTACGCCGACAATATAATTTCCAAAGAAGGTTCTTTTGGCGATTTGATGGCTCAAAAGGTTTCTTCCCTTCGCGATGAAATTAAAAAATTAATTTCTACTAACACTGCTACCTCTTCAGCCATTACTGGCAGTTCAATTATGTCCCAATCTTCGGACTGGTCAATGGATATTGCCAGCGATTCGGCAAAAATCAACGGCGATCTCGCTCTAACCAACAACCTTATTGTTGGTGCCAAATTAATGGTCCAAGGTGATACTGAACTTGGTAATGCTTTTGTCACTGGTACTTTTACCACTGGTGAAATTGCTATTAAAGACAATTTAATTGAAACCACTAATTCTGCTCTTTATATCCAACCATCCTCTACTGGTTCAGTTCATATCATGGGCGACACTTTAGTCATTGCCGAAAATGGTGAAGTCGAAATTACTGGTAATCTAAAAGTTTCTGGATCTCTAATTGCTAACTTAATCACCGCCGATGAAATCCAGACTAATAAATTAACTTCTAAACAATTAATTTCCGACGAAATAAAAATTTCTACCGATTCTGCTCAAACTATTGTCGCCGAATCCGGTTTCGGCGCCATTGCTACTAGCTCTTCCAAATTAACTTCCAATGCCACCGCTGGCAGTGCTGTTCTCCCTGCTGGTAAAACTGAAATTATTATCAATAACAATAAGATCAATAATGAATCCATGATTTATCTCACTCCAGTTGGTTCCACCAATAACCAAGTTCCCTACATTAAATCTAAATTTATTACTCCTACTCCCACCCCAACCGAAGCCACCGCTTCTGCTGAAATTGAACATTCTAATTTCATTATCGCTATCGACCAAGCCCTCGCCACCGATGTCACCATTAATTGGTGGATCATCAATTAATATGAATTATAATAGGCTATCCCATGACAAAACGTTATTATAAAAAAACTGGTTTTATTGTCGTCAGCATTATTATTATCTTGGCCTTAATTTTTTCCATCATTTTTCTTTTAAGATTTAATTCCAGTAAAAAACAAAAAAATAACACCTCTCCAAAAGAAGAACCCGGAGTTATTAAAATTTTTGAAGACCCGAAATATTTAGATCTAAGTAAATACAAAGATCAAAACGGCCAATTAAAACCCGTCGACACCGCCATTAAGGCCGTTTCTGATTCCGAATATAAATACGCCAACACTACTAATAATTTCCAAACATTTTTTCCAGAAACAAAATCAGAATCAAAAAATATTAAAATTCAAAGGGATAATGCCTCTATTACTTTTGAAATTATTTCCCAACTTTTTATTGAAGATCAGGATAAATCTTCTTATCTTAATTTTACCAACAGCCAAACTGTAACCTCAGACGATAAGCAAAGAAATCGCATTAAATATTCCCAAATTTTTAAGAAAGAAGATGTCTATATTGATGCTGTTTACACCGTTCACCCAGACAAACTTCAAGAAGAAATTATCATTAATAAATTTCTTGGCACTCCCCAAATTTCTCAAAAATTAAAATTAGTCAACACTTACGCCAGTCAACAAGATGGCCAAATTTATTTCTATCAAAAAGGTACCAATCACCTTCTCTGGACCATTCCCCAAGCTAAAATGTACGAGCAAAAAAGACCAAATAATATCAGCCAAGATATTTTTTATGAATTAAAATGCGAAGACGAATCTCTAAAATTAGAAAATTGTGATCAATTAATTCTAACCAAAAGAATCAGCCAAGAAGGTCAAAAATGGCTAGCCGATCCTAAACGACAATATCCAGTTGTTATTGATCCTGATTTTCAAATTGATAATGCTGACACTGCCGCCAATTGGACATCATCTGACACCACCAATTTTACTGTTTCTCAAGAAACCACTATTAAACAAGAAGGCACCGGCTCAATTAAAATTGTCGGTGTCGCCACCACTTCTTTTTGGGGTATCAGCGGTTCCCCAGATTCTGGTTGCAATGTCGCCACCACCACTCCCGCCACTGTCTATACCACCTGCAGCAGCGGGGTATGTCAAGCAGGTTCCTGGGGAAGTTGTCAATATTCCAGTCGTAGTTACACTACTATATATTCAAATTGTTGGAGAAGTAGTTGCTGTGGTGGTAATGGTTGGTCTGAATGTAAAGAAGAAGCCTATTGTCAATCTGGATATTCCATATACTCATCCGCCGCTTGTAGTGACCCTCTTATATGCTGTGGATATTATATGTATTACAACTACATGGGTTATGGTTCAACATACAATGTCTACACTTTTAGCGGGAGTTGCAGTTCTGACGGCAGTGGTAGTTGTTATCAACCAGCCGGTTCAAGCCAAAGCGGTTATATTAATACCAGCAGCCTTTGTAGCCCCTACTATAATGACTGTTCGGAACTTGCCGCCACTGGTTATAGTAGCTACAGCACATGTACTTGGACTGCGGCCAAAACTGGCTACAGTGTTTCCAATAGTGTCACCCGTTTAACTGGTTCCGGCACTTGTAGTTCAGATGGTTCCGGGTCTTGTTTTAAATTAACTCAAGATGGTTCAAGCACTTATACTTCGTCTGGTGCCTGTCCTTCTTCTGCCTGTAACGGAGCTTCTCAACGCTATCAATTAAATTCTAATTGTACTTGGACTAGTAACTCTTCCCTCAATGACACTGCTACCCGCACTACCACCACTGATCTCTCAACTTCCAAATCCATCACCTTTTGGGTTCGCTCCACCAGAACCGGAACCTTTATGAATTTTCAAATGGGTGAATCTGTCTCCACAGAACAAACCTTTCCTGTAATTATTAGTTCTGCCAACACTTGGGAACAAAAAACTTGGGATATTTCTGGCATCTCTACTACTGCTCGTGACGCTATAACCAAATTTGCTTTTCAGGCCACCGACTCTAGTGCCGGCTTTACTTTCTATTTTGATGATATCCAAGCCGTCGCTGCCGCTAGTATCACTCCTGCCAAATGTTTTATTGACGAAAGCATTGATGATACTTACCTTAAACCTATGTGGACCGACAATTTTTCTGACGAAGATGGATTTAAATTAGAAAAAAGCACAAATGGTGGCGCTTTCACTCAAATTCAAACCCTCGGCGCTGGAGTAACTGGCTATCAAGATATCAGCATTTCTCAAGGCAACACCTATGCCTATCGGGTCAGGTCTTATAAAGGTTCCGAAAATTCTGATTATTGCACCACCGACACCCTGACTCTAGAATCAGGATCATTAAAATTAGAAGGAGTCCAACTTGAAGGTGTTCGTCTCAATTAAACCAATCAACAATATTACTAATTAAGTTATAATTTATTATGCCCCAGCAGTTAACCCCCGACCAAATCGAAAAACTCGCCTCCCTCGGTATTAATGTTCAACCAGACAAAAAAGAAAATCCAGTAATTGAAAATCCAAATTTAGAAATCAAACACTCAAAATTCCCTATTTTTCCATTTATATCTATTTCCGGTCTCACCCTTCTTTCTTTTTCTGGCCTCATTTTATTAAAAAATAAAGGTTCAAATATCACTCCAAGCTCACCTGATATCCAAAATTTACCATCTGACATTTCCGTCACCCCCACTCAAGTACCTAAATCTATCCAACATTATCTTTTGACATCACAACAATATTTTTCAAGCGCCTTAGAAAAACAATCTGATCAACAAAACGGCGAACTTGTCGAGTTATTAAATCAATCTATCCTTGCCGCCACTCAAGCCATAAAAGAATTCCCAAATGATTATCGTGGTTATCAACAACGAGGTCGCATTTACCAGTCACTTATTGATTCACAACCTAAACTTATAGATCAATCTATATCCGATTTAGCTTCGGCTCAAAAACTAAACCCCTCCTCATCTGAAATCACCCACGATCTCGCTTCCCTTTATGCCAAAAAAGGTGATGTCCAAAACACTATTCTTTATTTAAGTCACACTGTTGACCTAGAACCCACCAAAGCTCAAAATTTTTATGATTTAGCCAAGATTCAACAACAAGTTGGTCTCCTCCCTCAAGCCTTAGAAACTTATAATCGTCTTATTAGTATTGTTACCGACACCAATCAAAAAGCTCAAATTGAATCTGAAAAATCAGCCATTGAAAAAATTATTTCTCAAAATCCGAATCTAAAAAATTCTTCTTCAAATTCAACTGATTCATCCCCAACCCCCTTTTCCCCTTCCATTGATTCTCCTACTATTCAAGCTATAGCCAACGGTGGTTTAATTGTCGCTGCTCCAGATGAAGGCAGTAAAATTGAAGTTACCAGCCAAACTGACTCTAATTCCTTGTCTGGTAATAATCTTCTTGTTGCTAATCAAAAAGAAATTACTATCTCCAGTGATAAATTAAATTCTACTTCCCAAGTCTATGTTACTGCTACAAAAGGTGGCAAAAATCAAAACCTCCACGTTCTCTCCAAATCAAAAAAATCATTTGTCGTTGGTTTTGACGCTCCTATCTCTGAAGACGTCGAATTCAAATGGTGGATAATAAATTAAAAAACTTCTCCCTTTGTTAAGGGGAGATGTCCGTAGGACAGAGAGGATTTATTCCTCTGTTACAGTTGGTTCAACCACTGGTGGCTCTAATTCCTCACTTGACACATCTACTTTTTCCTCAGGATTAACCGTCGGTAATGGTTCTGGTGTTTTTAAAGTTTCTGGTTGTTTTTGCTCAGCCTGTTGTTGTTTCAACATTTCTTGTTGTTGTTTAACAGCCTCATCTAATTCTTTTTTCCAAATTTCCAACTCTTTAGAAGCTGTTTCGTAATCACCAGAATCCGATGGAACCAATTTTAGAGCCTGCTCTAATCTTGCCACCGCCACATCTAATTTATTCAATTTTTTTGCTGAATTTGCCCAATTGTACCAGCCATTAGCAAAATCATTTTTATTAGTTACCGCCTCTTCAAAAGCTCTGTCAGCTTGTTCATAATTACCAGCCGCATAAAAAAGTCCTCCCATATCTAGATATAAAGATGGATTAGTTGAGTCTAATATAAGTGCTTGTTGATAAGCCTGGTAACTCCAATCAGCCGCTCCATCAACCAACCCTACTAGTGATTTATAAATATTAGCCAAGTTGTACCAATATTCTGGATTTTTTTGATCCAAAGAAATTGCCGCTTTCGCTTCTCTCACTGATTGTTGTACTAAAGTTGAAGCCTTCTCTTTGTCTTCATCAGTAATTTCTTCATTAGACAATAAAGCCTGAGTTAAGGCCAAATTTGTTTGTGAATACACCTTTCTATAACTAGCCAAGCTAGGGTTAATTCCAATTGCTTTAATCTGCAATTCATAAGTCTTAACACCATCATTTTTTGATGCTGCTAATAGTGATTGCCTCATGTAAAAATCCCCTAAAAACATTTTTCTCATCCAATATCCGCCAAAACCAACTCCAGCTAAAATTAAGATTGCCACCAAATAAGGCATCACATTAAAATTATTTTCACCTACATTCAAAACCAATTTATTTTCTTTTGTCTCTAAAACATTAGCTGATAACAACCACACTAATAAAAATACCGATATTAAATTCAATGGTAAAAATAAAACTACTGCTAAAAACAAAGCCAACTGCCAAAATTTAACCGTTTTCTTCATTTTTAGAACCATTAACACCAAATATGTCACCAAAGCCAAACCAACAATTCCCAGCTCAGTCCAAATTTGTAAAACACCCATTGACGATCCAGAAAAAACACTAGTCCAATATTCAGTTAAATTATAACTAGCTGGTTTAAACATATTGAAAGCTTGAGTGAAATTACCAATCCCCACTCCAAAAATAGGATTTGTTTTAAAAGTTTCCACCGCTATTATCCAAGTGCTGTTTCTATCCAAAACTACCCATCCCAACTTAAAGATTCTATAAATATCTAATAAAAACAAAAGTGAAAAGAAAGCTACTGCTAAAGCATCAGTTAAATAAGCCATAACCTCTGCTTTTTCTTTAATTTTTGATATTAGTTTTTTTAACCAACCAAAAATTAAGAAAGCAAATAAAATTGTTTCTCCAGCAATTGAACCTGTTAAAGACCAAGCCGAATTAATCGAAACTAATGGATTATTTTTAGGAAGAGACAGAGGTAATTTACCTGCTGGTAACATAAACACAATTAATGAAACTAACCCAGTTATCAAACCTGATATGGTCAAAAATAAAAATTGTTTTTCTGTTTCTTCTTTATCATTAACTTGAAGCCACACAAAAAACAAAATTAAAAGTGATCCTACTGTTCCCATCCCCATTGGCAACATTAAAGATTGCATTCTTACTCCCGCATCTAATCTAAAAAATGACACTATTGTCCAAACAAAAAATACCAAAAACAACCAAAATAATTTATTGGTTTTTACTGTTTTTTCTTTATTTGTTAATAACTTTATTATCCATAAAACCAAAGCCAAAAGCGCCATTATCATCAAACTTAGGTTTTTACCAAAGGCAAAACCATCAAGAATTATCGGAACAAAAGCAATTGGAAATAATAAAAAAACCACTCTTAGATAGTATTTGAGGATATTATTCATAACTCCAGCATAACAAAAGACATTTTTTTTGACAATCTTCAACAACCCCTTTTCCCCGCACATTTATCGCTTTTATCTCAACACACTTAGCGGATCGATATTTCCTTTTGGACCTCTAATTTCAAAATGCAAATGAGTTCCAGTTGAACGCCCAGTGCTTCCCATTGTTCCTAATTTTTGACCTTGTTTAACCACCTGACCTGGAGTCACCACAATCGAATTATTTAACATATGAGCATACAAAGTGCTGTAACCATTACCATGATTAACCACCACATAATTTCCATAGCCACCCGCATTCCAACCAGAACTGGTAACTGTTCCACCTTGTGCCGCCACAATAGCTGGGTTGCTGGCATTAGCCACATCCACCGCTCGGTGATACCAAAAATATCTTTGACTGATACGACCAGAAGTTGGCCACATAAAGTTACCCTCTCCCACCACACCTGGAATTGCCGCCACTGTTCTAGCTGTATATTTCGCAGTATCCAAAATAATTTCTTTAGGTTTAATACCATCTGGAATAATTAATTCCTGTCCGGCTGACAAAGCAAAAGTTTCATCATTAGAAAAAGTGTTAAAAGGATAATCGATAATGTTTTGAGCATCGACTTGATGGGCCTTGGCGATACTATAAATAGTTTCTCCTCTCTTTACTTTGTATCTCACCCCCGTCACCGGCAAAATCTTCAATATCTGACCCACCTTAATTGCATCCACTGATTTTAGACTGTTTTCCCACATAATTGTATCGATTGTCACTCCAAACTTAACTGCAATCGATGACACTGTGTCTCCTTCTACTACTCTATATTCTGTTACTTCTCCTTTAGGTAAATCAGAAACCAAAGTATCTGCTCCACTATTATCTGCCGCCATAATCAAATAAGTGCTTCCCTGGCTTTTATTTCCATTATTTATTAAAGATTCAAGTTGGCTAGAAAAAACTATAGTTAAAAATGCCAAAATCGCCATACTAGCCCCGATAAAAGTCTGAGAAAATCTACCTCTTTGTCGATACATCATTTTAGAAAAAAACACCTTCAAAAATTCAGCCCAGCCTAAAAAGGCTTTACTGAATCCACCCAAAAACTCTCCCTGTGCTTTAAGGAATTCTTTCCATAATTTAATCTCATTACTAATATTTTCTTTCAACTCCGACATGTGCCTCTATTATACCAATAATTATACCTTCCCCTGCATTTTTCGTCTCTGTTCTCGTCTTTCCTCCATTAAATCATAGTTATCTTGTTCTCTATTAACTATATCCCCCAATTTTTTCAACATTTTTTCACTCACCCTGTCTCTAATATAACCTTCACTTTTGGGATTTAAAAAAGTACCACTTTGATAATCATAACTATCAAGATTTAGTCCAATTTTTTCCAATCTTGATTTATAAGCATCAAAAATCGCTCTCATTGTTTTACTATAAGGATCCACATCTTCCTGACTTTCAGCAATCAAATTCTCTATTTCTGGAATTCTATAACCATAAAGTTGCATTAAATCTTTAGCTCTTTTGTTTTGTATTTGTTTCAAACTAATTTCATCATTCTTTTTTATCAATTCCTCCCTTTGAGAAGAATCATCAGAGACCACTTTCGGTAATTCATTTTTTAAAAAAACATTTCCAGGAATATTTTCTACTGATTGATTAATTTTTTCTAAAACTTCTTGCTCATTTTCATCATCAATATCTTCCGCTTTTGGAATAAGTGCTCTAATATATTTACTATCCAGTGTTCCATTAATAAATAACTCACCGTCTGTATCTTTTCCATAAAAATTTAATTTAGAAATTGGAATATCAATTACCATTACCACTCCACCCTTTTTAGTAAAACCTAAAGCCTCTTTCAAATCAAAAGATGCCGACAGATAAGGAGAAATACCAGATTCCATCATCAAGCCGCCGCTATGTTTAAATGTTTCAAACTGCAACGATTCTGTAAAACCATAATTTACTCCCGGCCTCAAAACATCATTTTCTATTTCTAATAGTTTTTCATTAAGTTTTTTAGAATCGCCCCCATTTTCAGAAGCCAACTTTATATACTTAGTTAAATTTTCATAAGTAGGTTGTGTTGCCATTTCTTCCACTACCTCTTTGATTTCTAAACTCTTTGGACCAGAAAAAATTGACCCGTCAGATTTCCTTATTCCATATGGCACCTGTTTAAAAATTGTCTCTAATTGCCCAACCCCTCTATAAATTCTCACCCGTTTTTCATTTACTTCTTCTTCAATTTGATTCAATAAAAAAATCTCCGGTGTTTCTTTAATTCCAGTTTTTTTAATTTCATACCCCTTTCCAGATTTTTCTATTACACTCGATAGTCTAGAACTACTCTCACTAATAAAAGACGACTTAAACTCAACCTTTTGTTGTACATTCGGCATCACCATTTCACCAACTTCACTCATAGTTAATGATATCAAAAATTAAAACTTATTAAAATTTCTTTATTTTTTTCCAATTTTATCCAAAAATTCCTGATTATTTTTAGTTTTAGCCATTTGTCCCAAAATCATTTCGGTCGTATCGTTGTTTTCACCTAAGGCATCAAACATTCTGCGAATTGAAATAATTTTAGTCATAACTACTGGGTCTAAAAGTAGATTTTCCATTCTAGTTCCCGATCTCAAAATATCGAAAGCTGGGAAAATTCTTCTTTCGGCTAAATTTCTTTCCAATCTTAATTCCATATTTCCAGTTCCTTTAAATTCTTCAAAAATCAATTCATCCATTTTTGAACCGGTCTCCACCAACGAAGTTCCAATGATAGTCAAGGAACCGCCATTTTCAATTTTTCTAGCCGCCCCAAAAAACTTTTTAGAAGGATATAAAGCCGCTGGATCAAAACCTCCAGAAAGAGTTCTCCCACTGGTTGGAATTGCTAAATTATAAGCTCGAGCTAGCCTTGTGATTGAGTCGAACACGACTACCACATCTTTACCTAACTCAACCAATCTTTTAGCTCTTTCCATGGCAATTTCTGCCGCTTTAGTTTGTTCTTCTGGTTTTTGATCAAAAGATGAGGCGATCACCTCACCCTTAATAAATCTTTGCATGTCAGTTACTTCTTCTGGTCTTTCTCCTACTAAAATAGCCATTAAATGAACCTCTGGATAATTGGCGGATACTCCAGCAGCAATTTCTTTAAGTAAAGTAGTTTTACCTGCCTTAGGTGGTGACACCACCATTCCTCTTTGTCCAAATCCAATTGGCGAAAATAAGTCGATAATTCTAGTTGAATAAACATCTGGCGTAGTTTCTAATCTAATCTGTTTTTGTGGATAAATAGGCACTAAATCCTTAAATTCCGGTCTATTTTTAGCTTGAATCAAATCATTTCCGTTAACCTTATCAATGCGAGTCATTGCCCAATATTTTTCATTTTCTTTAGGTGCCTTAGCCGCTCCCAAAATCATATCTCCTGCCCTAAGTCCATATCTTCTAATTTGCATCGAACCAATAAAGGCATCTCTATTATTTGGGATAAATTTTGGTCTAACAAAGCCTTGACCATCTTGCATTATCTCTAAAGCTCCCAATATTGTTTCAGTTGGAACATTTATTTGTGCCACATAATGAACCTGTGGCCTTTGCGGTTGAAATTGGGGTTTTGCTGGTATTTGGGCAGCTTGGGTTTTAACCAATTCCGATTTTACAAAACTAACAGTATTATTGTCTTTTACCGTAACTTCAGGGACTACCTCTTGTTTGGCTTCAATTTTAACTTCTTGAACCTCATTTTTTACAGGCTCAGAAACGACAACTTCATCAGTTTTTTTCTTTGGCATTTTTTTTGGAAATTTGTAATCAATAAAAACTATATAAATTAGATGGAAAACAGCATAAAAACGGGAAACTTCCTAAATTCAAGTATATTCTAATAGAATTCCTTTCTCTTGTCAAATATTCAAGAATAAGGTTGAAAGTAGCAGACCTGCCCCCTCTGCTACTCTCAATCCCATTCTTGAAGCTAAACTAGTCTGGTTTAGCCTAATAATAGGACAAGATTAATTTGACTTTTTAGTCAAAAAAACTTATTTTAGAAGTTGAAGAAACAACAATATACGTGTTCCACCTGCTTTGAGAATATCGATAATGTTGTTTCTTTTTTTGTTTAAAAAAGAAATTATCGTTTCCCAACTTCTAGTTTTTAATTTACATCAAGATCAGCTTTCCTCTTAGTTTTCCCATCTCTTCAAACTGTTTTTTAGCCCAATTATCCTTGTTTTTTTTACCGGTCTTTTTCGCAACTTTAGAAGAAAACATTTTTTTAATTAGCTGAAGCATTAATTTAGTATAACCCGGTTTTACCCCATGTCTATATCCTATAAAAATTTGCTCCTCGGAAAACAAATGTCCTATATCTTTTTTTTTGTAAAAATTAGGTTCATTTTAGGCACTTTAATACCAACTTCGATCATTGTGGAAAACTTGAGGATAATTAAAAATAAAGTGGCGCAGATAATATTTTTCCGCGCGCAATCATCCGAGGTGCATTTACCGAAGGGCGTGAGCACGGCAAAAATGTTATCAAGCCAAATGATTTAATTCTTTAATTCTCTTACATTCTCCATTTCCACCACTACCCTCCCCATTCTTTCCGCTTCCTTTTTTCTTCTTTCCCAATTCTTAACCTTTTTTACTTCACCCAACAAACTCACTTCTCCGATATAAACAAGCAGACTTCTCCCTTTGTTAAGGGGAGATACCGGTTTACCCGGAGTGAGGATTTGGAGAGGTTTCTCTTTATACGAACTCCACATTGCCGCCAAAACTGCCAAATCAGCCCCAGTTTCTTCAATTTTTATTCCCCCAGTCACTGACACAAACACATCATATTTATATAAAGGTATCCCTAAATTTTTTTGAGCAATGGCGATCATCAATTGCCCTCGGTTATAATCAATTCCCGAAAAAACTCTTTTTGGCATTGGCGCAAAACTTTCCACCACTAATGCCTGAACTTCCAACATCATTGGCCTAGCTCCTTCCATCACCATAGTAATCGCCGATCCCATTTTTTCTTTATTGTCACCAGTCAAATTAATTTCATCACCTCTAACTTCTTTTAGTCCATTTTCTTCCATTTTAAAAACACCCACCTCATCGGTTGCTCCAAATCTATTTTTGGTAGTTCTAAGAATTCTCAACTCTCCGTTTTTTTCACCTTCAAAATATAAAACCGTGTCCACCATATGTTCCAACAACTTTGGTCCAGCAATGTCCCCATCCTTAGTTACGTGTCCCACAATAAAAATTGTTATTCCTTTTTTCTTAGCAATTTGAATTAATCTAAAAGTTGATTCCTTAATTTGCCCCACCGACCCAATAACCCCTGTCGCATTTTCCACCGACATTACCTGAATCGAGTCCACCACCGCTATTTTGTATAAATTAGTTGTTCGATCTAAAAACTCCTCCACTTCATCAATTAAATTTGTACCTAAAATATCAAAATTATTAGGGTTTAAACCTAATCTCTTAACTCTTAACCCAATTTGCTCAGCAGATTCCTCCCCGGCCACATATAAACCACCTATGTTTCCAACTAATTGAGTTAATAAAGTGCTTTTTCCTATCCCCGGTTCACCCGCAAAAAGCACTGTTGAGCCACGAACAATTCCTTTACCCAAAACCCTATCAAATTCGAAAATACCGGTAGAAAATATATTTTTATTTTCTTCAATTTTATCAATTTTTTGGATCTCTATTTTTTCATGTCTTATTTTTTTACTTGATAAACTTGACGAACTTGAAAAACTTTTAACTTCTTTAAGAGAATTCCATTCCCCACAAGCCGAACATTGCCCCATCCATTTTCCAAATTCATTTCCACAATTACTACACACAAAAACCGTCTCTTTATTTTTCATTACTCATTATACTAATTTAAATTTGAAGTCACAATTTTTTATAATATCCAACGTGCTTCGCACATTAGCCGATTATAAAAATTTCCGTGACGAAAATTTAAATAAAAATGACGAGAAATTAGTCGTTTTTTTAAAAAATTTAATTTCTAGCGCCTCTAATAAAGTCACCACAAAAAATCCCCCATTTTCAGGGGGATTTTATTTTTACAAATCAAAAATTATTTGTAAATCACATTTTTCTTATTAGTTTCCACTATTCCCAAAGAAATTTTTCTCTTTTGTACATCAATGCTTTCAATATAGACCTGAACTTTTTCTCCTTCTTTTAAGTTAATTCCACCAGTAAGTTTAGAGATATGAATTAATCCTTCAACTCCAGTTTCTAACTTAACTAAAGCTCCAAAGTTAGCTAATCTAACCACTTCACCACCGACTTCTTTATCTTTTGGATATTTATCTTCGATAGTTTCCCATGGGTCGTTAGAAAGTCTTTTGATTGAAAATTGTAATCTTCCATCATCTTTATTAATCAATTTAATTTTGATTTTATCTTTAACTTTAAACATTTGAGATAAATCACTTACTTTTTCCCAAGAAATTTCCGAAATATGGACCAGTCCTTCCAAATTTAAAGGTTGACCTTTATTGTCGCAATTAACTCTGACAAACACTCCGAAAGGTTCAACTCTCATTACTTCTGCCTCAAATATATCGCCAACTTCCAAATGTTGAATAGCTCCAACTTCTTCGCCTACTTTTTCAGGTTCAGAAACTAGTCTTTCAGAAAAGACTAATCTGTTTTTAACTTGGTCAACTTCCAAAACTTTGGTCTTAATTTTCTTGCCTATCATCTTTTCTGGATCACCATCATATTTACTTCCAATTTGAGAACCAGGGATAAATCCAAAGAAACCAAATGGAGCCACAACTACTGCTCCACCTCTATTTAATTCCTTGGCAAAAACTGAAACTTCACCGCCGTTTTTCTCTTTTTCTTTAAAATAATTCCAACCATAACCACTAGCAGCACCTCGAATTGAAGCTAAAATTTGACCTTTGTCGTTTTCTGGAGATTTAATTTGAACTTCAATTTCATCATTAAGTTTCAAATCAGCTACATAATCTTTAACAAATTCAAATTCTTTTCCTGTTACGACTGCATCAGTTTTACCGCCAACATCAATAAAGATAGCTTTATTTTTAATTGCCGTAATTCTTCCTTTAACTTCCTGTCCCTTTTTAAGACCAGTAAGTTGAACTCCTTCCATTTTAAGCAAATCAGCCATTGTCAAAACAGCGTCACTCTTTTTCACTTTTTTATCTTTTTTAGCCATATTTTTTAAAAAAAATCTCCCAATTACTTGGGAGCTTTCGCGGGATTGGTTACCCCAAATAAATTAATAATAATAATTGTAATTTATTGAATCGAAATTGATTAACTCGACGAGATAATATTTTTTCGCGCGCAACATCCGAGGTACAATGCCGAAGGGCGTGAACACGACAAAAATGTTATCGAGTCGAAAAACAATTTAGTTTCTGAATTCTGGCCACGACCTATCTTCAAGATCCCTTGCGGGAAGACTATTGTCAGCGCTAAAGAGTTTCACTTCTCTGTTCGAAATGGGAAGAGGTGGTACCACTTCGCTCCAATGACCAGAGTTCAAAAACTAAATTTGTATCGAATTTATTTGTAATTTAATTAAAATTTCACTTTTTTCTTGGCCTCTAAATAGAGTTGCCCATTCAGCTTTTAAACCCTAATTTTGATAGGGGCTAAAAGCCAAACATATTGAAAAGTTTCTTCAATCTTCTCTCTACTTAGCTTAAACCCTTTCAGGTCTTCCACTTGTAGAGTATTAACCGGTAGTCTCCCGGCGATTTTTCATTCCTTGCGGAACAACGATTCCTTATCTTAGGGTCAGTTTCCTGTTTGAGATGCTTTCAACAGTTATCTTATAGAAACGTAGCTACCCAGCGATGCTCCTGACGGAACAACTGGCACACTAGCGGTTTCCTCATCCAGGTCCTCTCGTACTGTGGATGAATCCCTTCAAGAATCGAACGATTACTACGGATAGAGACCGAGCTGTCTCGCGACGCTCTGAACCCAACTAACGCAGCGCTTTAATGGGCGAACAGACCAACCCTTGGCCCCTTCTTCAGGGCCAGGATGCGCCAAGTCGACATCGAGGTGCCGAACCACGTCGTCAATATGAACTATCGGACGTGACTAGCCTGTTATCCCCAGAGTAGCTTTTATCCAGTAAGCCCGTGCCTATACCAAATAGGTCACGAGGATCACTAAAACCGTCTTTCGACCCTGATTCCAAAATCAAAATTGCTTGGAACGTCCCTTACGGGACTTCGACTTGTAAGTCTCACAGTCAAGCCAACTTATGCTTTTACACTTATAGCCCGATTTCTTGCCGGACCAAGTTGACCTTTGTATACCCGCGTTATTCTTTTGCAGGTGCCTGCCCCAGGCAAACTAGCAACCATACACGGTCCTTCTCCAAGATTCATTGGAGTAAGTTAGATTCAAAAATAACAAAGGGAGGTGTTTCATTGTCGCCCGAAGGCTTCCTCCTACGCTAAACAATCATTAGATTCTTATCAATGTAAAGATCCAGTAAAGCTTCATGGGGTCTTTTTGTCCTGTAGTAATTAAACGGCATCTTCACCGCTCTTTCAATTTCACTGGATAGACAGTTAAGACAGTTGCACAGTCGTTAAACCTTTCATACGTGTCGGAACTTACCCGACAAAGGACTTCGCTACCTTAGAACAGTTAGAGTTACTGCTGACGTTCACTAGGGCTTCAATCAAAAGCTCATCCCGATAAATCGGAAATCACTCTCTCATTTAACCTTCTAGCACCGGTCAGGTTTCAGCCCATATACATCTCCTTACGGATTAGCATGGACCTGTGTTTGTGGTAAACAGTCGCCGCATATTCTTTTGTTGTAGCCCGGGTGTTATCCCAGGCAGGGCATCTTGCATAGCTTACGCCCAGATAATTTGCTAAATTCCTTAAACATGTGTCTTCCAATCGTCTTAGTCTACTCGACTTATCCACCAGTGTCGGTTTTAGTACGAATTTCCTATGCTCTATTTGCGACGCTTTTCTCGGATACATGGATGTAATTCAGTTGCTCTAACTTACGTTAAAACTTCTATTCGTGCTTCGCGTTAAAACGAAAAGGCGGATTTTCCTACCCCTTCTAGCTAGACACTTAAAGGCCCAATTCACTAGGACCCTGAATCTTCCATACATCGTCACGCCCCAACTTAAAACGAACATAAGAAAGGACCGGAATATTAACCGGTAGTCCATCCACTACGCTCCCTTTACAGAAGCCTCATGTTAGGATCGCCTAACCCTCAGACGAACAACGTAGCTGAGGAAACCTTGGATATTTCGACGTCAGAGGTTCTCACTCTGATTTCGTTACTCATGCCTGCATTCTCACTTCTGATCGCTCCAGCCTGGCTTACACCTTGACCTTCACCGCCATCAGAACGCTCTCCTACCACTCCTCCCGATAAATCGGGAGAAATCTTCACCTTCGGTACTATGTTTTAGCCTCGTTACATTTTTGGCGCGATTTTTCGACTCCTTACGGAGTCGATCAGTGAGCTATTACGCTTTCTTTAAAGGATGGCTGCTTCTGAGCCAACCTCCTGACTGTCTTAGAAAAATCACTTCCTTTTCCACTTAACATAGATTTAGAGACCTTAGATGAAAGTCTGGGGTCTTCCCCTTTTGCCGATCCAGCTTAGCCCGGACCGACTGACTGCCAAATTAAGTTTACGGTATTCGGAGTTTGGTTAAATGCCGTAACTTGCGTTACAAACATTCATCCAGTAGCTCTACCCCCATAAACCAACATTTGACGCTATACCTAAATATATTTCGGAGAGAACCAGCTATCTCCGGTTTCGATTGGCATATTACCCCTAACCTCAAGTCATCCGATAACTTTGCAGCGTTAATCAGTTCGGGCCTCCCCAAAATTTTCATTTTGGTTCGCCCTGCTCAAGGTTAGCTCAACCGGTTTCGGGTTATATCCAGCTACCTAATCGCGCTATTGGCACTCGCTTTCGCTACGCCTCCCCTGGCTTAGCCAGGTTAAACTTGGTAACTAGAAACACTCGCAGGCTCATTCTTCAATAGGCACGACATCACGGACTTGCGCCCGCTTTGTCTGTTTGTTAGCAAATGGTTTCAGATCTATTTCATTCCCTTACTTAGGGTATTTTTCACCTTTCCCTCACGGTACTAGTTCACTATCGGTCCGCTAAAGTATTTAGCCTTGGAGGTTGGTCCCCCCAGATTCCCGCGACATTTCACGTGTCCCGCGGTACTTAGGTATCTAGTCAAACTATAATCAATTTTAAAATACGAGGCTTTCACTCTCTATGGCCACTCATTCCAGAGTGTTCTTCTAATCTTTCTAGCTTTTATACCAGACCCTTCAACCCCTCTTGCGAGGTTTAGGCTCATCCGTTTTCGCTCACCGCTACTAACGGAATCTCATACGATTTCTTTTCATCCGGGTACTTAGATGTTTCAGTTCCCCGACTTACCATCCTCAGCTTGCGCTGGGATCTCTGATATTTCGATCAGAGGGGTTTCCCCATTCGGATATTGTTGGATCATTACCTGTTGACAGTTCCCCAACATTTTTCGCAGTCTTCCGCGTCCTTCTTCGGCTTTAGCAACCAAGGCATCCACCATTTGCTTTATTAAAACTTTTTTCAATATTTGGCAACTCTATTTAGTTGCCAAGAATAAACGAAATTGAAATTAAATTACTTCGATTCAATAAATTGTTAAAGAACAAATTTAGTCAAGAAACAAAACCGAAGTTATGTTTCTAATTCTAAACCCAATTTTTAATTATTAATTTTTAATTATTAATTAAAATTGTGTGGACCTGGGGAGAGTCGAACTCCCGACCTCCTCATTGCAAATGAGGCGCTATAACCAACTAAGCCACAGGCCCAAATGCTCTCCTCTTTAAAGTACTTTTTCGGTCATAAAAAAACCGAAAGCTCAATGCTTTCGGCCATACTTACTCCTATTTTGGTTTCTTCCTAAGCCGATATACCTCCTAGGTTGAAATTTTTATTAGAATTTTGTTTGACTTTTAGCATCTCTATAAGTGGAAGTATTCTACCTAATTTGTATTTAATCGTCAACAACTAAATTATCTTTACAACTCCAATAATTAACGATACTATTAAAACATGACTCAAATCCTTCAAATGATCCTCAATCTTGTTAAAACTAATGGTCTCTTAGCCATGTTTCTTGGCGGTGTTATCGAACAAATCATTGTTCCTATCCCATCACCCATTATCACCATGTCCGGAGGAGCCTTCCTTGTCTCCCAAAATATAGCTATTCTTTCAGCCATTTGGGAAATAATTTGCAAAGTTTCACTCCCATATTCCATTGGTGCCATTATTGGTACCAGTATGGTTTATCTAGTCGCCTATTTTGGTGGTCGACCATTAGTCGATAAATTTGGTAAATATGTCGGTATCAAATGGTCCTTAATTGAAAAAATTAGAACTGATTTTCAAAAAACTATCAGGGATGAAGTTTTCATTTTTATCGCCGTTATTATTCCAGTTGTTCCAGTTTCTTTAATGTCTGGATTTTGTGGCGCTTTTCGTTTTAAACCCATCAAATTTTACCCCATCATGTTTTTAGCTTTAATTGTCCGCTCTATTATTTTAGGTTTTATCGGTTTTCAAATGGGAGAAGCCTTCACTGGTTTAGCCAATGGTCTTGATAAAATCGAAAGTATTCTCACTGTCGTCGGTGCTGGTTTAATTTTGGGCTTCCTCTTTCTTAAACGAGAAAAATGGATCAAAAAAAATAGTTAAAGGCTCCAAATCTCACTATTTTCTCCCTCATAACCTAACGCCCAAAAACCAATCCCTTTTATCTGGTTACTTTTTGCTAACTCAACTTTTCTAGTAATACTCTCTAAATTTTCAAAATAAATTTGGTGTATTTCTCCTTTTTCTTCAAAAGATACCCATGGAGTCATCGATTCTTCATCCCAATTTATTTTTAAATTACTGATTTCCCCCCTTGATGAACTTTCTAACTTTACAAACTCAACCATCCTTTTATAACTTGCCAAAGCCGACCAGTCGCTTTTTGCCGCCGCCCCAAATTCATTTTTATAAGTCTTCCATTCGTAACCATACAAAGGATAAGCTAGTACTATTTTATTTCTATCTAAAGTTGAGCTTCCAATTTTTTCTACTACTTCTAAAATACTCCTTTCTCCCACTGGTGCTTTAATTGGTGCCACTGGTCCTACAAAATCCACTCCTGGTCGATGAAAATCATAGGCCATTATTATTAAATAATCTATTTTCCCTAACAACTTTGTTAATTTTTCTTTATCTCCCTTAATAATAGTATTAGCAAACACATCCAAGCTAATTTCTCCAAAATTTTCTTGTTTTAATTTATCTAAAAAAGAAACTGTCTCATCTGACAAAATCGCCGTTGGATTTCCCATATATTCAAAGTCAACATTAATCCCATCGAATTTATTTATTTTCAGTAATTCATTCAACTGATTAATTAAATTAATCTGGGCTTCTTCAGACGCCATTAATTGGTCTATTTTTTCATCCTCAAATAATTTAATTCCCAAGATATTTTTACCTCCATTTTCCCAAATCATTTTTTTCTGTTTTATATAATTCTCATTATTTACCTTTTTACTTTGAGTATCCCAGACTAAATTCCCTTTTCCATCCACTTCAATTCCCAAAAATACCAAATCGCTAATTTCATCTGTATATTCAATTGTTTTACCAATATTCCAAGTCGGTAAAAACCCCACTACTTTCATACTCTTTTCCTTTTTAGCTGAAGCCTTTTTATCCGACAATGGACTTAATAGATCTATATTTTTATTCCAGCATAAAAACCCCACCAATACTATTAATATTAAAAATCCTACCCAAATCCACTTTTTCATGCCCTTAATTTTAACAAAACAAAAATACTTCTCCCTTTTTTAAGGGGAGATGTCCGTAGGACAGAGAGGTTTTGAAGTGGGTGATGGAGAACTCGAATCTCCGACCCCTGTCTTATCAGGACAGTGCTCTAACCAACTGAGCTAATCACCCAAAAAGTAAACCTATTGTAGCAATAAGTTCATTAAAATTAAATAGTCTCTTATTGTTTTTTTAAAAACATTTCTACTACTAATCTTGCTACATTAATTCCGGTAGATTTTTCAAAACCTTGAAATTGGCATTGGCGGTTAACCTCCAACACAAAACTCTTTCCTTCATCATTTTTCATAATATCCACTCCGCAATAATCCAAACCACAAATTTTAGCCACTTTTTCGGCAATTTCTTTATCGGGCTCCGACAAATTCCAAGCTTCCACCGCCCCTCCCAAACTAAAATTACTTCTAAATTCATCGCCCACAGCTGATCTTTTCATTGCTCCGATTGCTTTCCCATCCAAAACTATTACCCTCAAATCCCATCTAGTCGGCAAACATTTCTGCCATAAAAACATACCTACATTTTTTTCATTAATTCTTCCTACAAATTTTTTCAGCTCTTTAAAAGTTTCCAGTTTTCGAACCGATTTACCCTGATAACCTTTTTCATGTTTAGCAATAATTGGCCAACCAAATTCCTCGCCAATACCGCTATTCAAAACTTGTTCCTTGGTATAAAAAATTTTAGTTGGTATTACTGGAATTCCATTTTCCAAAAACACTCCATGTTGACTGATTTTTCCCATTCTTGTCCAATTTAAATAACCCCTATGATTAGACGCAAATACTTGATTTTGTAACAGTCTTATCGCCAAATTTCTAGCTTCAGTATATTTACCGGACCTTGTTCCTGCCACCCTAAACCACATTCCCAAAGTATTATCTCCATTAACTTCTTCTCCTCGAATATAAACTTTAGCCTTTCCATTTTCGACATTAAAAGTTAAATCTTTATAAAGCGACCTATTAACTTCCACCCCCAATTCTCTAGCCTCATGTTCCAATCTATCAACCTCAAATTGGCTTTGTTTCAAAGACATTGTAAATGTCACAATTTTTTTATTCATAATTTTATTAAGATTAAAATTTGAAGTTATAATTTTTTGTAATATCGAACGTGCGACGCACATTCGCCGATTATAAAAAATTCTATAACGAAAATTTTAGTCAGATTTATTAACTTTTAAACTTACTAAAAATTTAACTATTTCAGCTGGCACATCAATTCCAGTTGCCTTCATAAAACCTTTAAACTGTGGTCCTTTGTTAACTTCCCAAATTATTGGTTTTTTAAAATCATTATTTCTAAAAGCCACATCAACTCCAGCTACTGCCAATTCACATACTTTTGCCGCTTTTACTGCCAACTGTTTTATTTCCTCTGGTAAATCAGCCACTTCTACTTTTCCCCCAGCCGAATAATTATTTTTAAATTCTTTTTTACTTTGACTACTTCTTTTCATCACTCCTAAAACTTTTTCTCCCAAAACCAAAACTCTGTAATCACCATTATTTGGAATATATTCTTGCAACATATATCTTCTGCCTTCTTCGGTTTCACTTTTTCTTAAATCTTTTACTAATTTTTCCATTTCTTCCAAATTATCCGCCTTGAAAACTCTTGTTCCCCTATCTCCGCCACTACCCTTTAAAATAACAGGAAAATCGAAAGAAATATCAGAAGAAACCGAACTTTTCATTATTTCATATAAATACCACAAACTTCCATAAATCGTTTTTGGCACCTCTATCCCCGACTCTTTTAGGGCTAGCATTTGCCAAGCTTTACAAGCCATACTTGGTTTTCCATTTTTTACCAATGGATCAACTACCACCACCCCATCCCTTCTTATACTATTAATAATCAGATCGACTTCTTCCCAATGCTTTCCCGTAGTTCTAAAAAACAATACATCATAATCATCAACCCTCTGATAGTCATCAAATTGTTTAATTTTACTTTCACCAGCCAAATTCGGCCTAATTAAAATTTTTTTACTTTCAGTGTCAAAACAAATTTTGTTGTAAGAAATTAAATCCAACTTAACCCCTAATTTTTTCGCCGCCTTTTTAACCAACACCAAATGTTGGCTAATTTTTCCTCCAAAAAAAACTGCTATTTTTATTTCTTTCATATTTTTATTTTTTAGCTGAAACTAAAAATCCTCCTAAGTCCTTTCTGCCTAATAAAAATTTAGTTCTTAATTTACTTCTATCGGCCACATTTACCGCCGTTACTACCTTCCTACCATTAAGCCAAAAAGTAATTCCAATCACTGGCCTATCACGATGCTTGCCTAAACTTGATTTATAATTTCTATAATACAAAATTCTTTCGTCTGTTAAAAGTCCCAATTTCTCGGCTAAATTCCTATCAATTGAACTCCTAAATGCCCCAGTATCCACTTTAGCTCTAACGTCTACCACTCTATGTTTTCCCTGTCTAATAACTGGACTTTTTTGTAATAGCGGCTGGAATCCCTTTGGGATTTTAACTTTAATTATTTCTATTGGTAATACAGTTTTCTTTTTTTCTTTCTCTTCAACTTTTTCAAAAAAACTTTCACCAAATAAATATTTAGCTAAAGTAATTGCATGTTCCACGCTTCTAACCGCTATTTCATCTACCTTTTCTATCCTCGCCTTCAATCCCGCTTTATTACAAATTTGAATTGATAATCCAGGTCTAGCATTTACTTCCAAAACCATTGGTCCTTTTTCTTTATCTAAAACCACATCTACCCCCATAAACCCCAAGCTGGGTATCGCTTTTTGACAATTAATTGCTGTTTCTAAAATTTCTCTCCAAAACGGAATTTTTATTCCATTTACTTTTCTCTTTTTTTTCTTACCAAAATCATAAATTCGATAAATTTCCCCACCTTTTCCTTCAATTCCAAAAGTTGTGATTCCAGTTGCCAAATCAATTCCCAACCCTAAAGCCCCTTGTTGCAAATTTGCCTTTCCTCCACTTTTTTCAGTAGGAATTCTAAACATTGCCATCACCGGAACATTATTATAGACAATCACCCTAATATCTGGAGTCCCTGATTTAGTCAAAGACAAAAACATCGGATGAATTTTAATTCTTTCTTCAATTAACACTCTATCCGGCATTGTATGTAAACTATACTTTCCTGCCAAAATTTCCTCACAATGCATATTTAAATCGTAACTTTTCACAATTTCCCCATTCATTTTTTGCCACTCTCCCGCCCATTTTCCTCTCCTTCTTATAATTAAAATTCCCTCACCGCCATAACCAGATTCTGGCTTAATCACAAAATTTCCCTCTAAATCCTCCCATCTAAAATCAAACAAATCTTGTTCCGTTTTAAATCTGGCAATTAATTTAGGCACCGACACTCCAGCTTTAGAAATAACTCTTTTTGTTTTGAATTTACTATCAGCAATAGCCTTACCACTGGCACTATTTTTTCTCAAATAGACCTTATTTCTTTCGTTTTTAGTCAGAAATTGTCGGTATTTTCTGAGGTTAAACATTATTAATTATTAATTCTTAATTATTAATTTTTAGATCTCTTTTCTCTTATCGCTCCCTTAAACCTTTTTATCTCTGTCAATCTAATCCCAGAATAATTTCCAATCAATAAATTTGATATCAATACTATTAATATAACTAGTTCTGGATATTTCAAAACAAAGTCTTGAACTGATCCAAAATTCATCAAAACTGCTCCGCTAACAGCCAACACAATTGTTCCTATCATTAAATTTTTAGCTTCACTTTTACTTTTAACCAATTGGGTTCTCACAAACTCTTCTGCCAATAAAATCATAAATAATATTGGAAAGATGGAAATAGAACTAATATCGATTAAATCCACAAAGCTGGTTAAAAGCATTAATCCAAAGACTGCCACCGAAATAAACATTAAATTAATTGCTCTGGCTGGCCAAAAATGAATTTTCAATTTCTTTAAAATAAAATTACCTACTAAAGATATTACTAAAATCAAGGCAAAAAGTAATAATCCACCAAAAAATCCTGTCGCCAAAAAAGCCACTGCAATCATTGTTGGCATAAAAATTCCATAACCCGACAAACCCACCACATAATGTAAAAACGACACTAAGGTTGCAATTAACGGCAATAATAATAGTAAGACTATTGTGTTTGTCGATACTCCTCTGTCAATTGCCAATTTAATCATCCACCTAAAACTATTAAGACCGTTCCATTTATTCACTTCATAATCAATTTTATTGCCATTAAACTCAGTTATATTAGCCACCGTTGGTACTGCCGTTGGCGCTAAAGTTGCTGTTGGCGTTGCCACTTCAGTTGGGTTAATCTTTACCGTTTTTGCTTCAGCAGTTTTTATACCAAATGCTAAATACCAAATACCAAATACTATTAATAGTGGGGCGACTATTTTTTTCATATATTCATTTTAAACTAATTTGTTGCGTATTATAACATCATTTTTATTCAATCAATAGTCTAAACAAAACCTCTTGTTTTTCCCTAAAATCAATCCTCTTTTTAAGCCTTAAATATAGTATAATTTGGCAAGTATGAAATCATTATTAGCCTTCAATATAGGTGATATCAATCTAGGAACAGGTAAAAATCTTGAAGCCGCTTATGGAAACGGCGGTGTCAGTACTCTTATTTCGATTATTTTAAAATATTCTCTAATGCTTGCCGGTATTATACTGCTCTCTCTTTTGATTTTTGGCGGAATTACCTTTATAATGAACGCAGGTAAAGGTGATTCTAAAAAAGCCGATCAAGGCAAATCTGCTATTACCAATGCCGCAATTGGATTTATTATAGTGCTCCTCGCCTATACCATAATCCAAATTATAGGAAAAATTACCGGAGTTAATATTTTAAATTCAAATTTATAAAATGCTTTCAATATTCGGCGAAATCAAACCACCAATAGAAAATAGTCCATTTTTTGCTAAAGATGATGGATCCGGCCTCTTTCTGTTTTTAAACGCTATTTTCAAATTAGCCGGCACTATCGCTGGTATTTATTTTATCATTCAAATTATTCTTGCTGGTTATGGCTATCTTACCGCCAATGGTGACGAGAAAAAAACTTCTGCAGCTTGGGCCACTATCTGGCAAAGCCTTATTGGTATCGCCATTGTTGCCTCAGCTTTCATTCTTGCTAACACCATTGGTAACTGGCTTGGTTTAGATATTCTTAATCCAACTATTTAATTTAAATTTATGAACCAATTAAACAATAAATTATTAGCCAATGTCCTTGAGGGTCCAGGTATTCAACCAATCTCTGATTCAACTGGTGGATCAGCCGGTCAGATCGAAAAAATAATTAGTGCTGTTATTGGTATATTAACTTTAGTCGGTGTTATTTACTTTACCATTCAAATAATTATGGCGGGGATTGCTATGATATCTTCTCAAGGTGATCCAAAAGAGTTGGAATCTGCAAAAAAAAGATTAACCACCAACCTTCTTGGATTAGCCATCATAGTTATTGCCTACGGATTAGGCGCTTTAATCGCCTCTCTATTGGGTATGAACAGTATTTTTGATTTAACTACCATTTTCCAACCAATAAATTAATTATGATAAATCTAATCAAACCAGTTCGCGCCATTGTTTGCAACCCAGTTTTAACCGATTGTGAAAGTAAAATCCAAAACAATCCCAAAACCTATGTTAACAGCATTGTTCAAAGTTTAATCTCTGTTTTATTTGTTTTTGGTGTCATTTATTTTGTTTATCATTTTATTCTCGCCGGCTACAAAATGATTTCTTCACAAGGTGATCCCAAAAAATACGAAGAAGCCCAACATGCTCTTCTTTATTCCATAATCGGTGTTGTTATTATTTTTTCAGTCCTTGCCCTTCTCAAGCTAGTTGGCTACATTTTTGGTATTGAAGGATTGGGTAATTTAGAAATTAGCTGGCCAACTATTTAAAATATAAAATTTACTGTTAAAATTAGTTAATATTAATAATTATTAAATTAAAATGATCAAACAAATCAAAGAAAAAATTCAGTTCGCTGCAGTTGCCGCTCCTATCTATGCAGCTGAAAATTTAAAATTAACCGCTGGAGAAGGAACTTTCAAAAACCTTGAAGGTTTAACCGTCAACCGCATGGTTTCTGGCGCTATTAGCTTAGTTTTAATTATCGTTTCTTTAATCTTTTTCTTCATTCTCGTCATTGGTGGTCTTAAATGGATTACTTCTGGTGGTGATGAAAAGAAAGTTGCTGCCGCTCGTTCTCAAATTACTAACGCTTTAATCGGTTTAGTGATTGTCTTTGCCGCTTGGGCCATAATGCAATTAATTGGAACTGTCTTTGGTATTAGCATCCTTGGTGATCTAACCATCAAACCTTTCTAATTAAATCAAACTGATTTTTAAACCCCTCCAAAACAAACTGGAGGGGTTTTTGTTTTTACTGTATAATCAGCTTATGAATTCACTCTTAAAAATTTTCTTTCCTTCTCCAATTTACGCTCAAGAAGATTGGAAAAGTTCTTGTTATCAAATTGATAGCAACGGTGACAAGATTGCCAATATTAAGGGTTTTGAATGTATTTTTGCCAACGTTGCCCAAGTTATCGTTTATTTTGCTGGAATTGTTTTTTTTATTATGTTTCTCAAAGGTGGTTTCGAATATCTTACTTCTGGCGGCGATCCCAAAAAAACTGCCAAAGCCACTTCCACTCTCACCACCTCTATTATTGGACTAGTTGGTGTTATTATTTCTTTTATAATCATCAAATTTATCGGTACTTTCACCGGTGTTAATGTCACCGACTTTATCATTCCCAGCTAATGAAACGTTTTCTAATTGTTTTATTATTTTTAATCGTTCCCCTATTTACCCCCATTTTTGTTTCTGCCCAAAATTCAACTTCCACTTCCACTCCTACTTATACTTGTAAATTTGAAAAATATAATCCCAATATTTTTGAAATAATTTGGGAATGGATCACCAGTCTCTTTGAAAAACCTTACGATATCGATATCAATCGTGGTGAAAATGAAAAAGTTGAAGATTTTTCTGATTATGGAAATATCTCTCTTTCTGATGAATATAAAAATAAACACTCCTACGTTGGTTCTCGAACCACCGCCAGCAACACTCAAGACTGTCTTAAAGGTAAAATTATTAATGACGTTTTTAACGGTAAAGCTCAGGATAAAATCCTTGGCAAAATTTGTTCCGATTCTAATGAATGTCTCGAAAAAAAAATTAGTGATTTAGCTCTTTATCTTACTCAAACCAATCAAAAATTCATCTGTGATGAAAATGATACCAAAATAGATACTCCAGCCGATCTTTTGGCTCAAATCGAAACCAAACCATCAATTCCCGATTACGAATTACCTTGTTATGAAGGAATTTATAATGATTTCTTTTTAACTCCAATCAAAGATATTTCCAACGACAGCAGCGACAAGGCCAATACTATTAAAATAATGGATCAGCCAATCCCCTATCAAAACCAAGATCAAAATAAAACAGTCGAAAGTCAAAAAATTAAATTAAATAATTTTTTCTCATCCCAGCTTAATATCGATGCTAATAATGCCAATGGCCTCGAAGGTCTCCGACCAGAGGGATGGTAATTTTTTATTAGTCCATGCTAAAATTATTCAATGTCCATCGCTAATATTTTTAAAAAACTCAACTCCCGCGATACTCGTCTTTTGCCAAGTATAAATACTCTAACTAAAATAATTTTTATTGCCCTTATTGCCATCACTGCGATCTTCTCTGTAAAAAAAATCCTTGCCGCCAACAATATAATCAAACAAACTCAAGACGCCCAAACTAAACAAAATAACGCCGAATCTTGGCAATTAAACTCTTGGAATACCAACGCTGTTAATCTTTTAACCACTTTAACCGGACCACTACCTTTCAATGAGGATGGCTCAATTGATGAATCAAAATATCAATTATCAGGGCTTTTAGGCACTTCCACTAAAATGGCTACTGCTTTTTATCAGCCGCAAGCTTCTGGTGTCGAGTATATTGCTCAAGTCAAAAATAATTTTCTAGGTAAACCCACTTATGCTCAAGGCGTTGCTTTTAAATCTGGTGAAAGTCTTCAACCATTGCTTCCCTTATGGAAAATTTTAAGAAACGTTATTTACGCCCTAGCTTCGGTTATTTTTATTGTAATTGGTATTATGATTATGCTCCGGGTAAAAATCAGTCCCCAAGCCGTCATCACCCTTCAAAACAGTATTCCCAAATTGGTTACCTCTCTAGTTTTAGTCACTTTTTCTTATGCTATTGCCGGTTTAATCATCGATTTAAGCTATTGGATCCAAGGTATGGTTCTTATGATCTTTTTCTCTGCTAAGGGAATAGGATTAGATTCGTCTCTTTTTACTGGAGCTAAATGGGCTAATCTTATTCCAGTCGACCTCATTGGAACTAACTCATTTTATAATTTTAAGAATTTAGCCAATGCTGATTTTGTCACCCTTTCTATGTTAGCCAATGCCACCGTTCCTGGTGGATCAATGCTAGCTCTTGGTGGACTTGTCGGCCAGGTAGTTTTAGGCAGTATAATTGGTGGTCTCGGTGGTCTTTTTGGTAGTGGTGTTGGTGGGGCTTTAAATTGGGGTGGCGGTGCAATTAGTTGGTTAGTTGGTGCTGTCGGTGGAGTTGTTTTAATGATTGTTTTGTTTATTATAATCGCTATTTGGTTAATAAAATTATTTTTCGGCCTTCTCACTGCCTATGTCACTATTATTATCCAAATAATTACCGCTCCCATTATGATTGGTATCGGAGCTTTTCCCAACAGTAAAGCAGGATTTTCCTCTTGGTTGATTAATTTAATTTCTAAAGTCGCCGTTTTCCCAGTCGTTTTAATCGCGGTCGTTTTCATTAACTACATTATCGACAATGTTGCTGGAATAGATCTCTGGCGACCATCCTTATTAAACACTGGTGCTCTTGGTGGTGGAGCTGTAATAAGAGCCGCCATTGGTCTTGCTGGTCTTGCTATGATTTCTAAGCTTCCAAACCTCGTTCCCGAAGCTATATTTATGTTAAAACCATCTGCCTTTGGCAAAGCCATTGGTGAAGCAGTCAGTAGTAACACTGCTATTAAAAGCGTCGGATCTTTTGGCAAAGAAATGGCAAGTTCAGCAGCCGGCAAAGCTACTAATGCTATTTCACTTTCAATAAAAGGAAAAAATAGAAAAGAAACTGCTGGACAAGCAAGCACGCCAGCTCCATCAGACACAACATCAAGAAACGACGACGACGGTACTGAAACATCAGGGTAATCAGAATTTTAAAAAATTATAATATCAAAACATCAATTCTCCACTGATCCACTATCTTTTCTTTTTTATTTTATACATGTCTCCAATAACATCCGCAATAAAATCCATTCTAAAGTACCTGTTAAGGTTTATACTTTTAACCACCCATTTCCATTCATCATTAGTCAAAAAGAACTCTTCTTTCTGACCTTTTAGTGTGAGGCTTTCCCGAGTTAAAATTTTTCTGAGAGCAGAGATATGGTCTGCATCCCACAGATTACTTCTATTCATCATATTGGATTGTAACAAACCAGCTACCCAATATGCTCTTAACCCTTTTTTATTATCTTTGTCCAATTTATTAAACAAATCTATTTTACTTTTAAAAAAATCTAATTCCACAATTTCTTCCGGTTTTTTAAGCGATTTATCTAAAAGCAACTCTTTTAAAGGACCAGTTTTTTTGCCAACAATAACACTGTGATAAGTATAAAAATCTTTTTTACCTTCCAGATTATCCAAATGAGTCCTAATCGCCTCTGCACTTATTCTTTTATCAGGGTCACTAATATTAGAAAAGTTTCTGAGCCAACCAGGAGTCAAACTCTTAATCCATCCTCTGTGTACATCGGGGCCAGCATTTTTTGTCTTCCCAGGCTTCGCATCATCTTCTCTAAAACGACCAAAGTGTATGGCTTCAGAAAAATCATCACCACCAATAAAGCCAACATTAACAACAGAGGCCTCGTCCGTAGCTACAAACATTTTTTGTGCCAGCTGTAATGCTTTTCTCGCTTTTTCACCCCCACCTAATTGTTCTAACATATATGAATAGACCATTTCTTTATCAGCTTCCTTTGTATCGTATTCATAATTTGTATATTTTTGACCAAAAAAACGATCACTGGTCACCGGTTCTCTAAATTTAACATTAATTCTATCTTCCGATAATCCTGCTCTTTTTAGCATATCTCTGTAATTAAAATTTGCGTCTTGAAGCAGATCCCAAGCTTTAGTAAAGGGTACCCCCATAGATCCTTCATTGTCAAAAAAGAATCTCATAACATCTCTTGTCAAAAATCTGTCGTGTTCCGCAATTTTACTCATTATGTTCGGAATGCTTTCATTACTCCTATCAGACAAACTTCCCCCAGCCCTAGTCATAAAAATTGCAGTATCATGTAAAGCCAATCTAGCCTTTATTTCCTTATTTATAATTTCAAATCCATCTTTTCCTATAATTTTTTTATTTAGAATATAGTTTAATAATTTAGTTGTTTCACCAGAGATATTTAAATCTTCACTGGGATAATTAGAATTTTCTAGATAGTCCAATAACTCACGACTATACTCTAGAACTTGATCTCTATTGTTAAAATCAATTTCTTTTATTTCACCTCTAACATCAGTATAAGAATCATCTTCCTTACCGGTTTTTTTTCTCACTATTTCTTCTGATCTTCTTGTGGCTTCGTGATTTTTACCGTTTTCATTATTTAAAACATTATTTTTATCACCAGGGAAATCCATTTCAAAAATAGCCTTTCTTTCTTCGTCCGTTGCCTTTTTATCTGCTTCGACCACAAATTTCCCCAATCCCTTCATTTCCTCTGGTAAAAAATCATCTATTTGTTCAGCCGTAAGAGCTGATGTAATTAAACCCTCCGGATATTCTTTAAAAGAAAAATTTATTGCCCTAAAAGCTGCTGTTCCCAAAACTCCTAAATTTTCTGTCGCCATAGCTTTTTGTCTATCCGTACTACTTGCGTTGCTTGGTTCTGCGATCTCTTCCATCTTTCTAACCGACTCATATTTTGAACCAAAAACAGCCAAAACCTCTTGACAAACAACTTGTGATCTTTCTTCTTCAATTTGACCACCAAAAACTCCACTATTTTCAACTAATTTTTTCGTTATTTCCTGAGTTCTTCTAGAATTTTCTTTTAATCTATCAGTCTCAGCTGCTTGTTTCATAAACTCTATTGCAGATGGTCTTTCACTCATGCTCCAATTATACCTTTACCTACTTTTTTCTGCAATCTATTGCATTAACGACTTCTCCCTTTTTTAAGGGGAGATGTCTCGAGTTTATCGAGAGACAGAGAGGTTTAATTTCTGTTAAACTTTTATATGTCTTCTCTTTTACCCACTTCAAATATTTCTTCCATCGAAAACCATGTTCGTTCTTATCGCAGTGCTCTTAAATCCAATCTCGAAGTCACCATTCATTCTCTCTCTGCCTCTCATCTAAAAATGCATTCTCTTCTTCACCCGCTCGGTGATAATCCCAAAGAAGTCGATTTTTCCGCCCTCGTTTACTCTTTGGATCGTCTTCCCAAAATTATTGACGAAGTTGAAAAAATAATTCTTGGTCAAAGCCCAGAAATTTTTGAAGATAATGGTTATAAAAATGTTACTAATTGGAAAAGAGTCGAATCCAAAAGTCGCCGCCGAGTTGCCCATTTTAATTCCCAAAAAAATATTCTTGCCTATCTTATCGCTTCAATTTCCGATATCGACGATATCGCTAATATCCTTATCACTATTCAAACTGAATGGAATAAATTTAACCAGCTTTTTCATAAGCATTATTCTCTCTATTCACTTTTTAAAAAAGATTTAGAGTCAAAACATTTTTATAAAAAATTTAAAGTCACCGAAAAAGAATGGCAAAATTTTACCTCATCACTTGGCCCAAATTGGGATAAAAAATTAAAAAAAATCTACAAATCAACTCTTAATTTAAAAATTCAGCTTCTCTCTGCTTCCTGGTTAAATTACACTAAGTCCACCCAAAAATGGTGGAAAAACATTGCCACCACCGTTTCCCCCGCTTTTCATATTTCTCGTCAAGAGATTTATTTCGTTTCCAGTAATAATCACAGTCTTTTAAACGCCTTCACTGGTTTTCCTCTGGCTCATCAATTTGAAATCTTATCTAATCTAAAAACTGACCACCCTTCGCTTTATCAAATTTGGACTCAGATTCAATCTAAAAAATCTATTTTAAATCCCAACGATTTTATCTATTTTGCTTCCAAATATTTTCTTTCTCATCCAGAAACCAAAACCGCCTACCAAGACCTCCAAAAAAAACTGGGAATTTTAACTATTCCTAATCCCAATTATCTCGATCTCACCGTCCAAATTTTTCCTGTTAAAAATCTAGTTAAGTCAAAAAACATTGACCCTCGTCTCAAAATAAAAAACCACCTAAAAATTGAAAAATCTAATGCTCTAATCTTTAATATTGACTATCCTTTAGGATTTTCTGCCTATCATGTTCTTACTGAAATCATGGAAAACGTCAAAAGTATTAAAGGCGTTTATGTCCTCGGTAAAGCGGCTATTTTAAACGGTGAAATCGGTGATATCCAAATTCCCAGATTAGTTTTTGACGAACATACTCAAAATTCTTATCTTTTCAAAAATTGTTTTAATGATGATTTTCCTTTCATCAATAATCAAGGTTCAATTTTAACTCGCCAAAAGGCTGTTTCTGTTCTAGGTACTTTTTTGGAAAACAAAGCTCTTTTAAATTATTATTTCAAAAATAATATTACCGTCATCGAAATGGAATCTGGTCCTTATCTAAGTGCTATCACTGAGAGTTGTTATGATCAACAAGCCCCTAAAGGCACCATTATTGATTTAAATAATTGTCCTTTTGATTTAGGTATCATTAATTATTCCTCTGATACTCCCTATTCTAGCCTCCAAAATCTTGGCGATTCTAATCTTGGCATCAACGGCATCGAACCTGTCACTCTTGGTTCCCTGGCCATTCTCCAGCGCATCATCAACCTTGAGGAAAATAAATAAATCGAAGCTATAATTTTTTGTAATATCGAACGTGCGACGCACATTCGCCGATTATAAAAAATTCATAGCGAGAGTTTTTTTAAGACTTTATTTCATTAATTCTTCAAACTCTTCCTGATCTAAACTTTCTTTTTCTGCCAACGCCTTGGCCACTTTGTCTAATTTAATTTTATTTTTAGTTAAAACTTTTTTAGCCTCAGAATAGGCAGTCTCTACAAAGTCTTTAATTTTTTCATCAACTTTTCCTTGCATGCTGTCAGAAATTTTTGATGGTTCCATATAAGCTTTACCAAAATCATCCATGTCAATTTGTGGACCCAAGTTAACTGGTCCTAAATCACTCATTCCCCATTCCACCACCATATTTCTAGCAATGTTAGTTGCATGAGAAATATCTGAAGACGCTCCCGTTGTAATATCTTTAAAGATTATTTCTTCGGCCGCTCTTCCTCCCATCGCCATCGCCATTTTCTTTATTAATTTACTTTTTGTATGATGAATTTCATCCTTTTGTGGTGGAACTAAGGTAAATCCTAATGCCATTCCTCGGGAAATTATCGAAATTTTCGAAACCGGATCTAGTTCTTCTACATAGTTGACAATTGCATGTCCAGCTTCATGATAAGCTGTCATTAATTTATCCTCATCACTTTGACTCCTCTTTTTTTCTGCTCCTAATTTCACTTTTAAACTGGCATCATCAATATCTTTTCTGCTAATTTTTGTTTTATTAAATCTAGCCGCCCCAATTGCTGCCTCATTTAACATATTTTCCAATTCTGCTCCAGAAAATCCTACTGTTGATTTTGCTACCAAATCCCAATTTACATCTTCATCAAACGGTTTTCCTCGAGCATGGATTTTTAAAATTTCTTTTCTGGCCTCTAAATCTGGCAATTCCAACACTACCCTTCTATCAAATCGACCAGGTCGTAATAAGGCTGGATCCAATAAATCTCCCCTATTAGTTGCCGCTAACACCACCACCGCCGTATTTGCTTCAAATCCATCCATTTCCACTAAAATTTGGTTTAATGTTTGCTCTCTTTCTCCATGACCACCATCCATTCCTCCTCTAACTCGACCTATGGCATCAATTTCATCAATAAAAATAATTGCTTTACCAGCCTTTTTAGCTGTTCCAAACAAATCTCGAACACGACTAGCTCCCACTCCCACCAACATTTCCATAAATTCCGATCCGGCCATTGAATAAAATGGCACCCCAGCCTCGCCTGCCACTGCTTTTGCTAACAAAGTTTTACCAACCCCACTTGGACCTACCAAAAGCACTCCCTTGGGGGCTCTTGCTCCCATTTTATGATATTTTTCTGGATGTTTTAAAAAATCAACCACTTCCACTAAATCATTTTTTGCCTCTTCAACCCCAGCTACATCTTTAAAAGTCAAACTTTGTTTTCCCTTGATAAAAAGTTTAGCTGTTGATTTTCCAAAACCAAAAACTCCGCCACCGGCTCCCCCGCTTTGTTTTTTAAAAATCCATAAAATAAAAAGAATTGGTAACCCAAAGGATAAAAATAAGGTTAAAATTTCACCCAACATTTTCCAACCAGTTCTATTTTCAATTTGCAAATCTACTTTTTCTAAATCAACCCCTTCTTTTTGTAAAATTTCTGTCATGGAGATCGCTGTTTCTTTGGAAGCCACCATCGTTTTATCCTCACTTTTTAAAGTCGCTATTATCTGGTTATCTGCCACCACAATTTTTTCCACTTCATCTTTTTTAACGGCTGTAATCACATCAGAAATTGGTACCGAAGACACAGTTTCTGGCAATAAAACCGAAACTAAGGTCGATAAAATCCAATAACCCAATATTAAATAAATCACTAGTTTTACAATTTGTTTTGGCCCAATTTCAATTCTTTTAATCTTCACCCCTGGCGGCAAATTATCCAACAATTCCTTAGGTATGGTATTTTTTTTCTCAGCTTTTTTCTTTTCTGTTTTGTTTTTATCTAACCCTATTTTTTTCTTTATTTCTTCAAAAATTTTCATCTTGATATTATAACATCAATTAGTTCTCCCTCTAAGCTAATTTAAAACAAAATCAGGGCGAAGATAATATTTTTCCGCGCGCAACATCCGAGGTGCAATGCCGAAGGGCGTGAACACGGTAAAAATGTTATCGAGCCAAGAAATTCTCCGCAAATAAACCGTTTTTATTCCGCAACTGAATAAGGGTTCTTTGTTAATTCCATTAATATTTCTCTATTATCCTTCTTTCCCCTATTATCCTCCGCCGCTTTCACCCAAAATTCATGATTACATTTTTCACATTTATAAAAAATTCTAAAGCCTTCATTTCGATATTCGGCCGCAATTGGTTTCATTAATCCTCGACATTTACTAGCTCTGTCTCCTGGAATCGCCTCGTCTACATGTTTTCCCCATAAGCAATTAGGACAATGATCAGTTGTTCCATTACCGACCACTTTTTCTCCACAAACTTCACAGACAAAATCTTCTATTACATTTTTCATATTATTTTCCCAATTCTAACCCCATTTTAATATCTTTATCTAACTTCTGATTAAAAAGTAATTTACCTCCCACAATACTTGCTTGTGGCTCCACTTGTAAAGGTTGCCAATCATTAGGAAATGACACTAAAGTTACCAAGCCAGTATCCCCGAAACCAGATTGTTTCTGAATATAATTTAGGTAAGAAAATTTATTTTTATCGCTTAAATTATTTTCACTTGAATACCTAATTTCCACTATTTTTTTACTGTTTACTGGCACTGTTACCAAAAACCCAACTTCTTTCTTCCCATCCACTTCTTTAATTCTAATTTCATCATTAGTGTAAACTTTTTTCAAACTAGCATTATTGCTGTCAATAAGGCTGATTTGAGACAAGTTAACATTTATTGGTAAATAGACCCTTAAATAGTTTTTATAATCTCCGCCCGGAAAATTATTATTTTTAGCTGTATTTTCATAATTAATTTTTAAAATTCTTCCTACCGAATTTGCGCTAATATCAACCATTTGTTCCACATTTCTATACAAAAAATAATTGGACTTATTTACTCCCAAATTAGAATCGACTATAAATAAATAATCTGAAAAGCAATTCTCTTCCGAACATTTTCCGTTATAAATGGCTCCATTCCAACCTAAATTAGCTACTATTACTGCCACTTCTTTATTATTAAAAGCTAATTGGATTTCATTTTTTTCTAATAATTCAACCAAGGTCGTTATTAAATTTAATTGCTGTTTCACCTTTAACTCTTTTATATTTTCAAAAATTTGTTTTCCTAAAGCCCCTAAAAAGCTAGCCTTCTGAGTTGACCCAGGAAAAAACTTATTTTCCGAATAATATTCCGCCTGTTCATATAAATTGTCTTTGGTAATTTTTTCATTAAAGCTAGGCACTTCCACCTCTCCCATCACCGACACAATTGCTTTTGCTACGGCCAAATTAACCCCAAAAACTCCATCGACCTTTCGATTAATTTCTTTATCTAAAAACCACTGAATATCTGCCGAAGCCCTAGTAAAGTTTGGACTCCAATTTGCATCCCTCATAAACCAATTGGCTTCATTTAGATAAGTTTTTATTTCTATTGGCGGCTCCACATGTCCCTTCATTTGGCCATCAGCTTCGTAAACATCTTTTATATCAAAATTTAAAAGTTGCCCTCCTTGAAAACTTAATATTCCATAACTTCCAATAAATCCTCCGGTGGCTCTCAATTCTGATTCATTTTGAAACAACACCATATATTCCCTCTTTTTTCCATCTAACCCCAACATCTCCGGCAATATTTTAATTGCCTTTGATATTAATCCCATTTTTTCTTTTATTTCCTTCATCTCTTGGGCCTGTTTTTGTAAACTTAACCTCCACTTTGCTGGTAACCAACCATAATCGCCATTTAATCTTGCTAAAATCAAACCTAATTCATTTTCAAAATTTATTAACAATTCTTCTTCTTTATCCAACTCGTCAATAAAATTAATTTTTCTTTCCTTAAAAATTGCCTGGCTAATTAAATCAGCACTTTGACTCATTGCAATTGAATCTTTTTCCAATTTAAATACATCCTCTCCAATTTTTAATAAAGTCTGATAATTTCTAATTATTTTTAATTTATTCAATCCCCAATCATCTATTTGTTGATCAATCTTTTTGATTCTCGACAAGTTTTTATTCGACAATTCTTCTACTTGTTTATATTTTTTTGCCTCAATTAAGGTTAAATTTTGCTTTATATTATTTGCTGCCAAAATCGTTGATATCGTCCAATTTATCGGCACTACTAAAAGCATAAAAATCGCCAAAAATAACAAAGGTAATTTCCATTTAAACCTATTTTTTTTAACTGGCTTCTTTTTCTCTTCCAATTTTATTTCTTCTTTTTTTTCTTCTATCTGAATAGGCTGCGAAACTATTGGCAGATTAATTTCCTCATCAAAAGATTCATCTACTATTTCGATTTTGTCTTCTTTTTGCTCTTTTTCAACCTCCTTCACTTCCAAGCTCGTCTTTTTTTGTTTATAAAAACTCTCTATTTCTTCCAAAACATCTTCATTTTTAATTTTTTCTTTAGGTATTTCCTCTTCCACGACTACTTCCATTTCTCTTTTTTTTGGCTCTTTCTTAATCGGTTCAGGTTCAATAACTTCCATTTTTTTTGTAACTTCTTTTTTTTCTGGCTTCTTCTTTCTGTTTTCCTCATCAGCTTTTGAAAAAAAATATTGTAAAGTTTCTTTTATTCCATTTTTAAAATCAATTTTTGGCTCCCATCTCAATTTTCGATTACTTTCTTTTAATCTTTCCTCATCAATTTCCTCGGTTTCAATTTCCTCCTGAAGCACCTTATATCTGGTCATTTTTGCCTCATCTATCAATACTTTAGCCACTTCTTCGCTGTTTATTCTATCACCCATTATTAAAAATTTTTCTTTTTCTGTTCCCGATAAAAAACTCGCCCTCAAAATTGCCTCGACTAAATCATCTATCGCCAAAATTCTAAATTTACTTTTTAAATCAGGCAATACTAAATTCTTATTAACCACTGCCTGTTTTATCGCTTCAGCCAAAAAATTATTTTCTCCCATCCCTGGGCCATAAACCCCATTCGCTTCCACCATTCTCCAATTTAAATTTAAGTTATCCAGATCATTTCCAATTTGTTTTGCTTTTTCTTTATCATTAATGCAGATTAGAGTGATTTTTTCTCCCTTAAACTGTTCTGTTTCCCAAAGTTCTTCGTCTCCTTTAAAATCAAAAACATAGTTAAATTTACCGTTAACTTCAGACAAATCCATTAGCCATTCAAAATTTTTGATTTCGCTTAATCCGGCTACATAATCCCCCACTCCCACCACATTTATATCTTTCTCCGACAACTCTTCGGCCAATTTTTTGGCCGCAAAATGTTCTATTCCAATAATTAAAGCGAAGGGCAGTGCAGAATTCATAGTTTATTTTAACTTAAATCTTCCCAAAAATTTCTTGCGGTTATCTTTCGGTTATTATGCGGTTATTTCCTCTTAAAAAGGTTCAGACGCTAAAGTTTACCTCCCCTAGAACGTGAAAAAACGTCATAACTTGAGTGATCGTTTTTGTCATTATTTATTAAATAAAAAGGTTGGTTTTACTTACAAAAAGTAATTGTTCCGAAGCTAATCATTAAGTTAAAATTCGTCAGAATCTGATTCCAGTGGCCAAAATATAGATACAAAATCTGTAATAATTTTAAACAGGGGAATATATCAAATATATATTTTTTAAAGTTGAAATCGCAATTTTTTACGGCCTTGAACGTGCGCCGCACATTCACCAGACGTAAAAAATTTGTGAGGAAAATTTAAAAAATAAATTTAATTTACTTTTCTTTTCAAGGCCAAAACCATCAATCCGCAAGCCAAAGCTTCACTAGCTCCAGTTATCCAAGCTGCCCCAACAATTCCAAATCTCGGAATCATTATTAAGTTGCCGACAAAATTAAAAACTAAAGTTATCAATCCCAACACTAATACTTGTTTTTGTCCACCTTTAGCTATTAAAGTAAAGCCAATCAAGTGGCTAAAATAAGAAAAAAACAGGGGAATCAGTAATATTCTTAATATCTTTACTGAAGAATCAAAACCACTTCCAGCTAATACTTTTATCGCCAATGGTGCCAATAAATAGGCAATTGGAATACCCATCATCAAAACCCCTAACAAGATCACTATTGACCATTTAAATATACTTTTTTTATTTTGCGATTTGCCCGATAAAATTGGAAAAATACTATTAACAAAATAGTAAGCAGGTTGGACTAAATTAGAATAAATTTTATAAGCCAAACCATAAAAAGCCACCTCTTTAATTCCAATAAATCTATCAATCATCAATGAATCAATTGCTCTATCATAACCGGTAAAAACCAACAGATATACTCCCATTGGCCATGATTCTTTCAAAAAAGAAAGTACAAATTTTTTATTAAAAAATTGCAATTTAAATGATTTTAAAACCCGTTTTAAAAGTCTCCAGCCAATACTTAAGCTCAAAATTCTTGCTAATAAATATACCCCAAATACCCACATTAAAGTAATTGGACTATTCCAAAACAAAAGAATTATTAAAAATATCAAAGGGAAAATAATATCCATTATAACTTTGAGTTCCATCCTCAGCTCGGTTTGAAAAATTATCTCCAAACTTCCTGCAACTGAAGTAAACCAAATCATTATCAAGGCCACCAAGGCCTCTCCTTTAATTTCACCAAATCCTTTCCAGCCAAAGATCAAAATCAACCCTAAAATAAAAGCTAGTAGGGTAGTCAACAACCTTGTCCAAGCCACTTGCATAAACAACCTATTTCTTTCTTCTCCTTCTTTGTTTGCCGCTTCTTTTACTCCTATTACTTTGGTTCCAAAATCAGAAATTGAATCCAAAAGCAAAAAAACTGAAACCACCAAAGTATAACTACCATAAACATTAGCACCCAATTTTCTGGTTAATAAACCAGTTGTTACTAAACTTATTAAAATCGTAATTGCTTTTGCCACAATTTGCACCCAAGTATTCAAAAGCGTCTTTTTCAACATAATTTATTTTAACTTAAAATAACAAAATAAAGACTTCTCCCTTTGTTAAGGGGAGATACCGGTTTATCCGGAGAGAGGATTAAATCATTCCCAAAACCAAAGTTAATAGCCACCAATTTTGGGGTAACGTCAGCCAATAATGATCCATCATTCCTGTTATTATCACTATTCCCAAAATTATTTTAAAAACAAAATTATCTCTTTTCTTATTTTCAAAAATTAGAAATCGAAAATTATAAATTAATATTACTAGTCCCAATATTCCCACCTGGCTCAAAGCTAAAATTAAAATATTATGTACTGGCTGTAGCCAAAAAATTCCATTATTTTTTTGAAATTCAGGTAATCTTACCAAAAAATTTCCTAAACCCACCCCAAACCAAGGGGATTCTTTAATCATTTTTAACCCGGAAATATTTAATTGGATTCTTTTTTCAATTCCATCAGAATCCCACCCTCCCAAAAAATCTGAAACATGATATTCCATATTTACCAATCTTAAGACAAAAGCCACTACTCCCAAAAATAATAAAATAAAACCAATAATGTTTTTCTTATTTTTCAAATTCCTTAAAACCAAAAATAAAATTAATCCTAACTTTAAAACCCAAACAGTTCTACTTCCAGAAACTAATATTCCCAATAACCCCAACCAAAACACCGCCCACCAAAAAATATTTAAAAAGACTTCTCCCTTTTTTAAGGGGAGATGTCTCGATTTATCGAGACAGAGAGGTTTTATCCAATACCACAACAACAAACTTACTAATAAAAATCCAGCCAAACTATTCGGATGTGAAAAAGTTCCATAAGCCCTAATCAAACCCCGTCCTAAAACTGAAATCTGAGCAATTCCAATCGTGCTAAAAGTAAAACTTCTTTCCCCCAGCCAATAAAAAATCCCATTTAAACTTCCATTCTTTGCTATTTGCGCCACCGCCAATAAGCTTTCAAAAACAATCCAACAAGGAATGATTTTTATTAACTTTTCTTTTATTATTTTTTTATTTTCTCTAAAATACCAAAAACTGATTAATAGTTGCCCTATTCTAAGCCATTTATAAACTGCCACCCATGGATTTACTGCTATTAGGATATTTATCGCTATAAATCCCAAAATTAGTAAATTTTTAAAATTAAAAAAGTTTTTTATTTGACCAACTTTCGACTTTAAACTTTTAACTAATATTCCAATCCAAACCAAATCCAATAAATATAAAGTAGGGGATAGGTAATCAACCCTAATTCCCAACACATAACTCCAATCAGGCCAAAAATGTCGACCTAATTGAGTTGGAATTAAAAGTAAAAACAGAAATAGCCACACAGCCCTATCTTAGCACTTTTTTATCACTATATGCCTTTCTTCGCCTTCACCCTCAGACTCACTTATCACTCCTTCCATCTCTGCTAAAACCATATGACAAATTCTTCTTTCATATGAACTCATATTAGCCATAGATACTTCTTTTCCAGTTGCTAAAACTTTTTCTGCTAAATTTTTTACCATTCCTTCCAGTCTAACTTTTTGTTCGCTTCGATAATTATTTACATCCAAAAGAACTCTGATTCCTTCTCCAACTTGAGATCTAATAATTAAAGATAAAACAAATTGAATTGAAGCCAAATTTCGACCTCTAAAACCAATTAAACCAGCTGGATTATTAACCGTAATTCCCACCATCACTTGGTTTTCTTCTCCATCCATATCTTCCACAAAAGCTTTTTCCACTTCAAAATTCATTTTTTCCAATAATTCACAGGTGAGTTTTAAGATTGTTTCATTTCTTTTTTTATTATTCATAGTGGCTATTTTAACACGGCTTTTATTTCTTATTCATTCTATTAACCACCAATTGCTGAACTATCATCAAGGCCGAGGTGGTAAACCAATACAAAAGTAACCCTAGTGAAAAATTCCATCCAATAAAAATTGTCATCAAAGGCATGAAATAAGTTGATTGAGTTCTCATTGCCGACATCATGTCATCTTCTTTATCTTTAGTTGCTTTAACGATTGACTTATCAACCGCTGGAGCCGGCATCATCAATTTAGCACTCCAAAATTGTAAAGCTCCTGAACCTATTAATAAGATAAAGGGAATTATCCAACCAATGCCAAACCCCTGTGTAAATATTTTTGCCGGAGTTTGCAGCAAATCAGATCCCAAAAAACTTAAATCAAATTTAAAATTTTGGTCAATCTTAAAAGATTGAATTAATTGAGTGTTAACTTGATCCAAACTTCCTTTTCCACTCGAAAAATTAGTTACCATATTGAAAGCCGAAAAGAATAAAAGTAAAACCACTATCTGTAATATTTGAGGTAAACACCCTGACATTGGATTAATTCCTTCCACTTTATAGAGTTCCATTTGAGCTGTCGCCAAGGCTTTCTTGTCATTTCCATATTTTTCTTTTAGTTTATTTAATTTAGGCTGTAAATCCCTGATTTTTTGGGCTGATTTTAAACTTGGCAAAATTAATGGTAATAAAACTAGCCTGATTAAAATGGTTACCAAAACAATGGCTAAACCAAAATTTCCTACTAAGTAATAAACCCCAAAAAGGGCGTTAACAAATGGTGCAATGAATAGATTCATAGAACTCATTTTACCAAATCTTCTCCGCCTTTAAAAAAGGAGTTACATTTCATTATTCTTTTAAAACCCAAAAACAGCCCTTTAGTCACTCCATATTTGTTTATTGCCTGATAAGTATATTCCGAACAACTAGGCACAAATCGACAATAATTTCCCCGTGAAATATGTTTTTTATAAAAGACCAATATTTTTAATACCAGCTTTTTCACTTTTCAACTTTATAAACTTTCAACTTGATAAACTTATCAACTTCTTTTTCAACCTCTTCTTTCTTTTTTCCTAAAATTTCTTGTTTTGTTAAAAAGACTAATCTTGTTCCATCTTCAAATTTATCTAGATTATTTCTGATAATTTCCGATAAAATTCTTCTAATTCTATTTCTGTCAACTGCTCTTTTGGAAATTTTTTTAGAAACAATAAAGCCAAATTTCTTTTGATCATCATTTTCTTTATAAAATAACCAACCAAAAAGGGGAGAGTACAAAACTCTCCCTTTGTTTTTAATTTCTAAAAATTCTTTCTTAGATCTAATTCTATTTTCTCTTTTTAACACACCTAAATTTTATCATTTTATAATGACTTCTCCCTTTGTTAAGGGGAGGTGTCTCGAGCCTGTCGAGAGACAGAGGGGATTTGTTTTTAGGCAGTTATTTTCTTTCTACCCTTAGTTCTTCTTCTTTTAAGCACGTTTCTACCATCATGATCCATCATTCTTTTTAAAAATCCATGAACACGAGCATGTTTTTTTGCTTTTCGTTGTAATGTTTGTTTTGTAGCCATAGGCATTATTTTAACACAAAATCTATTTTTTATATTAGAAAAATAATTTCTCCCCTTCATCAAGGGGAGATGTCGATTTATCGACAAAGGGGTTTCATTTGATATCTTTTCTTTTGTGGAAAACTCATCTAATATAGACATTACCAAATCGATTTTTCCACAATTTCGATTTAAAACTTTTGCCCATCTTACTGCCTAATTATTATTTTGTCTCCTTTTCATCAAAAGGGGAAATCCGCTTTCGGCGGAAGAGGGATATCAAATGGATATTGACCGAATTTGGAAAAATACTCAAGAAGAGTTGAAAATTAATCTTGCACCAGCCATCTTTCAAACTTTTGTTTTAAAAACCCAACTCGTAAACATTGAAAATAATATTGCCACTATTGGTTGTCCCAACACTTATTCTGTTGATTTCAATAAAAAACGCCATTACGACATCATCAAAAACGCTCTCGATAATCAAACTAAAGCCGATAATACCCTTAATTTTATTGTTCAAGAAATTATCAAAACTGATACTGATACCAATTCCACTCCGCTTTTTTCCTACAATCCAAATAAAACTAATAACTCTAATCTTCACCCTAAATATACCTTTGACACTTTAGTTGTTGGTAATAGTAATAATTTTGCCTATGCTGCCGCCCAAGGAATTATAAAAAACCCGGGTCTTTCTTATAATCCTTTCTTTATCTGGGGCGGGGTAGGTGTTGGTAAAACTCATTTAATGCAAGCTATCGGTCATGAACTTCTCAAAAAAAATCCAGATTTAAAAATAAAATACTTCTCCGCCGAAACTTTTGGTAATGAGTTGGTTAATGCTCTTAAGAGCAAAACTATGAACCAATTTAAAGATAAATACCGTAATTTAGATTGTATTTTAGTTGATGATATTCAATTTATTGCTGGAAAAGAATATACCCAAGAAGAATTTTTTCACACTTTTAATTCTCTTCACATGAACGGTAAACAAGTTATTTTAACTTCTGATCGTAAACCCAGTGAAATTGATCATCTTGAAGACCGTCTCGTTTCTCGTTTTATGGGTGGTTTAACTGTTGATATTCAACTTCCCGATTATGAAATGCGGATTGCCATAATTAGTCAAAAAATAGAAGAAAAGGGAATTAAAATTACTCCCGAAGCTGTCGAATTTTTAGCTAATAATATTGAATCAAATATCCGCGAAATTGAAGGTAAACTTCAACAAATTTCTGTTCAAGCTATGGCTCAACAAATAGGGGATATTGATCTTCCTTTTGTTCAAAACTTTTTTAATCCTAATTTACAAACTAATAATTTTGAACTAACTACTAAACTAAATCCTCGTCATATTATTTCAGTTTGTGCTAAACACTTTAATATCAAAACTAGTGACCTTTGTGGAAAAAGTCGTAAAAAAGATTTAGTTACTGCCCGCCATATTACTGCTTATCTACTTCTAACCCAAATAAACCTACCCTTAGAAGAAGTTGGACATCTCCTTGGTGGTCGTGACCACACCAGTATTATGCATGCTCGAGACAAAATCCACAGTGACTTTTCCACTAATTCACAAACCCGTCAACTTATTAACCAAATTAAAAGTGCTTTTTAATTATTTAAAAGTTATCCACCTAATAAGACCACTTATCCACAATTTTATCCACAATTTATTTTTTATTTTTCCCCCGAAACTTACCCAAACTCCAAATCAAATTATAAGACAAAAAATCAAATTATGCCTATTTTAGAATCATTTTTAATTAATTCACTCCCATTAAAAATAAATTTTTCTATATCTTTCCGTCAATTTTATTTTTATTCCACTTATCAACACCCTCTACTAACCATTACTACTATTTTTTTGATAAATCATTTTTATAAAAGCTTTAAATTAAAATCATTTTTTGATAATATAAGACAATGAAACTTTCCCTTTTACAAGAAAATTTAAATACTGCTCTAACTAACGTTTCTCGATTTGTTTCTTCTAAAAATCAACTTCCTATTTTAAATAATATTTTATTATCCACAGATAATGGTCGTCTTAAATTATCTGCCACTAATTTAGAATTAAGTATTAATTATTGGATTGGTGCTAAAGTCGAAGAAGAGGGGACAATTACTATTCCTTCGCGTGAAATTACTGAATTTGTTTCTTATTTAACTCCAGGAAAAATAGATATTTCTTTAAAAGGTGATAATTTATTAAATTTATCTTCATCTAAAACCGAATCAACTTTTACCACTAATCCATCAACAGATTATCCTGATTTTCCCTCTTTAAATCCTAATACTTGTTTTGAATTAGATTTAAATGTTTTAACTCAGGCCGTTTCTCAAATTGCTTTTTCTGCTGCTGTTGATGATAGTCGTCCAGTTTTAACCGCTATCCTTTGTCAATTTACGTCTGATAGTCTAAAACTAGTTGCCACTGATGGATTTAGATTATCTTTTAAAGAAATTAAATTAATTAATCCTATTGATTTAAAAACCGAACAAATCACTTTTCTTATCCCCGCCAGATCCCTTTTAGAGGTCACTAAACTCGCTAAAACTAACTCTAAAGTCAAAATTGGTTTAACTACCGACGAACATCAAGTTGTCTTCGTTTTAGACGATATAGAGCTGGTTTCTCGACTTATAGAGGGCGAATATCCAGCATATCAAAGAATTGTTCCTGAATCTTTTTCTACTAAAGTCTTTTTAAACAAAGATGAATTTATTCAAGCGGTTAAAATGGCTTCTGTTTTTGCTAAAGAATCAGCTAATGTCGTTCGTTTTAATATTAAATCCAATTCTATTGAATTGACCGCCAATGCTCCCCAAATTGGTCAAAACAAAGCTACTGTTGATGCTAAAGTTGATGGTGAAGTTTTAGAAATTGCCTTTAATTACAAATTTTTAATGGATTTCTTAAATGTTTGTAAGAGTCAAGAAATTATTATTGAATTGAATGAATCATTAACTCCAGCTTTTTTCCGCGATCAATCCGATCCAGATTTTTCTCACATTATTATGCCGGTAAGATTACAAGACTAATTAATTACGAATCGTAAATTCAGAAGTGTATTCCTTAAATGTTGGATATTTTGTTTTCCATAACTCTATTTCTTTTATAGCTTCATCTTTATCTGCTTCATCTCCAATCATTATCTCTAAAACTCCTGGACGTTTAATTCCTAATATTTTCATTTTTTTACCCAAATATGGCAATACTGATACATAATCTTCAGCTGGAACAATATCCTCACTTTCGGTTTCAAAAGATGTTTGTACTGGTACTTCAGTTGGTGTTATTTTTGTGGAATAATTATCAGGATTTTTATCATTGTTTCCATAAAAAATCTTTAAAAAAATTAAAATTATTACTAAAATAACCAAAACAATTAAGATAAAATATCTTTTTAAAAAATCAATCATCTATCTATTTTAAACTAATTTATAATATTCTCGCAAATTTTGTAAATCCAGGATCATGAGTTTCAGCCACAAAACCAGATTTACAAACACCTAAACTTTTTGACGTTGACCCTGAGTGAATCCACATCGATTTACCTTCAGCATCTCTTCCTGTAAATATTCCTACATGCCATCCATTTTTACCATTTATTTCATAACCTATAATTCCTATATCGCCAGGTTGTAAATCATTTTCACTAATTGGTGTGTAATTATCATACATACTTTTAATTTTTCCCAGACTATATCCATATTGGTGATAAACCCAATTAACAAAACCAGAACAATCCAGCCCAGCAATATCTCTTCCCATATGATCAGGAGTTATTTTTTGACCCCATTTTGGATCAATACCAATAACATTACTTTTTCCGCCCCAATAATAACAAACCTTAGCCGACAGAGATCGAGCCATATCTACAATCATTTGTCCAGTTGGTTTTTGGTTTTTAATTACTGTCGGTAAAACAATTGGTTCATTAGATGAAACATAGGTTTCATCATACAATGTCTCAGATATTTGAACTTCATCACCCGGTGGCACTAAACTAGAAACTGAAGAACCCGTAGATATTGCATTGATAAACAAAAAAATAACCAATCCAACAACAATTATTGGTATTAACGATATTGTTGTTATCGTTGTTATTTTTATAGTTTGTTTAACAAAAAATCCTCCTACTTTTCCAAATTTTTCTTCAAAAAATTGTTTAGTATCAATTCCTAATTTTTCTGCTATTTTATTTCCCACATCTTTTACAACTTTAAGAACCGCCGCTGCAGCTACAACAATTGCTCCAATTCCAGTCGCTGATAATCCTGCCGCCGCTGCTCCAGTTGCCGCCGCTGCTCCACCAGCCGCAGCTCCAGTTGCACCAGCCGCAGCTCCAGTTGCACTGGTTGCTGCTACTCCAGTTGCTGTTGCCACTCCACCTGTTGTTCCAGTTGTTGCCGCTGCTTTTACTCCTCCGCTTAAAACTCCATTCAAAACTGTCGAAAATCCTTGTTGAAATCCTTCCTTTACTAATACATTTAATGAATTCGTTGCAAATTCTTGTATTGTCTGATTCCCAATCTTACTCACCATTTTCATTCCAGCGTCAGTTACCGTTTTATTTAACCATCCACCAGTCAGTTTATCTATTTTATCCAACCGACCTAAAAAATTTTTTGTTTTAGAAAATAATTGATCTGTCCCTGGGTTATTTAAACTAGATACAATCTTTTCAAAAGATCTAACCTCTTTCGAATTACTTGGAACCTTAACGTCTTTTAAACCCTCCTTTAAAGAATTGTATTTATCTTTGATATTTTTTATTTCTTCTGGACTTTTCTGTATAAAATTAACTACCTGTTTTAAATCAGACCATGAGTTTTCTAATTTTCCCGGTCCAAAATCTTTGTTAGCCTCTAAGGCTTCGTTCTGATAACCATCTAAAACGTTTTTATCAAAGGAGTTATCTGATACTAATTCACCATATTCTTCAATTTTTTTTGATTGTTCTTCGCTTAAACTAGGGTTTATTTTTTTTGCCTCTTCGTGAAAGTTTTTTTTGAATTCTTCTTTTTTATATTCTTTTGACAAATCGGGATTTTTTTCTTTCCACCTTTCAATTTCTAAACTGATTTTTTTTGCCTCTATTTGAATTTCACTCTCGCTTTTACCTCTAGATTCTTGCCCAATAACCCTTACCAATTCACCAACCTCCTCCCTACTGGTTTTTATTTCTTTTTCTTGAAAGATATTTTCAATAACTGCAGACAAAAATCTGCTATCACCAGAAAGCTCGTTAATTTTATCTCTAACACCATTTGCCATCATCAAATTATAGCAATCTTCTCTAGACTATTCCGTTACCAAACAATTTATCATAATCCATCTTTCCAGAATTATCTTTTTTCGTTTCACTTATATTTTTTTGCCCTCCATTTTCAAGGGAGGGTGCCCCGACGGGGGCAGGTGGGTTTAAGTCAAACACTGGTTGTGGTTTTTTGCTTAATTGTGGTGGTTGGGGAATACTCTTTTCCTCGTTTTTTATAAAAATTGGTTTTTTGATTTCATTTTTAACTTCTTCAACTTTAATTTCAACAGGTTTATTTATTTCTAGTTTTAATGGCTCCCTTTTATCAAGGGGAGCTGTCACTGATTTATCGGGGACTGAGGGGTTTTGAATTACTACCACTTCTGGTTTTTTAAATAAAACCGATTCATCTTTTATTTCTGGTTTAATTTGATTTTCTGGTACTAAAGGCTTTTTTTCTTCAAGTTCAACCGGTTTATTTATTTTGTTTTCAATTTCTATGGTTTTTATTTCTGGAATATTAATTTTAGGTACCACTTCAACTTTTTTAACTTCTTCTATTTTTAATTTCTCCCTTTCATCAAAGGGAGATGTCAATTTATTGACAGAGGGATTTTGAATCGGCGCCTTAAAACCATTATCTGGTTTGGAGTTACCCAACAGATTTTGTTTTTTTAACACATCCTCAGGATTCGATGTAATTAAGTTATGTTCATCTTCTGACGCAATTACTTGTATCGCCACATGATTTTGTCCAGCAAAAAATATCCCTTCTCCCTTGTTTGCCGATAATAACAACTGTTTTTCCCCTTGACTTAGATAAAAAACTTCTCCAATTTGATCAATTGCTGCACTGTGTTGCTTTAATAAGATTTGGATTGCGCTATTAGTAACAATTTCCTTACCATAGGCAGTTTCCAAGAAATCATCCACATCTTGGGTAATTGTTGTTACTCCTAAATAGTATTTTCTTCCTCTCTTAACAATTCCTCTTAAAAATTCTGCCGAATCTTCATGTTGCATTAAATACCAAGCCTCATCAACCACCAGTATTCTCTTTTTAAGTGTCTTTTTAACTACCGTCCAAATATAGTCCAAAATAATTTGCATAGCCACTGGTCTCAACACGTCTTCTAGATTTTTAATTCCAAAAACCACAAATTTATTATTTAACTCCACTGTTGTTTTTTGGTTAAAAATTCCAGCAAAAGATCCTTTGATATATTTTTCCAATCTAGCAGCCAAGCTCTTTGCCTTTTCATCTTCCATCCCAATCAGTGATTTATATAAATCTTCGATTAGTGGTGCCTCCTTATTTTGAGTTGCTGGGTCTGGTGTAATACCCTTCATTTTATAGGTATCCATCATTGCTCTATCCATAATTGACTCTTCGATTGGATCCATTTCTCCCAACATTACTTTTAATAATTTATGAAGCGATAGAATTTTAGTATTTAAACCATTTTCACCCTCTTCTTCGGCTAAAGTTAAATCAAATGGATTAATTTTAGAACCCTCTCCATAACCAAAAGCAATATATTGACCACCAGAACTAACACATAATTCTCTATATTCATTTTCTGGATCGATGACAATAATTTCAGTCCCCATCATTAATGATCGAAGCACTTCCAGTTTAATTAAATAAGACTTACCAGCACCGGCTGTCGCAAAAACTACTGAATTGTAATTTTGCATTGAAAATCGATCAAAAATAACCAGCGACCCATTGTGCATATTAACCCCATACATAACACCCCTATCATCGGATAAATCAGAAGATACAAAAGGGAAAGTTGTTGCCAAAGATGTTGTATCCATGTTTCGACTAATCGACAATTTATCTCGACAAATTGGCAATGTTGTTATAAAACCGTCTTCCATTTGCAAAGTGGCCCTTTTACTCACAATCAAAAGCGATCCTAAAGCTGCCTCTAAATTTTTATTGGTTCTATCCAATTCTGCCACTGTGTCTGCGGTTATCGTGATATAAAGCCCGAATTGAAAAAATCTTTCCTCTCCTTTGACCAAGTTGGCTTGTAAATTTAAGGCATCTTCCAATTTTGCTTGGGTTGCTGGATTAATCAATCTTCCTCTTTGAATATCAGTGCTCAATTCAGCCTCCATTTCCGTAATTTTTCTTCTCAAATCATCTAAAACTTCTTTTCCATCAGTCGGATAAATAAACATCGAAATGTTTAAAGATGAATCAAAATTAATTAATGATGACAGCCAATTAATCCCTACAAATCTCGGATATGCTGCCACAAATAAGGTTCGGTAATATTTATTGTCAATTCTAATATGATTGAAATCTACCTCTAAAGAGGCGGGGGCAATTATATCTTTGGTTGTTACCAATCCAGACGTAAAATCTCTTTGATTTTCGTTCTCTTTTACTGGAGTCGGATTATTTGCTGGTGGTGTTTTTTTGTTGAATAATTTCATTTTATTTTTCTCCATTTACTACCGGTGCTTGATAGTTTACGTTTTGAATTTTTTGATTAATAGCTGTTTCTTCATTGTAAGTTCTATAAAAAAGGTCAATCAATTTTTTATTGTTTAATGGTTCTATTTCCAGTCCTAATCTTGAAAATAGTCTAACTAAATGATCTCTTTTTGGTTCTAAACTAGCTTTAGCCTTTTCTAAAATATACTCTTTAGTAAAAGGCAGTTCCTGTTTTTTGTTTTTTGGCAAAAACATCATTGCCCCTTTAACTCCGCCACTTTTGATTCCCAATTCTAAGGTCGAAAAACTAACAGCAATATAAAAAGATTTAGACAACACATTATTTTTCTTGACCGTTTCTTCTATAAATTTTCGATATTGTTTAATTCTCTCTTTTAGCTGAGGATTGACTTGTTTTTCTTGTATGTTTTCCAAGTTTTTTAGATAAGAGCTCACATCTTTAGAGTGTGATTGGATAATAATTTGAATTGGAAAATTTAGAGAATTTATAATTCCGCCATAAGCAAAAACCAAAGCAGATTGTTCTTGCTCTGATAATAAATCAAAATTGACCGAAGAAACGCTCAAAACTATCGAACAAGAACCATCCTTTAACATCACAATCCCATCTATAATATCCTCTATTGGTAAATGTTCTTGAGTGCTTCCCTTAATGGCGATTTTTAATGGATCTGTTGGCATTTTATTTTTAACTATTAGCAATTATTTTGACCGGTTGAACTATTTGTCCTTTCAAGTCTATATTAACTCTATCAAAATTATAACCGTCTTTCTCTGCAATTATCAGGTATCTACCATTAGCCAATGGGGTAGTTGTTTTAAATTGCCCTAAGGAATTTGTTTTTAATACTCTTGATGGATTTCCATTTTCATCCTGAATTTCCACAATAACTGCATCAACTATTTTTCCATCTCTATCCGTTGCCATTCCCACCACTACATTTGGAATTTCTGGAATATCTGGCATTGGTATACTTCCAAAAATAACTTCACCGGTTGCTCCAAGTTTTTCTGTTTTTAAGTTTAGATCAACTTTTTGATCCCTCCAATCATCTTTTTGTATTTCATTAACAGCTCCCTTTTTAACTTCTTCAACTTTTGCTTGTCTTGGAATTACTTTAGTCTCTGTTTTTATATTTTCAGTTGCTTCAGTCTCTTCAGTTTGTCTTTCTTCCTTGTTAATTTTTATCCCCATTGTGGCGATACTGTCTTTTATTTTACTTCCTAAAGACGGTGATCTAGTTTTAGAAACTACAATATCTTCTTCGCTTTGTTTCGTTGTTTTTGTCAAATCTAAATCTAGCCAATTTTTATTACCTTTTCTCTGATAGGTATAAATCGTTGGTGAATAAATTGCTTTTATAAAAGAAACTATCCAAGACTCCAAAGGTCTGTCTGCGAACGGTACAAACGCCAACAATAAACCACCAGCACCAAACAAAAGCATCAATGGCCATTTAACCAAGACTATTAATTTAGTCGAATTAATCAGTATTGCTAAAATTATTCCTGCTCCTGCCTTTAAAAATTGTTTCAAGGTCATATCTCCCACAAGTTTAAATTCGTAGGATGATATCTGCTGTGGAATAGGGTGTTGTTCCATCTTTTAATTCTACCAGCAAATCCTTAACTTGATAAACTACTATATGTCTAAACTTGTTATTATCGATGGTCATGCCGTCATTCATCGTGCCTATCACTCCATTCCGCCGCTAGATTCCAATGGTCAACCAGTTAACGCTCTTTATGGTTTTTATTCCATGCTTCTTACTGCCATTAACATTCTTAAACCTAAATATTTAGCCGTCTGTCTTGATTCTCCAGGTCCAAATTTTAGAAATCATGAATTTTTAGGTTATCGGGCTAAACGTAAACCAGCCGACCATGAATTAATCTCTCAGCTTCCTTTATTAGAATCAACCCTAAAAGAAGCTAAAATTAATACTTTTTCTATGGGTGGGTTTGAGGCTGATGATTTAATTGCCACTCTTACTATCAAAGCTCTTAAAAAGAAAACCAAACATAAAAGAAAAATAGTTGATGAGGTTATTATCATCACTGGTGACAAGGATTTAATGCAGCTTGTTAACGAAAAAGTTTCTCTTTTTGTTCCTATTCGTGGCCTTTCCGAAACTAAAATATTTAAAACTAAGGATGTTCAAGAAAAATTAGGTGTTCTTCCAACACAAGTTATCGATTTAAAGGCCTTAATGGGGGATATGTCTGATAATTATCCGGGCGTTGCCGGTATTGGTCCCAAAGTTGCCATTGATTTGCTTAATAAATATCAGAATTTAGATAATATTTATAAAAATTTAGATCAGATTAAAGTTTCAGTTAAAGAAAAACTAGAAAAAAATAAAGACAATGCCTATCTTTCGCAAAAATTAGCTACATTAGTCAGCAATATCCCTCTTAATTTTAAACTTTCCCAATCAAAATTTGATCAAACTTCCTTCTTAAATTTGATTTCTCTTTTTAAAATCTACAATTTCAAATCTCTAATTTCTCGCATTCAAAAACAAAATCCAGTTAAAATAGATAAAAAAGAAAATGTTATCTCCAATCAACAATCACTCTTCTAAATTTAAAATTGCTCTTGTTCACGATTATATTAAGGAATTTGGTGGTGCCGAATCGGTTTTAGAAAATTTATCGGAAATTTTTCCCGATGCTCCAATTTTTACTACCCTCTACAAACCGGAATTTCTCGGCCCTCATCGTGATCGCTTAGAAAAAAAATGGGGGAATCGAATTCATCAAAGTTTTTTTCAGCATATTCCCTTCGCCCATAAAATTATCAGTCCACTTCGTCTTTTATCTCCTTTAGCTTTTAAATCTTTTGATTTTTCCAACTTTGACATTATCATTACTTCTGCCACTGGTGCCTATTTCCCCAATTTAATCAATAAAAAAAATGCCAAATTAATTTGTTATTGTCACACTCCACCTCGTTACCTCTATGGTCTTCCTACTGCTAGAAATTTCACTCAAAATAAAATTATTTATGCCTTAGTTTCGGTTTTAAATCACTTTTTAAGAAAAGTTGATTTTAAGTCAGCCCAAAATGTTGATCAATTTATTGCTAATTCTCAGACCACTGCCGATCGTATCCAAAAATTCTATCATCGCGACGCCCTTATAATTAATCCACCAATCGATACAATAAACATTGCGAACGATGATTTTTTCCGCGCGCAACATCCGAGGTGTAATACCGAAGGGCGTGAGCACGGTAAAAAATTATCTGAGCAATATTATCTAACTGGTGGCAGATTGGCTCGTGCTAAACGCTATGATATTGCTATCCAAGCTTGTAATCAATTAGGTTTAAAACTTAAAATATTCGGTCGTGACTTTGCTAATTTTTCAGAAGAATTAAAAGCTCTGGCTGGTCCCACTATTGAATTTTTAGGCGAAATAAGTCAAGAACAAAAAGCCAGTCTTTATTCAAATGCTAAAGCTTTTATTTTTTGTTCCGATAACGAAGATTTTGGTATAGTTCCGGTTGAATCCATGGCTTATGGCTGTCCAGTAATTGGCTATAAAAGTGGCGGAACCACCGAAACTGTTATTGACGGTAAAACTGGTGTCTTTTTTGAAAAATTAACCGCTGATTCTTGTATTTTAGCTATTAAAAAGCTTCAAAAATTAAAAATAAATCCAAAAGATTGTATTTTTCGCGCTCGGGAATTTTCTACTGAAAAGTTTGTCTCTAAAATAAAAAAGCTAACCCTTTAACCATTTTTGCGTTTCCAACGCCGCTCTACACCCTTCACCAGCGGCAATAATTGCTTGTCGATGATTTTCGTTTACACAATCACCAGCCGCAAAAATTCCTTCCACATTTGTCATAGTTGCTAATTTTTCATTTTTACCGGTAATTATTTGCCCAGTTTCTCTCAAATCAACCATTCCTTCCAAAAATTTTGTGGCCGGAGAGTAGCCGATTGCGATAAATAACCCATCTAATTCTAATGTTTTTTCTTCGTTAGTTTTATTATTAATAATTTTTATAGACTCTAATTTTTCCAATCCATTTAATTCTTTTACTTCAGTGTTCCAAAGAATTTCTATTTTTTCATTTTTAAAAACCCCTTTTTGTTCCGCCATACTAGCTCTGAATTCTTCTCTCCTAACTATCATATAAACTTTTTTTGTAAATTTTGATAAAAACACTGCGTCTTCACAAGCCGTATCTCCACCGCCAACGACCGCCACTGTTTTATCCCTGAAAAACATTCCATCACAAGTTGCACAACTACTCAATCCATGACCTATTAATTCTTTTTCTCTCGGTAGATTTAACCATTTAACCGCTGCTCCAGTTGCTACAATTATCGATTTTGTTTCCAATGTTTCACCATTTTCCAACTCCACTTTAAAACTTGATAAACTTTCAACTTTATAAACTTGTTTAACCAATCCTTGTCTAATTTCCACCCCAAAATTTTTTACCTGAGTCTGTATGTCCATCATTAGCTTGAATCCACCTATTCCATTTGGAAAACCTGGGTAATTATCTACCATTGGGGTAATGGTTAATTGACCTCCAGGTTGATTTCCTGCAATTACTATCGTTTTTATGTCAGCCCTGGCATTATAAATTGCTGCTGTCAGGCCTGCTGGTCCAGAACCAATAATTACGCAGTCATAAATTATTTTTTCTTCCATACTCACCATTCTATCAAACCCATTCATATTTTTAAAAATTGAAAATTGGAATTTGTAAATTTAATACTCTATTATTAAAGTAATGTCCAAGACCACACTTCTAGTTATAAAATTGATTTTTCAAATAATTCAAAACAAGTCACGTTTTGTTTTTTGGGTGGTCATTCGTTTTATTTCCGCTATTTTCCCTTTAATTACGATTTATCTTTTTTCTAAAACCATCAATTTAGTCGAAACTAAATCCGATTTCTCTACCATCTTTTTTTCTATTGTTATGATTTTTGTCATTAGAATTGTTGATAATTTTACTAGAATTAAATCGGTCGCTAAGTTAGATGAATGTATTAGTGATATCAGTTTTGATATTCACAATTATTTTATTGGTGACATCAAGCCTGAAAATAAATTAGAAAGACACGAAAGTGTTCAAGCTATCCGTAATTTTGCTGACGCCACTAGTTGGACTCTTAGACTTTTTCGTCAACCCGGAATCGACAGTATCATTTCTTTAATTTCTATTCCAGCCATTCTCCTTTTTGTTGATTTTAAGGTTTTTGTTTTAGTCATTGCCTATATCATTGTTTACTATGTAATCGATTACTACACCACTCAACACTATGTTAATTTAAAGGATATTCAAAATACTAAAACTGAAACTTATTATGCTAAACTCCAAGAAACTGATGATGTTGATTTGGAACAGAAAACTTTTAGTCGTCATTTTACTCGTCTTTCCAATTGGTGTTTTACTGAATGGTTTACTCTTCAAAACACGGCCGTTTTCTTTTATATTTTGATTTTTTCTTATCTCATTTTGTCTGTTTCTGGCGGCACTAAATTAATTTCTGAGCTGGTTTTAATTATGAGTTATGTCGGTTCCACTCAAAGCTATTTAAATTCCTTTTCTGAAATCAAAGATAGCCTTGCTGATATGTTTGTTGCCGTTAATCATCTTGCCAAAAACAAGTCCATCACTGCCATCGATTTTGATGATTTAGTATAATAATTCATGCCAGAACTTCCCGAAGTTGAGGTTGTCCGTCAATTTTTAGACCAGCACCTCATTGGTAAAACTATTACCAATATAGAAATTCTCACTCCAAAATCTTTTATTGGCGATCCTAAATTAGCCGAAAACCAAACAATAACCAAAACCTCTCGTATCGGTAAACAACTTTCGATTTATTTAGAAAATAATTTAATTCTCCTTTTTCATCTCAAAATGACTGGTCAAATAATATTAGGGGAGTTTGTTTTTGGTCATCCCACCCCAAAAGAAGATAAATCAATTTTACCCAATAAATCAACCAGATTAGTTTTTAAGTTTTCCAATGGTTCTCAATTATTTTTTAATGATCAACGCAAATTTGGCTGGGTAAAATTATTAACCCGCCCTGAGCTTACGGAAATCCAAAAAGAACTCGGCCTTGATATTTTAGATCGTAAATTTACTTCCAAATATTTTTATAATCAACTTCAGTTCACTTCTCGTCCCATCAAATCAGTTTTACTCGATCAAAATAAATTTGCTGGCATTGGTAATATTTATGCCAACGACGCTCTTTTTTTATCTAAAATTAACCCCAAAACTCCATCAAATAAAATTACTCTCCAAAAATCAAATCAACTTCGTCAAAGTCTCATAAAAATAATGAAAGAATCAATTCTTGCTGGTGGCTCTACTGCCAAGGACAACAAATACGTTCGTCCAGATGGCACCAGTGGTCAAAATCAGTTCAATTTTCGTGTTTACCAGCGTGATGGCGAACCTTGTTTGATCTGTAAAACCAAAATTAAACGCCTTAAAATTGGCGGCCGTGGCACCTTCTTTTGTCCTAAATGCCAAAAATAACTTCATTATTGACACTCTTTATTTCTCAGGTTACAATCAATTCGGACTAAAAAACTCCGAATTAAATTATGAAATTATCAACTAAAACCAGATATGGCCTTCGTGCTCTTGCTAATCTTTTGGGTCAAGACTGTTGTTGCTCTGTCAAAAAAATCTCTGAAGCCGAACATATTTCCAGTGATTATTTAGAAAAAATTTTTTCTAAATTAAAAAAAGCTGGAATCTTAAAAGTTGATCGGGGAGCTTGCGGTGGTTATTCCATCAATGGCGATCCCAAAAAAATTACTCTTGGTCAAATTGTTAATGCTTTAGAAAAAGCTGAATTTATTTGTCCCGATTTCTGTTCCTGCCAAAGTAAATCCGCCTGGCAAAAAATTCAATCTGGTTTTAATTATGTTTTAAATTCTATTACTTTAAAAGATTTAAGTTCCAAAAATAAAAAAATTTATCTTGACTATGCCGCTACCACTCCTGTCGATCCTCAAGTTTTGAATTATATGCTTCCTTATTTTGGTCAAGATTATGGCAACACTGCCTCCATGCATCAGGTTGGTTCTGCCTCAGCTCAAGCCCTCGAAGAATCTCGTCAAATTTTTGCTGACATTTTAAAAGTTTCTCCTAAAGAAATATTTTTTACCGGTTCTGCCACCGAAAGTAACAATACTGTTTTAAAGGGTGTCGCCCTTGCTAATAAGTCCAAAGGTAACCACATAATTATTTCTTCCATTGAACATGATTGTGTTTTAGAAAGTGCTAATTGGTTAAAAACCCAAGGTTTTGAGGTCAGTCAAATTTCTGTCGATAAATATGGACTTATAAATCTCGACGAACTCCGAAAAACTATCAGAAAAGACACTATTTTAGTTTCTATAATTCATGGTAATAATGAAATTGGAACCATTCAGGATCTCCAAAAGATAGGTCAAATTTGTAAAGAAAAAAACGTTTATTTCCACACCGACGCTTCTCAAAGTTTTACCAAAGTTGCTATTGACTTATCTAAATTAAATATTGACTTTTTAACTGCTTCTTCTCATAAAATTTACGGTCCAAAAGGTGCCGCCCTCCTTTACATAAGATCCGGTAGTAAAATTACCCCTCTTCTTCACGGTGGTGGTCATGAATCCGGCCTTCGTTCTTCCACTATTAATCTTCCCGCCATTGTTGGTTTTGCCAAAGCCGCTCAAATTGCCATTAAAAATTTTGAACAAGAAAATAAAAAATTATGTGAGCTTCGGGATTATTTAATAAAGAATATCCCCAAGATTGTTTCCGATTGCCATTTAAACGGCCATCCAACTAATCGTCTTTCTAATAATGTTAATTTTTCTTTCGATCATGTCGAAGGGGAGTCTCTTTTGCTGGAATTAGATTTTTATGGTATCGAAGTTTCTACTGGTTCAGCTTGTTCTTCTAATACTCTCGAAGCCAGTCATGTTTTACTCGCCACCGGACTTCGCCCCGAGCAAGCCCATGGTTCTCTTCGTTTCAGTCTTGGTCGTTTTACCACCAAATCAGATGTTGATTATCTGTTAAAAGTTTTACCTCAAGTAGTTAATAAATTTAGGCAAATATCGCCATTTAAATAAAATTATGTATACCAAAAAAGTTTTAGAACATTTTAGAAATCCTCACAATTTTGGCTCCATCAAGAACCCCGATTCTCTCGGTCAAGTTGGAAACTTAGCCTGTGGTGATGTTATGAAGCTTTATCTAAAAATTGATCAAAATAACCAAGGTCAAGATTTTATCAAAGATATTAAATTTGAGACCCTTGGTTGTGCCGCCGCCATTGCCACTAGTAGTGTTGTTACCGACTTAGTTAAAGGGAAAACTCTAAAAGAAGCTCTGGAAATTAAAAATGAAAACGTAATCAAAGCCCTTGACGATCTTCCTACTATCAAAATTCATTGTTCTCTTTTAGCTGTCGATGCTCTTACTGAGGCTATTTATGATTATTATAAAAAAACCGGTCAAGAAATTTCCCAGGAATTTGAACAAAAACATAATCGCATTATTAGTTGTCAAACTCGTTTAAAACATTAAAAATTGTTAAAATAAATAACTATGTTTCTAGTTAAAGCTGCTTATGCTCAATGTCCTGTCTGTATTGTTACTGTTGGTGGAGGAATGCTTCTAGCTAAACGTTTAGGAGTCGATGACTTTTTAGTTTCTTTATGGATTTCTGCTTTAAACACGGCTATTTCTTTTTGGTTAGCTCCCAGAATCAAAAATAAAGTTTTAGGCAATTCTATTGTTTTTTCTCTCTTAATGCTTGGATTTACTCTTTTTTATTTTATTTACACTGATCAAACTGGTTTACCTACAAATAAAATACTAGGTCTTGATAAGATTATTTTTGGCCAAAGCTTGGGTCTTTTAATTATGTTTTTGGGTATATTTATAGATCGTTATTCCAGAAAATTAAATAATGGGAAGATTCTCTTTCCATATCAAAAAGTAGTTTTTCCTGTTGGCTTTTTAATTATTTTTACTTTATTATTCAAATTACTTTTTAAATTATAAATTTAGACTTCTCCCTTTATTAAGGGGAGATGTCCATAGGACAGAGAGGATTATAAAATGACTACACCAAACGAACTCCAAAAATTTATTGACCAAGCTAAAAAAATTGAAAAAGGTCACAAATTAGATTTGTCTCTGGGCGAAGATCTTTCTGTTGCCATTATGAATTTAATTGGCATCGAAGAACATATGTTTTTTACTTCCCAAAAATTAGGCGACACTAAATATATTGAGGTTTTAAATACTGCTCGAGAAATGAGAAAAGAGCTCATGAAAAAGATTATTAAAGAAAATGAGGGTGAAATTTGGTGTACCAGCAAGCATCTCTTATCAGCTTCTATGCGGCTTATGGAAGTTGGCACTAAATGTTTAACTAAGGGTGATAAAAAAGAAGCTGATGACTATTTTAAAAAATCTTTTGATTTATACAATCTTTTTTGGGGACTTAATTTAGGTTTAGTTGATTCAAAATCCAAAAAAGTTGAATTTGTCGAAAAACCCTTGCCTAAAAAAACTCTTCTTGGTGGTTTCGGTCAAATAATCAACAAAATTCTTGATTGTTGTCGAGAATAATTATCTAAAAAGCACTAAAATTCCCACCAAGATTAATAATCCTGGCCAGAAAAAATTCCACTGGATGGTTATTGGCGATATTTGATTCCAAACTGCCACTATTCCCACTAGGATTAAAACTATTCCTAATACATTAATATTTTTTCTCGGTTTTTTAATTTTTGTATCTATCTTAATTTCCTTTGCCATTGATTTAGCTCTACCTTTAACATCTTCAGCAAACTCTTTAATTTTTTCTTCTCTATCAATTTCTTTTTCTACTCCTTCTTCTTTTGGCACTATTAACCATAAAATTAAATAAAGTAAGATACCAGTCCCGCCACTTAAAGCTAACAAAACAAAAATAATTCTAACCAAAGAACTATCTATTTTGAAATATTTTGCCAAACCACCGCTGACTCCAGCCACCATGTAATCATCTATTGATCTAAATATTTTTCTGTTTTCCATATAACTAAATTTTAGCAATTTCTTTAATCTTTTCAATGTTTTTAATTACCATTTTTCTGCTTTTATTATAAAGATAACCCTGTTTCTGTAGTTTTAAAATTTGTAAAGTTACAGTTTCTCTAGTAAGTCCCGCCATACTAGCCAAAACTCGATGTGGGGTATTGGAATTAATTAAAATTTCATTACCTTTTTCTTCCCCGACTTCTTTTGCAATCATGCAAATTAATCCGGCTACCTTATTTGTTGCGTCTCCAACCACAATTTGTTGCCAATTTACCGATAGATCAACTAAATCATCGATTAATTGTTTATTAACTTCATTTAAAAGAGAAGCATCTTTTCCGATAAATTTTACAAATTCTTCCATTGGTACGGCATAAAGTTCGACTGAAGTTATTGCCTCTACAAAATATTTATTAGTTTTTTTATGTAATCCATTTAAAGCCGCACAGAAAAATAGTGGTTTTAAACTTGGTAAACTTACTTCTTTTCCGTCAATAACCACATAAGCTCTTAAAAACCCTGATTTTTCGATATAAGCTGTATTTAAATTCTCTCCCGGTCTAAACAAAACTTGCCCTTTTTTATATTTAATTGTTTCAAATTTACTAAAAAATGATTCAAATTGTTTTTTAATTTTTTCATTCATAAAGGACACTAAATTACTAATTTTTTAAAAGGGTGATTTCAATTATAGCACTTAATTTCTGTCTAAATAATACCTTTTAAACTTGCCTTCTTTTTCAATTTCGTTTTGATAGGTTATTAATTTCAAAATCAGATGAGGGTGAAATAATGCCATTATTTTGTCCCAAAAATCACCAGTTTGTAACTCTTCGGTTTTTATTGCTAAAGCCGCTTCCAGATTTTCAATTCTAGCTTTTTTATAAATCTTGGAAATAAGATCACTTTTGCCAGCTACTTCCAAGATTGTTTCTATTTTTGTTTCCGTCCAACATGGATAATAAAAATAAACACCCCTTTTTTCTCCATCCATCAACACCTCTCTTCTTGCCGCTTCAACTAGACCTTTCTTTTTGAGGTTAAAAAGTGCTTTCTTAAATTCTTTTTTATTAATTTCTATTAATCCATTTAATCTTCTTTCGGTTAACCCACCTCCATAAATTATTTTTTCAAATATTTTTCTTTCTGTCTCTTTTAATTCTGTTGTAATTTCTCGCTGTTTTACCTCAGTTACTTTATTTTTTGGATCAATCAAAATTTTCCATCCTTCCTCAAAATGTTCATCGAAGTCAGTTTTTTCCTTCGATAACACTTGTCCAATTGCCGCTATCAATCTCTTTAAACCATTTTTTTTAGAATCATTTTCTTTTAAATCTAAATATTTTTCCCTTGAATTTTTAATTGTTTGGCTTGGGGAATTATTTCCCAGGTCATATTTTAAATGTTCTGACGCCATTAGGGCCAATGCTTCCTTTCTTTCCAAATGTCTTCCAAAAAATACTAAATCCAAACCACTGTCTTGTAAAAAAATGACTGTCAAAAAAGGATCCTTTTGAGCCATTAAAAATAATTCTTGATAAATCATTTGTTTTTGAGCCGGTTTTTGTTTTTGAAATATTTCTTCTATCTTTGGTTTTTCTCCAAAACTCATTTCCCTTAAATCAAATAGACTATCCACATTCATCAATGGAAATAATCTAGATATTTCAAAATTTTTTCTTCCCTCTTTGTTTTTATTAGAATCAAAATGCATTATTTTTTTTCGCATTTCTCTTAAAGTCACTTCAATTTTTGTTTTTTCACTTTTTTTATCAATTTTTAGGGTTGATTCCTGGTTGGCTTTTGGTAATTGGTTTTTGTCAAAAATAATTTTAATTTGATTATCATCTACTACTAATTTACCCCTACAATTGTCATGTATTTCGCCTATAAAATGTCTCCTCTGTATTGCTTGGTCGCTTCCCGTTTCTGGATTTGAAGTTATATCCATATGAAATATTCTTTTTTCTTCATTGTCTTTTAATTGCAAACAAACCCTTTTAATTAGACTTCCCTCATAAATTGGTCCATAAAAAATATTAGCCTTTAGTTTTTCAGTAATCTTTATCTCAAAAAAACTTCCTCTAACATCACTTTCCTGAATTTGGGTTTGCTCGCCCCATTCTTTGTAAATATTGTCGAAAATGGTTTCTAAATGGTCCTCTTTACTAACATAAAAATCAAAATCTACATCTCCATTAGCTAAAGTTTCTAATGCTGATTTAATTATTTTATTTTCCTCTCCATTTTTTTGAGATAAATTATCGTTTAATTTTTTAAATTGTCCTTTTATGCCCCAATATTCTTCTGGAGTAATTAATCCCGACAAAACTTCTGCTGCACTTCCTCCCAACTGCATCTCGTTTTCATTTTTTAAAATTTCTTTTACTAATTCATTTAAAAAAAACACCCCCGTATCAGTTAGTTTATTTTTTTCTTGATTACCTAAAAAATACCATAAGGAATCAGTAAAATTAATTCCCTCATTTTCTTGTTGTCTAATATTATATTGTTCTATATTCATAGCCAACTCCTCTTATTGAAGCAATAATTTTTGACGGTAAACTTAAAGCCTTTAACCGACTTCTTAATCTTTTTATTGATTGGTCAATTGCCCATTGAGAATAATATTCCTCAGTTTTTTCCGGCCAAATAATTTTAGCAATTTCATCTCTATCAACCGGATTATTCGCTTTTTTCATTAAACACTTTAGTATTACATATTCAGTTGGCGACATCACTTCCATCAGTGAAATCCCCCTAAAAAAAACTTCACCATCTTCTATTTCTAATAGGTTTTTACGAATTTTCTCTTTTTCTATTATTTTCGTCAAAAGTGGGATTATCACTCTGTCATTTTTGTCAATTAGACCAATTTTTTTTAGATGTTTAAACTCGTCTAATAATTCATAACTTTTTAAATAGGGGGCTGCTAAAATTATTTCCTTTTCTTTTTCTGAAAAAGCCTTTGATATTAAATTAATTCTAAACAAAAAACCTTCATCTTCGGTTGTCCATTTTCCTTTATCTCGATAACTACGGCAACTTTCTTTTACTAGCCAAAAAGAACCTCCGCCGTTATAAACGATAGATTTTCTTATTGGTTGAGGCATTTTAATTTGCCATTTTTTACATAAATAGTCCACAAACAAAAAAGTATCGTCAAGATTATAAAGAGGGTAATAAACAATGTTTTGAAACAATAGGTTATATTCATGAATATTATTGATTTTTTTTAAAACATCAGTCTCAAAAGCCGAAAGTAGCCTAATATTTTTTTCATCCAACATTAATCTCTGCAATAGTTTCATTATTTGGATGTTCTGAGGCTTAAATAATTCATCTCCATTTGACATCACTAAAGTCACCGTCTTTGCTATTTTATAATTTTTAGCCTGTGTTTCTATATATTTTTTAAGATCTTCAAGATCGTCAAACCATTGAATTTCCAAATTAATCGGGATAAGTATTTCATCTTTACTACTTTCTTCTAAATATTGGCTGAACCTTATCTGTCTGTCGCTCATATACGGGAAAATTACCGCCACACTTTCGCCAATCTCCAAAAGTGATCGCCATTTTTTGCTTAATTTTTGGTATTGCTCGGTTGTTATTTTTTCCAATCTATCAAACATCATCTTAATATACCACATTTCTGACATTTTTGACAAAAAGATGTCAGAAAACCAATCAAGCATCGAATAATTCTTTCATTTTATCATCGCCCAAGATGAAAAAATGTTTTTTCTTTATTTTATTTGTTTTATTTTTCTCTCTATCCAAGAGTTCTTTTGCTGTTTCTAAAAATGAATTGGTTGAGAAAGTTACCGCAACTCGTCGTCAAAGCTTTCTTCCTGTTTTAAGTGAAAATTCTAAACTTAATCAAGCCGCCGCTGCTAAATTAGCAGATATGCAAAAATATCTTTATTGGAGTCATGATAACCCCACTACTTCACAAAAATGGGATTCTTTTATTAGACAAACCGGTTTTAAAACTGCCATTGCTGAAAATCTAGCCTCTAATTTCTCTTCCAGCGATAAAATTATTACCGCCTGGATAAATTCACCATCTCACCGAAAAAATCTTTTAAACCCCAAATACAATGCCTATGGTGTAGCTATTGGCCAGGTCAATTATCCTTCTGGACCAAAAGAAGTCGTGGTTTTCCATTTTGGTACCGTTTCTAAATCTTCAAAGCTAGTTTCCTTGTCAAAAGCTTTCTCTATCTTCAACTAAAGGTGATATACTAACTCCTAACTTATTTAAGATTAAATTTCCTTTATGTCCGAAAGAATCAGCTTAAATCCATTAGCTTTAGAGCGAATTCAAGCGGAATTTAAAAACGCTCAAGATTCGGTCGATGGTACTATCCCAGTTATTGAAGCTGCCGACAAAATATCAGAATTAATTTTTAATGATACTTTAACTAATTTTGAAAATTGGCGGGGTCTTAAGCGCTATAGAGATAATTTAATATCTGAACAATTTCCTTTAACCATACTCACTTTCGATTTAGATAACCTAAAAAAGATAAACGACAACCCAGATCCTGATATCGGTGGACACGCCAATGGAAACAAATATATTCTTTCCTTTGTTAAATTTGTCAATGGAATCTTTCCAGATACTAAAAAATTCAGATTCGGTGGTGATGAATTTATTGTTCCTGTTGCCAATATAGATCCAAAAGAATTAACCACCATCTATCAAAAATTAGAAGTTTTTAATAAAAAAGAACAAAATCCAAACAAACTTGAATTTACCTATGCTTTTCACATTGCCCATTCTAAAGAAGATTTTTATGATGCGCTAGAAAGATCAGATAATAAGTTAGTTAAAGCTAAAAAAAGTAAAAAATCTCAAATTTCTCTTTCCAATTCGTAAAAAAATACATTTGAATTTATCTCTGTTTTTTGATTGATTTTAAACTTTCTTAAAGATGATACCTCCCAAACCTTTTCTGTTTCTGGTGGCCTGTCAATTGGTGCCACTAAAAATAGTTTTTCAGCTTTTGGATATTCTTCAACATTCATCGGTCTACAGCTCTTAGCCGTCATTAGAAATCTTAAATCATAAGATCTAGTATCACCACTAATAGTGCTGGCTATATTAAAATTTTTTGGGCATCCTTTTTCTAAAATTTTATCCACTACTTTTTGTTGCCAGACATAATTCCAGCCATTTGGCATTCCCAAAGCTTCTTTTTGGTTAATTTTTATGTAAAAAGAATAAAGAACTAATCCACTCAATAACAAAACTATAATCATTTTATTTTTTATTTTACCTATCAACCAGGCTAATCCCATACAAAGAAACGGTACAAAAGACAAAAAATAATATAGAGGAAATGCCATTTTTTCGTCCCCTCCAAACCGTAACCACTCCAACATTGTCCTTACGTTGTAAAAATTATTTCTTAAATCAAATATTAAAAGAGGGGAATATCCAATTATTGCTCCTCCTACAAATAGCAAAAATTTTTTAAATTCTATCTTTTTTAATATTAAAAACAAAAAAGTAAAAAATAGTATCAAAACAACTTGAAAATGGAATTGAAGACAAATTCCACCCAAAATTCCCCAAATTAAATACCAATATTTTTTACTAAAAAATGCTTTCGATCCTAAAAAAATAAAAATTGGCATCAAAATTAATAAAAAATTTGGATTCCATAAAAAATTAGAAAAATTAATAGAAGTTGGTAAAAAGATAAACAAGCAAGAGGCTATTTTGGCTACTTTTTTATTAAATATTTTTTTAGTTGACAAGTACAAAAAAACCAAAGCCACAAAATTTAAAAGTACTAAAAGATAAGAAGCCCTTATTATATTCCAGCCTGACACTAGCATTACCATAATCATCGAATAATAAATTAATGGCCCCTGAAAAAACTGGTGGCCATGAACTAATGGGGAAGCGGTCGGTCCGATTAAAGTAATTTCCTTATTTTGCCAAATTTCCCAACTTCTAAGTAAAAATATTCCCTGATCCATCGAAAAATTTACTCTTTCTTCAATTTTATAGAGCCTCAAAAAAAAGAAACATATTACCAATAATATTATTAATATCTTGTTTTTCATTATTCCCCAACAATTTTTTTAATTATCGGAACTTTTTTAATAATAAAAGCCAGTGGTATTGTCACTGCAAAAGTCAAAACTGTATTGATTATTAAATAAATTGGTAAATTTGGCATCGATGGACTATCTGGGGTTATTCCAAAAAATTTATTAAAAGTATCCATTACTAATAAATGCAATAAATACAAAGCAAAACTTATTCCTGCCATAAAAACAATAGGTTTTTTTATCCAACATTTTTCCATTTTTTTGATTTTTCGGCCTCTAATTAATAAATTAAAAGCCCCAATTGACATCATTACTACACTAATACTTAGATACGAATCAGGGTAGCTTTGTCCTCCAATATAAAAAAGGGTGTTCCCTTTATTATGAAATAACCACAATATTAAGTATCCCAAACAGACTGTCACTGTGTACCCAACAATAAAAATTATCCGATAAAACCACTCTTCTTTTTTTGTTAATATTTCAGTTTTCGTTTTTACAACATAGCCATATAAATAAAATCCCAACCACATTATCCACAAGGTGAAGGTGCTAAAAACTTTTTCCTCTCTCAAGCTTAAATAATAAAAAATATAAGCAGTTATGGCTAATATTAAGAAAAAATTACAAACATATTTCAGTAATAATGAATTTCTTTTTTGGGTCAATAAATTCCACAATGGGTTAAGCAACTGAATAAATAAAAGAACTACTAAAAAATACAAAATCGAGTGGGTGTTTATACTCAAATTATGAAAAATCGACGGATAGTCGTAATTTTCATGTCTTAAATTTGCCATCAATATATAAGCCAAATTGAAAATAATATAAAAAGCTGTCAGTGGTATCAAAAGTCTTTTAGTTATTTTTTGTAAATTTTGTTTAATACTAATTTCTTTTCCTAAGGTTAAATATCCGCTTAAAATTACAAACAAAGGCACCCCTATTCTAAATAAACAATTTAATAAAAATGTTAACCACCAAATATTGCCGCCAAAAAAATCAGGTCTAGCAGTTATGGGTGTTGTTAGATGAACACCAATCGCAAAAATTATTGCTAAACATCTGACCACATCAGCTTGAAATATATATTTTTTCATAATGTTTTACTAATCCAAGTTTTACAAAAAGTTTCTTTATCCATATTTTCAATTTTAAACTCTTCGATTTTCTTTGGAGATGGGTGCTGGCCTAATTTAATATCTTTACATAAAATATCATTTGGAACCAGCCATTTAGCTCCATAATCTCTAGTTTCTACAATTTGAACTAAATTATTTTGATTTTTGACACAATTTTTATCTGCTGCCGTCAAATAAACCACATCGTCATCTATTTTCACTGGACAATTTTTTGAAAATTTAATTCCATCTATTTCATAGCTTCTATTTTTTATAACTTCGTTCATTTTTAAAATAAAATTTTTATCATTTATTTTTCCGGAAAATAAAGCATAAGCATAAATTAAATCAACAGGGTCTCCAGTTACTATTTCAAATTTAGTTTCTTGATTTTCATCTTTAACTAAATCTATATACCTAACTGCCTCTCTTTCATAAAAAAGCCATCCAACGCTTTTTTCAACCGGATTTCTATACCAATACATCACCAAAAAATTAATAAGAGATATTAAATAAACCAACCCCAAACTAATTTCCATCACTTTTTTCCAATTTTTATTTTTAATTTTAGTAATCAAAAAATAAATTCCTATTCCAACTATTGCCGCCAAAATTGGGTAAATAAGACCGTTTCTTAAAGCATATGTGGTGGCGCTATTTCCCAAGATCGATGTTATTGGTAAAACCAAAATTGTTGTCAAAATAAAAACCAATGCCGATGCTGATATTGTCCCCAAGGCATAAAACCCCAAAATTATCATTGGTAAATCAAACAGATACATAAAAGCATGATTAGTAATCATAAAATGATCAAAACCAACTTCACCTTGATTAAATAAATAATCAGGTGCCAATCCAGCAAAATATTTTGTCAACAAAACTTTTCCTAAAACGGTATATTTATTAATAAAAATATCCCTAACGATAGGTATTTCTAAAGATTTTCTTCTTTCTTCATTAACTTGATTTCTGACAACTTCGTTTATCAAAGAAGTTTCCTTTAACCTCGATCCAGCATTTGAATTTTTCAAAATTAATCCATACCCTCCCATCAATAAAATTGTCATTAATGCCAATAATAAATACTTTTTAATATTTTTTCTTTCTATCCAAAATCCATAACCCAAACCAATCAATATCAATGGTACAAAAATTGGTTTAGCCCCAAAATAACAAAGAGAAGCCATAAAACCTAAAATTATTGCCCAAATTTGATTTTTTAATTTAAATGGTTCTTTAGCTAATAGATAAAAACTCCAGCCGTAAAACATAAAAGCAAAAGTATTTTCATAAGCTGTTCTCCCAAAATTTATTGCCCAAGGATTTATAGCGATCATTAACCCAACTATTATTCCTATCCATTTATTTTTAGTTAAATTTTCAAATAATTTTATAAACCAAAAAATCATTAAAACTGAAGCTAATACAAATGGTATTTTTAACGAAGGGAAACTAGTTTTAAAAAAAGCAAAAGGTATTAATAAATAAGTTGGTAATTCTCCAAAAATACAATTTCCATCACAATATGCTTCATTTTGAAAAATTCCCGCCCCAGTTCCAGCCGCTCCCATTCCAGTCAAAGCCAAAGACTTGGCGTTTACCAATTGATGTATTTCGTCATGAACTATTCCCACCGGATTTAAATCTAGTCTCCAAAATCTCAACATTAATGCCAACAACATAACCAAAATTATTCCCAAATTTTCTTTTTTTAACCTCATTTTTGTTCAAAAAAATAAACTATCCATTTTGAATTGCTTATATATTTTATTTCTGTCGGCTCTAAATTTCTATAATTATCAATTTCATAAGAGGGATCTTTTTTTAAGTTTTCCCAATCATCATAGCTAACAAAAAAAGCTCCTTTAAGTCCAGAATAATCATCGATTGTTGCCAATTCTATATTACTTAATTTAAGTAAATCTCGATATCTTCTTCCTTTTGTATTCATGTCTGGGCTGCTCAAAACTGCTAAATTATATTTTTTACAATCAGTCTGACACTTACTAATTACATAATTTGTAATATCTTCGCTGGCTTTAATATTAGTTTCCCAATTATTTCTATTAATTAATCCTGGCATGGCTATGATGCCTGAAATGATCAAAATATAAACCAGTATTTTGGAAATTACTGATTTTTTATAACTACCAATTATCCATAAATAATAAAAAATAACCGCTGGTAGCAAATAATGATCATCAACTCGGCCGCTTATTAAAGCCAAACCTAAAAATTGACTTATTACTACCAAAATCAATTTTTGGTTTTCATCTTTTTTTAATTTTAAAATATTTAAAATACTTAAAATCAAAATAATTATCCCCAATATCTGATTAGACCCGCTTAAATAATTTGTAAATTTAAGAGGAGTATTTATCAAATTATTCCAAACCGTTGTCGCATTAAAAGCTCCACCTTGATTTGATATATGGCCAAAGGCGAGCATTCTGGAAAAAAATAATCCCGGTGGGTGGGTTAAATCAAATAAAACAAAGGGGGAAATGGCCATTCCCAATCCTAATAAATATAAAAATATTTTTTTAAGTCTTAGTTCTTTTTTCCAAGCCACAATTAATCCAAATCCTATTACTGCAAATAAAGCGTAATAATGATGATGAATCGTCAGTCCAAAAAATAATCCCGAGAGAAATATTCCAACATTTCCCCAAGATATAAAACTTAACAACCCCAAAGCTTGCCAAAAGGGTACAAAATGAGGGTTCCAAGCCCATCTTGCCGATTGTAACAAGGGATAACTGGTTAACAACAGGACAAATATCGTCGCTAAAGGTATCGGCGTTTTAAGTTTTCTAAAAACTAAAATTAATAAAATTACCGTTAATACCCCAAAAAAAGCTGTTGCATAAGCCGCACCGACCGGAGAAAATTTAAAAATCGCCACAAACGGTAAAGTTAGATAATAAGTTAAAGATCCAAAAACTTTTACATTATCTTCGGATATTGGTCCAATCATAGTTAGTCGGGGATTCTGATAAAGTTCTTGCATTCTCACTAAATCGCTCGACTCGTCCCATAAAAACCTAGCACTGATTTTTAGATTATAAAATCTAGACCAGATCAATAACGCCAATCCTAATATTAAAACCCCAATTTTAATTTTTGATTTCACTAGTATAGTTTAGCAAATTAAGTGAGTATTATAGCCAAAATAAACTTTATAATATTAATTATGAATCTTTTAAAGAAAATTAAGTTTTCTTGGCTTTTCTTTTTACTTTCACTCTTAATTTTTGTCGTGGTTTTTTATTTAGTCCGCTCTTTTATGATCAATTTTGATGAAATGGATCATCTTTCAGCTGTTTATTTAATGTCTCGTGGTCAGAAACTCTATACCAATATTTTTGCCACCCATTTTCCTTTTCCTTTTTATCTAGCCTATTTAACTTCTCCTTTTTGGGTTCATGCTTCTTTTGCTAAAGCTATTACTAATTTTCATTTTACTTTGACTTTGTTTTATTTTCTGGTTTTTATTTCTACTTTTTTCACTTTCAAAAAATCTTCATTTCGATTAATGTTTTCTATTTGGATTATATTTTTGAGCCTAATTTTAAGCCTTTATCATGGTAACTTATTTTTAAGTGAAACTTTTACCGCCCTTCTAATTAGCTCTATTTTATGGATTTTAATTCCCGTTTTTTTTGATAAACAAAATCTAAATTTTTACAGCCGTTTTCTTTTAATAATTTTTGCTTCAATGGCAGCTTGGACACAACCACTTTTTGTCTTTTTGATTTTAATTCCCATTCTTATCTCTCCACCAGGTAAAAGATTAAAAACTTTTCTAATCGCTTTAATCATTAATTTGATTCCTTTAATTTATTTTGCCTTTTCTGGTCAATTAGTTAGCTTTTTCCAACAGGCAGTTTTATTTAATTCCAATGTCTACTCGCATGAATTTCCAGAACAAGTAGGAAATAATTCCATGTTTATTCAAAATATTATTGATTTTTTTAAAAATGAATTTTATCTATTGACTCACTTTTTCACTTCCACCCAAATTTATCAATTCATTTTGAATTTAACTCTTTTAGTCTTTTCTTTTTTTGTTTTATTTAAAGCCAAGTTTGTTCATAAAATTGTTTTTTTAATCTTATTTTTATCTCTAATGTCTCGTCAGGTTAAGGTCGACCCGGGATCAATTTTTAATTTTGGTTCTTATCCTTTACTCCTTTTCTCTTCCGTTTGTTTATTAAGTTTTTTTTATTTTTTCCGTAATAAATTTCCCAAAATATTTATTGGAATATTGGTCTTAGTTTGTTTCATAACTGTTACTCATGATTTTTCTCCAATTTTTAAGCAGTCTCTAAATTTAGCTTACAATTATGATGTTTTTTGGAGCTATCGTCAGAGAATTGGAGAGGACATTAATAAATTAACTAAGCCTGACGAAAAAATTTTAGTCTATCCTCACGATCCAGACCTTTATTTCTTTTCCCAGAGGTTACCTCTAGATCGTTTTACTTATTGGTACCCTTGGTATGAAAAAATTAATGAATATAAACAGGAGAGGTTATCAGCCTTAAAAAACAATCCGCCAGCTGTAATTTACTATGGTAATGTCGCTTACAAAGATAACCCAAAGGCCTATGCCGATTTCTTTCCCAATCTTTTAACTAATTATATTAATGTAATTAAAGATGACAAAAAAACTAATTATTGGTTAAGATCTGACCTAAAAGATCGTCTTCAGCCCTTAAACTTTTCTTCAAACCTTTCTACTAAGGAGTAACAGCAACCGCAAAATACTTGTTTATAAAATCCCTTAGTTTCTAATTTTTTACAAATCTTTTTAGGAATTAAAAACTTAATTTTATATTTTTTGGAGATTTCTTCACCAATTTTTTCAATCATTTCTGAATTTTGATATTCACTTGTTAATAATGTTGAGCTAAAACCATCGAATCCATTTTCTTTTGCAAACTTTGCCGTCCTTTCTAATCTTAACCTCCAACATTTCTCACATCTTACCCCTTTTTGAAGACTTCTCTCCTTGTTAAGGAGAGATCCCGGTTTATCCGGAGAGAGGTTTACAACTTCAAAATAATCACTTGGTTTCCAATCAGCCACTATCATTTTTAAATCACCAACCATTAATTGTATTGCCTTTAATCTCGATTGATATTCTGATCTCGGATGAATATTTGGATTGTAATAATAAACCTGAATTTCATCAAATTTATTTTCTGATTTAATTGATTCCACCATTTTTAATAGACAATCTGCACAACAGGCATGTATTAGCAATTTCATAGCCGAATATTACCACAAAAGACTTCTCCCTTTGTTAAGGGGAGATGTCTCGAGCTTGTTGAGAGACAGAGAGGATTTTAAGCTATAATACATTCATGGATATTCAAGAAAAATTAAAACTAATTCAAGAAGTTGGCGAAGAAATTATTGGTCTAGATGAAATCGAATCCAAATTAAAAGCCGGTAAAGAGTTAATTGCCTATGATGGTTTTGAACCATCTGGAAAAATTCATATTGCCCAAGGTTTACTTCGTGCCATTAATATTCAAAAACTTCTTCAAGCTGGTGTTAAATTTAAACTTTTAGTTGCCGATTGGCATGCTTATGCCAACAATAAACTTGGTGGCGACATGACTAAAATTGAAAAAACCGGCCAGTATTTTATTGAAGTTTGGAAAGCTTGTGGTCTTGATATTTCTAAGGTTGAAATTATTCGATCGTCAGATTTGGTCAAAAATCCAGAATATTGGCTTTTAGTTTTAAAGATTGCTAAAGCCAGTACTCTTAATCGTATAGTTCGTTGTTCCCAAATTATGGGCAGAAACGAATCAGACACTCTTTCTGCAGCCCAAATTATTTATCCTTGTATGCAGGCCGCTGATATTTTTTATTTGAACGTCGATATTGCTCAATTGGGCATGGATCAACGCAAAGTTAATATGCTTGCCCGTCAAATCGCTGATGAGCTAAATCTCAAAAAACCAGCCGCTGTCCATCATCACATGTTAATGAGTCTTCAACCTCCAGTCGACAAAATTAATTCTGCCGATTCAAAGGAAGATCAGACTGTCGCCTTAAAAATGTCTAAATCAAAACCAGATTCAGCTATTTTTATGACTGACACTAAAGACGAGATTTATTCCAAAATCAAAAAAGCTTATTGTCCGCCAAACGATATTTCGATTAATCCAGTTTTAGAATATTTTAAATATATTGTTTTTGCCAAATTCTCCCAAGTTGAAATTAAAAGAGAAGAAAAATTTGGTGGCGATCTCGTTTTTAATTCTTACCATGAATTAGAATCGGCCTATCAAAAAGGGGAGATCTATCCTCTTGATCTAAAAGAAAATTTATCCAGATACTTAGATGAATTAATTTCTCCAGTCAGAGACTATTTTACCAATAATTTAGATGCCAAGAAATTAAAAGATGAAGTGGAATCTTTTGTGATTACTCGCTAGTTATTTATAGTAGCTTCTAATCTGGAACAATATATACCAAGATATTCCAGTTCCGATAATTAACCCACCCAAATTAAATCGCAATAAATTTGAAACGGCGCTAATTAAAGAAATATAAAACATTAATTTCCAAGCTTTCATTTTTCTAGCAAATAATCCTTTTATTGCCATTATTTCTAAAACAATCATCAATACTCCAAAGACTAATGATATTGCTGTTATTCCATAATTTACTTTACCAACTATAGCCCAAGGTGCCGCTACTGCTCCAATTCCCACCAAAGCCAATAACGCTGGTATTGAAAAAATTATTCCAACTAAAGCCAAATAAGGTCCGTATTTTACAATCATTTCTTTAAATTTATCAGGTATTGCAGGTAATTTTTTAGTAAAAAATTCGGAGAGCCTATTTTCTAAATCCATCAATATTGTTTTCCAATTTTTATTTGTTGTCATATTAACCAATTTTACACTTTTTAAATCAACTATAGCAAAATGTTAAAATTAATTAGTTTAAAAATTAAATTAACAATGAAAAAACTAACTACTTTAGCTTTAATTTTTTGTTCCGCTTTTTTATTTTCTGCTTGTGGTCTCCAAAAGGGAAGCGATAATATTGCCTCTGTAACCCCAACTTCTTCCCCAAAACAGGAAAAATCTACTTTCTCCTTAAGAGAACTATTAGCCAAAAATATTGCCCAAAAATGTACCTGGCAAACCTCTGGTGAACAGGGGAATGGTCAAGGCGAAATTATAATTAGTGGTAATAAATTTAAACAGACTATTAAAGTTGAAAGCCCCACTGGACTAAGTGAATTTATCAGCGTTAGTGACGGTGAATGGCTTTATACCTGGTCAAATGATTCCACCACTGACAATATGGCTTTTAAAATGAAACTTGATCAACAATCAGATTCGACCAGTGATGATAATATGCAAGTTGCTTCTAATCGTGTTGATTTAGACCAAGAGCTAAGCTACAACTGTCAGCCAACCACTATTAATGAAGCCGATTTTTCTGTTCCCAAAGATATCAAATTCACTGATTTTAGTGAATTTATAAATCAATTTCAGCAATAATTTATTCTATTTCCACTCCTAGATTTTTCAAATCAGATTTAAAATTTTCTGTTGTTGTAAAATGAACTGCTTTAATCCCTAATTTTTCTGCCGCTTCTATATATTCCAAAATATCATCAGTATAAACACATTCTTCTGCTTTTAACTTTAATTTATTTAATGCATCTTCAAAAATTTTTGGACTTGGTTTCATTGCTTTTACTCCAAAAGAAGTTGTTATTGTGTCAAAGGTTTTTATTATCGGTGCCTCTTTTAAAATGTAGTCATAATCCCAAGAACTTGTATTAGATAATAATCCGATTTTGTATTTTTTTTGCAATTTTTTAATTAAATCGGTCATTCCTTCAATATGGGTAAATTTATCTTTAGAATAAATTTCCTTTAATTGATCATATGGAATATTTAGTCCACAAATTTTTGATAATTCTTTAAAAAAATCTTGGTTGGAAATCAACCCTGTTTCAAATTTATATAAAATATCAGAATTTCTAAAAATTGAATCTTTAATATCTTCTATCTTTTTTCCTGTTATCTCGGCAATTTTCGCTCTATAAATATCATTATCAAATCTACAAATTACATTTCCAAAATCAAAAATTATAGCTTTTATCATTTTAAATCAGTCTATCATGAAGATTGATTACTTTTTTTATATCCATTTATTAAAAATAAAATTCCTGGGATAAGAGGAACAGCCAAATTAATACTAAGATTGGCTTCTGTTAAAAATCCAACAATAAAAACAATTATTACAGTAATAGTTACCAACCATCCTCCAAATTTAGGATATTTCCAACCCAAAACTAGACCAATAAAAATCAATGGAACCATAGTTAAAGTCACGTTTTCCCATAAAGAGTAATCAGGATTAATAAATGGTAGAGGATTGCCGTAGCCAAAATAAAATGGCAAAGCAAAAGCCAAAACACACAAAGCAATTATTCGAGCTGTCCATTTTATTGTTTTCATATAACTAATCACATTTTACTAAATTTAAATAATTTTTTATTAATCTTTTTTGTAAAATGCTATTATTAATATAATTATTTATTCATTTTTTATCATGAAAAAATATTTGATTTTGTCTTTTTTATTTTTATTAACCATCACTCCCGCTTTAGCCAAAAATTCAACTGAAGTTCAAGGTCAACAAGGCCAAACAGTTGTTTCTCCAACTGGTAATCAAGTTAAAAATACTAACGAGATTAAAACTCAAAATCAAGGCGAAAGTCAAAAAAATAATATTAAAACCCAAGAAAGTGAACAATTAAATCAATCTGTTGATGACAGCTTAACTAAAGTTTCCGATCAGGTTCATCAATTAATTGAAACTGTAGGAGCTAAGGGGGGAATTGGTCAACAAGTTAGAGAAATCGCTCAAAATCAAGAAAAAGTTCAGGAAAAAATAAAATCTTCTTATTATGAACTCAAAAATAGAGGACAACTCATCCGTCTCTTTGTTGGTAGTGATAAAAAGATTGTTCAGGCTTTAGGAAAAATGACTGAAGAAAATAAACAAACTATTCAGCAATTAGAAGAAATGAAAACTAAAACAAAAAACCAAGCTGATTTACAACAACTTCAAGAGACCATTAATCTGATACTTAATCAAAACAATTCTTTAGAAGAAAAAATTTCTAGTGAAAAACAAGTAAATGGGTTATTTGGTTGGTTTGTAAAACTCTTTTCTAATAAATAAAAGGCGAATAATACTTTATTCGTTCTCGACCTCATTAATTATCGCCACATAATTCTTTCCATACTTTTTTGCACATTTTGGACAGGTGGTGTACCACATATACCATTTCTTTATTTTCATTTTTTTTGCTTTTGCGTAATTTTTATAATCTTCACACCATTTTCCTGTGTCTTTAAAATCGCCCTCGTAAACTTTACTTAAATATTTTCCATTTAATGTTACATTTTCAGCTTCATCGACTTCTTTATCCACAGACACATAAATATTCATATTCCATTTGGAAGTGTGATCAGATAAACACATCATCTCCTTTGAAATATTTTTTCCTACTCTCTGCATTAATTTAGACATAACTGGTCCAAAATTTACTGGCATAAAGAACAAAGTAAACACCTTAGCCTTAACAAATTTTTTATTTTTCCATTCAAAAACCTTTTCATCCCAAGGTTTTGGATCAAACTTTGGACAACAAATTTCTTCTTTCATAAAAAAATTATATCACTTAACCTAAGCTAACCGTTTTTGTCAGGTTAATTCTGTTCAAAAAATAACGATCATGAGAAACCACCAGTAAAGTTCCTTTATAAGACACCAAAGCCTCTTCCAAAGCTTCTCTTGAAGGAATATCTAAATAGTTTGTTGGTTCATCTAATATGATGAAATTTGACCCAGAAGCCATAATTGAAGCCAATAATATTTTTGACTTTTGTCCACTGCTTAATTTATTAATTGGATTTTTTATATCCTCGTCGGTAAATAAAAATCTTTTTGCTAATTTATATGCGGATGTTTTATCAATTTCATTTGTCTTTACTAAATAATCAATTGGATTTAGTTCTGAATTTAATTGATTATATTCCTGTGGTAAATATCCAATATCTACATTACTTCCAAGCTCAATTTTCCCCTCTGTTGGATTAATTTTCTTCAAAATTAGGTTGATTAATGTTGATTTTCCGCTGCCATTAGGTCCGATTAAAGCTATTCTTTCACCTCTATTTATTTCTAAAGAAAAGTTTGAAAATACTTGGGTTTTATCAAATGTTTTTGATACTTTATCAAAAAATACTACCAATTTGCTGCTCTCTTTTTTTGTTCTAAATAAGATTGATAGCTCAATATCTTCCTCTGGTTTTTCAATTCCGCTTTCATTTAATTCTTTAATTAACATTTTTTCTGTCGATTTAGCCCTGCTGGCTGATTTAGCCGCTTTATGTCTTTTATAGTGATCGGCCCCGGACGTTATCACCTCCAATTGTTGAGTTTGGTTTTTCATAGTTCTAACTCTTTCTAAGATTCTTTCTTTTTTCTTTTCTTGAGCAATGTAATTCCTCTTTTGTGATTCAAATTCAATTAATTTTTGATTTCGGTAAAAAGAATAATTACCACCATAAGTTTTAATTTTCCCATTTTCCAATTCCAATATTTTTGTAACTGTATTATCTAAAAATTTTCGGTCATGAGAAATTACTAAAAAAGCTCCCTGGTAATTTCTTAAATAATTTTCCAACCATTCCAAAGATTCAATATCTAGATGATTGGTTGGTTCGTCCAATAATAAAATATCTGGATTTTGAATTAATAATCTTGCTAGATATATCTTTGTTTTTTGACCGCTTGATAAAGTTTTAAAACTTTTTAAGGCCAATTCTTCGATATTTAATTTATTTAAAACAACATAAATTTTATAAATTTCATCTTCCTCTAAATTAAGAGATTCTGCCAATAAATCAACCACATTTTTATCCTCATAAAAATCAGTCACCTGTGGAACATATCCCACAGATAGATTCCTTGGATTTTTTATTATCTGGCCATTATCACGATTTTCTAATCCAGAGATTATTTTTAATAGAGTAGTTTTACCACTGCCATTAATGCCAATTAAACCAATTTTGTCACCAGAATTTATAGAAAAACTGACATCTTTTAATATTTGATGGTCAGAATATCCTTTTGATATTAAATTAATTTGTAAGTTCATTTCAAAATATAAATATTATTTACTATTACAGCTCAAACAAAAATCTCTATGAACACAAAGTAAACCGCCGCATTTCTTACAAGTCCATTTCTTTTTTTGATTCTCTAAAAATTTTTTTATTCCCAATTTTTTAATTTCTTCCAAATTTTCAACCATACTCATTCTATACTTTGTTCTATATCTCTTATCTAAATCCTTAAGTCTTTTACATAGATATTTTTCACATTTATCAGAGCAAAATGTCATCTTTTTCTCTTTCAAAATTTGGCAACTTCTTATAATACATTTTCTGCCGCAACTAGATTCATAAGCATCTACTTTTCTGCATCCCGGGCATTTATTTTTTTCTCTTTGATATCCCAAACAAAGACTACAATTCATTCCACATGGTGCTATTAAATTTTCAGTCATATCCATAAACGAGTTTACCATTTACAGGGTAGGTGAGTCTGAATATTCTTACGACGCCCTCTCTAATGGTAATGTAAGACAATGAGGGCCACCACCTCTTTTCAAAATTCCAGATAATTTAACTTCTATTACCTCCACCCCAACCTTTCTTAATTTTTCATTGGTTTTTGGATTCTCTGCCGCCGCTATAACTTTTCGATCATCAATCGCTAAAACATTAGTGGCACAAGTAAAATATTCATCTTTATCAGCCTCAATTATCTGATAGCCTCTACTTTTAAGTAAGTCAGAAACATTTTTCTGAATCAAGTCAGAAATTCCCAGCAATATTTTATTTCCAACAATTCCCATAACGGTATCAATATGAAAAGCTTTTTCATTCAAAACCGGATAAACCGGAATAAATTCTATTTTTGGGAAATATTCTTGTAAAACTCTTAATCCTAATTCATTAGTTCGAGGTCCAATCCCGACTAAAGCCAAATTTGGCTCTAATAAAGCAAAATCACCGCCTTCAATTTTATAATCTCGATTGTCTCTAATTATTTGAGGTAACGAAATATTTTGGAAAACACCTTCTACTTCATTTTCTCGGTAGGTATTAGCCATTCTTGAAGGTAAAACTTGATTACTAATAATAATCCCGATATCACGGGTAAAAAGTGGAGTATGGCCTGGTCTACTTGGTCTAACATTGGAAAAATGTAGTTCGATGCCTTGTTGTTGAAGAGCATTTAATAATCCATCAAATTCTTCTTTTTGTTCAGGGTGTTCCGTGATTTCAGGTTTACCTTTTGAATTTATATCACTAATAGGGTTAATGATTTGATTATTAAACCTGGTAAATTTTTCTGGTGGACTTACTACTAAAACCTTAGTTAGGGTTGAATACTCATTTCGAATCGAAGGAATTAAACTTGATTGTTGCCCGTGATTCCTGATGATCTCTCTCATCATCGTCTATTTTATCAATAAAATTAAAAATTACTCGGACACATTTTATCAAGTGCGAAACAGGTGAGTCTGGAACTTAATGTCTCTATAACTCAAAATGATAAAATTAAGCATTAATGAAGGAGATTGGTCAAAATTTAGAGCCAGAACCATTAGTCGAAAAATTAAATAAACATTGGAATGATTTGTGTCAAAGATTAAATATTAATAAAGATCAAAATTCTTTTAATGAAATAGTTAAAAACTATTCAGAAAGCCATCGACATTACCATAATTTAAAACATATAGACAATTCTCTTGGAGAATTTGAGCTTATTAAGGATAAACTTAACAATCCAGAAGCAGTTGAATTAGCTATCTGGTATCACGATATTGTTTATAATCTTTATGAGAGTGATAATGAAGAACAAAGCGCGGAATTGGCTAAAACTTTTTGTCAAAAAAATAATTTATCTCCCGATTTTACCAAACAAGTAGAAGATCATATTTTGTTCACTAAACATACTTCACTAATTAATAATTCAGACTCACAATATTTAGCTGACATTGATATGTCCATATTAGGAAAACAACCAGATATTTTTGATATATATGAAAAACAAATCTACAAAGAATATTCAACTCTTTATTCAAAAGCCGATTATCAAAAAGGTAGAACTAAATTTTTCAAAACAATTTTAAAACACCCAATTTACACCACTGATTTTTTTAAAAATAGATATGAGCAGGCAGCTAGAGATAACATTCAAAGAACCATAAATAAATTGGAACAATAGATTAGAATAACATTCTGGCGGAGTAGGTGAGTCTAGAACCTTTCTATCCCTATAACCCTAATCCAAATAATCATGTACATCAAACTTTTTAACTTTAAAATCTTTTCCATCAAAATCTAAGACGGTGTAACCAGCTTCATGTATTTTTGAATCTAAAATTACATTATTGTCTGGTCTTAATCTTGGTTCAAGACTATAAACTGTATTTCTAATAATTCCTCCATGAGTTGAAATCAAAATCAAATCATCTTGATTTTTTAGACAAATTTCTTTTATTTTATTTTTAAATTTTAAGATTTCATCATTTAAAGAAGAATTTGTTTCTGGTGAAATCCAACCAGGATTTTGCATTGCCATCTCTTGAATTTGTTGTCTAATCTCCTTGGGTTTTTGGTAATTATTAGAAGCATAAAATTCACCAAATTCTGGAACCATAACAATATTTTTAATATTTAAAATTGATTTAATAATCTCACTACTTTGAATTGCTCGGGTATAAGGGCTTGAATAAATTACCTTTGATAAATTTAACATAGGAAATCTTTCTAATAATATTTTTCCCAATTTATTTATTTGAATAATTCCAAAATCTGTTAAATTTACTGCTCTTTTATCATCTATGTTTATAGAATCAACTTTTTGTTTTTCTCCATGACGGAAAAGAATTATTTTCATAGCTAAATTCTATCATTCCGATATAGTCTCATCACTGTTAGGGAGTGAGATTAGAACTTTTTAGAACTTAATACGTATAAAATTATGAAAATAATTCGAATCTCACCTCCTAAGTTATAAGGAAAAACAGGGAATATTCAAATTCTGGCGGAGCATATGGGTCTGGAACCTTTCTATCCTTATAACACCCATACTCCTATGTCTCATTCTATCAGCCTTTTGTAGCTAAATAAGACAAATGAGACACTATAAAAAAGGAGTGTCTTAAATTAGTGATGTATTTTGATATAATAAAATTATATGAATAATTGTGAATTTGAAAAAGCTATTGTCTTTAGGTCTAAAGATGGTCAGCTTCTATGGAATGCTATAGGATCTGAAATTAATATAGAAAAAATGGTTAACGATATTGAAACTGTTGGTGGAACAATTATTGATGTTACTTCATCAAAAACAGCTAAATCATTAATCGAATTAGATCGTAATAAATGTGAGAGTCCTTATGAACGATTTGATTTTTAAGTAAAGATAAATAAATTAACTATTTTTTTAAATTTTAGTTAAACTACTCAAACATTACACGAAGTGTGGAGCAGTTGAGTCTGGAAACTTTCTGTCCTTATAACTCATATATAATAAGTCTATGGAAAATCATAAAATAAATGTTCGATTGAGGTTGGTAGTAATTAAAAATGAAAAAGTATTAGTCCAATATCGTCAAAAACATGATTATTATCATTATTTTGGTGGACATTTGGAATATGGTGAAACTATTTTAGAAGGATGCATTAGAGAAACAGTCGAAGAATGTAATGGAGCTAAATTTGAATTTAAAAAAATTCTTTACATTCGTGACTTTTTATTTCCAGAAAAAGAAAATGAACACAGTGTCGAATTATTTATTCTTGGTGATATTGATAAATTTGAAGAATTAGAACATTGGCTCGATCCACAACATCCAGACGGAGATGTTTGGTGTACTTGGTTAGACATCAATAATTTGCCCGACAATTTATTTCCCCATGCTTTATCAAAAAAACTACTGGAAGATTACAAAGCTGGTTTTCCTAGAGAAGGAGAATACGTTGGCAGGATGGATAAATAAAAACATTCTGGCGGAGGAGGTGGGATTCGGACCCACGAGTCTTTTACAACGCAGACTTTCCAGGTCTGTGCCCTGAACCACTAGGCGACTCCTCCATTTAATATTTTATCTTTAATAGATAAGTATTCTTTATATCCAGAAGGAGACTTTAAAAACATTTCTCGTTTAAAAGCCTCTTTTCTAGAATCAAATTTTTCTAAATGTACAATTTTCCACGGCCTATACGGCTTAGTGGAAAAGGTATAACCATCGTTATGATGTTTAAGTCTCGACTCAAAATTTTGTGTCGATCCTATATACCAATGTTTTTTATTCCAATTTAATAATACGTAAACGTAATACATATTATTAATTATGCGCCATAAACCCCCGAAGGGGTCCCTTTGGAACCCCGAAGGGGTCCCTTTGGGACACTAGGCAACTCCTCCAGTTTGGCTATTTTATCAAAAATATGGCTCCCTTTCATCAAGGGGAGCTGTCGATTTATCGACAGAGGGGTTTTAATATTTTATCTAATTCAATCTTTGCCTTTTTAAGTAAAACTTTTTCGCTATCATAGGCTAGTTTTTCACTTGCTTCGTCAAATTCAAACCATTCTCTCTCTAACACCATTTCAGTATCGTAATATTTTAAATTACTTTGTTCAGTATATTCCATTAAAAAAAAGGTCACTTTCTTAATAATTTTCTTTTTTTGTTCTTTATCCCAAATCAAATAATCATTCGATCCCAATTTGGTGACAATTTTTGCCTTGACCCGGCCTTCTTCTTCAACTTCTCTTAACGCTGCCTCTTTCAAAAACTCATCCTTTTTTAAATGACCCTTTGGAAATTTATAAACCGCTCCATCATTTTCTCTTTTTTTATTTTTTTCACTGGTAAAGTTAGAAATAGTTTTTATTAAAAGCCATAATATCTTATTATTTTCTTTTTTATAAACCAGTCCGCCAGCCGATCTCTCATCGTAATACAAACCATCATTAATTTCGGTTCTCCCGTTTTTCATAAGTAATCGATTATATCTTAATTATTTCAATAATTCGGCTTGTCGATTGATGGGGAATTATTTTAGTAACTTTCACTAATTTAGCCCCAATTTCTTCGGCCTGTCTTTTCTTTTTATCCAAATTTTTATCGTTTTCACTGATCGCAATTATGTCTGGTTTTATTTCTTTAATTAATTTCCAATAATCATCATCACTTTTCATGTAGGGTAATTTAACAACTTCATCCACCATCCTTAATTTAGACAAAAATGTGGCTCTATTTTTTTGATTATTAATCGGTCTATTTTTTCCCTTATTTTCAAAAATATTCTTATCAGACTCTAATAAAATTATTAATTTATCACCTAAGGCCTTAGCTTTTTCTAAAAAAATTACATGTCCCAAATGCAAAATATCAAAACAACCTCCAACTAAAACGATTTTCTCTTTTTTCATCTCACTAATCCCAATGGCATGTACCAAGTCAAAGGTTTTTTACAGACCGGACAAGTTGTTGGGGGAGTTTTTCCTTTATGAATGTAACCGCAATTTACACATTTCCATTCCAATTCAGTCTCTCTATTATAAAGAGTGTTGTTATCTAAATGAGTTGCGATAATAATATATCTTTCCTCGTGTTTTTTCTCCACATCTTTTACCTCTCTGAATAATCTTTCTGCTTCCGCGTCACCGTCAATTTTTGCCTGTTCTTCAAAAGAAGGATACATTTCAGTCCATTCATGATGTTCACCAGCCGCCGCCATTTTTAAATTTTCCACTGTTTTTGTGCTGTATGGTTCAATTCCTAAATTATCACTGGTAGTGGTTTTTTCCTTTATCATTTCAAATTCTTCTTCAGCGTGAGCCGCTTCCTGATCAGCCGTTTCTTCAAACACTCTGGCAATCCATTCTAAATTTTCTTTTCTCGCCATTTTGGCAAAAATTCGATATTTATTTCTAGCTTGGCTTTCACCAGCGAATGCTTTTAAAAGGTTTTCTTGTGTTTTATTTGTCATATTAATTAATTTTATCATTTTAAAAATTTCAGTTTATTTTCAGCTTCGGATATATAATACTTATTATGAAAATTTTAGTTGTCGAAGATGAACATCTCATTGCCAATGCTCTAAAAAAAGGTCTAGAACAGGAACATTACATTGTTGATCTCGCTTTTGATGGTCTCGAAGGTTATGATTTTGCTGCTAGTGGCGATTATGATTTAATCATTCTCGATCTCATGTTACCTCAAATGAATGGCTTAGAAATCTGTAAAAATCTCCGTCAAGAAAAAATTCATATTCCCATTTTAATGCTCACCGCCAAGTCTCAACTTGATGATAAAGTCGAAGGTTTTAACTCTGGTGCTGATGATTATTTAACCAAACCTTTCGCTTTTGAAGAACTTTTAGCCAGAATTAGGGCTCTTTCCCGTCGTCCTCAAAAAACTGATGGTGAAATTTTAACAGTTGGCGATCTCTCTTTAAATTTATCCAATTACGAAGTCATTCGTCAAAATAAAAAAATTCTTTTATCTAGCAAGGAATATTCTCTTTTAGAATGTTTGATGCGTCATTCCGATAAAATTCTCAACAAAGATCAACTTATTCAACATGTTTGGAGTTATGAATCAGATATTTTGCCAAACACTGTTGAAGTTTATATTAGAAATCTTCGTCAAAAAATCGATAAAAATTATAAAGTTAAATTAATCAAAACCATTCGTGGTTTCGGATATAAAATTTCTGATTAAATTTTAACTTTCAACTTTATAAACTTTTAACTAAATTATGTTTAAACAAGCTAGATTAAAATTAACTGCCTGGTATCTGTTAATAATCATGGTTATTAGTCTTTCTTTTAGTGCCCTAATTTATCAGTTGGTTAGTTCAGAAATTAATCGCTTTGCCGATTCTCAGCGAAATCGTTTTGAAAAACAATTTATTATCAACGATAATCCTCGTCCGCCGAAGATCATTATAGATGACGATCTAATCATCGAAAGTAAACAACGTCTTTTAACTAATCTATTAATCATTAATGGTTTTATTATTTTAACTTCTGGGTTGTTATCCTATTTTTTGGCTGGCCGCACTCTCTTTCCTATTCAAAAGATGACCGAAGATCAAAAACAGTTTATCAGCGATGCTTCGCATGAGTTAAAGACTCCCATTACCGCCTTAAAAACTATGTTGGAAGTTTCTCTCCGTGATCCAAAATTAGATTTAACTGAATCCAAAAAAGTTTTAACTGATTCTATTCACGCCACTAATCAGCTTAAGACTTTATCCGACTCTCTTTTAGAATTAAATCACTTAAGTAATAGTGGCTCTCCTTTAAAAATCGAATCAGTTTCCATCAAAAACTTAATGACCGAATCTATTAAAAAAATATCAACCGCCGCTATCGATAAAAAAATTATTATCAAAACCAAAACAGTTAGTGGCCACATTAATGTTGATAGTCAAAAAATAGAGGAATTATTTTTAATTATTCTCGACAACGCTCTTAAATACAGCCCTAAAAATAGCCAAATAAAATTTATTGCCTTTAAGACTAGAAAAAACGTAATTTTTAAGATTACTGATCATGGAATTGGTATTTCTCAAAAAGATTTACCCCGTATTTTTGACCGCTTTTATCGAGCCGATAACGCTCGTACTAAAGATAAAACATCAGGTTACGGTCTTGGTCTTTCTATTGCTCAAAGAATTGTTGAACAGCATCGTGGTTTAATCAGTGTTCAAAGTGTTCTTGAACAGGGGAGTGTTTTTAAAATAATTCTTCCTTTGTAAATTCAGTTTTCTTTCAGTTTTGATTTTTAAAATCAGCCACTATGAAGTTAATTAAAAAAATAAAAGCTAAATTTTTATCACTGCCTAAAATATGGAAGATAATGATTTTAATCATTTTAATTGGTGTAATTTTTCTTTTCACCTTTTTAAAAATAAAATCATCAAATAAAAAAGTAACCTACAAAACTACTGAAGTTACTAAAGGTATCCTTATTACCTCAATTTCTGCCACCGGAACTATTACTTCATCAAATAAAACCACGATTACTACCGGTGCCGCTGGTACTATCAAAACTGTTTATGTAAAAAACGGGGACTCTGTTAAAAAAGGCCAAAAAATAGCCGAGATTAGTTTAGATGATGATGGTGAAACCAATAAAACCACTGCTTGGGCAAATTATTTAAATTTACAACAAGGTTATAAATCAGCTATTGCCGATCAAACTGCCGCTGACATCCAAATGTGGCAAGACCGTCAAGATATTCTTGATGCTCAAGAAGAGTTTGATAATATGACTGCCGGTGGTTTGAATCCGAACACCAAAAAAGAATACACTTACAATGAAAAAGCCATTGTCACTAAAAATCTCACCTTAGCTAAACAAAGATTCACTGCCGATGAAACCAAATATAATAATTATTCTGCTTTCGTTGCCAAAGCTCAAAAACAAGCTTCGGAAGCTTATGAGAATTACAAAAAAGTTTCTTCCACTATTTATGCACCATCTACTGGTATTATCAGTAACTTAAGCGTTGCTTCTGGGGTTATTATTTCCAACACTTCCAGTTCCATTATTGTTTCCACTGGCACCAATAGTAGCCAGAATTCTTCCACGGTCACTTCTCGCACTATTGGTAGTATTACTAATCCTGCCGGCCAATATCAAGCCACTTTAAGTTTAACCGAATCTGAAATTGTTAAAATCAAATCTGGTCAAAAAGTTCTTATAACCATGGACGCTTTTTCCGATACTACTTTTACTGGAGAAGTTCTTTCAGTTGATGTTTCTGGTAGCAGTAGTTCTGGAGTTACTTCCTATTCTGTTGTTGTCCTCCTTAGTGACACTGATAAAGAAATTTATACCAATATGTCAGTCACTGCGACTATTATTATCGATTCTCAAGCAGATGTTTTACTAATCCCTTCCACTGCGATTGATACTGCTTCAGACGGTACTGCCACTGTTAGAACTTACAATAATGGAGAAGAAGTTACCGTTAAGATTACTACTGGTAGTACCAATGACAATCAAACGGTTGTTACTTCTGGTCTTAGTGAAGGTGATATTATTATTTCTTCTTCTGTCACCAATGATAGTAATTCTAACAATAATAGTAGTTCTGCTTTTAGTGGCAGTAATTCTAATAGTTCTTCGAGAAACAATTCAAACTTTGGTGGTATGGGTGGTGGTATGGGAATTCCTCCTGGTATGTAATTTTAAAAAACTATGTCTAACCCAAAATCAATTATTGTCGTCAAAAATCTTTCTAAGATTTATCAAACCGACATCGTCAAAACAATTGCCTTAGACAATGTCTCTTTTGAAATAAAAGAAGGAGAATTTGTTGCCATTATGGGTCCTTCAGGTAGTGGTAAGTCAACTCTAATGCACATTCTTGGTGCCCTTGATAAGCCTACTAGTGGAGAATATATCCTTGATGGTAAAAGAGTTGAAAAATTATCAGATGATGAATTATCTGAAATTAGAAATAAAAAAATTGGTTTTATTTTTCAAGCATTCAATCTTTTGCCTCGAACCACCACTCTTCAAAATGTTATGTTGCCTATGGCCTATGCCGGTGTTCCTAAAGAAGAACGAGAAAAAACTGCTGAAAAATTTTTAAAAATGGTTGGTCTCGGTGATCGACTTTATCATACCTCCAATCAAATTTCTGGAGGCCAACAACAACGGGTAGCTATTGCTCGATCTCTTGTTTTAAATCCGGCGATGATTTTAGCTGATGAACCCACTGGTAATATTGCTTCAGTTCAGGCCGATGAAGTTATGGAAATTTTTGAAAAATTGAACAATCAAGGTCACACCATCGTTATGATTACCCACGAACCAGATATTGCGGAACATGCCAAAAGAATTATTTTCATTAGAGATGGCAAGATTGTTCAAGATAGTGTTAATAAACACCGTCGTACTGCCACTAGTATTAAAGAGGAGGTTAAAAAACATGATTGAATTTTGGGAATTAATTAAAGAAAGTGTTCGAACTCTAAAACTTAATAAAATGAGAACTGGTTTAGCTATCTTAGGTATTGTTATTGGTATTGGTTCTGTTATCGCTCTTATCTCAATTGGCCAATCCAGTCAAAAATCAGTCACTGACCGAATTGCTTCTTTAGGGACCAATTTAATTACTATTTCTCCTAATTATCAAAGATCCGGTGTAGTTAGAAGTTCATCTGTTCAACAAACTCTGACTTTAGCTGATGCTACAGCTCTTGAAGAGGCTCAACTTTCGGCCGTTAGTGCTGTTTCACCAGAATATTCTGGTCGTCTCCAAGTTGTTGCTGGAGATAACAATGCTAATCTTTCTGTTTATGGAGCTAAGGCCGCTTATTCAACTATCCACAATATTCAAATCAGCGGTGGACGTTTTATCACCGATAGTGATTACAACTCTAACGCTCATGTTGCTGTTCTCGGCCCTACTGCTGTTGAAGATCTTTACGGCAGTTCTGATTACAATTGTATTGGCGAAACTATTCGTATTGGTGGACAAACTTTTACTATCATTGGTATTTCTGTTGCCAAAGGGTCGTCCTCTAGTAGTAGCTCTGCTGATGAAGCTATTTATGTTCCCTTATCTACTGCTCAAAAACAACTTTTTGGAGTCAGTTATCTAACTTCAATTGCAGTCGAATCTGTTGATAGTGATGTTATTATTCGAGCTCAAAATCAAGTTGGTTATTTCTTACTTGCTCGTCACAAAATTTCCGATCCGTCCAAGGCCGATTTTCGCATTCGATCTTCCGAAGAAATGCTTGAAACAGCTTCTAGCGTCACCGGAACTTTTACTGCCTTACTTTCTGGCGTTGCTGCCATTTCTTTAGTTGTTGGTGGTATTGGCATTATGAATATTATGTTAGTTACTGTCACTGAACGAACCCGAGAGATTGGCCTTCGTAAAGCTCTTGGTGCCAAAAGGAAAACTATTATTGCTCAATTTTTAACCGAATCAGTCATTTTAACATTTATTGGTGGAATTTTAGGTATTATTATTGGTGTAGCCACTTCTTATGGCTATGCCAAAATTAATTCCTCTGCTTTTACAATATCTATTTCTTCTGTTCTTTTAGCTTTTCTTGTTTCTGTTGGTATTGGGATTATTTTTGGCTGGTATCCTTCCCGAAAAGCCGCCAGCCTTCAACCAATTGAAGCCCTTCGTTATGAGTAATTCAGTTGTTTTTCAGAATTAATTTATATCATTATCTAGATTAATAATTAATTAAATTTATGTCAGAAACAAAAAAAGAAACTAAAAAAATCAATCTGTCTATTGTCATCGTTCTTGTCTTAGTTGCCCTTGGGCTTGGTTTTACAATTGGCACCCTTGTCCAAAGAAATAAACGTCCTAATTTTAGAACTACCAATGGACAACAGTTTCAAACAGGTACTCGTCAATTAGGTGATAGAACCAACGGAACCAATCTTGGATTTCAAAAGGGTGGCCCATCTGGCCAAAACAATGCCAGTGGGGAAGTTATCAAAATAGATGATTCTTCCATCACTATTAAAACTCAAAATGGTGGCTCTAAATTAATTATGATTTCTGGTTCCACTATCTATAAACAACTTATGGATACTGACAAGTCTAAACTTCAAGTCGGTAGTCAAATTATAGTTGATGGTGAAGCCGGTACAGACGGTAGTATTACTGGTAAAACTATTTCTATAAATTAATTATTCAAAATTTTAATTAAGCCCTGATTTATTCAGGGCTTTTTTAAGTTTATTTTCAGATATATTTAATATCATATTAATTATGAATAATAAATTAAAAATAATTTTACCTATCGTTTTGGTCTCCTCATCAGCTCTCGTCTTATTTCAAATTAAAAATGATTCTGTTTCTGTTACTAGTAATTCCACTAATTCCAATGAAATTAACAGTAATCTTACTGATGAATTAAATTCTACCAATCAATTTCAACAGCTCTCTGTTTTAGGTAATCGTTGTCGTGGTTGTGGTCGTTGTGTTCAAATTGATCCTTTACATTTTGAAATGCAGGGTCGGGTTGCTACTATTATTTCATCCATTAACTTAGATTCTTCTAAATTAGCCATTGCTATCAACAATTGCCCATCCCAAGCAATAATTTTAGAATAATTTATGAATAGTTATCATTTTGTTATTTTATTTTTTTTAATTTTTGGTTTTTATTTTTTTTCTAATTATTTAGTTAAAGTTAAAAAAATATCTTTTATTTCCAATCGTCGATTTTGGAATATCATTTTACTCATTTCTTTATTAATTTCAGGAATCTTGGGATTAATTATAGCTATATTTATTGATTTGAAGTGGTCAATTTCGTGGTATAAAACCGCACTTTGGTTTCATGTCGAATTTGGAATCGTTATGGCCTTGGTTGCCTTTGTACATACCTTTTGGCATCTTTCTTATTTTCTTTCGATTTTTAAGAAGAAATCCAACTAAAATTTTCCTGCCCCAAAAATTATACAAGTCGCCAATCCATCAACACCGATTCCCACATGATCCCACCTATTATCTAGTTGGTTATCATCGTGAGGTTTATCTCCGGCATACATCCATTCAATTATATGGACTCCATTTAATTTATATCCATAACTAATATTTTCTCCCAATGCTGTAAACCCTAATTTATTAAATCCGTCCTCGTTTTCTAGAAAATCGTTGAATCCTTGATGTTTATCAACCGATTTAATTTCGTTTAGGTATTTTGCCCTTTCTTGGGCATAATTTGCCAATTTTTCATCCAAAATCAATATTTGAGAACCATGAACTTTTCGATATTCATTTAAAGCCTCGTATATATCTTTAGCAGTTGCCATTTTTTCATCTTGTCCTACTTTCATTGTCCAAGTCACTTCATCAATTTGTTTAGATACCCCCCATGGCTCATTATCCACCGTCGGTGTCGGCTTATATCTTTTTGGAGCCACCGTAGGTGTCGGTATCGCTGTTGGTGTTAAAATTACCGTTGGTAAAATTTTTATTTCCTCAATTATTACATTGGCTCTCGGGCTAATAATTTCTCTTAATTGATTTAGATTTTTTACCATCACCACAATAACCACTATTTCCAAAATTAGAATCATCCAGCTGATACAGTTTTTAGCTTTCATTTTAAGCGGTGGGAGAGGGACTCGGACCCCCAAGTCCTTGCGGACGGCGACTTTCGAGGTCGCTGCCTTACCAATTCGGCGCATCCCACCAAATCATGTGCGCCCACTGGGAATCGAACCCGGATCAACGGTTCCGCAAACCGCTATTCTATCCATTAAACTATAGGCGCTAGTAAAACAATGAATTATACCAAAAAAAGTCTATTTTTCCCGCTTTTCCAAAGGTAATCTGTTTATAAACCATTTTGTTAATTTATCAACAAAATTAGGCGAAGATTCCACTAATGGCAGTTTTTTCAAAACTATTTCTTTAATTTTTCCCTTATCGGTCTCGTTAATCACCAACGAAATTTGTCTAGGAACTCTCAAATTAGTCTCAAATTCCAAAAGTTCATTGTTTAAACTTTTTCTAAACCAAAATCTTAACAATAAACCCCATTCATATTTAGATCCGCCAAAATGAACCCCTCTATTAGTTATTTTATTTCTAATATTTTGTGGGGGAACTGTCGATAAAACATAATATAAAAACAAAATAGACACTAAGGCCACCACTAAGAAAAATTCTTTGATAAAAATCAAAACTACCGAAAATAACACTAAAATTGCAATCACTGTAATCCAAAAATCTTTATCTCTTTTTTTAAATGATCTTTCTGGAGCCTCCCATTCAAACAGGACTTTCTCTTCATTAGTATTTTTTATGATATTATCAACTTCCGCCATTAATATAATAATAAAGCATTTGGCAAAAATTTGATATACTTAAGCACCAAAAAGGAAGGATGCGGCGAATGGTAAGCCACAGGTTTGCTAAACCTGCGTCAATAAAATGGCATGTGGGTTCGACTCCCACTCCTTCCGCCAGAAGATTAGGTCAAAATAGATGCAGGGCTGAAAAACCCAGTATTTATGCGGCCTGACGAGGGTTTTGAATGAGAAATTCAGAACCCTCGTTTTTCATAGATGCACTCTACTTTTTTAGAAGAAAGTGGGATGTTTCTTTTTTTAGGCCGGAATCAATCCGGCAGACAATTTCATAAAGCCAATACCCTGTAGGGCAATTTAAAGCGGCTGTGTTCTTCGTAACTGAAAAACAAAGCCGCTTTTTTGTTGCCTGAAATCAAAAAGAAAGGATAGATGCACCATGAAAACTGAACTGCAAACCCTGCGGCTATTCAGCCCCCTCTTTCCCCGCATCTACAGAAGAAATGAATGTGGCGATATTCAAAATAATCTGGAGGATTTTAAGTGAATATGCAAATATGTTTTTGTTTTCTTAGGCGATGAGCTTAGGGAAATTTTTGTTACGGGGCTTATGCCAAGAAGAAGTGGGGTGATCTTTATTAAGAAATCTGATAGAGAAAAATGACGCAATTATTGCAGACGGACACGGTTATGAAACATATCGTTGCCCCAAATGGGGTGAATTATATGGACATTTTTTTCATTCATATACATTATCCAGATGGTAGCTTTGAAGTAGGATGCAAATGTACGAAATACAAATCGATCTTTGAAAGAGTTATAGAGAATATGGAAACACGAACTCCATAAGTTGCATTATTTCTTCGGGAGTCTTATCCATTCCACCTTCCGCCCACTTTAAGAGAATACTCAATAGGCCACCTGCGCTAAAAGCCATGGCATAGGACAATGCCTCGGTATTGTGAGCGAGTGGATGATTTCCTTTTATGATTTGAAAAACTTCAGGGAACAACCTTGAATATTGGTTCATAATAAATGGAAGCATTTCATTTCGTCTTAATAGTTCCAAGAAATTTCTATGCTCATACCAAAATTGAAAATAAAGCCTGATGGTAACAGCAAAGTGATGATCTGATTCTTGATTTAGTAATTGCAAAAATTCACTGAACAATTTATCCGTGTAGTATACTAAAATATCTTCTTTGGTCTCAAAAATGCGATAAAATGTTCGCCGGGATAAATCAGCTTTTGTCGCAATTTCTGTTATGCTTATGTTCTTAAATTCTTTTTCTTCCATTAAAACAAGCAAAGCGTTTGTTAACCATTCCCGGGACTGGATAGCAATAGGGTTAGTAATTTCTTGTATCATGAGCCGCCTCCTCTATTCAGTGTCACAAATCAGATGTTTTGTAGCACTTGTGCTGCGTACCTTGTCAATCTGTCTTAAATCAATTATACTTAAAAATACAAAATGTCACAAGTGTGACAAGGATGGGAGGTGAAGATATTATGCAGTCAGGTATGAAGAATAGAATCTTCTATTTTTCAGGAACTGGAAACAGCATGAGAGCAGCAATTGTTATTGCACAAGTGCTAGGGAATACTGAAATCATTTCTATGCGGTGCAATCCATCGGATGTTCCAGCTATCAATTCGGATATAGTTGGATTTGTTTTTCCAGTGTACCACTGGACTATATGTGAAGCCATACAGGAGTTTGTTTCTGATCTGGAAATCAATCCCAATGCCTATATTTTTGCTGTTTCAACACCCAGCTTTATCAACGGGTTTTCTTTTGAAGTACTGGATAAACTCCTAAAAGAGAAAGGTGCAAGATTGCAATACGGAAAAAGGATATTTTCTGTTGCAAATCTCTGTATTGTTTATCCTCCATTTCCCTTTCCAAAACTGCGTGTTCCTGCAACAGAGCGGAAGATTGCAAAGATATCTGGCATGATTCAGAAGAAAGCGACGAACACCTATGCGAAAGCTGGGTGGCTGACAAGGCTGATCTATCCGAAGATGATGCCGAAATATCGGGCTATACAAGCAGAAGTGGATAAAGGGTTTTCTGTTTCCGATGATTGTATTTCCTGTGGGATTTGCTCAAAAATTTGCCCGAAGAAAAATATTACAATGGAGAACTTACACCCCCTATTTTTGCATAATTGCAGTTGTTGTATGGCGTGTGTTTCTTTCTGTCCGGAAAAAGCAATCAAGTATCATTTACCGCCTGAACAGCTTGAAAAAATCAATACACCATTTATGCGTATGATGAAACTTCCAGATAAAAGGAAGCTGTATCATAATCCGTATATATCAGCGAATGATCTAATGATAGACCAGAAATATATTGACTAAGAGTATCAACGTTTTCTCTCCTTCATCTTTTTGGGCTATTGGGGTCACCTCGGGAAATGGTGTCCGAAGTAGATGAACTAAAATTGAAAAAGCGATGTCCACCCTCATGACGGTAAAAGAAAAAATAGTTGCTGCGCTGCGAAGGACACTTTGTTATATCTAAATGACAGATATTTACCATAGCGGCAGCTTTAAAATAATAATCAAAACTGTCGTTTATCTTTTTTAGAAAGGTATCCTGCCGCCAAGGAATAACCAGCTTGAAGCGTCATCATTATTATCCACTCAAGGCACGTTGAGAGTATAATTCTGATGACGTATTGTGGTTCGGAAAGCAAGAAATAGAAGTTGACCACAACATGTAGTGGTTTGAAGACGAAATAAGGGTCAAAAAACGGTAGAAGAACACCGTTTTTTGACCCTTGAAAATAGGCTAAAATATAGATGACATTGGATAATTTGAGTGATGGCAAGGACAAAAGTAGGAAAATCAGGTTGATAAATGAATGGTTGAATAAGATACTATAGATGAACATCAGTAGATAAGTGTGAAGCTAAGATTCCCTAAATAATTTATATTGATTTAGAATGAAATTATTAAGGTGCTTTTTAATGTCTTGGTTTGTAAAACTTAAAGATGTTGGTTTAAAAATGGAGAATTGTGGGAGAATGCTGTTTTTGAAGCCGAAGAAGATGGGATAATGGTTATTGACTGTCCTACAAATGAGCATACTGATTTTGTGTTTTCATCATATTATGATATATCTGATCCAAATAATGTATCTAAGTGTAACCCTGGGTACCCAGCAAGGTATGATATGGACTTTACACATGAAAGTGCAAAAAATATGATTTATGCACCAGCATCTTTTCGAACATTAGCCCAAGGACTTGTTGAAGGTGATTATTGCTATCGTTATGATGGAGTTGGAGGCCAAAGTTGGGCTGTTCCATATGTGGTGTACTGGCACTTGGTTGGCAGGTAAATCCTGAATTAGACGCAGACACTATGAAGAATCTCCTTTCTGAAACTAGCTGGATTAACGATAAAGGGCTTCATTTTATTAATCCGCCAGAATTCATAAAAGCTGTCCGTTCAGGTGGAATACAATAGCTACTTTTAAGACAATTCAATGCAATATGAGCAGAAAAGTTTAAAAACTATTTGCAAAGTAGAGAACTATAAAGATATAATAAAGATTTGAATACATTGAAATAATCAATCCACAGCAAAACGTATATATTCGATGATACTATAAGTGTGATAGGATCTTTTAATTTTGATGCAAGAAGTAGCTATATAAACAGTGAGTCTATGGTAGTCATTTCAAGTCGGGAATTTACAGAACAGTTAAAGGAAAATGTTCAAGTAGATTTAAATAAGAGTTTAATTATAGATAAAGATTATTCTTATATATAATGATAAAGTTCAGGAAGGTAAAGTCTCCGTATATAAAAAGATAATCATCGGTTTTTTATCTAAGATTACCTTGTTTTTAGAATACCTTCTGTAAAGTAGTGATTATATTATTTGTTTTCCTTTCTTTTAGATTAGATAGGAGAGGAGAAAGAAAATATAAAAGGGATACAATGATTTCTAATCAGTAAGTATAGATATTTCAAACATGAAAGTTGTAAAAGATAAGAAATAGGGAAAATAGTATATACATCTAAAATTTAATAATTAAAACAAAGAAGCGATCTTTAGGTAAACAATGAACCTAGAAAACTCGCTTTTTTTATGCCAAAAATAAAAGTTAAGAAAAATCTTTATGTTAAGTTTTATGTAAAATACAAAGTTATAAAGGTTTTTAGTTAATGATAGGCATGGTACTACTGGAATTTGTATTGAAAAAGGGAAATAAATATGTTAACATAGTTCAATAATGAACTATATTGAGAAATGAGGTGAATTTAAATGAAAAGTGAATTAGTTAATAATAAAAACAGTATTTTTTTAGTATTTAATTGGAAGTTAAAAAAAGTGTATGAAAAGATGTTTTATCAACTAACTGAGGAATTACAATTGACCCAAAATGAAATTGATGTACTTTTATTTTTGTATAATAATAGTCCACTTGACACCGCAAGGGATATAGCTAGATATCGTGCTATGTCAAAGTCTATGATATCAAAGTCCGTAGACTCTTTATATAGAAAAGGTTATTTATCATATGAGATAGATGAAATAGACAAAAGATGTATTCATCTAAAAATTGAACCAGTTGCTATTCCAATTGTAGGAAAATTACATGATGCTCAGAAAGAATTTTTTTATATTCTTACTTATAATATTACTGAGGAGGAATATCAAGCAATGGAAACAGTATTAAATAAAATGAATCAAAATATCATTGATCAATTTGAAGAATGAAAGGGAGACAGAAGAGATGGAAAATAAACAACAAAATGAATTAGGGACAAAAAATATAAGTAAGTTACTTTTTAGTATGGCTATTCCTGCAATTACAGCACAGATTATTAACCTTTTGTACAATATGGTAGATAGAATGTATATTGGACATATTCCTAATGTAGGGGCTACTGCCTTAACAGCAGTTGGTGTGACCATGCCAATCATTATGGTTATATCAGCATTTGCTGCTTTAGTTAGTATGGGTGGTGCGCCACGTTCTTCAATTATGATGGGAAAAGGAGATAAGGATACTGCTGAGAAAATACTTGGAAACTGTACAAGTGCATTAGTGTTTATTTCAATTGCATTAACAGCTGTGGTTCTTATATTTGGAGAGAAAATGTTAATGACATTTGGTGCCAGTGAAAATACTATAAACTATGCATTGGATTATTTAAATATCTATGCTTATGGAACACTATTTGTACAACTCGCTTTAGGTCTAAATGCATTTATTACTGCACAAGGATTTGCCAAAACAAGTATGCTTACAGTACTAGTTGGGGCAATATTAAACATTATACTAGACCCTATTTTCATTTTTGTATTTAATATGGGAGTAAAAGGTGCAGCTTTAGCAACTATAATATCACAAGGAGTTTCTGCATTATGGGTTATGAAGTTTCTTACAGGAGATAAGACCTTATTAAAAATCAAGAAAAAATATTTAAGGATAGATTTTAAGGTGTTATTACCTTGTATTGCCCTTGGATTATCACCATTTATTATGCAATCAACAGAAAGTATTTTAGCTATATCATTTAATACATCTTTACTCAAATACGGTGGAGATTTAGCAGTTGGGTCAATGACGATTCTATCAAGTGTTATGCAATTTTCTATGCTTCCCTTAATGGGACTTACCCAAGGTGCTACACCAATTATTAGTTTTAACTATGGAGCACGTCATAGTAAGCGGGTTAAGGAAACATTTTTGTTACTACTTAAGTTATCTCTAATTTATTCAATAGGATTGTGGGCAATTGCAATGTTATCTCCACAAGTATTTGCTAGAATTTTTACTAAAGATGCTGAGTTGATTAATATTTCTATTAAAACAATGAGAATTTATATGGCTGCTTCTTTGCTATTTGGAATTCAAATCAGTTGTCAACAAACTTTTATTGCACTGGGAAATGCAAAGACATCTGTATTTTTAGCTATTTTGCGTAAAATACTCCTTTTAATCCCACTAATATATATATTACCTTTATTTTTGCAAAATAAGGTAAATGCAGTATTTTTAGCAGAGCCAATAGCTGATATTATTGCTGTTACAGTAACCAGTATACTATTTACTATTCAGTTTAAAAGCGTATTAAGGGAACTGGATTACTAAAAACTTTAAATCAAGGAGTGATGACAATGTTTTATCCTTTTAGTTATTTTAGATTTGATCCAACCATGATTATTTTAATTCCGGCAGTATTTTAACGATTTATGCTCAAAGTAAGGTACAATCAAACTTTAACAAATACTTGAGAGTACCAACAAATAGAGGATATACAGGAGTTCAAGTTGCAAGAAGATTATTAGATCAACATGGTTTGCAAAATATACCAATTGAACTTTCAAGAGGTAAGTTAAGTGATCATTATGATCCAACAAAAGGAATATTAAGACTATCTCAAGAAGTGAATTATAAAGAAAAGAGTAGACAGAACTTAGCAAATAAATGGTTTGCATAAACAGGAATCCAGAAGTATCTACTTCCACCAAGGGGCTAATATCAACCTATGACATCATTATTATCCTCTCAAGGCACGTTAAGAGGATAATAACGATGACGTATTATGGTTCAGAGGACAAAATGTAGGATTTTACTACAATATGTTGTCGTCGAAGGACAAAAATAGGCAAAAATATAGATCCATTTGAGGGATATGTTGTTATCAATGAGTAACAATTTTTTTTAGAAATTTTTTATGAATGATGTTTATAATCAGCTTTTAGCAAAGTGGTGTTTATCAAGCAGGTCGTTAGTTGGTAAAACAATAAAACATCCTGGATTAGGAAATCTTACCGTCGTTGATATAGTCGATAAAACTATTAAAGTCACTTCACCTAGGAGCAAGAGTACTGGAAATATATCCCATGATTTTTTTATCGAAGATTTCACAAAACTATGTTATCCAAAAGATATAAATGAGTGGGAAACTAAAATATTAAAAGAGGAAAAAGAAAAAGAAATTGATCGTCTTAAACAGTTAGAACAAAAAAGAAAAGAAGACGAAGAAATAAAATTAAAACAATATTTAGAACTCGAAGCGGCTCGTAAACGATTATTAAAAGTTAAAGATTATATTGATTTAGTTTTAGATGTTCTAAATGATTCGATAGCAAAAAAAGTTGACATCACCTCTCCTTGTCCAACTTCAGATGATTTAAAACTTGTAAAACTGTGGATAGCAGACGAACATAATACTAGTGAGGGGAACGAAAGGCGATTATTGTCTGCTAGATTGGCAGAAACTGCCATGTCAAAATTTTATAGACAAGAAGGATATACCGTTGAGGATGTTTCTATCTCACAGATAAACCCGAATAATAATAATTGGAAAAGTTACGACCTATTAGTAGAAGGACAACCAGTCGATATTAAAAACGCAAGACAATCTCAATATAATCATGAAAGATATGTCAATCATTGTATTACTCGCTTTAAAGAAAATCGTAATTTAGAATCAGTCACCATCGCTGGAGTTCTTTCTCCTTGGCTTCCGCTTTCGGAAATGCAATCTGGAAACAGGTCCGTATTATATTTAGGGACAACAACAAAAGTGTACATTGCCAATCTCATCTCTGAATTTGAACATGGTCCATTAAAAATATATTTTCAAAACGCAAGTAGTAATAACAATAATTTTTTGCCACCATGGTTGTTTAAATATTCATCTAATTTATATAAATCTTATGATGACTTAGTTGTTAAGTTAAAGAAGATGCCTTATCCTGACTGGAGATTATGTTATGAAGCAAAAATCAATCCACTCCCTGCTTATATTGTTTCAGGTTTAGAATATAATTTCGATCCTCAATTACTTCTCTCAATCAGCCAAAAAGAATTTGTCAAGAAACTCCAATTAAGAAAAACAAAAATTGGTCTAACACTCGCTACCGTATTTTTGTCAATGTTGGAAGATTTTTTAATACAGTTATCTAGCAAATCTAACGGACCTTATAGTCCTAATGATTATCGGATATTAGTTTATCCTACAACAGATTTGACTAGACCTTTATTTTTGTATGACCCTCTAAAAACTATTAATTCTCTAATCGAATGTCTTTCAATTCTTTGGAGTAAAAAAACAACAGAATTAAATAATTTTCATGTGTTTGAACTTCAAGGTTTTAATATCTTGCGGGGGAAAATTAATCAAACAGATCCTCAGTGGACGACTTTAATCGCATATTGTGGTGGCTGGGTAACTACGCTGTCTGGAAGCAAACCTTGCGCAAACATTCCTCTAGTATTTGGGAAAGATAAGACGTGTGATGTTTGTGGCAAACTCATTTGCCCTAGATGTAATTTTTGTAGTAGTACCTGTCACCCTCAAATTCAAAACATATCATCATTTTGAGACACTCCTTTTTTATACTGTCTCATTTGTCTCATTTAGGCACAAAAGACTGGTAGAATAGGACAGAGGTTGGGGACAGTGTTATAAGGACAGAAAGGTTCCAGACCCCAATGCTCCGCTAAAATGATTAAAGAAGCAGCTATTAGACAAGAAAATAAAATTTATACCGGGAAGAGACACGATTTAATTATTAAAGACATGGTGGAAAATTATGGTTTGAAATTACCAATCAAAGGCGAACAAGGTTTTGTAACTGATTCGGGTGATTTTGTTGATCGAATTATGGCCGCAAAAATTGCTACTGAATCAGGACAAATCAAAAAATTGAACTGGCCACCTAATCTTTATAGTGAAGATTTATTAAATTAATAGATTTTGTAAATTTTTTCGATCCACAATCTCCTTGGCAATGGATTGTATTAAGCCGATTTTAAAGCTTTAATTAGTTTTTCGCTGATAATATTTGGGGTAAGGTTATATTTGAGCATATCTTTAACTTTTTTGTCAATTGGTCGACCACTAAATTTTTTGATTTTATAATAAACATTTTTGGTCGAACTGAAATCAACAATAAAATCGGAAAGTCCAACTTGCCTAAAAATTTCGGAAACACCCATATTGGGACCTACTAAAGCCGGTGTTCCGCTGGCGATTGATTCTTGAGCAACGTTACCGTAAGTTTCAAAGAAAGAAGGGCTTATTACTATACCCATTTTGCCATAGAAATTGGCTAATTTTTTATTTTCCATTGGAGAGTAAAATTTAACGGAATTTGCGTAATCTAAAAGGTCTTTAGAAGCCTTTTCTTTATCAGAAACAATATTAATTCGATAGTCACTTAACTTATTTTGATTATATTTTATAAATTTTTTTATAAATTTAGGATTTTTTATATTAGACCAACGACCAACAAAAGCTATTTCTTTTTGAGAGTTAACGCCTTTTGTTTCAAAAAAATAGTTAGGAATTGGGTTAGGTATAACGACAGATCGAGAAATTTGATGTCCGAAAACTTCTTCTTCAACAGTTTTTTGAGCTAGTTTTGATGGGAAAATATAAAGGAGACTGTCATTATCAAAAGTTGTTTCCATTTTGTGAATTAAATCTCTTACAGAAGGGTCATATTGAGAAGTTTCTTTAGTTAAAATTCCATGATAGTGAAGAACCATGGGTATTTTCTCTATACTTCCGGCTTGGAAAAGGGACCAAGGAACAAAGTAAGTACCATTCAAAAGAATTAAATCTGGCTTTTCTTGTCTAATTATTTTAATGTAGTTATCAATTAGTTTTGAATACGTCTCTTTAATTTCGTTTACCGTAGAAACGCTTTTAATTACATCGCTGAAATGTGGACAATCAACGTCTATTGGAATAACTCTTAAAATAGAATTATCAATGACTTCATAGGAAGTACCTTTATTTGATGAATTTGGTTCTTTAGTGGCATCAATACCAACAATTTGGATTTTTGATAAATTTTTTTGTTGAAGAAAATTTATCAAATTTTCAAAAGTCTGGCCAATCCCTCCTAATTGTGAAGTCTAGATATTAGTAAGTATTTTCATTATTACCTCCTAAATAAAATAGAAACCATTTATTCTAACACAAAATATAATTAATGCCAAAAAATAGACCAAATTTAATATAAAAATATACAGCAATATAATGATTTTTTAATAAAAACAAATTCTAATAAGGGGAGTTATAAGGACATATAAATTCCAGACCCATCCTTTCTGTTTTTAGTCTATTTTTTCCAGTATTGTCACTTTAACTTAGATTATCTTCTTTATTTTTCCAATCATTTTTTCAGTTTCTTTAAACCCGCAATCAATTAACCCTCGATTTTTTATAAATTTTGAAAAAAATCTATAATCATCCTCGGGAATATTTAATTCTATTGATACATCAGCCGATGATAAATCAACATCAGCCAATCTTTTTAAAGACAAAAATCTCGAAATAATTCCAGCCTTAATTTTTGACATTCTTTTATCTTTTGCCAATTTTATAGGGAAAATTCCCCCGTATAGACTCACTCCAATTATTTTTCCTGCTCCCGTTTGTTTAACAATCTCCACCGGAACAGGGGATATCATTCCTCCGTCAAAGATATATTTATCGTCAATTTTGACTGGTTTAAAAATTATAGGAATAGCACAACTTGCCTTCATGGCGTTTATTAAGCTGCCTTTATTCAAAATCACCACTTTTCCAGTTATTAAGTCACTTCCCACCGCGCAATAGGGAATCTTTAAATCTTCAATTTTTACATCCCCAATGATTTTTTCAAAAAAAAGATTAAATTTTTTATCAAATAAAGAATTTTTACCAGAACTTTTTTTAAAAATGGTTTTTAGTAAGTTTTTAAAATTAACACTATTGGCGATCTTTTCTAATTTTTCTACACTGCCCGTGGCGGCATATAGTCCGCCAATAATTGCCCCGATACTGCTTCCAGCAATAAAATCTATCGGAATATTATTTTTTACCAATGATTTAATCACTCCAATGTGAGCTAAACCTCTTCCTCCTCCGGAACCTAAAGCCAACCCAATTTTTTTATCATTTTTCATAAGGTGATTATAGCAACTTCAATTTTTATAATTTATTACTTGACAAATAAGTTATCTAGATCTAACATATAGTTAGAAATAATTAACAAAAAAAATGACTCTAAAAAAATATCAAAACATCAAATTAATTATCGTGGTGGTTATTGCCATCATTTTTAGTCAGGCAATTATCTATCAAAATTATTTAATTCCACTAGCCACTTTAGTTGTTTCATCATTAATTTTAATTCTACTTCGTCGTCGAGTTAAAGAAGTGGTTGCTGATGAACGTGATTACCTTAATGCTGGTAAATCAGCCTCTTGGGCCATTCAGGTCTATTCTTGGATTGCTGTTGTAATGATGTTTATTCTTTATGCTTTTAAAAATTTGAATCCAACCTATGAGCCGATTGCCATAACTTTAGCCTATTCCACTTGTACTTTAATGTTAATTTATAGTTTGTTTTTTAAATTTCAAAACAAAGTTAAATTTTCTAACTCAAAAACAAAATTTATTATTTTAGTAGTTGTTTTATCTCTTTTTGGTGCCATTTTTAGCCTTCGATTATTTTCTGGAGAGGATAATTGGGTTTGCCAAAACGGTCAATGGGTTAAACATTGAAAGCCTTCTTTCGAGGCTCCAAAAATTATCTGTAAATAAACTATGCAAACTAAAATTAAAGAGTACCGAGCCAAATTAAATCTAACTCAAGACCAATTGGCTAATTTAGTTGGTGTTCGACGCGAAACTATTGTTTTTTTAGAACAGGGGAAATACAACCCCAGTTTAAAATTGGCTCATGACGTTGCCGTTGTTCTAAAAACATCAATTGATAAATTATTTAGTTTCTAAAATTACTAATTACTATTTAATAATTAACTAAAAAATATGATCGGAAATACAAAATGGTTTAACATTAGAAAATATAGCGGTTGGGGATTAACTCCAAATTGTTGGCAAGGATGGGCTTATATCTTTGCCTTTATTATTCCCGTAGCGTTTATCTCCAATTTAAACATTAATCCAAATTTAAAAAATATTTTTAGTATTATCATCGTTGCTGTCTTATTAATTGACACTCTCCATATAATGTCTCAAATCAAAAAAGACGAGAGAGAACGACTTCACGAGGCCGTTGCTGATAGAAATGCTTTATGGTTTCTTCTCTTCGGACTTATAATTTGGGCTTTTATTAGACAGATGGTGGATCCAATTTTTATTGGTATTTTGCTTGGCGCTACAGCTATTAAAGCCATCACCCAAATTTATTTAAGAGATAAATAACTTTAACTGAGAAGAATTATTTTTAGGTAAAACTTTTTTATAGTCACTTTTAATATTATATTTTCTTTTTAGTCTCCAAATTTTTTCATAAACATTTCTGGCATATTCTTTTTTAATAAAAGGGGATTGATAAAGTTTCAAATAATCATCAAACAAATTTGGAAAATTTAGTTTTATAAAATCCAAAAAATTAACTCTCGTTGCCGATCTTAAATTTAAAAATCCGCAAATTGCATAATCAATCGGTATTTTGGAAACTTCTCTAAAAATATTTTCGATATTTTCTTCACTATCAGTAATCATTGGTAAAATCGGCATCAGATGCAATCCTAAACCAATATTTTTTCCTGCCAATTGTTTTAAAACCTCCAATCTTTTTTCACTTGGTCTGGCTCCCGGTTCAATTTGTTTTCTAATATTTTCATCCATAGTGATGATTGTCACCGCCACATTTACGCTGGTCACTTTTGCTAGTTCTTCTAATAAATCCATATCTCTCAAAATTAAATCAGATTTAGTTGAGATTACTATCGGTGTTTTGTATTTAATCATCAATTTCAAAACTTCCCTCATTAATCCATATTTTTCTTCGATTAATTGATAACTGTCAGTTACCCCTCCTAAATTAATCACTTCATGTTTCCATCTTTTACTCGATAATTCTTTTTCCAAAGCCTCAACAATATTCGTTTTTACATAAATTGTGTCAAAAAAATTCTTTCCGTTTTCTAAATATTTATGTGAATAAAGGGCGTAACAATATTGGCATCTATGACTGCATCCACGATAAACATTTAAGTCCCATTTATAGGGTAAAAAATTACTATGCAGTCTATTTAAAGCCTTTTTAATTTTTATTTCTTCAATCTCCACACCCGAATTATACCCGAAACTTTTTTATTTCTCTATATTTCGTATTCAAAATATTGGTCATAAGGAATCGTCCAGCCACAAGCTTCTTCAATACTGGCCTTTTCCATTATTTTTCTAAAAAGTCTGATTGAATTTCCATGAGCCGAAATCGCGATTCCAACATCTTTAGACCCATATTTTGCTTTTAAATCATCAATAAAAGATTGCACTCTTATTTCTACATCAGCAAAACATTCACCCTCTGGTGGTCGATCATTCCAGCCTCGGTGCCATTTATCAAATTGCTCTTGACCGTATTTAGCAATTGTATCCTCGTGCCCTAACCCGGCCAAACTTCCATATGATCTTTCAATCATTCGGTCATCAACAATAATTTCTTTACATTCTGGATGGAATTTTAAAACTTCAGTTAAAGTATCCTTAGCTCGAGATAATCTCGAGACATAAGCCACTTCTATTTTTTTATCTTTTAACATCTCTCCTAAATTTTTGGCCTGTTCAATTCCTAATTCGGTTAATTTGGCATCCATCCAGCCAGTAAATATTTTTTTTAAATTAAATTCTGATTGTCCATGTCTAAATAAATATATTTTTGCCATTATTGTTTTCCTCCTAATTCTTCTTCAATTTTCATCAATCTATTATATTTACAAACTCTTTCACCCCTAGTTGGTCCGACTTTTATATAAGCCGAATTAACTGCTACCGCTAAATCAACCAAGAATGTGTCATTGGTTTCTCCGCCGCCGCGGTGTGAAGGCATGGTCATTAGTCCGTGTTCATTTGCCAATAAACAGCAGTCAACGGTTTCGGTTAAAGTTCCAGCTTGATTTAATTTAATTAAAATTGCTGTCGCCGCTTTCATCTCAATCGCTTTTTGCCAAAGTTTAGTGTTAGTTACAGTTAAATCATCGGCGATTAATGGAAATTTTCCTCCGATAGCTTCTACCATTTTTGGCCAATTATCCCAATCAAATTCAGATAACATATCTTCCATTGTGGCAATTTTATATTTTTCAATCCATGGTTTGTAATAGGCGATTAATTCTTCAGATGTTAATTCTTTTCCTTCCAGTTTTAAGATATATTTTTTAGTTTCTTCATTATAAAATTCCGATGCTGCTGCATCAATTCCCACTCCAGCGTCAACCCCTGGAGTATATCCAGCGTTAATTATTGCTTGAGTCAAATATTCCATTGGTTTTTCATTTGAAGAAATTCCATTTGGAGCAAAAGCACCCTCATTTCCCACATTAGTTGATAATTTTTCTGTTTTTAAAATGTTTTTTAAGGCACTATAAATTTCCATTTCCATTCGGACATTTTCGGCTGCAGTTTTATCGCCCATAGCCCCCACCATAAATTCTTGTAAATCAGTAGTTTCATCAGCATGTTTTCCTCCTTCAATCATCACAATCATTGGTTTTGGTAATTTCCATCCAATCTCTCCAACCCCATAAGTTTTTCTTAAATATTTATAAAGTGGCATTTTTTCTTCATTCGCTTGGGCTCTACACACCGCCAAACTCACTCCCAACATGGCATTTCCACCCAACACTGCTTTATTAACAGTTCCATCCAATTCAATCATTTTGTTATCAATTTCTCTTTGGTTAGCCGCTTCCATTCCCACTAATGCATTTTTAATTTGGTTATTTATATTATAAATGGCAGTTAACATTCCTTTTCCGTTATAACGTGATTTATCTCCATCTAATAAAACCGTTGCTTCTTTTGATCCGGCTGATGCACCATAACTTACCGATGCTTCACCGATTACTCCAGATTCTAGTGTGACGGTAACTTCTAAACTTGGGGCTCCGCCGCTAGCCAAAATTTCTCGGGCATAAATGTTTTTTATTTTTGACATACAAACCCATTATATCCCAAAATGATTTTCTTCAGCCATTTTTTAATTTTTAAATCTCTAAATTGACCAATTATATCTTTAAAACTTATATTTTTTTTCATCCATAAATCGGCATAACCAGTCTTGTTTGAACTACAAATTTTATCAATTTTATTCTTATCCAATACTTTATATATATACAGCCATTCATCAATCCAAAAAAATTTTTTATAAATACTTTTCAAAAATTCCATCATTTTATTTTCATTTAATTTTGCCAGTTTATAACTGGACGAGGAGTACTCCATAAACAAAATAGGTTTACAATTTTTAATTGTTTTTTTTGCCCCTTCAATCACTTCCGGCTCCCATCCTTGGGTATCAATTTTAATCAAATCAACAGGTTCTTTTATAAAATCATCCAATTTAACAACTTTTATCTTCTCCCTTTTGTCAAAGGGAGATGCGGCGGAGCCGAGAGGGATTTTAAATAACTTATGGTCTCCTAAATTTTCCTCTGATTTATATAAATTTAGTTCTCCATTTTTACTTCCCACCGCTGCTTTTACTGCCACTACATTTTTTAAATTATTTGCTTTAATATTTTTTTCTAAAATTTCAAAATTAACTGAATCAGGTTCAAAAGCATAAACTTTTTTTGCCTTTTGAGCCAACAACACCGTGTAATAGCCGATATTTGCCCCTACATCTACCACCACATCTCCATTTTTAACCTGTCTTTGAATTAAATTAGTTTCATACGGTTCGTATTTTTCCAATGCAATTCTTTGACCAATATATTTATCTTCCGGTAAATAATAAAATGTATATTTTCCAAAAACTTTAGCTTTATTTAGTTTCATTCAATTATCTAATTTTATCAATTTAAAATACTTGACGTACACCTAAGTCTGGTTATAATATTAGCAGTCGGTCATTTTGACTGATAATTATTAATTAATTATTGATTAAATCTATGACCAAAATTAATCCAGTTGCCGGTTATCTTTTAGTAGAACCGCAAAAACAAGAAAAAACTACTGCGTCCGGAATAGTCTTGCCGGAATCTCACCAAGACAAGCCTCAACAGGGCAAAGTTTTAGCCGTTGGCAATTCCATTTTTGACGATGGCCATGAAATCAAATCTCCCTGTCAAATTGGCGATATTGTTATTTATCGAGAATGGGGTGGTAAAGAATATAAAGAAAATGATGTCGAACTACTGCTCTTAAAATTCGATGACATCATGGCAATTATCAAATAAACTAATTACTACTTACTAATTAACTAAATTACTAAATTATGGCAAAACAACTAAAATTCGGGCAAGATGCTCGTCAATCAATTTTAAACGGAGTTAATACTTTAGCCAACGCTGTCATTACCACTCTTGGTCCTAAGGGTCGTAATGTTGCCATTGATAAAAAATGGGGCGGCCCCACCGTTTTACACGATGGTGTTTCCGTTGCTAAAGAAATCGATCTCCAAGACCCCTATGAAAATATGGGTGCTCAATTAATTAAGGAAGCCGCTAGTAAGACTAATGATCTTGCTGGTGATGGTACCACCACCGCTACTGTTTTAGCTCAAGCAATAGTTAACAAAGGTCTCCAAAACGTCGCCGCTGGTGCTAACCCCATGATAGTTCGACGTGGCCTAGAAAAAGGTTTACAGACGGTTATTTCCGAATTAGATAAAATGAAGAAAGAGATCAAATCTGACGACCAAGAATCTATTGAACAAGTTGCCACTATTTCTGCCGGAGACAAAGAAATCGGCAAAAAAATTGCCGAATCTATGGTAAAAATTGGCAAAGATGGTTTGATTACTGCCGAAGAGGGTAAGGGTATGGGGCTTGAAACTAAAGAAACTTCTGGCATGGAATTTGATCAAGGGTTTTTATCTGCCTATTTTGCTACCAACACTGAAAGTATGGAAGCTACTATAGAAAATCCTTATATTGTTCTCACTGACAAAAAAATTAGTTCCCTCCAAGAATTTCTTCCTTTTTTGGAAAAACTAGTTAAATTAACTAAAAATATTGTCATCATCGCTGATGATATTGACGGTGAAGCTTTAGCCGCCTTAGTTGTTAATAAAATTCGTGGTACTTTTAATATCTTAGCTGTTAAAGCTCCTGGTTTTGGCGATCGCCGTAAAGCTATGTTAGAAGATATTGCCGTTCTCACTGGTGGCACAGTTATTTCTGAAGATTTAGGTACTAAATTTGATACTGCTGAACCTTCGGAATATTGTGGTCATGCAGATTCAGTCACTGCCGATAAAGACAGAACTAGAATTATTGGTGGTGTCGGGTCTATCACCGATATCAAGGCCAGAGTTTCTCAACTTCGCGCTCAAGTAAGCAAATCAACTTCTGATTATGATAAAGAAAAATTTCAAGAAAGAATTGCTAAATTAGTTGGCGGTGCCATCGTTCTCCAAGTTGGTGGTGCTACTGAAGTCGAGATGAAAGAAAGATTGGAAAGAGTTAAAGATGCTATCGAAGCTACAAAAGCTGCTGTTGAAGAAGGTATTCTTCCTGGTGGTGGAGTTGCTTTATTAAAAGCCTCATTAAAACTTGATTCAATCAAAACAGATTCCGCCGAAGAACAGGTTGGAGTTGATATTTTAAAATACGCTCTAGAACAACCAGTTAGAATGTTAGCTCAAAATTCTGGCGAAGATGGTGGCTATATTTTTAATTTAATTAAAGATAAAGTTTCCTCTGATCCTAAATCTGATTACGGTTACAATGCCGCCACTGGTAAAATGGCTTCTATGGTTAAAGATGGGATTCTTGATCCAGTCAAAGTCACCAAGTCGGCCTTAACCAACGCTGTTTCAGTTGGTCAAATGATTCTAACCACTGACGTTTTAATTACCGACATTCCCGAAACTAAACCTTCCACTCCTGATATGTCAGGAATGGGCGGTATGGGTGGAATGATGTGAGCCAAAGGCTCATCGGCCTCTGGCCGATAAACAAATCCTAAAACCCTCCCTAATCGGAGGGTTTTTTGATAAAATACATTACTTTTCTAAATGACGCGGTAGTCAAGCGGTTAGACAGCGGTCTGCAAAACCGTATAGATGGGTTCAACTCCCATCCGCGTCTCAAGATCTAACTTTTTTATTTATACCCCATTTTGGTGGGTAAAAGTATTCGATTTTTCCCTTATTTTCCCTGTAAACAGACTTAATTTTACTTCTATTACTTTTTAATTTTGGAAACTTAACCCGGCAATATTTATCAGTTTCACAAAATAAATTTTGACAATCAATTGCATGTAGTTTTCTTCCAAATAGATCTTTAAAATTGATTTTTAATCTTTTAAATTCTTTGTCCTGATTTTTCACCATCCATAAAATTATTTCTTCATAACTTTTATTTCCTAAGGTTTTAAAACATTTATTAATTCCTCTGATAGCTCCTGGTCCGGCACAAGTAAAATCATCTTCATCAAAATCAAAAACTTCAGAATAATTAAAATCAATGGCAATTTGATATGCCATAAATTTCCCAATCAACGGCATTTTAATTAATTTTTCGAATAATTCTTTTAGGCTTTTTGATTCTAATAAATCTAAACCTTTATTACTTTTTATAAAAATTTCACTTAATAAAGCCAAATGGTTTTTGTATTTTTCATCATAACCATAAACTTTATTAGCACAGAGAATAAAAGCATTTCCATAAAAAACTCCATTTTCTTTAATAATATCTTCTATTGCCTTTTCATATTTTTCAAAGCCAAAATTCTTAATAGAAATTTCCCCAACTTTTCTTTCTAAACTTATCCAACTTTCATTTTTATTTAATAACCTAAACAAAAATATTCTAAAGAGGGTATCTAATTTGCTAAAGTTTCCTTTATAAATTACCTCCTTTATCAAAAATTGAGATACTCTATCACTGGCTCGATAAGCATTGCAAAATTTATAATTATTTAAAATTTCATCATCTGAGTAGGGGGCTGAGCTTCCTTTAAGTTTTTTAAAAAAAATTTTCTGTCTTTCGGCAGCAAATTTCCAATAAGTATCAAAAATTTTTTGTCTTACTATCATTAGTAAACTTCATTTAATCACAGAAAAACTATTTTTTCTTAAGTAATTAGATTCTTTTTAGGTTAAAATCAGCTATGGCCAATATTTCTATTGCCTGTCCTCATGGTTTTTGTTTTGGCATTAATCGAGCTATTGATTTAGCCAAAGAAACGCGCGAAAAATACAAGGAAAATATTTATTTTTTAGGGGAGTTAGTTCATAATCAGCACGTTGTTGATTGGTTGGAATCAGAGTTAAACATAAAAACAGTTCAATCTATTGATCAAATTCCTCGTGGTTCTGTCGTTATTATTCGAGCTCATGGTGCTCCGCCTCAAACATTTAACCAAGCCGTTGCTAAGGGTTTAACAATTATTGATGCTAGCTGTCCTCTCGTTTTAAAGTCTCACCAAACAGTCAGCAGATTTAGTGGTCAGAATAAAAAAATAATATTTTTATGTAATAGCATTACCCACGATGAAACAGTTGGCGTTGTCGGCGAAGACCCTTACATTGTCACTCCGGTTGTTATCGATGATGTTACCACCTTAAATATCGATGACCCTCAAAATTATATTGTCATGACTCAAACCACTCTTTCCACATTGGAAACTAAAGATGCTTTAGATTTTCTTAAAAGCAAATATCCTCAAATTACCATCATGCCCCACATTTGCCAAGCTACCACCGATCGGCAAAATGCTGTTATTGAATTAGCTAAAACTTGTACTTTAGTCATAATTGTTGGTTCGCCAACTAGTGCTAATTCCAATAGTTTACAAAAAGTAGCCGAATCTTGCGGTGCCATCAGCCATATTATCGATAATGCTTTAGAAATCGATCCCAAATGGTTCTCTAATCAAAAAAATATTGCCGTCAGTTCTGGTGCCAGTACTCCTGAGTCAATTTTAGAGGAAGTTGTTCAAAGAATTACCGAAATTACTCGCCCGTAACTTGAACTATTATTTTTCTTTTTCGGCAACAATCAAGCTCAATTGCAAAAATCCTTTGCCAAATTCCCAAAGCCATTTTTCCGTCAATAATGGGAATAGTTTCTGAATTTCTCATCAACAGGTGAGCACAGTGAGAATGCCCGTTTAAACAATCAGATGCGGCTGATTGACACACTAAATTTTCAGTTCTGACATTTAAATCATTATGATAATAATACGCATCTTTTGGGATTAATCGATTAATCAAGTTTCTAAAATCTTTAACTATCCCTTTTTCTTTTTCATTTATACAAATTGCCAGAGTAGTATGAGTTGAAAAAACTAAAACATTTCCTTTTTTTATTTTTGTTTTTTCAACGATTTTCTCCACTTCATCGGTAATATCTTTAAATGCTAATTGTTTTTTACTTTGAAAATCAATAGTCGTGTTTTTAATCATAGTAATAATTTAGTCGAGGGTTTTTAAAAATACATTCCTATCTTTTTCTAAAAATTTTCCAAATCCAAAATCCTAAATATCCCAAAATAATTGTTTCTATTATTAAAATAATTAAAAATACTCGTCCCACTGAATTTAAAACAAAACCGTAATTATAATTATCCCAAACTATTCGGGCACTCATATATAAGAGTGCTGGCATTATTACCATTAATCCCACCAAAAAAATCTGTGATTTATCTTTATCTTTAATTATCAGTTTTTTTAAGGTCAAAAATGGTTGCTCGATAATATTGTATAAATTACATAACAATTTCCAAACTTGTCTTACTGTTATCAAAAATATTAATTCACCTATTTTTTTAATTCTTTTTTTGATCATAAATCCAAACTTCTCTAAATTTCTTTTTAGCTCTTATTAATTTAGACTCCACTGCCTTAATCGTTAATTTCAAATTTTTGGCAATTTCGCTAATTTTCATTCCTTCTATATATTTAAGTCGTAATATTTCTTTATAACCTTTGCCTAATTCTTTTAAAGTTTTTATTATTTCTTCTTTTAATTCATTTTTAAGAGCGTCTCTTTCTGGTGTTAAGGCTTTATCAGCAATTTCTTCAAAGCTTGGAGATACTGAGAATAAAATCGTTTTTATCTTTTTTTTTCGGTAATAATCAACAATTTTGTGTTTAGCAATACTGCATATCCAACTAAATTCGTTACACTTACCATTAAAATTTGATCTGCACATCATCGCCGCCATCATAATGTCGTTAGTCAATTCGTCAACAATTCCTTCATCATCGATTTTTTGACTTACGAATTTTCTTATCCCTAGATAATATTTTTTATAAAAACCATCCATTCCTATTGCCTATTATATCTCAGCGGCTTTTTGCTTTATACTTAATTAATGCTCTCGTTTATTAAAACGCATCCACTTCAAATTGTAAGTCAAAATCTTCGCCATGATTTATTGGATATGGTTTATAAAAATGGGGGACACATAGGTGGTTCTCTTTCTTCACTCGATTTAATTACTGCGGTTTATTTTGGAAATTTATTTAATTTTAAAAAAGATCATTTTGTTTTATCTGCTGGACATCTAGCTCCAGCTCTTTATGTTGTTCTGGCCAATGCTGGTTATTTTCCTAAAAATTCTCTCGACGACTATTCTTCTTTTAACTCTCTTTTACAAGGTCATGTTTCTCGTGACGTTAATGGAGTTGAATATTCCTCTGGTTCTCTTGGTCAAGGGCTTTCTTTTGCCTGTGGTTTAGCTCTTGGTGATAAAAAAAGAACTACTATTTGTTTAACTAGTGATGGTGAACATCAAGAAGGTCAAATTTGGGAATCACTACTTTTTGCTAAAAAATATAAATTAGGCAACTTAATTAATATAGTTGATTTCAACCAAATGCAGATTGATGGATCCACTTCCGAAATTATGCCTCTCGACAATTTGGCTGGTAAATATATTCAATTTGGCTGGACTGTCACTACTGTTGATGGCCACAATTTTAATCAAATAATTTCTGCCCTAAAAAATGCTAAAAATTCAATTTATCCCACCTGTATTATTGCTAAAACAGTTTTGGGCAAAGGGGTCTCTTTTATGGAAAACAATTTTCATTATCACGATATTAAAAATCTATCAGAAAGCTTATACCAAAGAGCTAAATCAGAATTATGATAATTAATTCTATTCGTCAATCATTTGGAGAAACAATTTTAAAACTAGCTAAGACTAATAAAAATATATATGTGGTTGATGTTGATTTAAAATCATCTCTCTTTTTAAATGATTTTGCTAAAAAATTTCCCAAACGTTTCATTGAATGTGGTGTCTCTGAAACTAACGCCGCTGGAATTGCTGCCGGTCTTGCTAAAACAGGTAAAACTGTTTTTTTAACTTCCTTTGCTTGTTTTTCCCCAGCTATTAATTGGAACACTATAAAACAATCAATTTGTTACAACAATTCAAATGTTAAAATTATCGGTTCTCATGCTGGGTTACTTAGCACCGATCTTGGTGCCACCCATCAAATGCTTGAAGACATTGCTTTAATGCGCAGCCTCCCTAATATGGAAGTTTTTTCGCCTGTTGATGCTTTAGAAACCGCCAAAATTATTAAAGCCATCGCTTTCAGTAAAAAACCAGCTTATATTCGTTTGGTTAGGCCAAATACTTCTAATTTTTTTGATCAAAAATTAGATTTTACTATTGGTAAATCTCATCGTTTACAATCAGGAAAAGATGTCACCATTGTTGGTCATGGTCCTATTCTCGAAGAGGCTTTCAATGTTCAAGCTAAATTAAATTTAGATCCAAAATATAAAAAAATCTCTTTGGAAATTATTAATTGTTCTTCAATAAAACCTCTCGATATTATTACTCTCTTAAAGAGTATTAAAAAAACTGGTCGTCTAATTTGTCTTGAGGATCATCAAAAAAATGGCGGGTTAGGGGAAGCCGTCGCTTCTTTAATTTTATCCAATCATCTTCCTTGTAAATTTATTCATTTAGCTGTCGATGATAAATTTGGTCGTTCAGCTAAAAATTATCAGGAGTTGTATGATAATTATGGTATCGGAGTTGCCGATCTTCTCTCTGCTGTTAAAAAAATATTATGAAAACTTTACATCAAATATTAATTGAATATCGAGCTACTGGTAAAGCTATTCCTGCTTTTAATATTGATTCTTTCGAAATCTATCAGGCTATCGAAGATTCAGTTAAAGAAACAGGTTTACCCTGTATTGTTCAACTTTCTGCCGGTGAGGATAAATTTATTCACGCTGAACGTCTTTTTATTTTAGTTAAAAAAGCTCAGTTTGATGGTCTTCCGATTTATTTAAATATGGACCACGGTCAAGACCAACTTCGTCTAGAAAAATTAATTAGTCTTGGTTTTGATATGGTTCATTTTGATGGTTCTAAAATGGATTATTCTACCAATCTCGAAATCAGCCAAAAATTTATTAGCAATTTAAAAATTCATTACCCCGAAACTCTTTTTGAGGTTGAATTCGATAAAATTAATCTGGTTGACAGTGTAGTTTCCAAAAGCAGTTTCACCGACCCAAATAAAGCCTATGATTTTATGACTCAAACTAATGCCGATCTTTTGGCCGTTTCTATCGGCAATCTCCATGGAGTTAGTTTAAAATTACCGGAAGTTATTGACCTAGATCTCCTTTCTAAAATCAAAAATAAAATTCCAGAAGATAAATTTATTACTCTCCATGGCGGTTCTGGTATTAATTCTGATCAGCTTTCACAGGCCATTAAATTAGGTGTCATCAAGATTAATATTAATACTGAGTTAAGGAATAATTTCAATCATTCATTATTTCAAATCTATTCCAAAGATTTTAGTCAAAAAATTTATGAAAATTTTTCTCCAGCCATCGATGATTTAAAAAATATTATTAAGTCAAAATTACTTCTTTTTTCCACTTCTAATTATGCTTGATGTTGTCAGTATTGGTGCTGCCACTATCGATATTTTTGTTAAATCTAAACAATTTATTGTTGATAAAAATTTACTTTCCCTAGAATACGCCTCGAAAAACGAAACTAGTCAAAGTCTGATTTCTTCTGGAGGTGGTGCCACAAACTCTTCTGTTTCATTTTCTCGCCTCGGTTTAAAATCGGCCTGTCTTTCTCTTATTGGTGATGACCACTTAAATAATTATGTCATCGACGATCTTAAGAAAGAATCTGTTGCTGTTAATCTTTTGATTAAAAATAAAAACGATGCCACTGATTTTTCGGTCATTTTAGTTGCTCCAGATGGCGGTCGTTCTATTCTCACCAATAGGGGAACCACTCGTCTTGATGAAAAATATTTGAATTGGGACAAAATTCCTAAAGCCAAATGGTTCTATATTTCTTCACTCGAGGGCAATCTTGATTTATTAGAAGAATTAATTGGTTTTGCCAAAGAAAATAAAATAAAAATTGCTTTAAATCCAGGTAGTCGTGAATTGGCCCAGAGAAAAAAACTTTTACCACTTTTAAAATTAGTCGATTTTCTTCTTTTAAACAAAACAGAATCAGAAACTTTAGTTGAACTAAATTTTAATCATAAAGATTTTTGGAATAAATTAGTCTCTCTTTCTCCGCCTACCATTGCCGTCACTGGTGGTCATGATGGTGCTTTTGTTTTTGCTGATGGCAAACATTATTTTTCTCCGATAATTAAAGTCAAGCCTGTTGATGAAACTGGTGCCGGTGATGCTTTTGGTTCTACATTTGTCAGTGCCTTAATTTATAAAAAATCAATTCCAGAAGCACTTCATTGGGCCATTAAAAACTCTGCTTCAGTTGTTTCTTGCCTAGGTGCTAAAACTTGTCTTTTAACTCTTAAACAAATCAATAAATAATATGCTTCCCAAAGTCGAAAAAATTAAAAAGAATAGTGAAGATCAAAACAGCGATCAACCAGGTCTTTTTGACAAAGAAAACGAAAAAGAACGCCTTATTAAAAAAAGAAGATTTGTTTATATCGCTATGGCTTTAACCATTGGCTTAAGTCTATTCTTTTGGATTTATAGGTTAATTCGGAATATAGATTTTTCTTTTAAAATGCCGAAATTTAATTTTTCCGTTTCCGTTCCTAAAAATAATAATATCAATCTGCCTCAAGACGGTGCTGTCTGGTCTGTTTTTTTAAAGAGAGTAAATCCAGATTTAATCATTTATCAAAGCAGTGAAAATTTTCTTTTAAGTGACGAAAAATTAAATAATTCCAAACTCAATAATTCCAGTATTTATACTTCTTCTCTTCCAGAGGGTCTAAAGACAAAAGAGCTGATGGAAGAAACAGAAAAATCTTTTTCTTATTTATCAAAAATAACTACCCCTAGCCAGGAGTTGTTTTTAGTTGTAAAAGTCGACAATTCTTCTGATTTGTCTCAATCTAAAAAATTACTTCCTGGTCTAATTGATCAATTGTATTGGTATTCTCTTCAAAAATAATTTTATCATTTGGTAGTGACACTAAATCAGACCATTGTTCGTCTGTTTTATTATCTAGAATTTTAGTCATTATTTTATTCCAAATTGGAGTTGCTCCTGTCACTCCTGAGGCCACCCAACTCATTGGTGTTCCGTCATTATTTCCCACCCAAGTTGCCACCAAATAACTTGGAGTCCATCCAATACACCAATTATCTTTTAAATTATTTGTTGTCCCGGTTTTCACCGCTACTGTTTTTCCCTGAATTTTTAATTTTGAATTTAAACCAAAAATAGGGGATCTTAACTTATCGTCACTTAAAATATCATTAATTATCAATGCTAAATTTGAATCAAATATTTTCTTCTTTTGATTTTCTTTTTCGTAGATATTTTCTCCTAAATAATTATCTATTTTATAAATCGGATTTATTTCTATTTTTTCTCCTAAATTAGCAAAAGTGCTATAAGCTTGAGCCATTTCTGTCATTCTAACCTCACCGCTTCCTAATGCCAGCGATAATCCATATCGGTTTCTTTCCTTCCAAGTTGTTATCCCCATACTTTCAGCCAAATTAATCATATTATCTATTCCATTTTCGGCTAAAAGTTTTACCGATGGTACATTTAAAGACGATGCCAAAGCTGTTTTTAATTTTACTTTCCCCATATATTTGCCATTATAATTTTTAGGCGAATAGACTTTTTGTCCTGGCACATAATAACTAACTGGATTGTCTTCTATATATGAATTAGGATCATTCCCATTTTGAAAAGCCAATAAATAATTTATGGGTTTGATAGATGATCCTGGTTGCCTTAATGCTGTTGTTACATTAACATTTCCATCAATATCATCGGCTTCATAATCTTTTGATCCCACCATTGCCATAATATCGCCATTTTTTACCTCTATTACCAGCGCTGCTCCATTTGATATTTTTAATTTTTTAACCTTTTTCACTTCCTGACTTACAATTTTTTCTGTTTCTTTTTGAATGTTTAAATCCAGACTGGTGTAAATATTTAATCCTTGTTTTTCAAAATTAATATAACCGTATTTGTTTTCCAACAAGCTTTTAATGTAAAAAACAAAATGAGGAGCTTCTATTCTTCCTTTTCTTTTTTTAAAGACCAATTTTTGATTTAATATTTTTTTTGCTTCATCTTTATTAAGATATTTTGCCGATACCATTTCTTCTAATACTCTTTTTTGTCTGGAAATTCCTAATTCCGGATTATTAGAGAAAGGGGAATAAGAGCTTGGTGCCGCTGGTAATCCAGCTAAATAAGTTATCTCACCTTCATTTAATTCATCTATATTTTTTCCAAAATATTTCCAAGCTGCTTCCTGAACTCCGTAGGCCTCACCACCATAGGAAACCTGATTAAAATATCTTTCTAAAATTTCATTTTTACTTAATTTTTTTTCTATTTTTAAAGTTAAAATTGCCTCTTTTATTTTTCTTTTAAACGATTTTTCGTTAGTTAAAAATATATTTTTAACTAATTGTTGGGTAATTGTTGACCCGCCCCTTAGCTTATCTTCTTTAGATTTTTTCAAATTATAAAGAGTTGCTTTGACCATTCCTTTTAAAGACAAACCACCATGTTTATAAAATTCCTTATCCTCAATTGCCAAAGTCGCCTCAATGAATTTTTTGGGAATTTTATCCAAACTTACCCAAGTTCTATTTTCTTCCTGATAAAATTTGTAAAGTAGGTTTCCGTTTCGATCAAATATTTTACTCGATAATTTTGGCGGATTATAAATTAAATTTATATCCGGCAATTCCTTATTTAAAAATTGATAAACATTAAAAACAATTCCGATTAAAACACCCAATATTAACAAATATTTCGTTTTCTTTAAAATCCAAAAAACTGGCCTTCCTGTTGTTATTAAGATTTTTATTATTAGTTCAAAAAAAGACATCCTAATTAACAGTTGTAGGAGTTTTATTGCCTGTTTCTCCAACTCCCACTCCTACTAATGGGCAATCTAAACATATTTTAACCCCTGAGATATCAGTTACAACAGTATGATCTTGCCACTCTGCATTAGGAGCCACCTCATTATCAACTACAATTTTTCCAGTGTCTTTATTTATTAAAACATTCATTCTAGTAGTTGTTTTATTTGGTAAATAATCTTTATTAAAATATTCATAATGAGACTGACATCCTTCTTCTGGGATTATTCCCCCAGTTAAATTACAGACATTAATGCCGATAATATTTGTTGGCATTATTGGTTTTTTAACGGTTTTATCTTTTAGTATTTCTGTCATTATTTTGTTCCAAATTGGGGCCGCACCGCTAGTTCCTGAAACCACTCCTCTCATTCTTGAATTATCATTATTTCCCACCCAAGTTCCAACCACATAATCTGATGTATAGCCATAAGTCCAGTTATCTCTCAAGTCGTTTGTTGTTCCAGTTTTAACTGCCACCTCCGGGTGTTTTTTTATATTTAATAAAGATCCACTTCCAAAAACCATGCTTCTGGCTCCATCATCTGACAAAATATTTTGGATTATAAAAGATGTTTCTCGAGACAATACTCTTTCTCCTGGGTTCTCTTTAAATTCTTCTAAAATTTTCCCATCTTTATCTTCAATTTTTAATATCGGTGTTAAATTTTGTTTTACTCCCATGTTGGCGAAAACTCCATAAGCTGTAGACATATCTGTCATATAAACTTCACCTCCACCCAAAGTTAAAGAAAGGCCATAATTTGATGGATCTTTAAATGTTTTTAACCCCATTGCCGAAGCTGAGGCAATAAAAGTTTCTACACCATTTAGTTTTAAAACTTTTACTGCTCCAATATTCAAAGAATTAGCTAGAGAATTTCTAACTGTTTGCAGTCCATAGTAGGCATTTCCATAATTAGTTGGACAATATGGTTTTTGGTTTATTTGTTCAAAACAGGTCGGATTATCATCTATTATCGATGCTGGGGTTATTTTTCCCAGCTCCAATCCTGTTGCATAATTTAATGGTTTTATGGATGAACCTGGTTGTCTTAATGCTGTTGTCACATTATATTTACCATCTATTTCATTTGAAAAATAATCAATCGATCCCACCATCGCCAAAATTTGACCACTTCCTGGTTCTGTCACCAATGCCGCGCCATTGGTTACATTTGATTTTTTTAATTTTGCCACTTCTGATGCCACTATTGTTTCTGATAATTTTTGTATATCCAAATCCAATGTAGTTGTAATCTTAAGACCACCCTCATTTAATTTTTTCAAACCGTATTTTTCCGTCAACTGTTCCTTAACATAAAAAACAAAATGAGGAGCTAAAATTCCAGTTTTATTTAGGTAATAATCCAATTTTTCATTTTTAGCCTTTTCCATTTCCTCTTTAGTAATAAAACCGACTTGATTCATTCTAGACAAAACTATTTCTTGTCTTGCTTTAGCCGCTTCAGGGTGACTAAATGGATTATATTTTGTTGGTGATCCTGGCAATCCTGCAATTAAAGCTGCTTCGGCCAAATCCAGATCTTTAACATCCTTATTAAAAATTCCTTTAGCTGCCGATTGTGCCCCCCATAACGTTCCACCATAAGGAGTTTGGTTAAAATACATTTCTAAAATCTGGTCTTTACCATAAAGAATTTCGGTTGCGACAGTTAAAATCGCTTCTTTAATTTTTCTTGATATAGTTCTTTCTTGAGTCAATAACGCATTTTTTACCAATTGTTGAGTTAAAGTTGATCCACCCTGTAGTCTTCCCTGAAATACAGTTCTAAAAAGACCTCTTAATATTCCTTTAATATCAAAGCCATTATGCTTATAAAAATTAACATCCTCAATTGCTAAAGTTGCTTTTTTTAAATTATCAGGTATTTCGCTGAGAGTTACTGGTGTCCTTCTTTTTTCAGAATAAATTTCAAATAATAATTGACCTTTTCGATCGAATATTTTCGATGATTGAGGATATTCGTTACTGCTTAACTTTGTCGGATTCGGGACCTCGCTAACCAAATAAAAAATTATCAAAATAACTAATAATAAAATTGACCATAAAATCAAGCGTTTTTTAGAAAAAAATTTCTTAGATTTCTTCCTGTTTTTCAATGTTTTTTTTGTTCCATGTTTCCAAGTCTTTGATGATCTCATTTATTTTTTCATTTTTGTAATTGAAAGATTTTACTATATCTTCATAAGCTAAACCAGCCCAATTAATTTCCTGATCAATTTTTACTATTTCCAAGTCTTTTTTATTTTCTTCCGACAGCATTTTTTTAGATTCCTTTAAATGCCAAATAGTTTCATCTAGCGTTTTTATAATTAAATCTTCGTCTCCCTTTTTTTTAACTAATTCAACTGTTTCAAACATCCTTTTATCTGCAATTAACAAACAAACTTCTGCCTTTTCTTTAGATGTTTTACTTAAATCAACCCACAATTTATCTCTCATCTTTTTTATAAAATATTCACTATTTTCTGGTCCAATTCGACTTTCTGGTACTTTATAAATTTTTGTTATTTTTTCTCCATTTGGCATTTCCACAATATATTCAATTGGAACATTTCTTAAATTATTTTCTTTTTTATCCTTTGCTGTAATTTCCAAGCCAGCCGAAATCAAAGATCCAAATAAAATAACTAAACCTACTAAAAATAAAAAAAATCGGCCAAAATATTTTAAGACTTTTTCTTTGGGCAGGGAAACCATTAGCACATTATACCATTTAACGATGAAAGAAAGCCTGGTGCAGGTTAACTTTTTCTTTTTTCATTTTCTTTTTCATATACCAAAACTGTGGCCAAAACACCAACCAATTAATTACCATATCAAAAATATTTTTATAACTTTTAGTTACTTTCAAATTTATAAACTTTTTAACTTTATCATTATATCCAGTTGCTACCCATTTTTTTGCCCAATCATTAATATAAATAAATTTTTCGTATGTTTTATTTTTATTTATCAATGGCCTGATTAATATCAAATCCATAGCATTTTTTAAGTTCTGTTTTTTATCTTTTATTTCCAAAGCCTTTTCGTCTAGCCATAGGTTAAAACAAAATTCATCCTTTTTTTCTTTTTTTCCAAATTTACGGTGGGGAATTTTATTAATGACAATAAAAAATCTCAATTTTAACCTATTAATCCACAGTTTATTTTTTTTGGTTATGATTACAATATCTATGTCATCATTTTTTTTAGGATAGCCAGCTGCCACTGATCCCGTGATTCCTAAAAACAAGATATCCTTAAATTTTTGATCAATAATCTTGGCCAAATCGGTCGCTTTTTTAATTTTATCTTCTAAAATTTTTTTACTTTTAACCTGATAAACTTTTAACTTTATTAACTTATAAATTTCTTTCCTTTTATAGATTTTATTGCTTATTAACCTCTCAAATAATTGGTCTTTTGTTAGAAAACCACCGTGTTTTTGGCTATATTTAATGGTTTTTTTAATCGAAGTCAAAATACTCATTTCCCTATTTTATCTCAAATAGTCCTCTCTCTTGATATAATCAATCATTCAATGATCAATAAAAACTCCAAAATCTATCGTCTTTGGGAAATGATTCCTGGTTCTTTTGCTTGGATGATTATTCTTTTTCCAATTTGGGGTGCTTTTGTAGTTCCTAAGGCTGTGGCTTATTTTGTTATCGCTTTTTTAGTTTATTGGCTTTATCAATCATTTAAATCAGCCATTTTAGCTGTTATTGGTTATTTCAAAATTCAAACCGCCAAAGCCACTAATTGGCAAGAAAAATTTCAATCAGATTTTAAGGCTAGTTGGCTTAAAAGAAATGATATTAATCACGTTGTTGTCATTTCTTCCTACAAAGAACCAAATGAAGTGATTGATATGGCTATTGGTAGCTTGGCCGCTCAAACTAATATCAATCTTAAAAATATTCATGTTGTCCTTGGTCAGGAGGCTAGAGCTGGCAAAGAAAATAATCAGCAGACTATCGATTATTTTTCTAAAAAATACAAAAACATTTTTGGTAATTTAATTTTTACAGAACACCCCGCCAATTTGCCAAACGAAATTGCTGGTAAACATACTAATGAAGCTTGGGCCGCTAAATATTTCAAAAAAGAATTTATTGATAGTGGCAAATATAAAATAGAAGATCTTACTCTTACTAGTTGTGACGTTGATACTATTTTTAATCCTCAATATTTTTCGGCTTTAACTTATAATTTTGCTTCAAATCCAAATCGTTATTTTCGTTTTTGGCAATCGCCAATTTTTTGGCATAACAACATCAACCAAGTTCCGGGACCGATAAGAATTATTGGAATTATGGGTAATGTTATTCATATCGCTAACATCCAGGAACCTGACGGTTTGTTCTTTAATTATTCTTGCTATTCTTCTTCTTATAAATTAATTGATTCAGCTGGTTATTGGGATCCAGACATGATTCCCGAAGACTGGCATATCTTTTTACAAACATTTTTTAGTAGTGGTGGTAAAACCGCAGTTGAACCTATCTTTTTACCAACTGTAGTTGATGCCCCAGATGGTAAGAATTATATTTCTGCTCTGAAAAATCGTTACAGTCAATGTGTTCGTCATGCTTGGGGTGCCACTGATATTCCTTATGCTATCGAACAAGCCAGATTCCATAAAGAAATTCCTTTTATAACCCGAGCCCTAAGAATTTTTAAATTAATTCAAACTCATTTAATTTGGTCTAGTAACTGGTTTATTCTCACTCTCGGAACTTCTCTTCCGGTTATTCTTAATCCAAAATTCTTTCAAACTGCCGTTGGTTATAATCTTCCCAAAATTTCTAATTTAATTTTAACTATTTGCTTAATTCCCATGTTTATTTTAATTATCTTAGATTGGAAGCTTCGTCCAGCTAATCAAAAAAAAGGTTTTAAAAATATTGTTAAGAATATTTTTCAGTGGCCGTTTATGCCTCTAGCCACTCTAACTATGTCGGTTCTTCCTGGTCTCCATTCTCACACCAGACTTCTTTTGGGTAAGAGGTTGGAATATAAAACTACCAGCAAAAAGCCTACAGTTTGAGGTATCATTTAAGTGATGTTTAAAACTTTAACTAAATTTAGATATTGGATTGTTTTATTTCTCGTTTTTCTCTTTTTAAGAATACCTTCACTTTTTGAACCATATTGGTATGGTGACGAAGGTATTTATCTAGTTCTAGGTCAGGCCATCAGGAAAGGAGTCGTCCTTTACAGTCAAATTCATGATAATAAACCTCCAAGTCTTTATTATCTTGCTGCTTTTTCTCAAACTGTTTTTGGTTTTAGGCTCCTACTCATGGTTTTTATGATTCCTACCATTTATTTCTTTTATCGTCTAAGTCAAAAATTTTTTTCAATTAAAGTTTCTAAAATTGCTACTTTTATTTTTTTGATATTAACATCAATTCCCTTGTTTGAAGGCAACATCGCCAACGCCGAAGTTTTTATGCTTTTACCCACTATTATTGGTATTTTGCTTTTGATCAAACCAAAACCACGTTTTAATAAGATCATTATTTCCGGTTTGCTTTTAGGGTTAGCTTTTACTATTAAAATTCCAGTTGCTATCGAATTTGCCTTTCTTTGTGTTTGGATTTTTATTGATGATTTAACTTCTTTAAAAAAAGTTTTTTTAAATATCAAAAACATCATTTTTTTTGCCGTTGCTTTTTTAATTCCCATAATTCTTTGGGGTGTTTATTTTTATATTAAAAATGCTTTTAAACCGTTTTTAGTTGCCAGTCTCCTTCAAAATTTCGGTTATATTTCTTCTTGGTCCACTGGAACACAAACCTCTTCTCCGGCCAGTGGGGGAATTATCATTAGATTTGTAATCCTATTAATTGCTTGGGTTTTAATTTATTTACTAAAAACCAAAAAAATAATTTCTTCCAATTTTTCCTTTTTATTGTTTTGGTTCTCGGCCACAATTTTTGGAGTTCTTCTCTCTGGTCGTCCCTATCCTCATTACCTAATTCAGGCTTTACCCCCTTTAGTTCTAATTATCGTTCAAGTTTTTAATCCCAAAGACAAAAAAAATCAATTACTGTCCTTGTTTTCACTTTTCTTTTTTGCTTTAGTTATTTTTAAATTTAAATTTTATTTTTATCCAGTATTCAAATATTACAACAACTTTTATTCCTATTATTTAGGTAAAAAATCAACTGTTGATTATCAAAATTCTTTTGGACCTCAAGTCAGTAATGTTTATAAAATTTCTGATTTTATAAAATCAAACACCGATCCTAAAGACAAAATCTTCATTTGGGGTGACGAGCCTTACATTTATGCCCTATCCAAACGGTTGCCTTCTTCAAAATATACCGTTGCCTATCACATTGTTGATTTTAATGGCTATCAATTGACCATGGATAAAATTAAGACCGATTTACCTAAATTTGTTATTTATTATCCAATGTCTGGACGTTCTTTCCCTTCTCTTGACCTTTTTCTTAAAAATTATTACTATGTTACCGAAGCTATCGGCAATGCCACTATTTTTAAATTAAGATAATATGTCATTTTTTAATTCATTTTTTTCTCAAATAGGCTTTCTTGGTAGTTTTTGGCAAGAGAAAATTAATTACCGCCTCTTTAGGTGGAATTTAATTTTGATTATTTTTCAGTTAGGTCTTTTAATTTTCAAATTTAATAGCCTACCTGAACAAGTTCCTTTATATTATTCCCTTCCTTGGGGTGAAGACCAATTAGCTTCTGCCACTTCTCTTTTTTTATTACCAACTTTTTCCATCGTTATTCTTCTTTTAAATAATTTAATTGCCACTTTTTTCCTAAAAATAATCCCTTTATTCTCCCGTCTTTTAACAATTTTTTCTTTAGTTTTTGGTCTCCTTTCAGCTATTTCCCTCACTAGAATTATTACCTTAATTTCTTAATATGTCATTTTCCTTTATTCTAGCCATTTTAATTTCAGCCGGGATATCCTTTATCCTTACTCCCTTAATTAGAAATTTTTTTATTAAAAAAAACTGGATTGAAAATCCATTAGACAAACAAAAGAAAACCAATAACGCCACTGCTTTGTCTTCTGTTCCTCGGGGTGGGGGAATTCCTATTTTTGTCTCAGTTTTAATCACCTCAATCATTTTTTTGCCAATAGATAAACATTTAATTGGTATTCTTCTTGCCAGTTTAATAACTTTAATTGTTGGTCTATTTGATGATATTAAAGACATTAGTCCTAAAGTAAGGCTATTTTTCAATATTATTGTGGCCTTGGTAATTGTTGCTTCCGGTATTGGAATTGCCTTTATTTCCAATCCTTTAAGTAACGGAGTTATTGACCTTTCTTTTTTAAAAATAAATTTTAATTTTTTAGGTCAGCACAGTATTTGGGTAATTCCAGATATTTTGGCCGTCATTTGGATAGTCTGGTGCATGAATATCGTTGGTTGGGCTACTGGCGTTGATGGTCAACTTCCTGGTTTTGTTTCCATCTCTGCTTTTTTTATTGGTCTTTTAGCTTTTCGTTATTCTACTGATATCACCCAATGGCCAGTCATCATTTTAGCCGGTGCCGTGTGTGGTTCATATCTTGGTTTTCTTCCCTTTAATTTTTTTCCGCAGTCAATTATGCCGGGCTATAGCGGTAAAAGCCTCGGAGGGTTTTTGTTGGCTGTGTTAGCCATTCTTTCTGGTGCTAAACTAGCAACTCTTATTTTCCTTCTCTTTATCCCCATGCTTGATGCCGTTTACACTATTATTCGAAGGATTATCAATAAAAAGCCTATTTATTTAGGCGACGGAAAACATTTTCACCACCAGCTTCTTAAAGCCGGCTGGTCGCGTCGTTCGATTGCTATTTTTTATTGGGCAATAAGTTTAATTCTTGGTATCGTCTCGCTTTTTCTTAATAGTCAGCAAAAACTCTATTTCTTTTTAGCCTGTTCTTTCTTAATTTTTGGTATTTTCATTAATTTTTCGAAGCATAATTAGCCGATATCCAGCCATTCTTGTCATTTCCCAAATCGATTTTGTACCAATCAGTTCCTTCTTCTAATAAAGTATATTGTTCGCCAGGTTTAATTCTAGTAATTTCTTTGCTCGAGCTGGAACTTGCTTCTCTAACCTTTAACCATCCGGTCTCTGTTTCCTTTACGATTATTTTTTTTATTTCATTTGAACTATTAATTTCACTTTCAGAATTAATAATTTGTTCAATATTATTTTTTTCAATTGCCAATTTTATATCTACTACTAATTGATATCCGTTAATTGCTTTCATAAATACATTTACATCTTTGTATCCCGGGAATGAAACCTTCAATCGTCTATCTCCTTCATTGATTTCACTAACTTTTATTGGTGATGTTCCTTTAACTTCATCATCAATATTTATTATCGATTTATCTGGATTGGTATTTACCAAAAGGGAAGCCTTTTTATCACCCGTTTTTTCTAGATAGAGGATATATCCGCTGTCCTGGCTAGAATCATCACCAAATTGCCAATCTATCACTGTATTAATATTATTTTGTAAATCTACTTTTCTTTTCCATTCCTTATTTTGAGAAACTAATTTTATTTCATTCTCTCCCGGTTTTAAATTCATATTTTTATAAGGAGTTGACCCCATTTCCTTATTGTTTATATAAACCTTAGCGATCGGAAAACTCATTATTTCTAGTCCTGATTTTTTAGGACTCAAACTACAGCTACTCAAAAAAATTGAGGCCAAAATTAATATTAAAAATTTCTTTAACATTATTTTCTAGTTTATCAAAAATTATCAATCAATTTTTTAAATCGACCAAGAAAACCGCCATTGTCCGTTTTTTTAAAGCTTTTTTTGTCTTGAATTATTTTTAAAACTTCTTCTGAATTTTCAGCAAAGTCATAAACTTTTCTTTCAATTTTGTCAAAATTTAAATCTTCTACCATGGTTTCGATGGTGTTTTTCCAACAGTCACCAAAGAAGATTAATGGTTCATGCTTTCCAAATTCAAACTTTGCTTTTTCCCATACCAATGCCAGTTCTGCCATTGTTCCAGTTCCACCTTTAAAAACGATATGAGCATCAGCGATTTCCACGACTTTAGCAGTTCTTTCTTGAATATTTTCAGCTCTATAAATTTTATCAACCTGTTTTTTGTTCAAGAAAGTGCTTCCTTCATAGTTTTTACCCATATCAACTTTTTCATCCATTATTACCACTTCCACTCTACCTTTTCCTTCTTTTGCCCCTAATGTTGCCGCTAACATTATTCCTGGGCCACCACCATTAACAATAATGTAGCCATTTTCCGCCAGTAATTTCGCGGTATTAAAAGCATCAATAAAATGCTGATCTGTTTCTTTAGCATCAGCGTCGCCATAAAAAGCAACTCTTTTAATTTTTTTATAAGTTTTCGCTAACATAGTTTAATTTTTCTAAATTATCATTTACCATACCATTAAAAATTGCCCCGCCGCAATAGGCGATATCCACTCCTTCAATTTTTAACTTTTTGATTATCTCTTCATTTATTCCTCCATCAACTCCAATTTTAAAATCCATTTTTTTATTATCTCTAAGTTTTACTAGTTTTTTAATTTTTTCATAAATTTTTTCATCAAAATCAGCATTTTGAAACCCAGACTTTCTTCCCATTAATAATATTAAATCAGTTTCCTTTGGGATATTTATGACTTCTGTTTCAGTATCAAAGGCTAATCCCACCTCCAATCCAGCTTCTTTAATTTTTTCCACAAATTCATTCACATCTGACATCATCTCCACCTGGCCAATGACTCTGTTCGCCCCGACAAAGTTGCATTTTTCAATCCATTTTATTGGTTCTTTAACCATTAAATGTATGTCCAATAAATTATTCTGTATTTCCTTACCGATTTTATTTAATAATTCCAACTCAAAACTCTTTCCAGGGGAGTAATAACCATCAATCACATCTATTTGTACCCATCGGCACCTATCTTTAATCAATTTAATTTTTATTTCCGCCAATGAGAAATCTTTTTCTAAAATTGTTGGTATTATTATCATTTATTTGATATCGCAATTGCATTTTCTATTAATCTGCAACTGTATCCATATTCGTTATCATACCAAGCCCCAATTGAAATCATGTCATCAGAAATTACTTTAGTCATTCGCGCATCAATAATACAAGAACCGTTATTGCCGATAATATCGGAAGATACTAATGGTTCGTAAGAAACTTTTAATTTACCAACTAGTTCCGGTTCTAAACTAGCTTCTTCAAAAATAGAATTAATTTCTTCAATCGTTGTTTTTCTAACCATCTTAAAAGTCAAATCAGAATAGCTTCCGCAAATCACTGGTACTCTAATTGCCGTTCCAGCAAATCTTCCTTTAGCCTCAGGATAAGCAGCAATTACTGCTTCTGCTGCTCCAGTTGTCGTCGGTACTATATTAATAGCTGCTGCTCGTCCGCGTCGTGGATCTTTACAGTTTCCGTCAACTAAATTTTGATTTGTAGTATAAGCATGAATTGTGGTCAGCGTTCCTTCTTGAAACCCAATTTTTTCATCAATTAACTTCACTATTGGTGCCACACAATTCGTAGTGCAAGAACCATTGGAAATTAATTTTTCACCCTTATATTTATCTCCGTTTACTCCTAATATATAAACCGGAATTTTTGGATCTTTAGCCGGAGCGCTAATCACTACTTTTTTAGCTCCTGCTTTTATATGTCCTAAGGCCTTACTGTCAGTGAAAGCACCAGTACATTCCAAAACTACATCCACATCATAGTTTTTCCAAGGAATTTTAGTCGGATCCATTTGTCCAAAGACGGGGATTGATTGATCAGCCACTTCTAGTCTGCCAATTTCCATCGCTTTTTGTGGTCCAGAAAATTCCACCTTCCAAGGTGATCGTCCATAAACTGAATCATACTTAAATTGCATCGCAAAAGTTTCCACATCAAATCGACCATCAGTATTAATTGCCGCTACTTCCACATCATATCTCTCTGTTAAAATTGACCTTAAAACCACACTTCCAATTCTTCCAAAACCATTAATTCCAATTCTTATTTTTTTATCTTTTTTCATAACTAATTTTATACTATTCCCAAGCCGGAAGGCTACTCTTAATTAAAAACTCCAGCATTACTCCGCCACCGCTACAGATAAAATCAATTTTATCCTCCATTCCTAGCCTTGCAATTGAAGCAGTCGTGTCGCCTCCGGCGATTATTTTATAAGCATTTGAATTAGCCACTGATTTGGCAATTTCTTCAGTTCCCTTACGACAATTTTCTTTTTCATAAAATCCCATTGCCCCTGCCCAAACAATTATTTTAGCTTGATTTATTTTTTCTTTAAATTCTTTAATGTCTTCATCACTTAAATCCAGTCCGTCTTCTCTCAATTTAGCAATCAAAATTTTCTCACTTTCAACTTTCAACTTTTCACTTTCAACTAACTTGGGCAGCTTTCCTCCCACTAATACCCAATCTGCTTTTTCACTCAATTCTTTTAAATATTTTAATTTATCCTCTTTAGCTCCACCCAAAATAACTACTAAATTTTCCTTCTTTTCTAAAACTAAACTTATTTTTTCAAATTCTTCCACAAAACTTAAACCATAATAACTTTCCAGTTCTCTATGTAATAAAACCGATGCGGCATTTCGATGAGCCACCGCAAAAGCGTCATTCGCAAAAATTGGGGAGTATTTTTTCAATTTGGAAAATAAAGAGGTATCTCCACTTTCTTCCTCTGGATAAAATCTTAAATTTTCAGCAAAAATTATCTCGTTTTCTTCAATTGCCTGTTTTAATTTTTCTTTATTTTTTATGTCGTCGATAAAAACATTTTTTACACAATCACCGCCACATGATGTTTCTAAAATATCCATTAATTCCAAATAAACTGGTTTCAAGGTTAAATTTCTTTCATTATTTTGAGGTCTACCCAAATGTCCTAAAATTATTATTTTATTTTTTCTTGCCAATAGTAATTTAATTGTTGGAATGGATTTTATTAACCGACTACTATCCAAAATTTCACCATCACTAATTGGCAAATCTAAATCCATTCTCAAAATTACTACTTTATTTTCACCAATCTCCTTAACTGAGTTTAAGCTTTTCATATTCTTTAATTTTATTAATTCTTCTAATAAATCTTTCTTCGCTGGCAAAAACCGTTTCCAAAAAAGTTTTTACTATCTCTAAATTATCTTCTTCACTGATTAAATCAGCTGCTAGGCATAAAACATTGGCGTTACTGTCTTCTCTGGCTAATCTAGCTTGTTTTGGAATTGTACAAAGCGCTGCTCTTGCCCCTAAAACTTTATTAGCCGCTATACTTACTCCCACTCCGGATCCACAAAGCAATATTCCTTTTGTATTTTCTCTGACTACTTTTTCTGCCAATTCTATCGAAATTTCATTATAATCATCATCTTCATCATAAGTTTTTACTCCCAAATCTTTTACTTCGTAATCCAACTCCCTTAAAAATTCCACCACTTTCTCTTTAAAATTAAAACCCCTGTGATCACTAGCAACATAAATTAAGCTCATAGTTTAATATATCATTATGGCCACCATTTTGCTTCAAAACCAGCCATTCGAATATCAGGTTAACCGTAAGGGGATTAGATCAATTCGTCTGCGATTGATTTCCAAAAACTCTCTTCAAATTTCTTGTCCTTATTTAACTCCCGATTTTTTAATTCAAAAATTTATTAAAAACAATACTGATTGGATTATTAATCATTCAGTCAAAATTAGTCCTAAAAAATCAATTTTAAGTCTAAAAACCATTAAAATATTGGATAATTCTTATGAAATTATCTGGATAAAAACCCAAAGAGATTCGGTAATTATTCAAGATGTTGAACAAAAAATTTATTCAAATATGGCTCGATTTAATGAATCTCATGTCAAAAAGGTTTTAGAGGCTAAACTTCGACCTTTTGCCCTCAAATTAATTAAAAAAGAATTAGATAATTTGTCTAAAAAATTTAATTTTAAATATGGAAAAGTTACTGTTCGTAATCAAAGTTCTAGGTACGGTTCTTGTTCCGGTCATGGTAATTTAAGTTTCAACTGGCAAATTATTTTTTTCCCTTATTCTCAATTTTGCCATATTTTATTACACGAGTTAACCCATCTTGACATCAAAAATCACTCTAAACGATTTTGGAGTCAACTGACAATTTATGATCCAGATTGTAAACAGCACAATCTCTGGCTAAAACAACAGGGGACTAAACATCTTATTTTTTAAATTTCTATTTCAATTCCCACCGGACAATGATCCGATCCTTCAACTTCCGGTAAAATAAACGCCGATTTTACTTTGTATTTTAGACTTTCATCCACAAAAACATAGTCGATTCTCCAACCCACATTCCTTTTTCTGGCTCCGCCCCTTTGGTTCCACCAAGAATATTGTCCTGTCTCTTTTGGACTAAACATTCTAAAAGTATCCAAATATCCATTTTTAATCACTTTATCAATCCATTTTCTTTCTATTTCTAAAAATCCCGAAACCAGCTCATTATCCTTAGGTCTGGCCAAATCTATTTCCCTATGAGCTGTATTTATGTCTCCGCAAAAAACTATTTTTTCTCCTCTATCTCTTAACTCATTTATATATTTCAAAAAATAATCATAAAATTTCATTTTATAATCCAACCTGCCTTTATCTCTCTTTCCATTAGGGAAGTAAACATTCAAAAGTGTAAATTCATCAAATTTGGTAATAATAACTCTTCCTTCATCATCCCAATCATTCGTTCTATCGCCAATAATTACATTTTTAGGTTCAATTTTAGTGAAAGTAGCCACTCCAGAATAACCCGCTTTTTCAGCTGGGTTCCAATAGTTTAAATAATTATTTGGGTATTCAAAATCAATATCAATCTGTTCCATTTTGGCTTTAACTTCCTGAAAACAATATATATCTGCATCAATTTTTTTCATTTTCTGCCACAAACCCTTTTTTATCGCTGCTCTCATACCGGCCAAGTTCCAAGAAATTATTTTCACTTTCATAAACTATTTTAACAGTGTAAACTGATGATATGAAAATAGACAAACAATTCTACCCCTACATTATTATTTCCATTGCTTTAATTATTTCTGCGCTTTTCATTTCTCGAACAGGAATTTATATTAAAAACACCGGTGGTATTGAGTCAAACGGTAAAATCTCCAACACGATTTCTGTTTCTGGCGATGGTAAAGTTTCCGCCAAACCAGACATGGTCCAATTAAACATTGGTTTTCAAGAAAAAGCTTCTACTAGTAAAGAAGCACTTGCTAAAGTTAATTCAAAAGTTGACTCTGCCATAAAAATCCTTAAAGATAATGGTATTTCTGATTCCGATATCACCACCTCCAATCTAAACGTTTATACCGAATATGATTATAGCGGTAGCAGTCGTCGAATTGTTGGTCAGCAAGCTTCAGAAACTTTGGAAGTCAAAATTAAAAAAATTGATACTAAGGCCACCAAGGCCGTCAAAATTATTGACGAGCTTTCCAACATTAATAATCTTCAAATGAATGGTATTTATTTTGATATTGAAGATAAAACTGAATTATTTTCTAAAGCTCGAGAATTAGCCTTTAATAAGGCCAAACAAAAAGCCGAAGAACTGGCTAAATTATCAAAAGTGAAATTAGACAAACCAGTTTCTATTTCTGATAGCACTTATGATATTTCTCCTGTTAATTACACCTCTAATGTTGCTCAGTTTAAGTCAGCCTCTGTCGCTCGAGATGAAGCCTCTGGTGCTGGTTCAATCTCCAGTGGCCAAATGGATATTACTGCCAATCTCTCCATTCTTTGGGGAATTGAGTAAAGGTATCTTTCTGTTATAATAAATCCACAAAACCAGCGGGAGCCGGACGGTTAGGCGTCAGTCTGTAAAACTGTGTAAAGTTGGTTCAACTCCAACCCGCTGGACATTTTGTTATACTTCTCTTGTGTATCTTTCCAAACTTATTCTTCAAAATTTTCGTTCGCACACCCAACAACTCTTAGAGTTTGATTCCAAATTAAATTTAATTATTGGTCCAAATGGTTCTGGTAAAACTAATATATTAGAAGCTATTTTCTTTTTAGCCGCCGGTAAAAGTTTTAGATCTTCATCTCAATCAAAACTTATAAATTGGAATGATTTTTTTACTTCAATTCAAGCCAAGGTTATTTCTAATAAAAACGAAATCAATGATATCGAAATAAAATTAATTAAAGATCAAACCGGTCGCAGTAATACTGTTTCTCGAAAGTTTTTAATCGAAAAAGTCGAAAAAACTAGAAAAAAATATATTGGTATTTTTAAAACTGTCATTTTTCATCCAGACGATATTCGTTTAGTTGCCGGTTCTCCTGGTCGCCGTCGTGATTTTTTGGACGAAATTTTTCTTCAAACAGAATGGCGTTATACCCAGGCCTTGTCCCAATATCATAAAGCTCTTAATCATCGAAATGAGTTGCTTAATCAAATTAGAGAAGTGCATTCAACCAAATCGGAACTTTTTTATTGGAATCAAACTCTCATTAAAAATGCCAACATTATTCATGATTTTCGCACTGCTTTTATCCGTTCAGCTAATTCTTTTTTTTCAAACCATTTTGATCCCCAAATCAAACTTATTTTTTTAAATTATCATCCCTCGATTGTCAGTGAGGACAGATTAGAAAAAAATTACCAACTGGATTTGCATCGTGGTTGTACTCAAATTGGAATTCATCGCGATGATTTTAGTTTTAATAACAATACATTTTCAACTGAAGATAAAAATTTAGCCTTTTGGGGTAGTCGCGGACAACAGAGATTAGCTGTTTTAGCCGTTAGATTGGCTCAAATTAATTATCTAGAAAAAACTTATAATGACAAACCAGTTCTGCTTTTAGATGATATTTTTTCTGAGCTTGATCCAGACCATCAAAAATTAGTTGTTTCTTTATGCCAAAACTATCAAACTATTTTTACTGCCGCCGAACCAGAAAGTATCAATATTTTATCTACTGCTAAAGTGATTCAGCTCTAAATTTTTTCCAAAAAAGTGCCGCCAAAGAATGAGTAAAGTTAAAATCGAATATTTGTCTCTCAGGACAACCTTTAATTCAATTTTATTTTTATTTCCTCATTTTGGCGGCGAGTAAAGAGATAGGGAGAGGTGGTAGGTAAAAATGAAAAAGCAGGGGGATAAAAAAGATTGATGGTGGTTTTGGAAACCTGAAGTCGTTTGGATTTGCGATATTTTCGCGTTAAACAAATCCTGATGTGTACATCAATATTCCTCCTTTCCGAGCGTTTTAGTTTTTGCTCATATCTGATTAGTTGATCAGACTATAAAGGCAATTTTCTTTCTCCTAAATCTTTTTATGTGCGATTTCGCTTAAAAATATTTAAAAATATCGTTATTGATATTAAATATTCTGCGAATAGTAAGCCTATAATACCATCTATTTATGTTTTGTCAATTATCTAACTAAATTTAACCCAACTTACCTAGTGCAAAAACGAAATTAGTGCTATATAATAACCTCACTGCCTGAATGAAGGCAAAATTGATCTTTAAAATTTAGTTCACATTCGTTTAGAGCCAGAAGCTGTTAGTACCAGAAAGAATTTCAAAAAATTTTTTGATTGATTATTTAAATCAATCGTTTTCGAATTTTGTTCGAAATGTTAGTACTAAGAGTTTGATCGTGGCTCAGGGTGAACGCTGGCGATGTGCCTAAGACATGCAAGTCGAGCGGGATTTGTTGTTTACACAGAGAGATCCTTACAGTGGATTAATCTGTGTAAATAATAAGTTTAGCGGCAAACGGGTGAGTAAAAAGTACAAATATGCCTCTTTGTAGGACATAGCCCACCGAAAGGTGGAGTAATTTCCTATAGTACCTACGGGTTAAAGACGCAAGTCGCGAAGAGAATAGTGTACTAACTACCAGCTAGTTGGTGGGGTAATGGCCTACCAAGGCGATGACGGTTAACGGCTCTTAGCGGAGAGTCCGTCACAATGGGACTGAGACACGGCCCATACTTCTACGGAAGGCAGCAGTTAGGAATT
>DAONDY010000001.1:0-346364 GCA_035402805.1 Candidatus Woesebacteria bacterium | reverse complement strand
ACTATTATCTCTTATTTACGCCAAAATACATCAATTAGACTGTGAATTAAGAAACAATTACAAAAGAAATATTAGTTACTGATTGCTTGAACGAATTGTGAATAGCTACTGATTTCTTTGTAGTTCACACTTATCGCTTCAAAGTGCTTTTTGGCTGAATCTATTTTCATTTTTTCTGAAGGTCTTAAGTTATTAATATTTCCCTTTGTTTCAATGACAAAATATAATTTTTCTTTTTCTTTTCCATCCAAATCTCTTTTAGTTGTAACGATAGCCCAGTCTGGATTGTAGTCGCCTATAGGAGTTGGAATCTTGAACCAGTTCGGAAGTTTTAGAAATAATTTAATTCTTTCGTCTGAATCTAAGTCTATGGCAAACTTTTTTTCAATATCAGAATCAAAGATGATTGAATCATAGATTGAATGTTCAACTTTTTGAATAGAATCACGATAACTATGTTCATTGATAAAGTTTTTATAATCAAGTTTATCGCTGGTTATTTCGTAGCTAATCTGGTCAATATAATTTACGGATAGTTCTTCTTTTATTATTCTAATAACTTCAAAAGTAAACTTTTCAGGATTATTAAAAAATGATTTCAGATTTGATAATCCCATTATTATTGAAGAAATTGTTCCCCTGGTGAGTTTTGTTTCATTTTTTATAACTTCAACAATATTAAATATTCTTTTATTTTCGGTAAACTCCTTTGAATCATCACCTATTATTTGTCCACTTACTTCTTTTTCGGTGATATTAATGCCAATTCTTTCAATTTTTATTCTAGGTTTTAGAATGTTTATCTCTTTATTAATTCGGCTTATGCATTTTTTTATTAGATTTTCAGTATCAACACCAACGCTAAATCGTGTTTTTCTAGATATTTTGCTCCACAATTCCTTAAAATTTTCATCCTTTTCAAAATTTGTTTTCAACTTTACTAATTGTTTCTTTTTGGCATTTTCGGGTAATGGGGCAGACTTATAAATACCGTCCTCAACAAACTCACTTTGTAGCCTTTGAACATAATCGGTATAGCTTTCATTGGCTATCACAGAAAGTAAATTTACTTGCTTGGAGAAAATCCTGTTTCCATCTTGATTGACACAGATTCTCATACCCCTACCTATCTCTTGTCGCTTCTTCATAGAGGATGTGGTGGCGTTTAGAGTGCATATATTAAAGACATTTGGGTTATCCCATCCTTCTCTTAATGCTGAATGGGAAAATATAAATTCGGTAGGTTCTGAAAAAGATAACAGTTTTTCTTTATCTTTCATTATCAACTCGTAAGCTTGTTCGTTTTCTTCAATGCTTCTTTCTCTTTCTAGATACTCATCATTCTTCTTAGCAAAATAACCTTTATGGACTTTGTTTACATCAAGGTCGTCAAATCCAAAATCTTTTTTAATTTTCTCAAATTCTTCAATAAATAATTGTCTAATAATTCCATCTTCCTTAATGTAATTATCTACTTTGTCAATAAAAATTAAACTCAATACTTTTATGTTTTGTTCTTTTAGTTTTTTCTTCTTTTCAAAATGAATTCTTATAGTTTGGCTAATTTGTTCTCGCATTACTTCTTCTTTATCCTTGCCTGTATTTTCTCCAAATTTAATTGAAACTCCATTCTTAAATTTTATTGACCCAATTGCACCAAAATCTGGATTATCGGCTGTCATTCCATCAACAATATATCCTTCGTAGGCATTATTTTTGGTCTTAAAAGCAATATCGTCGTTTCTTTTAACAGCAATCTTTTTCATTTTTACATTTCCGTTTTCATCTTTTACAAATACTTCAATAAGAGATTTAAGTTCTGTTTTACTTGGTTTAACTTCAACTAAGTTTAGGTAAGCGTTTGAAATACCACTATCATCATCAGTTACCGAATACACTTCAATCTTTTTTACTAATCCTAACTGGTAAGCATCATAAGCGGTTAGTTGATACATTAAATTGTATGGATTTCTGTGGGTAGCAGAATAGCGAAGACGACAGAGCGAATTGAATTCTTTTAGTTTCTCCTTAGTCGCTTGACCTTCCATGTTTTGAGGTTCATCTAAAATTAATACTGGTTGAGTTTTCTGGATATATTTAATTGGTTGCTCACCTTGCATTTGGTCTTTTTCATCATATAAAACATTGGCATCTTTATTAAAAGCACCAACTGTCATAATCATGATTTCAATGTTGTTACTATCGGCAAAGTGTTTTACTTGTGAGATATTTTTTGATTGGTATTCATAATACCGATATGGAGTATTGTCGTATAATTCCGCAAAATGAGATTTTGTGAGTTCTAGTGTTTTAACTACTCCTTCTCTGATAGCTATTGATGGAACTAAAATGATAAATTTTTTCCAACCATAAGTTTTATTTAATTCAAAAATAGTTCGTAAATATACATAAGTTTTACCAGTTCCTGTTTCCATCTCAATTGAAAAGTCTAACTCAGGAACTATTCCCCCATTACCAATTTTATTTATCTCGTAGATTTTTTTCGCATTAGCCAAAATAATTTCACTATCAATTGTTAGTTGATTTGAATAAATACCAAGTAAACTTTGACTAGATGAATTATGACCATCTATTTTGCCTTGACCCTCAAATAGATTAACTATTGAACTAATAGCATCTAATTGAAATTCTTGATTCGGGTCAAATTTGAATTTCATCATAACTATATAGTTTTTAACTCTAGATTAAGACCGATATTGGCTTTATCTGAATCAGATAATGCATTATCGTAACAAACAAAAGTTTTACTCTTAAACTCTAAGTCTGAAAGTTTTTTAACAGTTTCTGGAGATATTTTTTTATCAAGACAAATTCTCATTTCATTTTCTCCATCCTCAATAATAAAAATGTTATTTCCATCAATTTTGCCTTCAGTAACCTTAGAATTTAATGAAAATCCTTCTTTAACTATGTTTTCATAGACAATATCAATAGGATTAATGGATTTATCTATGAGTGAGATTTGTTTAGCTTTTGCTAGATATTCATGTAATGATTTTTGATTTTCTTCTTCGGTTTTTTCGGGGTCAAATTCATAACTAATTTCTGGATAATTAGACGGTGCTAGTTTGAATACCTTAAATCCACTATTAATTGGTTTTGGATTTTCTCCATAACCTTTTATTACTCGTCTAACTCTTTCTTTGGTAATATCTGCAATCGTCTTATACCCTGCTTTGAAAGCTTCGCTTTCTGAATATGTTAATTCTGGTAGTTGGACAAGAATAAATTTGCGATTTATGCTGTCTTTAAGGTATTGTTCCAAGACCGAATGTCCAGTAGTTCCCGAACCAGCAAAAAAGTCAAGAATAACATCATTATTTTCTTTGGAAGATATATTGATTAAGTGGCTAACAAGCTCTTTTGGTTTTGAATAATCAAATACTTTGCCGCCAAAAATCAAATCCAGTTCTTTGCTTGCTTGTGTACTTGAAAAATTTTCAATAGTAGCAAGAGGTCTATTCTTTCTATCAATTTTTTCACCGTTATTGTCTACATTTAGATATTGTTTTGTATATACTTGCCACACTCCTAATTTGTCTTTTTTGAAAAAAATGTGCTTATTCTTTATCCCCCACTCTGTTTTATTTTTTGACCATCTCCAGCATGCTTTTTTACCTTCAGTTGAAGGGAACAACTCTGTCTTGTCGGGCGAGATTATTGGATAATCTAGAGATTTTGAATATTGAATACTACCCATTCCAAGCTTTTGAAGGTAAAATTTTCCTCTTTCACTTTCAAATTCGTCAGACAATGTATATCTATCAAGGTTTGTAATATCTACTCCACCAATATTAAGTAATTGAATAAACTTTGCATAACATAAAATATATTCATGTTTAATTCTGAAATACTTACTATCAGAACCACCACCTCCTTCTTTATTCAACCACACTAATTGAGAAATAAAATTTTCTTCTCCAAAGATTTCATCCATTATTTTACGCAAATTATGAACTTCAATATCATTAATGCTTATATAAATAATTCCATCATCTTTTAATAAGTTCCAAGCTAGTTTAAGTCTTGGATATATCATTGAAAGCCAGTCGCTGTGATATCTCCCATTTGTTTCTTTATTAGTGGTTTGCTTATTTCCTTCTTTGTCTAGTTGACCTGTTTGTTTGAGATAGCTGTTAATTGGTGCTGAAAAATCATCATGGTAAACAAAATCACCGCCAGTGTTATATGGAGGGTCAATGTAAATCATTTTTACTTTTTCAAAATAAGTTTTTTGAAGCAGTTTTAAGACCTCTAAGTTATCTCCTTCAATAATTAGATTTTCACTTTCATCAAACTTAACGCTTTCTTCTTTGGCTGGTTTTAGTGTGGCTTTACTTTGAGTTAATACAGTTTTTATGGCTTTATTTTTACCTGCCCAAGTAAAGTTAAATCTTTCTGGTCTTTCATCAATTTCTTCTCCCAATGCTAACTTTAGTTTTTCAAGGTCAATTTTTCCTTCTTCAAAAACTTCTGGTAATATATTTTTTATTTTTTCAATCCTATTTTTCTTTATATCCTCTGATACTTTATTAATTGTTTTATTGTTGGTACTCATAACAACTATTGTAGCTCAAAATCAGTTTGATAAAACCGTCCAGAATTACTTTTCTTTTTTTCAGCTTGGCAAATTCAATAAATGTCTTTTTTAATTATTTGACAGAATATTCAATTATTATTGAAATTAAAGGTCAAACTTAATAAACTTACTTGCTGTATTTAGGTGTTGTTAAATCATTGCTAATTAATGGAATATTATGTCTATTTGAGTATAAAGATTGTTCTATTATAACTTTTTACACAATTTTTCAAAAATACATTTGTAAATATTTTAGTCTTGTTGAGAAAGTAACGAATATCTCAAGTTAATCAGTGATAATTTTTAAGAAATAATGATATATATGGCTTTATTTATTGAGGATAAGTATGTGGTTGAGGTGTGAGATTTTACGGAATTTTGTTATAATTCTGGCATGCCAATATATAAACAAAATAAAAATAAACTAATTGCTGTAAAAGAAAAAAAGATTGATTTAGAGAAAACTGTTCAGGGTGTATCAGAGGTTAACTTGTCCACTATTTTTGGTTTAACTTTTATCTGTTCAGAATTTCCGTTAAACAATCTGCGAATTGATACGCTGGCATTTAATGAGGAATTAAAATCGTTTGTAATTATTGAATATAAAAAGGATAAAAGTTTTAGCGTAATTGACCAAGGTTATGCTTATTTAGCTTTGTTGTTAAATAATAAAGCTGATTTTGTTTTGGAATACAATGAAAAATGTAAGAAAAACCTAAGAAAAGATGAAATTGATTGGTCGCAATCAAAAGTTGTTTTTATAGCCAATTCATTTACAAAATTTCAACAAGAAGCCATGGGTTTTCAAGACTTGCCAATTGAACTTTGGGAAGTTAAACAATATGAGGATAATCTAATTTTATTCAATCAATTAAGAGCATCAGAAAAAAGCGAAAGCATTAAAACAGTTGCCAAGGGCAATAATGTTGAAGTAGTATCAAGAGAAATTAAACAATATTCAGTTGAAGACCACCTAAAACCTCAATGGGATAAAGCAAAAACTTTATTTGAGATAATTTCCCAAAAAATTCTTGAAATAGACCCAGAGTTTGAGATACATCCTGTAAAAAATTATATTGGTTTTAATATCAATGGCAAAAATGTTGTTTCCATAAAAACCCAAGCTTCAGGATTACTTTTAGAGTTGTTAAGGGTTAAACCAGAAGACTTAAAAGACCCAGAGAAGAAAGTAAGATATGTAGACACTAGTTTTGAGCATTGGGGTAAACATGTTAGTAGATACAACATAGAAACCGAAGACGATATTGATTATGCAATGATGTTAATTAAGCAGGTGTATAAGAAGTTTATTGAACTATAATTTTATCAGTCAAAGATTTCTGTTTACTCTTTTTTTCTTACACACAAAGACCTTTAGGCGTTGAATCTCAAAAGTGAGGGGTGGGGTAGATACTCAGATTTGGTATAAGTTTTTATAGTTTTGATTCTCTAAACTTTCCCTGTTCATGGCAAACAAAGCTTTGTCTATTTCCCTTGGTGTGGCATTGTTTTCTTTCGCAAGTTTTCTCATTTCAGCAAGATAATTAATCCAAGTATTTATAGAAATAGTTTTACCTATTTTGTTTTTGATTATTTTATTTAATTCTTCCAAATCCCTAACATCAATAACAGCATATTTTTCAGGATAAATAATTGTGAGAATAGCAGAAGCTGTAGCAATACCAACACCATCCAACTCACAAAGAATTTTTATTCTTCTTCCTTCATCAGTTTCTAGTAATGCTCTTTTTGTTACATTTTCAACTGATTCTTTGTTGTTTAGATATCTTTTCTTGGGTCTGGCTGATTTCCACATACAGATTTGATAAAAATCATTGAAAGATAAATATCCACTTTTTTTAACCTTTGGACTAATCACTTCAAATAAATATTTTTCAGTATCATAAAGTTCTATATATTTTTTTATATTCTTAATCTTCATTATGGTTCATTATACCAACAGGCATAAATTATAAAATAAGTTTTTAGATAAAATCACATACTTGAGATAAGTTGTAAAATTACTTATGGATAACAATAAAAAAATTAAACTTCTAGAGGAAAGAGTAGGAAAATTAGAAAAACTAGTAGAAAAGACAAATAAATATATTATCTATATGGAGTTAAGAAGCTCTGGCATTGACCCAGCTTATGATGATGCCTTGAAACTAATAAAAGATAGAGATTTTGTTACTTTTCACTGGCTTCAATCAAAACTTGATATTGGCTATGCTAGAACAGGACATATAATAGATAAACTAGAAAAAGAAGGCAAAATAGAACCAGAAGTGAAAAATAGAGAAAAACGAAAGGTCAAAAACTAAAATCTAGAAAAATGTATAAAATTTTTTGAATGGGTATATATTAATTAACACTACCCCCTACCGTTAAGCGATACTCTTTAGCCCACCCTACCCTGTAATGTATAAGAAACATTACATTACATAAAACAAGAACAATAGAATAGCTCAATCTAAGGGAATTATGCGGTAAATAATTGAATATTCACTACAATTATTATTATCTGTAAGCCTAAATTAAAAAACAGACAACTTTGTGCCTGATTGGATATTTTTTAGGTATAAAACAAACAAAACTTATTTACACAATGCTTATTTATTCTGTCTAGATATAGTTAATTCAGACATTATATATATGCCAATAGAATGATTGATTTTAGGGTCAAAAGTATACTTTAGAACTTTTGGTAAAATTTTCAAGGTCAGTAGCGGAAATCCGAATATACTTTCCTCCTAATTTAATCGCAGGTATTTTTTTAGCTCTTACCCATCTCCTAACGCTTTCAGGGTTAACTTTTAGTATTTCGGCTACTTCTTCAATTGTGTAATAAACTGGTTTTTGTTCCATATATTAATTATTGTTATACAAAAAATAAGTATTATTTGTATAACTCTAGGTTCAAACTAAAGCTAAATCGCTACGGTTATTTTTCAAACCATCATAGCTATAAAAACCTCTATAAATTGGGTTTTTCAGTATGTAACTTATAGTTGAAGGATACCAAATTTTATTTTCTTTGGTTGGAATCTTTTGTTTATTCAATAGTCTGGCAATTCCATTAATTGATAAGTGATTATTTCTTTTCAGTTTGAAAATTAGCTTAATGGTTTCTGATTCTAAGTTGTTTCCAATTAGTTCTTTGTCTTTTGCTGAATACCCCATGGCTACCCTACCCCCTGCGTATTGTCCTCTTTTGGCTTTTTGAATCCTACCACCAGACAAACGCATAGTTATGAATGATTTTTCTAGTTCCGATACTATTCCCATAAACTGTCTAAACGCTTTTCTCATGGGGTCAGAGCTATCTAAATCAACCTCTTTTGTTGAGATTAATTTAATCTTGAGTGATTCAAGTTTTTTAATTAAATGTTCCTGAATATAAAGGTCGCGAGCTAGTCTGTCTAGTTTCCAAATAACTACAGCAGTTACCTCTTTATTGTTTTCTAAAAATGAAAACATTTCTGCTAATGCTGGTCTATTTTCTAATCCACCGCTTATTCCCTCATCCTTAAACTCTGAAACTAATTCATAGCTATGTTTTTGGCAAAATTCTTTGATGGAATCAACTTGAAGGTTTACTGTTCCTTCTTCTTTCTGATTATCAGTTGACACCCTACAATAGGCAATAACTTTCATATTCTTATTTTGATTATGACTAATTATATACTATTTGATACTACATATCAATACATTAGACTACAATTTTGGTTCTTTCCAAATAGAATAGGGTCAAAAGTTACAATCAAGTCTTTGATAGAATCAATTATCTCGTAAAACTTCGTATCTGTTAGATATGAATCCATGCGGGGCAACAAATTATTTTTTAATAGCTGGAGAGGTAGAAGTTGATGTTGGAGATATTTGAGCTGATGGATTTGCTGGACTGGCGGGAATTGGAGTAGGAAGAATCAAAGGTTCAGCTTCGAGATTTTTTAAAACGTTCCAATCAATACTTTTGTAAGATAAATAGCCAGCATAAAACAATAATCCAAATAAAATAAAAACAATTATATTTCCAATGTAATCTGGTTTTTTATTTTCTTCCATAGATTTATTTTACCCTAGTTATGGTGTAAGTGTTAGGATAGGACAAAAAGATAGCCGGTGATTCTTCTAGTAAATATTTTTGGAAATCTTGGTAAATATTTTTTTTCTCTAATTGATCGATAACAAAGCGGCCATCTTCCAGAAGCTTATCAATACGAGAATCATTAAGTTTAGTTAAATTACTTTTGGTTTGAGTGGAATGCCAAAAAAGATATTGATCAGGATCATGAGGAATTGAGCCGTAAGTTAAAATAGCATCAAAATTTTCGGTGTCGATTTGATTTTCAATAGTTATATTTGTTTTTAATTTTAAAACGCTTTCCCATGATTTTTTGATCTCTTCAGCAATTGATAATAATCTCCTATCGCCGACAATTAGATTAATAGTTTCAATTTTATTGTTTTCAAATAATTCTTTAGCTCTGGTGGTGTTAAAGTTATATTCTTTAACATTGGGATTATATGCCCAAGATTCTGGAGAAATTGGCCCTAAACACCTTTCATTTCTATCTTTGGTTTTTGGGGTAGCATAAGCTAAAGCTTGTCGAAGTTGTTTATTGTTGATTTTTTGAGTGTTAAAAAATATGGCGGAATATTTTTTGTTGGTTTCAATTTCTTGACTTATTTTACTTTTACTCCAACTAGAAAGATCTGGCGAAAGAGATGTAATTTTAATTTCATTAACATCTCCTAATTTATAGGCGTTGATTAAATCATTTTCATTTTGATAAAAACGATACATAAGACGAGGAAGATTATCTTTAGTAGGGACTAAATAAAGAGTTTTTAAATAACCCTCTTGGAGGGAATATTTTTTTATTTTATATGGTCCTAAACCGATGGTATTTTTTTTAAATAATGGCTTACTTAAGACGGAAAGGACTGGCGAAAATTGTTTTTCTAAGCTTATCTTTAATTTATTTTCATCTATGACGGTGGTCTTTATTCCAGAAATTGATAAGTAATCAATATCGCTACTAATTAATTTTTTGCCATTATGCCAAAAAATATTTTCTTTAAGAACAAAGATGTAGTCTTTATTTTCGTTTTCGATGTTTACTGAATCAACTATGGGAGATATCCCTGTTTTGTCATTTTCAGAATTAGTAGCTAATCCGAAACTGATTTGGTTAACAATTTCTTCTGGAAGATTTTTAATGGTATATAAACCTTCAATTCCAATGGTTTCTTTTTTAAAAATAGGTAGATTTATAAATTTAATTATTTCGTTTCTAAAAAAAATGGCGCAAAAACAAATACTTATGCTTATAAGAATGATCCAAATTCTCCTTCTAATGAAGGAAAAAAAATACTCAATTTTAAAATGAATTTTGGTTAACAAGTTTGTTTATAAAATAGTTTGGATAACTGATGAAATTAGAAAGATGACAATGACAAAAATAGTGAAATTAAACATTACTTTTTCCCAACCTCTTTTTTCAATAGTAGTTGAAGAAAGAATATTGGATGTTGATTCGGTGTCGCCATTTGATTGAAGAAAGATAAGGGCGCTTAATAAGATAGACAGAATTATCTGAATGATAGCTAATGTGTTTTTCATTTTTTAGGTTTGCTTTTATGCAAAATTAGATTATAAATATATAAAATTATACCAATAGTGAAGGAACTTAATAAATAAGCCCAAAAATTATTGATTTGGTAGTTGTATTTGGAAATATAAATATTGCCTATTTGAAAATCGGAAAGAAAAAAAACGGCTAGATATAAACCAAGAGTATCGATAACAATTCTAAATAATCCTAAAGTTAGGATATTAATTGGAATAAGAAGAATTTTTATAATTGGTTTTAGAAGAAGTTCAAAAATGGTAAGTACTAGGGCGACTTTAATGATGGTAAGAGGAATTTTTTCAAATGACAGGTTTTGCCAGATTTGATTGGCAGTAATTAAGGAAAAAGTGAAAAGGATGATATATCGGAGTATTTTTTTCATTTTTTATGTTTTTTTCTTGTTAATATTATACCGCCCAAGCCAATAAAAGTAATGATTGAGCCAACAAAAATGGCCAGATCTAAGTAATATTTGGGGTTAGAAACGGAAAATTGTTTGACATTGGTGTTTAAGGACTCAACTTTAATATTAAAGTTTCGATTTTGAGGATTTAGTGATTTTAAAATAGAAAAACTGGGGAGTTTTATTTCTATTGAAGAAAATGGTGGCAAGATGGCAATTTCTTGTTGCCATTTTGAATTAGGAATGCTGATTTTTAAATTAGACAGGGAATTATTATTCTGATTAGAAATTCTTATAGTTATTGGTTCGTAAATTTTATTGTTAATAGGAGTGATTTTTATATTTTCATATTTTGGTTTTATTTCTTGGCTAGCAAATTCAACTTCAACGGTTTTGACGTTATGTTTGTTTTTATAAGCGCCGGGAGGAAGGGGTTTTTCGCTGTCAAATCCATGAAAAACAAAAGCGAAGTGGTTTGGATCTAAATTATTAAAATAGTCGATTCCATTGGTGGTTTTTTCCCAAGTTGGGTCAACAGAGATCCAGGCTTGCTTGTTTTGATCATAATATTGAGGCCAAGCATGGAGAATGTCGGCATTAGTGTTAATTGGTTTAATTTTGGAATTATTAGTATAAGCGAAACCTTGAACTTCACGAGCAGGAATACCTTTAGCTCTGGCTAATGTTATAAAAAGATCGGTAAAATCGGTACAAATTGAAGTATTTGGTGACAAAAGAGTATTAATTGCACCTTGTCGTTGAGAAGTATTGATAGCATTGTAGTCGTAATTTAAAGTATTAATAACATAATTGTAAATATCTTTAACATTCTTTAGAGAAGTGGTTATTTGTTTTATAGATGAATTTTCTGTAGGCCAAAAATTTTTAGCTGTTAAATAATCTTTACTATTAATAGACGTTTTAATAATATTAGGAATAATTTTAGCTTGACCGGAAACATCTATTTCAATTTCTTGATTAGAATTTAATTTGTATTGAGCTAACCAATTTCCGTCGGGATCTATTTTGATGTTAAAAGGTGGTGGAGAAATGTCTTTGTAAACTAGTTTTTGATTATCAGTTTCGGGTGGAATAGCAATTTCCATGGTTTTTGATTGATTAGTGGCATTTTCTAAAAAATATTTAAAATGAAAATCAAAAAGTTGATAATTACCAAAAATTAGAAAGATTTTTTGATTGGTGTTATTAAAATATATTTGGGTCTGATTATTTAAAGGAATGACACTTTGAGGATTTGAAGAAGAGAAAGAAAGATTGCCAAAAACACTGGGAATTGTAATAGTAATTTCATTGGTGCTGGTTGAATTAATGTTTTGGTTTTCGGGAATTGGGATTTCCCAAATACTTCCCTTTTTAGTGGCAAGATTGGGAATAGTATAATTTAAATTAAATTTAGTAATTTGATCTTTACCGAGGCTGCTCTTATTAAATTTAAGGTAAATAGTATTGGTTTCGTTTTGTCGGTCAACATTTTGAATAATATTGCCTTGACTGTCGGTACCGGTAATATTTTTTAACTCTGGGGTAGACAAAATTAATTGATAGGTAGTTGGATAAATTTCGGAAAAATTATTAGTTAGTTGAATTTCTTGATTAATAGTCGCATTGCCTTGATTATCAATTTGATAATTTATTTTTTGCTGGGTCTTAAATTCATCGAGAGCTTTGATTGGATTTACAGAAAAAACTAAAAAAGCGATTAAAAAAAAGAAAAACATGATAGACAATTTTATCAAGTTTTTAAAGTTATGAAGCTATAAAGTTATTTTTAACAAAAAAAATACCGGCAGACTATGTTGTTACATAAACCTGTCGGTATTAGTAGTGTGAGTAATAAAACTCAAAACAAAATTAGATCCAAGTAATAAATTTCAGCTGTCTGCCTGCGTGTTTTTTTGCAAAAGTGCTATTTAGACCAAATTGGGTGATGCCATGATTATAACTCCATGGAGTTAATGATGGCATTCCAAACCATACGGAGCCGTCGACAACTTGAAATGCAAATTTTCTTTTCCAGAACAACCATTTTGATGATTCTACTGTTGCGTAAATAAAATTTTGATGTTTTTTTATTTCGGGATTGATTTCCGATTTGCATGAGATTGCATTGGGTGGTGGAGTTATAGGCTTGGGGTGATTGATCTTCCTAATACCGAATATTAAATAGTATATTCGATAATAGATTTTGTAAATTATTTCTCCCAAAAATAAACACCTCTTCTTTCTTTAATTTATATTGCTGTTGCAATATATTGCTGGAGACCAGAGATTGATCTACAAAAATATATTGCAAAGAATATAAAAATGAGTTTTATTTCTTTTAAAGTGCAAATTTATTAAATTAATTAGCTTTTAATTATTCAATAAAAGTAAATAATTATACTTAAAATATGCCAATTTGTCAAATTATAGGATAGTTTTTGGTCTATTGACTTCGGGTATTGTTCGCGTATCATTTGTCTATGGCAACAGTTTTATATAAGAGACAAAAACAAATTTTAGATTACATTGAACAAAATATTTCGAAATATGGATATGCACCGACGTTGACTGAAATTGCTCAGCACTTAGGATTATCTTCATTAGCGACGGTCCATGAACATTTGGCGGTTTTGGAAAAAAAAGGATTAATTAGAAGATATCGAGGTGCAGTCAGAGGGATTGAAGTTTTAGATAAAATTAAGGATGAAGTTGAAAAGGCAGTTTCTTCTTTTATAGAACTTCCGGTTTTAGGATTTATTGCTTGTGGTGAGCCAATTGAGCCATATACTGACCCGAATGCAACGATTGGAGTGAATTCTAATTTAGTACGCCCAGGAGATCAGTCCTTTGTTTTACAGGCCAAAGGAGACTCGATGATTGATGATGGAATTTTAAGTGGAGACTACGTAGTGGTTAAAGAACAAAAGAATGCTAATAATGGCGATATTGTAGTGGCCGTTTTAAGGAATGGTTTTGCCACTTTAAAAAGATATTATCGAGAAGCTAGTAGAATTCGATTACAGCCGGCAAATACCACTATGTCCCCTATTTATGTAACTGATGTGGAAATTAGAGGAAAGGTGGTAGCAGTGATTAGACAATTTAATTAGCGGTATAATAAGCAATGCTTTATATTGTTGCAACACCGATTGGAAATTTGGGAGATATCACTTTAAGAGCTTTGGAAACTTTGGAAAAGGTGGAATATTTGCTTTGTGAAGATACTCGAAATACTGGATTATTATTAGCAAATTTGAAAATTAAAAATAAGCCAAAACTAATTTCTTTTTATGACGAAGTAGAAGAACAAAAAATTCCAGAAGTAATTAAGTTATTACAAAATGGAAACGAAGTGGCTTTAGTAACCGACGCAGGAACTCCAATTATTTCTGATCCTGGTTGGAAATTAATCAAAAAATGCCGAAATTTAGGAATTTCATATACATCAATACCGGGTCCATGTGCGGCAATTAATAGTTTAGTTTTGTCAGGAATACCAGCTGGAAGGTTTGTATTTTTAGGATTTTTACCAAAAAAAGATGGAGAAAGAAAGAAAATTTTGGAGAAATACAAGGAATTTGATGGTGCCAAAATTGTATATGAATCCCCTTTTAGGGTTAAAAAATTAGAAGAAGAAATTAAAAAAGTTTATGGAGATAATGTCCAAATTGCTATTACTCGAGAAATGACTAAGAAGTTTGAAGAAGTTTTGGAAACTGTAAAAAAAGAACCAAAGGGTGAAATGACAGTTATTTTTTACTAACTTTTAGTTTTTCTGCCCAAGCAACAACGTCACGAGTAGCATCAAGTGCATCTGGACTAACGGAAATACTGGTTACTCCCCATTTAACTAATTTAGCAACTAAATCGGGATAATTACTGGGAGCTTGTCCGCAAATTGAGCACATAATTCCACGTTTTTTAGATTTAGTAATTAGTCTTTTTAGAGACCACATAACGGCTGGATCCATTTCATTAAAGGTTTTAGCAACTTCGGAATTATCGCGATCGAGGCCGAGAGTAAGCATGGTTAAGTCGTTACTACCAATAGAAATTCCGTCAATACCAACATCAATAAACTTATCTAACAAAATGACATTGCTGGGAATTTCAGCCATCATAAAAAATTTAAAAGATGGAGATCTTAAAAGACCGGCGCTGGTGACTATTTTTTTAACTTCAGATAGCTCATGCGGAGTGCGACAAAAAGGAATCATTAACCAAAGATTTTTATAACCATATTTATTTCTAACTTGTTTAATGGCCTCAAGCTCCATATAAAAGACATCAGGAGAGTTTATATAACGAGCTGCGCCACGAAAACCCATTAGAGGGTTAGGTTCTTGAGGTTCGTATAAGGCACCCCATTTTAGAGAGCGATATTCGTTGGTTTTAAAGTCTGTGGCTCGATAAACAACTGGACGAGGGCTAAAACTTTTACAAAATTTAACCATTTCTTTGGCTAATCTATTGATATATTCTTTTTCATTGCCTTCGGCAATAACTCTTTTGGGGTGAATACCAATGTTGGCTAACATAAATTCAGCCCGTAAAAGACCGACACCATCGACATTTCTTTTAGAAATCATTTCAGCTAAATCAGGCTCACCTAAATTAACATAAACTTTAGTGGCCGTCTTAATATTGGATTTTTGATCTTTAATTTCTGACTTCTGATTTAGAATATTCTTATTAGTTAGATCACCTTTCCAAATTTCTCCAGTAGTTCCATTTATAGTGACAATATCCCCTTCTTTAAACATTTTGGTGGCAGTTTTTGTTCCAACAACACAAGGAACTCCTAATTCTCGACTGACAATAGCGGCATGTGAAGTTTGACCTCCTTTATCAGTGATAATTCCATTGACTTTTTTCATGGCTGGGACAAAGTCAGGGGTAGTCATAGAGGTAACTAAAATCTGGCCTTTTTGAGCACGAGTAATTTCCTTAGGATCATTAATAATGACGACAACGCCACTAGCGGTTCCAGGACTGGCTTGTTCTCCTGTTAGATCTGGTTTTTGAGTTATTTTTAATTGATTATCAAGAGTTTTTTGATTGGAAACGACGGTAGTAATGGGACGAGTTTGAACAATATACAATTTTCCCCTGTCAATGGCGAATTCGATATCTTGTGGTTTACCGTAATGATTGTGAAGCTTTTGTCCGATTTTGGCAATTTTAATAGCCATGGCGGTATCTATTTTTCTTTTCTTTTGCTTGCTCTTGGGAACAGCGACTTTATTGGTTTCGTGAGATTTGGATCTTATTAATTGAGTTTTTTGTTCAACATGATTTTCAGAGATAATTTTCCAACTGTGCTTATCGACAATGTATTGATCTGGAGTAATTACACCTTGAACAATGTATTCACCTAAACCCCAAATAGTTTCAACAATAATTTGATTTTTTTCATTAGTAACTGGGTTGGCAGTAAAACAAATGCCAGAAATTTCTGAATCAATTAATTTTTGGACAGGAACAGCAACTCCAATTTTAAAATGATCATAATGTTTTTTTACTTGATAAAAAATAGATCTAGAAGTAAAAAGACTAGACCAGCAGTCACGGACACGATTAAGAACATTAGATTCTCCGACGACATTTAAAAAAGTGTCGCCTTGACCGGCGAAAGAAGCATCACTAGTGTCTTCGGCAGTGGCAGAAGTGCGGACAGCAACCGCAATATCTTTGAGGCCACCAAAACTAGAAAGCTTTTTGTATGCTTTCATAATATCGATGGATAATTCCTGACTAATTGGCGATTTCCTGATAAGATCTCTAATCCTTTTTGAGGCTGTTTGAAGTTGGTCGGGTTGATCGACATCAGTAGTTTTTAAAATGTCGGCAATTTTTGGTTTAAGATTATTTTCTTTAACAAATTTAAAATAGGCATTAACTGAAACAACAAAGCCATTAGGGACAGGAATTCCAAGATTATACATTTCACCTAAATTTGCACCCTTACCTCCGACTAAATTTATATCTTCAAACTTGATTTCGTTAAACCACAAAATATCTTGACTTTTCATACATAAAATAATACAGATTTTTTAGGTAAAAAGAAAGGATAGTCTTCATATTATAGGATTATGTGTATATTGGGTGTGTATTTAGCAGTCTTGTTGTTAGACTGCTAATATAGTCTATTTTTAAAAAAAAGCGGAATTTTAGGATAAATTTCTATTGGAGATATTGATACTAAAGACAACAAAGTATAACAAAAGAAATCATAATATTATTATATATAATATAGGACATCATTTAGTAAGATTAGTGAGGATTTTTTCTAGAGCTAGTTCTTTAGGAATAGAAAGCTCCCCGGTTTTGTTTTTAAAGTCTAATTCAATTAATTGAATATAGATTTTTTTGGTAAGTTGTGGGCTAAATTTAGGATAAGAAGTTAATTGCTTACGAAAATTATTTTTTAAGAAAAATAAAAAAAGATCATAGAGACCCAGATCAAGTACTTGATGATAGAGAGGAATAACTTTGGCTAAGTTTTTGGGTTTAACGGCATTAAGACATAAAAAAAGTTTGTTATCTAAGGGAAAATTTTTAATTTGGGAATTTTTAAAAATTTTAGCTTGAGTTGGAGTTAAGGTTTTGTCTTGCCAGATAACAACATCGACATTTTGGCTTTGATTAATTAATTTATTAATTTGATCGATAATTGATTTATTAGTGGCAAATAAATTACTGATACTTAGAACTTTTTTATTATTAAAAAGAGATGATTCTTGAAGAAACAAATTAACTTGATCAACGTTTATATTTTTTGAGTCAAGTCGGAGAATATCGGCATTTTTGATTTGGTCTAGATGATCACCAAAGGCTTTACGGCTTTCGAATTGGTTATCGCCATGGAAAATATAGATCATGATGATAGTTTATCAAGTTAAATGTGGAAAGTTTAGCTTTATGTTGTTAAAATACCTTTGTCACAAACGGCTCCATCGTCTAGTGGCCTAGGACACCTGGCTTTCATCCAGGTAATCGTGGGTTCGACTCCCACTGGAGTCACAATTAAAAATTATTTGTGGGATTGGGAAGCGGAGTGGAAGATAAATAGTCTAATACTTTATTTATGGATTTTTGGTCTAATTCGATTCTGATTTTAGATGCACGAAAATCTTCATTACCGATATAATTTTTTAGAAAAGAAACGCATCTTCCGTCTTTATAAATTCTTATTCCTAAGCCGGCTAATTTTGGCGAAAAAGATATTTTATTTTCGTTGGTATTAAAAGATACTTCTTGGGTGCTGAAATCTATTTCATAACCTGATTGAGAGAAAATTTTAGCTGGATCTGGTTTTTGACCTTTATACTCACAAAAAGACCTAATGGCAATTTGAGTTGTTTTAATTGGATCTTTAATTATCAAAGAAGGAAGACCGTCTTTGGCTTTACGCTCAGTATTAATATTTTCTTCTGGAGAAAAATGAATATAAAGAGTTTTTGAGATAGGATCATATTTTTGACCTCTACAAGAATATCCAGATTCTTTGTCGACTGAGTCACATAAAGGACCTAAATTACCGGTGTATTCAAAAACTTTTTCATCATTAATATCATTATTATCATAAAATTTTTTTAAGGTTAATTTTAATGAATCATTTATTAGTCGATTTAAATCTGGATTTAATTGTGTTTTAGTCTCTATTGGTTTTAGTGTTTCTGAAAATTCTGTCATAATTTTAATATAACATTAACAAAGTAAAATTGGCTATGGATGTGAAAATTGAGGAAAGTTGGAAGGAAGTTTTGCAAAAGGAATTTGATGAAGATAGTAATGGTAAAAAAAATAAGTAGACTTAGCATCTAATATTGAAACGAATCAAAAACAACCTTAGTTTGATTAAATATTCGATTAGGTGTTCGAAGCTTGGGAGACTCAGCTCACTTTTACTCTTTAATTTTATCTGTTAGATGTTTTAAACTGTTACTTAATTCAACTATCCCGTTTCTAAAATTTGTTTTCATTTCCTTAGAAATTTTTTCTTGTTCAGGATCAATTTCTATATTGATACCTCTACTTTTACTAGAGACATCTTTTCCAAAATCTTTTGAAACTAAAGCAATAAGAGATCCATACGAATCAATAAAATGTAAATATGGAATATTTGTTTGATATTCAATTTCGCAACTTTCTGGTTTTTCAATTTTTTTTAAATTCAAATCTTTCAAATAATTGATTTTTTATATAATCTATTGGATATATACTTATTTGTCTAGGTATAGAACCGAATAACATATCTACACCATTCATAACTCCGGAATTAATAAAGTATCTATTTGCTAATTCTATAATTTTATTTTCATAGCCATTTACAGATCTATCAAGAGAATCATAAATTTTTTGATTATCAACAGTAATTATTTGATCACAGATTTTATAATCATGTTTTTCTTTATCTTGAGGAATATCAGAAAGCATAGATATATTTAAAAATGTTAAACGTTGTTTTTTATCTAAACCTCTATAATATGCTCTTAGATACGGTATTTTTGTATATGAATTTCCAATTTTATCAGAGAGAGAAACATTAAGTTCTTTCAATAAAAACTCATTAGATGCAGGTGACATATCTGAAATGATAAGATCTTCTTCTTGAGGAAGTTTATCTGAATAGTCTAAATCGTAAAATTTTTCATACATATTTCTAATGCTTTGTATTTTGAAATCTACTTCTTCCTTATTTGGAACTTTTTCTTTATTGTGAAAAATTCTTTTGATACTATCAATAAAAGGTAATTGTTTTTCTGACATTTTTTATATAAATGGTTATTTATAAATTATATTTCATTAGAGAAGTTTGTTTTTTAATTTAGGAAAATCAGCTTATAGGGTGTAAAATGAAGGGTTTGAAAAAAAGTTACGACTAAATTAATATCTGTGGAAAAAGAGGTAGTTTTACCAATATCGAGCGTGAGGATAGAAAACAGAAACAGTTTTAACGTGTCAAGAATAAAGTCGTTTTCGGAAGTGATAAAAATGGATCCATTTTTGGGTCAAGAAAAAATAACAAGTATTATCGATTTAGATGGCGCTTTGTGTGAATACGGGGAAAAAAGTAGTTTTAATAATGGAATTTCCCGGCTTTTAGGATTAAAGTCAATAATCGAAAAGTCTGAAGAGTTTATTGTTTATTCAAGTCGAATTCATTTAGATGAGGACGGTCGGTTATGGCAGATGATTAAGTCAATTTTTGGCCAAACAAGTATTGTTCATTGTCCTTTTATGGTGGAAAGTTCAAAGAAAAGATTAGAAAAATTTATTAAAAAAGCAAATGAAGATTGTAACTTTAAATATATGGTTGGTTTAAGAAAAATGAGGAGCTGTTTTGCTATAGACGATGATTTGCAGGAAATTGCCCAGAAGACATTAAAAGAAAATAAAAAATTGGTAATGATTGGAAGCAGTTGTTTTGATAAAATGATTGCCAAAAGAAATTTTAATTCAAGTAATGTGTTTTATTTTGATACTGGACATGTTTTGGTTTAATATAGAGTAGTTTATGGAAGTTAAAATCGAGGAAAGTTGGAAGAAAGTTTTACAACAGGAATTTGATGAAGAATATTTTTCTGAATTGGTTAAATTTGTAAAATCGGAATATAAAAAATCAACAGTTTATCCGCCAGCAAAATTCATTTTTAATGCTTTTAAGTTGACTCCTTTTGATAAAGTGAAGGTGGTGATTTTAGGACAAGATCCATATCATGGTGAAAATCAGGCCAATGGATTGGCTTTTTCGGTTAACGATGGGGTACAAATGCCACCATCTTTGATAAATATTTACAAAGAAATCGAAAAAGACTTAGGACAGAAGACAGCTAATAAGAATGGAAATTTAGAAAATTGGGCGAAACAAGGAGTTTTAATGTTGAATGCAACATTGACAGTGAAAGCAGGAATGGCAGGATCTCATCAAAATAAAGGTTGGGAGAGGTTTACTGATTCGGTGGTTAAAATTTTGTCAGAACAGAAAGAAAACTTGGTTTTTATTTTATGGGGAAATTATGCCCAAAGAAAAGGCAGTGTAATCGATGAATCAAAGCATCTAGTAATTAGATCGGCACATCCCTCTCCTCTTTCGGCTTACAATGGTTTCTTTGGGTCCAAACCATTTTCGCAAACAAATACTTACTTGATTTTTAATAATAAAGAATCGATTATTTGGTGATTTTTAATATTCTTTGGCTTTTTCTTCACCTGAAAGAACTCGAATGGCACCATCACGAAGGGCTTCTAGTTCAAATTCACCAGGATAAACAGTAATTCCAATATTTAAAGCAGCAAGATCTTTTTTAATAGATTCAACCACTAATGGCCAGCGAACAACACCTCCAGTTAATAGTATTTGATCAATTTGTTCTCCTTCAAAATCGGGAATTAAAGAACAAATATATCGTGAAAATCCAGCAAACATTTCATCAACAACATCTTTTTTATCCTTATCTAAAGATGGATATTTAATTTCCAAATCTTTTAAGTCTTTGGTTCCAAGAAGGGCAAAAAGACCACCGCCACCTAAGATTTTATAAAGAATTTCTTCTTTGGTATATTTTCCTGAAAAACAAAGTTCAATTAATCCTTGAGCTGGAATTTGGCCAGAGCGTTCTGGGCTCATTGGCCCTTCACCAGCGAGGGCATTGGTGACGTTAATAGTTTTACCTTTTTTATGGGCACCGAAGGAAGCACCACCACCAATATGGGCGACAATAAGATTTAAATCTTCATATTTTTTACCGATAGATACAGCGTATTCACGACAAACTGCTTTTTGATTTAAAGCATGCCAACCAGCATAACGTTTAATTTCAGGGATACCAGTAATTTTATGTTTGGCTTCAATTTCGTCGGTCGTGACTGGATCAACAATGAAAGCTTTGTCTTCTATACCAAAATCTTTAGCTATTTTTTTAGCAAGTGGAGCTCCAAGATTGGAAGCATGGTTAGCTAATGGACGATTAGTTAAATCGTCAATCATTTTTTCATTTATTTGGTAAGTTCCAGAAATTACTGGAGGAATCATTCCACCTCGTCCGACAACGGCATCAAGTTGAGTTATATTTTTTTCTTTTAATATTTCTTCAATATCTTTAGCTCGATGTTCAAATTGATCGAGAACATTGCCTGGTTTACTGAATTTTTCTTGAAAATCTAAATCTTGAGCATGATCGATTTTATGTTCAAAAACAAGATCTTTATTCTCAAAAACAGCTATTTTAGTGGTAGTTGAACCAGGGTTAATTATGAGTATTTTCATACTTGATGATTATAAAACCAATTAAAATAAAAGAAAGACTTAAAATTTGACCTAGACTTAAAAAGTAAACTGGAATAGTGTCAAGACGAATAAATTCGAGAAGAAACCTAACTATTCCATAATAAATTAGATAAAAAGCGATTTGATTTTTATTTAATTTTTTAAAAATAAAAAATAAAAGAAACATTAAGATTGATTCATAAAGCCAGATTGGTTGATTATTAATTCCATAAATTTCGTGATTAAAAAAATTTCCAAAACGCCCTAAACTTTGGCATAAAGGAATAATTGGAACTAAAGTGTTGGTAATTTTTAAAAAAGAAATTTTATTTATTTTGGAAAAAATAAAAATAAAAAGAAGGCCAAAAATTAAGGCTCCAATAATTCCTAGTCCCCCGCCACGAAGATTTAAAATTTGAATGGGGTTAATAGAAAAATAATCCCAATAATTGATAACAGAATAGAGGCGAGCACCGACAATACCAAATATCAAAAGTAAAAAAAGAAATAAATTTTCTTTATTTTTGGGAATTATTTGATTATGTTTTTGAAAAAAAATTATACCGATAACAAAACAAATTCCGAGGATTAAACCATAGATGGACATGAGTGGGTCCTGCGGGATTCGGACCCGCGACCAATTGCTTAAAAGGCAACTGCTCTACCGGACTGAGCTAAAGACCCATTTATTAAACAGTTTTGCGAACTTTATTAGCACGGAGATAATATAGTTTAGCGCGTCGAATTTTAGTTTTTGGTGCTCTTAATTTTTTAATACTACCAATCCATGGAGAATTAAGAGGGAAAATTCTTTCAACTTTAACAGCATCGGAAGCTGATTTTTGAACGATAAAATTTTTGTTTTCACCGGTTCCAGTGATAGCCAAAAGAATGCCGTCGAAAGCTTGCAATCTCTCTTTATCTTTTTCTTTAATTTTATAGTTGACCTTAATTGAATCACCAACCGAAAATTCTTGGTCGTTATATTTAAATTTTATGGACATATTTGTGTTAAATTAATGCTTTGAATTATAGCAGACAAATTAAAATGAGTCTAGGCAAGAATTTGATCTATCTGTTCTTGCAGTTCTTTATTATAATTTACTCCGTAATTTAATGGAATATTTTTACCATTTGGAAGAATTATTAAACCACGGTGACCATTAGGGTTGTTTTTTAGAAGACTATTTAAGGCCATTAATTGGTTTTGATTGGCAGATTTAGGAACCGTAATTACAAAATCGTATTTAGAAGAATTTTCGGGAGCTTCAAGGCTAATAGTATCGACCATAATAGAGAGAACACCTTCCCTGAGGTTAGTTTTACCTTCAATATAATAAGCCTTGTTTTCGGATAAAATACTTTCGGCAATTTCAAAAGTTTTTGGAAAAATAACAGCTTCGATTTTTCCAGTTTCGTCTTCTAGTGTCAAAAAGGCCATTTTGGCATTATTTTTTTTGGTTCGAATCATTTTAAATTTGGTCAAGGAAGCAGCCATTTTAACGGATGCGTTAGCGTCTTTTTTTAAAATTTCTGATATTTTAATGAGACCGAGGGTTTGAAAAGGAGCCAAAATTTTACTGATGGGATTTTCGGTAACGAAAATTCCAAGTAGTTCTTTTTCCATTCCTAAACGATCATGTTCAGACATGGGAATAACTTCAGGAAAGTTATCTGGTGGAGCAATTATTTTAGTGTTTTCAGCAGTAGGAGCGTCAAAAAGCCCGAATTGACCATTATTTTTTTTAGCGTTTATTTTTTCACAGTCGATTCTAATTTTTTCAAGTGAAGAAAGAATAGCATTCCTTTCACCAAATTGATCCATGGTTCCGACTTTTATTAAACTTTCCAAAACTCTTTTATTAATTTTTTGAGAATCAACCCTAATACAGAAATCGTTAAAATTTAAAAAAGGACCGTTTTGGTTTCTTTCGTTAATAATATTTTCAATTGCGGCTTCACCAACATTTTTAATAGCGCTTAGACCAAAACGAATAGCTAATTTTTCGAGAGATTCTGGATTTTCTTCCATTTCAAAACCACTTGATGATTTATTAATATCGGGAGGACTGATGATTATACCCATATGGCGACACTCAGTAACGCCATCAGTAACTTTTTCAGCATCGCCAGATTCGGCAGTTAAAAGAGCGCACATATACTCAACCGGGTAATTGGCTTTCATGTAAGCGGTACGATAAGCAAGCATTCCATAGGAGGCGGCGTGAGCTTTATTAAAACCATAAGAAGTAAACGGTTCAATATAACTGAAAATTTCTTTAGATTTAGCTTCGGTATAACCATTATCGATACAACCTTGAATAAATTTTTCTTTTTGGGCGGCCATTTCTTCGGGAATCTTTTTACCAATAGCTTTTCTAAATTTATCTACTTCAGTCCAGTTGTAACCAGCGAGTTCAATAGCAGTGTATAAACAGTCGTCTTGGTAAACTAAAAGACCATAAGAATTTTTTAAAAATTTTTCCATTTTTGGATCGACATAAGAAATAGGAGAAGTGCCGTTTTTACGGGCAATATATTCGGGAATAATTGCCATTGGGCCAGGACGATAAAGAGCTACCATGGCCATTAGGTCTTCAACTCGATTTGGTTTTAGTTCTTTAATCCACTTGGTCATTCCTTCACCAGCCAATTGAAAAACACCCATGGTATCACCAGAAGAAAGCATCTCAAAAGTTTTTTTATCATCTAAGGGTATTTTTCTTAAATTAACATCAATATTCTGAGTTTTACGGACGTTCAAAACTGATTGTCCTAAAAAGGATAGATTACGGATTCCAAGAATATCATATTTAATTAAACCAACATCTTCACAAGCATGCATTTCGTATTGAGTGATAGTTTTATCACCGCCAGTTTCGGTTTGAACCGGAGAAAAATCAGTGATAGCAGATGGAGAAATAACAATAGCACAGGCGTGAACACTGATATGACGAGCACAACCTTCAATTTGTTTAGCAGCCTCGATAATTTTTTTAGAATCGGGATCAGTATCATAGAGATTTTTTAATTCTGGGGTGGTATCAAGGGCTTTGTCGATAGACATGGGAAAACCTTGTGAACCAAGAGGAATTAATTTACTGATTTTATCCCCGACAGTGTATTCGTAACCTAAAACACGAGCAGTATCTCGAACGGCGCCCTTAGCCATCATTCGACCGAAAGTACAAATTTGAGCGACAGCGTCTTTGCCGTATTGATCGATGATGTGATAAAGCATCCCCTGTCTTTTATCATCGGCGATGTCTAAATCGATATCGGGAGGAGATGGACGATCTTTATTTAAAAACCTTTCAAAAGGTAGCTGATAAATGAGAGGGTCGACCGAAGTAATACCCAAAACAAAGGCAACTAAACAACCACCAGCAGAACCTCTGGTGTTAGTTGGGGTATTATTTTCTTCTGTCCATTTAATAAAATCGCGCATGATTAAAAAGTAGGCAGCATAACCTTTTGGGTTTATGACCCCTAACTCGTATTCAAGACGTTCAGTTATTTCTGGGGTTAACTTTCCATAATATTCTTCGGCTGATTTAAAAACCAAATCTTTTAAAGTTTCTTCGGCGGTTTTATCTTTAGGTAATTTAAATTTAGGAAAATACCAGTTTCCCAACTCTATTTCGAGATTGCATTTTTCAGCTATTTTTACAGTATTTTCTAGTGCATCTGGAACATCGGAAAACTGTTGTTCCATTTCTTCCGGTGATTTGATATAAAAATCTGGAACATCGAACATACTTAATCTTTTAGAATCGTTAATAGTGGTTTGGGTGTTGATCATCATCAAAACATCTTGAGCAAAAGCATCACTCTTTTTAAGGTAATGAGCGTCGTTAGCGGCAACTAAAGGAATTCCTAACTCTCGGCTAATTTTAATGATGCCATTATTGGCTTTGTCTTGATCTTTTAATCCTGGATGTCGTTGAATTTCTAGATAATAATCTTCGTTAAAAAGTTCTTGAAATTCTTTAGCTCTCTTTTTAGCCTTTTCGTAATTATCATCCAATATTAATTGAGCAATTTCTCCTTCAATACAGGCACTATTGCAAACTAAACCGTCTTTATATTTTTTTAAAGTTTCCCAGTCGATTCTTGGTTTGTAATAATAACCCTCAATGTTGGCGATACTGACCAGTTTCATTAGGTTTTTATAACCTTGTTCATTTTTGGCCAATAAAATTAAATGATGATTGCGACGATTGGCTGCTGATTTATCAGTTAATCCATTGGGAGCTAAATAAACTTCACAGCCAATAATTGGTTTAATATCATTTTTTTTACAAGCTTTAAAAAACTCAACTGCACCGTACATGTTACCGTGATCGGTTATAGCAATGGATGTCATCCCCATTTCTTTAACAGTGGAAACTAGCTTTTTGATTTTAGTTAGGCCATCAAGGAGAGAGTATTCAGTATGAACATGTAGATGAACAAAATTAGCCATGGTTTATTTTAAAGCATTTTATTCAAAGCGGCTATTCTATCTTCTATTGGGGGGTGGGTAGAAAAAAGACTGGCAATTTTATTGCCTTTGAATGGATTGATAATGTAAAGAGAGGCGGTGGCAGTGGAAGCTGTTTCTAATTTATTGGAATCTTGTGATATTTTTTTAAGGGCATCAATTAGACCTTGTGGCTGATGAGTTAATTTAACTCCCGATGCATCGGCTAAAAATTCACGACGGCGAGAAATAGCTAATTGAATTAATTGAGCAATAAGGGGAGCAAAAATTATTAAAATTAAACCAATAATGGCAAAAAGACCACCATTATTATCATCACTATCACGATGACGACTATTAAAAAATGAGGTGCGAGTGGCGGAGTTAATAAGGATTGAGAGAGTACCAATTAAAATACTAACAATCATCATTAATCTGATGTCATAGTTTTTAATATGAGAAAGTTCATGGGCAACAACAGCTTCAAGTTCGGTACGATTTAATTTTTCAAGGAGACCAGTGGTGGCACAGACAAGGGCGTGTTCTGGATCGCGGCCGGTGGCAAAAGCATTCATGGCTGGACTGTCGATGATGTACATTTTAGGGACGGGAGTTCTGTTGGCTAAACTTAAATTTTCAGTGACAGTATAAAAATCAAAAAAATCTTTACGGTTAATTGGTTTGGCGTTATTTAAACCGACAACTATTTTATCGCCAAAAAAATAACTGACTGCTGACATAAAAAAAGAAATGATTAAAGCAAAAACGAGATATTCATTACCATAGCCAAAAGATCGAGAAACAAAGTAGACAGCTAAAGAAATAAAAGCAATGAATAGGCTGATAATTAAGCCAGATTTAAACTTGTTTTGATTTACCTGCTCGTAAACATTAATCATTTTATAATTTTACTTCTGGATTTTTTGTTTCTTTTTCTGATACTTCCAGCTGGTCAGTATTAATTGGAGTAGTTAAACCTTTTTCTTCTTTAAATCCTAAAATTGGGGCGATCCAGGCGCCAGGAATAGTGGAAATATTGGCATTATAATCAGCCGTGAGATCAATTAAGGTGCGTCGAGCATACATTAATTTATCGGCGGTGTCTCGAAGTTCATTCATTAAATTGGAAACTAGTTCGGAGGATTTTATTTCTGGATTACTTTCCATGACAACTTTTATTGAACCTAAAACTTTATTAATTAAATCTTGTGATTTATCTAGGGTTTTTGAATCATTAGTAGAAACAGCTTGGTCGATTGATTTTCGAGCATCGGTTAATTGATCAAAAATCCCCTTTTCATGAGCCATAAAACCTTTAACTGAATCAACTAGATTGGGGATTAAATTAGCTTGGCGTTTTAATTGATTGCCGATTTCTTGAATGGAGGCTTTAATGTTAACTTGAGTGGTTTTTAATTTATTAAAAAAACCGAAGACATACAGAACAACAATGGCGATTAAAATAAGAAAATAAATCATGGTTTTAATTTAATTTTTAATTGTTTCATTATAACATTTTTGAGCAACCTCGATTTCATTTTTACCGATTCTTTTATTTGGTTCGATGTAACAAAGTTTAAGGAAATTATAGAGTTTTGGCTCGTCTTCAAAAGTATATATTTTACCTGTTTTAAGGTCTTTTATTCCATATTCCGAGACAGAATAACCTAAAGATAAAGCATATTTGCGTAAGTTAATATTATGGTTTTTAGAACCAGTTGAATGTTGAACTAAAGAGGCGAAGTTTTTGGCTGGCTGAATCATTAAATCAACTCGAATATTATTGATTATTAAAATAGAGGCTTTTTTAGTGCCTTTATTAATAATCTGAATTTTTTTTGGGTAATTTATAAAATGATTTAATATTTTTTCATTGTCAGTACTTTTGGCAGCTAAATCAATATCCCCGACAGTTTCGGAAAGACGACGGAGACTACCTAGAGAAATAAACTCTGTTTGAGGGAATTTTAAATGTAAATAATCAATAATTTTTTGAGAAATCTGTTGAGCTTTTTTTAGAGGTAGACGTTTTTGTAACCCTAAAAAAGCTAGAGTATTTAATAAAATTAATTCCTCTGATTTTTGGCCAAAACTAGGGATATTTTTAATTTTTCCGTTTTGGGCGTATTTAATTAGTTCACTTAAAGCTTTTTCGGGTTTATTGGAAAAACTTAATTTTTTAGTAAGTTTGTAAGCTATTTTGGCACCGATACCGTTAATTTTAGTAAAAGTAAAAACGGCGGGGTGAATACCTTTAAAGGCCTTAATGATGTGAGGATGGAGTTTGTTGTTTTTGAATAAATAATTAATTTTTTCCATAATATTTTGTCCAATATTAGGAATATTATCTAATTCACAAGGGTCTTTTTTCCAGAGTTCTTGAAGGGATTTAGGATAAGAGACAACGGTTTCAGCGGCGTTTTGGTAAGATAAAGTTCGGAAGATGTTTTTTTTCTTAATTTCGTAAGCAGTGGCAATATTTTGCAAAAATTCAGCAATTTCAGCATTACTGTAAATTTTGTCCATAAACTATTTTAAATCAAAAACTGATTTGTTGTTTGTTATGGCAAGTTTTGGTATAGTATCAAGGTAATTAGACCGAATATGGACTGGTGGTGCAGCGGTCTAGCACATCCGCCTGTCACGCGGAAGATCGTGGGTTCGAATCCCATCCGGTCCGCAAATATAAAAATCCCCTACTTTAGGGGATTTTTTTGTGCTTAAAAGTTTTGTTTTATCTTATAAATAAATGGTTTGTTTTTAGTGATTTTCTGTAAAATAAGTCTTATAATATTGATTTTTGGGATATTTTTTGATATAATGAGCAGATAATTGAAGATGCGGATTAATATAATTAACCGTTTTTTAATTATACTTGTACATTAAAATTGTGGAATTTGAATTTTGCTGAATAGTGGGTAGCACCTTAGACATAAATTTTGTGTCCAAAGTGCTATCCACTAGGTTAGCCACGAGTAATCGTGTAAAAAAAAGGAGAGAGGTCATACTATGGAAATTCAAACAATTTTAGGTTTAGTTCTATTACTTCTTTTGATTGTTTACGCTCTGTTCATTGGCATAGTTCGAACAGTGACTTTCGTTAAGAAGTGCAACGAAACCCCTGCCGTTTTCTTGGTCAACGTATCATTATTGGGTTGTATCCTTGTATTGTCTTGCTTGGTAGCCGGTTGGTTCGTAGTCGTGTCATGTATTTTGCTTATAATTGTAGAAATCCTGTCTTTCTTTTTGTTTGATAGAAAAAAATGATAACTATGTCTCCTTTCGGGAAGATGTTGCCTCGGTGTTTGTATGGGGATCAAAATGCGATCTTAATATCAAATATTGAGGAAAATTCCACAATCGACTTCAGGTCGAATTAAGCGTCTAATGGTGAAAAACAGAAAAACTGTTGGTTGTAAAACCACTTTTTATTCTGCAATTCAATACCTTAGGCGCTTTTTTTTATTAAAAATTTATTATTTATTTTAAAAACGTTCCAATTTCGTTTCACATTGTCCGCTTAGAGCACTCCTCATTCGGGGATTTTTTAATAAAAACTATTTAATAGCTTGTTTAATTAGGATAGTGAGTTTTTGAGAAACTTTTTCAATCGATTTATTGGTAACAAAGGCGATTTCATTAGATAGATGTTGCAATATTGATTCCAAAATTTCTTTATTGGTTCTAGAAAAGGCTTCGGCATTTTTGTCCCTTTCTAAAAATAATTGTTTTAAAATAACTAAACTTTTGCTAGGATCGTTTTGATATAAAGTTTCCTTAATAGATTTATAATCCAGAATAGCCTCATGACTTATTTTTTCTTTAGCCTCTTGATATAGCTTTTTAACAATTACAGGAGTTACTAGATGTCTTAGACCACTTTTGTAAATATTATCAATTGGAGTTGAATAAGTGGTATTGTTTTGACTGTCAATTTCAATGGGTTGATAAAAAAAATAAGAAAGAGTTTTTCCAGAGCAATCCTCTCCTTTTTTTTGACTAGTGATTTGATAAATATTTTCAAAATCAATAATGTAATCACCAATTGAAAATCCTTTCTTAATATCTGTCATAAATTGAGCAAAATAGTGTAAAAAAATAAAGGCAAACTATTCCGGAGGCCGAATAAGTGTAAGTCAATTATAACAGAAATTAGCTTTAATTGTTCGATTTTGAATTTATTCTAAAATGCCGTCAAGATTAACATCATAAATTATTTCTTCACTAACAAGTCGGAATTGAAGAATTTCTTTTTTATCAAACCAGATAGGAATTTCTTTTGAAGCTTCATCAATAGAACCTGAAGAATGAATGATGTTTCGAACGGCACGTTTGTCGATATCGGAAGCAGTGTAAGAATCAATAGTATAATCACCACGAATAGTTCCTGGTGCAGAAGTTAATGGTTCGGTAGAACCAGTAATTTTACGAACAACAGCGACGGCACCCATACCTTGCCAAACCATAGCGACAACTGGACCACTACTCATAAATTCCATAAGATTTTTCCTGACACCTTCAGCAAACTCCACAGGACTTTTTCCTGGCATTGGTAAGCCTTTAGAAGCGTAGGACTCAAAGGTTTTAGTTCCAGTTTTGATAGCCCAATCGGGATCAATAGAATAATGTTGACAAACAGTTTCTTTACTGGGAATAAGCATTTTAAGAGCAACTAATTTAAGACCACAGGTTTCATATCTTTTTATAACTTCACCAATTAAACCTCTTTGAACACCATCTGGTTTAATAATGACGAGTGTTTGTTCTTGTTTAGCATCAAAGTTTTTCATATTGGCTTATTTTCTCTAAAATGACGTGAATAATCAAGTTATTAAAAAATTGAATATATTGATATTTATCGATATAATACGTCTATGGATAAAATATTCAAAGCAATGGCTGATATTAATAGAAGAAAAATTTTAACTCTATTAAAAAGTGGAGAGATGTCGGTTAATGAATTATTAAAAAATTTTGAGATAACTCAAGCAACTTTATCAAGTCATTTGGCGATTTTAAGAAAAGCAAACTTAATCGAAAATCGTATTTTTGGAAAACAAAGAATTTATAGGTTGAATATTGAGTTACTTAGAAGTTTTGCTAATAATATAGATAAATTTGTCGGAAATTTTGCGGAAAATATTTCTAATGATATGGAAATTAGATCGAGAAAATAATACCTAGATTGACTATTTTTGATTTGAGTTGTAGATTATTATAAGTCAGCATAAATTATTAATTGCTGTTTATAAATAATATGTTTTTAATTAAAGCAGGTAAAAAATATATAAAATCTTCGGAAGAATTGGTAAGTATGTTATTAGGTTTGGCAATTGTGATTGTGGTGGTTTCTTTAATTTTTAACTTTGTCCAAAGGAAAAAGGGAACAGTGGAAATTCCAGGTGCGACTAATATAAATTTATCTGATGAAGCAATAAGAGATAAACAAGAAAATGAAGGTGTTTATGTAGTAGATAAAGGAGATAATCTTTGGAAAATTGCAGAAAAAAGATATAACGATGGTTATGCCTGGACAAAAATTGCTAAAGAAAATAACTTAAAAAATGTTTCTGTTATATATGTTGGCCAAAAATTAAAAATGCCAACACTAGAGGTTAAGACTAAAATTGTAGCAGCCGCAAATGATTCTAATAGTAAAATTGAAGCTGGAGAATACAAAGTAGTTAGAGGCGATAATTTATGGAAAATTTCGGTAAGGGCTTATGGTGATGGTTATAAGTGGGTTAATGTCTATAAAGAAAATAAAGCAAAACTTAATAGTCCTAATTTGTTGGAAATTGGAATGGTGCTTAATATTCCAAAGCTATAGACGTGATAAAATAAGCCGTTGCGGCTATAGTTTAGTGGTAAAATATATCCTTCCCAAGGATAGGTCGAGAGTTCGATTCCCTCTAGCCGCTCTGATGCCGAAGTAGCTCAGTTGGTAGAGCATAGCTTTCGTAAAGCTGGGGTCGGGAGTTCGACTCTCCCCTTCGGCTCAATTAGAAATAAATATTGTTATACTTAAAATAAGTTATGACTGATTTTAAAAGATCAAGATTAGAAAGAAAAAAAGAAGAACAGATAACTAAAAAAACAGTTTTTTTGGGGTTTTTAACAGTATTGGTTTTTATTTTGATTATTGTTTTTGGATTGCCTTTTCTAATTAATTTTTCAATTTTTTTGGGTAATACTAAGAGTAAAAAGGAAGTAGTTAGTGAAAATGTTTTACCTCCATTAGCACCAAGATTAGTGGTTCCTTTTGAAGCAACTAATAGTAATAAAATTAAGATTAATGGATTTGCCGAAACTGGATCTTCGGTTGAATTACTTAAAAATGACGAATCAGTAGGCAGAATTGATGTAAGTGAAAACGGAGATTTTTTATTTGAAAATATTGAATTAATTGAAGGAGAAAATAGTTTTTCAGCTGTGGCTATCAAAGATAAAAGTGGAAGCAGTGAAGTTTCAAAAGAAATAACTGTAATTTTTGATAATAAAGCACCTGAATTAACCATGACTAATCCGGTTGAGGAAACTTTAACTGTTGAATCCCCTGATTTTGATGTTGTAGGAAAAAGCGAAAAAGGAGTTAGTGTTTTGATTAACAGCAGAGTGGCGACAGTTGATGATGAGGGGAATTTTAAACTAAAAGTGCAACTAAATGCCGGCAAAAACGATATTGAGATAATTGTTAAGGATGAGGCTCTAAATGAAACTAAAAAGAAAATAACTATTACCTATGATATTTAAAGAAAGATAAAGGAAAGTAATATCCAAGGATATAAAAGAGAATTAGCAAACAGGGAATGAAAAAATATTGAAATTAAAATAGTTTTGGTTGTTAAATTAGCTTGGTTAAAAATTGTCTTAAATCCTAAAATAAAAAAAGCTAATCCGATGAGTCCGCTGGTGGTCAAAATTGTCATCAGTGATCCGTCAAAACCAGAATTGGCGTGAGAGTTTTGATTTTTAATTTGACGAATATAAAAAAGATTATTGTAACCGTGTCCAATTATGGGTGATTTTAAAAAAAGGTTAAATCCCTCTTTGTAATTTTCAATCTTAGCGACAATTGAGGAAGTTCTTTCAAGTTTAGTCCCCTCACCTTCAAAACGGGGTAAAAGAAAGAGAGTAGAAAGAATTAAAAGTGAACTAAAAATAAAAATTTTTAAATTCTTTTTTTGATAAGCAATAAAAGTAAAAGCGGCTAAAAAACAGATATAACTGGATCGGCTATAGGTTAGAGCTAAAGCTAAATATGAAATAACTAAAATAGTTTTTCTAAAAGGAAAATTTTTATTTAAAAAAACGATAATAATTAGAAATAAATAAATTAAGGCGGTGAAAGTTGGGTCAAAAAAAGTACTAATTAATCGGTATAAATGAGGGTCCCAATTTAAAGATTTGAAAACAGTGAAATCTGGCCAAAGAAAATACTGAATCAGACCAAAGATAACGTTGCTAAATATGCTTAAGTAAAAAATCATTTTTATTTTTTCATTGATTCTTGGTGGAAAAATAAAGAATGAGAGTAAAAAAGTTAGACGAAATAAATATAAAATTGGTTTAATAAGATCGAATTGATAACGAAAATAATTAAAGAAAAAGCTTAGCCACGTAAAGATCAAAAAAAATAATATGTATTTATTTTTTACCTTAATATCCTTATTTTTTATCTTTTGAAAGATGTTTAAACAAAAAATAATGGCAATGAAAATATCAATTATGGGGAAAGAAATACCTTTTAGTTCGATTCTTAACAATTGACCGAAGAAGAAAACAACAATTGTGGATAAATAAATTAATGATGTGACAAATGCCATAATTTAGATCGGACTAAAAATGAATGAAAACTCATACCAAGAGCCATGATAATTCCAGGAGTGCCATCTAAAAACCCTAATTTAAAGAAATAATCATTAATGAATTTACCAAATGGGTAAAAAATTATTTGGAATAAATTGCTTTTTTGATTTTGGTCAAATAATTCCTGAGCACGAATATCGGAATAGAAGTTTATTTTTTTAATAAACCCTCTTAACGATTGGTGTGGGTAATGATGGATATGAATTTTTTTTAATTCAATTTCTTTGGGAGTTTGCCATATTTCGTGAACTAAACCAGTAAAGCGGCCATATTTTTTATTGAAAAATCTGACGAAATGTTGATGGGCATTTTCACCATGTTTTAGTTCGTGACCAATAAAAATATCATTCCTTTTAAAGGCATAGCTTTTATATTGGAGGTTGTCTATATGATTTAAGAATCGGATTAAATCTGTACTTGGTTTTTCGTCGGCGTCAAGCCATAGAACCCAATTATTAGTTGTTTTAGTAATGCCAAAATTGCGTTGATTGGAAAAATTATTATTTAATCCCCTTTTAAAGACTTTAACTTTAATTTTTTTTGAACCGAGTTTTTTTAATATTTCTATGGTTTTATCGTCGGAGTTATCGTCAACAACTACAATTTCGTTAATTCTTTTAGCCTTATCAAGCCAAGTCCAGTATTTGAGAAGATTTTTTTCTTCGTTGTGGGTAAGAAGCAGGATGGAAAAATGTCGATGTTTTTTAATCATGGTTTTATAAAAAGTCGTATTTTTAAAAATAATTCTTCTATCGTAAATATTATATTTAATATTATACCTTCAAGCTTATTTAAATGTTTTTTAAAAAATATTTTTCTTGATTTATACCAGTGATTTAACGCCATATTGTATATGTTCTGACTACTGGCTCCACCTAGGTGTAATATTTCTGATCTTGGATCAAAAATAACTTTGTAACCTTTCTTTCTCATTTTTAAACAAAAGTCTAAATCTTCTAGATATAAAAAATAGTCCTCATTAAAATAGTTTATGTTCCCTTTTTTATCATATTTTTTAAATATTAAATAAGCTCCACAAACTCCATAAACGTTAATTGGTTTCATTATTTTTTTAGATTTTTCTGGCCAAAAATTTAAAGTGTATTTATTGTTTGGAAATATTTTTTTAAGATTAGTAAATTCAAAAAGGCCAGTGAAAAATGTTGGAACATTATTGGCTGTGAATATATCTTTATTTTTATATTTTATTTTTCCACCTATTACACCAATGTTTTTATCGTTTTCTATTAAGCTAATTGTTGTCAAAATAGAATCATTTATGATGGTTGTGTCTGGATTTAATAATATTAGTAAATTGTTTTTTGATTTATTTATTCCTTGATTGACTGCTTTAGCAAATCCAAAATTTTTTTTGTTTTTTATTAACCTAATTTTTTTGTCGTTAATGTTTAATTTTTTAATATCTTTTGAATTATTGTCTATAATGATTATCTCGTTGATATATTTGTAGATATTTTTTTTGATAGATATTAACAAATTATTGGTATTTTCCGATGAATTATAATTAATAATTATTATAGATTTTTTGCTAGTTGACATTATTGATAATTAATTTACATTTAAATTGTGTATTTAAAAACTAAAATATATTTAACACTCTTTTTGATTTTATCATTTATGATTAATGTCAAAGGTGTTTTAGGCATGGAATATTTTTCGGATAATTTTGATGGAGACAGTTTAGATAGTTGGGAGTTGTTTGTTGATCACTCTTCAGAATATCCTTCAGTAAAAAATAGTTGGACACCATCAAATGGTAATTTATTAGGTGAGGTTACTTGGTATCAATCTTCTTTTTTAATAGCTAAATCTTTTTGGAATTTATCTGATTATTCGATTAGATTTGACTCTATAAATGAAAATGGTGTTGACCAAGAGATTGTTTTTAGAATTAATGAAAATAGAAGTGAATATTATATGTTGAATTTGAGGTTTAATGATTCTGATTGGTCTGAAGGAGGAGAGATTGTTTTATGGAAATATAATTCCAGTATCGGGTATAGTGCATTATCAACTTTTAATGAACCTAGTAAAGTACGTTTAACACAAAATGAGGTTCATAAAGTTAAAATTGAGGTTATATCATCAAATATAAAAATATATTTTGATTCAGTTTTAGTGATAGATTTAAATGATGAAAACCCTATTTTGACTGGAAGTTTTGGCTTCTATAATTGGGGTGGTAGTTTTTGTTATGGATCAACTAGAAATTTATTTGACAATCTTATTGTTGGTGATTTTAATTATGATGAAGGACCGACTTCTACACCCACACCTACATCTACCCCCACCCCTACCCCTACACCGAAAATAATTATTATCCCTGGTTTAGGGGCGAGTTGGAACTCGGAGGCGATTGTTTATGATAAAAATGTCAATAATGATCAATGGAAAATGACACCTTTTGTTAAAAATTATGAAGGTTTAATAGAAGCCTTAAAAGATAATAGTTTGAAAGAAAATGAAGATTTTTATGTTTGGAATTATGATTGGAGAAAACCATTATCGAGTATTGTTAATGATTTAGATAATTTTATTGGTCAAAAAATTAATTCGAGTGAAAAGGTTATTTTGATTGGTCACAGTTTAGGTGGATTAGCAGCTAGAATTTGGGCAGAAGATAATAAAGACGATACTAGACTAGAAAAAATTATTACTTTGGGTAGTCCACACTTAGGATCTGTAGATGCATATGAAGCTTGGAATGGCGGGCAGATTTCTGATTTATCAAATATAAGTTCAATTGCTTTTAAAATTTTACTAAAACTTAAGGGTTTAACCACTAAAACAGATATGGATGCAGTTAGAACTTATATTCCCTCTGTAAAAGATTTATTGCCAACTTTTAGTTTTGTATCTAAAAATGGTGTTGATTTTACGAGTCAGTTGGAAACAAAAAATAATTATTTGATAGAAAAGAATAATACAAATGTTGATTTGGGGGTAAATTTAAAATTGTTCGTTGGAAATGGTGTTAAGACAATAGATTCGATTAATTTAAAAAACAATAATGTTTTTGATAGGGTGTTGGGTATTTGGCCAGATGGAAGAATTAATAATTTTTTATATACAAATGAAGGTGATGGAACGGTTTTAATTAAAAGTGCTAATTATGATAAAAATGGTTTTGTGGAATTAGATAGTAATCATGGGGAAATTGTAGATAAAACAGTTAATCAAGTGATGATGGAAATTGGCTTAAGTCAGGTTGAAATTATTGATCAAAATGAAAATCTAAAAAATACTTTGGTATTTTTCATTGGTTCGCCGGTTAATTACTCTGTACAATGTGACAATGATTCCCCTATTTTGGAAAAGGATGGGTTTGTGGTTATTAAAAATAACAACTATAAAATTTGCAACATCAACTATATTGGAAGTGGAAATGGCTTAATTCATATCGTTACTGGTAATACTGACAATAATCAATGGTCGTATTGGGAAAAGAATGTCGTTAATGGAGAGGAAGGGGTAGTTAAAGTTGATCCAAATGATGGTGAAATTGTTAATGATAAAAATAACATTTTATTTTTAAAATCGATTATTAAGGAAGATTTAAATTCTCTTTTAGTTTTAAATAAAAACAGTAAAGACTTGAAAGAATCTCTGAAGTCTTTAGATAAAAATCAACCAAAAAAATTAATTAGAAGTATTTTTAATTTTAGAAGGATAACTAGCGAAAAAAATATTAGTCAAAAAATTATAGATAACACAACGATTTGGTTATCTTTAATTGAAAAATGCCTTAAAAATAAGGCAATAAGTGGTTTAAAAATAGTTAACAACTATCAAAATTTAATCGAGAGAGTGGTTGGTTTAAAATATAAAAAATATTCAGGAATTAATGAAAATATGGCAATTAGTTATGAAAAGATGACTAAAATTTTAGAAGAAAATAGAAATGATTTAGATGAAAAAGATTATTCTGAAATTTGTGCCAATAACTTTACGGCTTTAAATTATGGCAATGAAGTTTTAATGAAAGGCCATAGAGATGAGTTTAAAAAGTGGTTGTTACAGGACTCGAACCTGTGACCTCTTCGATGTGAACGAAACGCTCTAACCAACTGAGCTAAACAACCTTTGTAAGTGTATCTATTATAACTTTTTTAATTTTTTTTCCAAAACCAGATTTATAAAAACTTTCTCTTGCAATAGCGTCTGTTTTGCAATGATATTTTTCAAAGTAAATTAAAACAAAGGGATTATTGTTTTTACTCCAACTGTTGCAACCTTGGTTATGTTCTTTTAATCTAATCTGAGGATCTTTTTCTGTATAACCAACATATATTTTTTCATTCTTAAGACTTTTTAAAAAATATACGAAATACATATTATTTTTACATGAATGCTCTAACCTCGACCAGAGGCCGATCAGCCTTTGGCTGAAACTGAGCTTGAGCCAGAGGCTCATCAGCCTGTGGCTGAAAACAACCTCAATAAATCAGATTATACCAAGATCGCTAAAATTACACTATAATTATTCATTATGCAAAACAAAATTTATAAAAAACAAGGCGGTTCAATTGGTTCTTTTGTGTTGGATTTTATTCAGTCAATAGTTTTAGCCTTAGCTGTTTTTGTTCTACTCTATTTATTTGTGGCTCAACCAAATGAGGTTAAAGGAAGCTCAATGGTGCCTAATTTTGTAGATAAAGAATTTTTGTTAACAGAAAAATTATCTTATCAGTTTGGAACACCAAAGAGAGGTGATGTGGTAGTTTTTAAAGCTCCGGCAGGTGAACCATGTGCGGCTGAAGAATGCGAATATATTAAAAGAGTCATTGGTTTACCTGGAGATAAAGTTATGGTTAAGGGTGGTCAGGTTTATTTAAATGGTGAATTATTAAATCAAACTTTTTTGCCAGAAGGAGTGATAAGTGAGGCTGGTCAATATAGTAAAGAAGGAGTCGAACAAACAGTTCCCGAAGGTCAATACTTGTGTTTTGGAGATAATAGACAACATTCTCGAGATGGTCGAGAATTTGGTCCAATAAAAGAAGATTTGATTATAGGAAAGGCCTTCTTTAAGTACTGGCCATTAAGTTCTCTCGGATTAGTTCCCACTGTCAGGTTTTAATTTTGAAGATCTTTTTTACAAATTTGTTTATAGAGATTTTTTAGTTCATCAAACCTTTGATCGATTGGTCCTTTAAATTGGAAAGTTACCTTGGTTAAAATATTTGTTTGGACGATTTTAACCGAAGTGGTCTTATTATTAAAAACAGACTGCATATCTTGGCTAATATTATCAATTTTTGATTTTAAAAATTGAGGTAGATTTTCTTTAGTAATTGGGACATCGCCTTCTTCTATTTTTTTACGCATTCTTCTAGCAATATCTTCGGCTCTACGAACAGAAGCTTTTTCTTTCAAAATAATTTTATAAGCTTCAATCATTAGACGGGTATCCCCTATTCCAGATAAAGCTCGGGCATGACCTTCACTGATTAAACCGGATAATAACCCGTCTTTAATGGCATCTGGGAGAGTTAATAATTTTAGACAATTGATAACATAAGGAACACTTTTGCTGACTTTTTTGGAAATTTGGTTATTATCAAAGCTAAATTCTTCTTTTAATCGCAGAAAAGCTTTAGCTCTTTCTATTGGATTAAGATCTTTTCGTTGGACATTCTCTACAATAGCCATCTCTAACATCTGTTGAGGTGTGGTTTCTTTGATAATAGCTGGAACATATTCTAGTTTAAGGGTTCTAGCAGCTCGCCAGCGCCTTTCTCCGGCGATTATTTGGTATCCGGCTGGAGTTTTAGCAACGATGAGTGGTTCGAGAATTCCGTGTTCTTTAATGGATTCAATTAATTCAGAAATCGATTCTTGGTTAATAATTCCTCGTGGTTGAAGTGGGTTTGGTTCTAATTGATTAGTTGGAATTTGGCTGACCTGTTTCATCATAGAATAAGATTACTATGAAAAGTCTCGTGAAAAAAGTATCCAAAAATGATTCAAACTAAATCAATCTTAACCTTTTATGACAGAAACGATGTTTTTGCCAAATTTTTTGAAAAATTTGACGATACCTGGTCTGATGGCATAGATGGTAAAATCTTTGCCGGTTTTTGCGCCTTTACCAGCATGGAAACTAGAGCCAACTTGTCTGACAATGATTTCTCCGGTGTTGATTTTTTGACTACCAAAAACTTTAACACCCCGTCTTTGACCGGGTCGATTAGCTTTTTGATTTGTTTTACCTTGTGATTTTGTATGTGCCATATTTTTAGTTAAAAGTTTATCAAGTTATAAAGTTAAAAGTTAATTTTGGTAATTTGAATTTCGCTTAATTGAGGGCGAAAACCAGTAGTTTTACGATAACGTGATTTTGATTTATATTTAAAAACTTTAAGTTTTTTACCTTGAAAATGTTTTAAAACTTTAAATTCAACAGAAGCATTTTTAACAGTTGGAGTGCCAACTTTAACGTCATCTTCATTAACAGTTAATAAAACTTGATCGGTTGAGGATTTTTCATTTTCTTTTACATCTAAAAGATCAACGACAATTTTTTGATTTTCTTCAACTTGATGTTGGGTGCCAGAAATGGCAATAACGGCGTATTTCATACTGTTCGATTATAGCATAGGAAATTATCTTGACAAGGTTAAGATTCTTAGGAAGAATAGATAATTCCGAGAGAAAAAAGTAATGTCATTATGGATGAGCCACCAACGGAAATGAATGGTAAAGGGATTCCAGTTACTGGTAGAAGACCGATATTCATCCCGATATTAACGAAAGCTTGCATCCAAATTTGAATGGCAATTCCGAGAGTAAAAAGAAATAAGGGTCTGTTTACTGTGGAAAAAGCTTTATTAAATAAAGTGCTAATTAATAGATAATAGGCAAATAAAACAATAATGATACCAACGAATCCTAATTCTTCAGCTGTGGTAGCGAACATAAAATCGGTATGTTTTTCTGGTAAAAAAAGTAATTGACCTTGAGTCCCCTTTTTATAACCTTTTCCAAAAAAACCACCGGAACCGATAGCGATTTGAGATTGGATAACATTATAACCTTCACCCAAAGGATCGGCTTTAGGGTTTAAAAAAGTAATAATTCTTTTTTGCTGATAATCATGTAAAACATATTTGTAAACTAAAGGGGAGATTACAATAAAAATTAATCCTAAAACAAGCGAAAGTCGAAGCAATTTTTTGTTATATAAGATTATGGGAATAATTAAAAAAAACACAGAAATAGCACTGCCCAGATCTGGTTGAATCATAATTATGGCAACAGGAATGATATGAAGAAGGGGTATATTGGAACTGGCTAAAAATGACATTAGCCAAGGCTTAACCATTTCTGAAGGTTGAAGGGTAAGACCGGCTAAATAAATCCAACGGCGAGAACCTCGAGTAATGCTGTTTAAAACTATAGGTAAAAGGAGAAGAACGCAGCAAACAATAAAAATTGGCCATTTGTAAGAGCTAAGTTGTTTTAAATTTATTTGTTTGCCGATTAAAAAAAGAATTAAGCCTAAAAACCAGGCGATAAGTTGTTTGAGAATTAAATTTGGGGCAATGGAACTGATCATCAAAATGTTGATACAAAACAGAACTGACAAACTAATCAAAGTTGGCAACCATAATGATTTTGACATTAGACAAGTTTAACTTATTTTTTCAATCTTAATGTTTTCTGATTTAGTTATGCTTTGCCCGAGTGTTTTTGACAGAATTTCTTTTTCGAATTTAGCTGGCCAATCTGGAGCAAAAATTTTAATTTTGTCTTTTAAATCCAATTGATTTTCTTTACGAAGACTTTGAATTTGGCGAATTAAATCTCGAGCATCACCTTCAGCTTTTAATTCAGGAGTAATATTAGTGTCGAGAGATACAGTTAAATTATCATTGGATAAAATTGTTTCGATATCTTTAACATTTAATTCGTTTTTAACAACTTCTATTAATTCAGGACTTAAATTTATTTTTTGAGAATTATTAATAATGGCTTTTAATAGTGGTTGACGAGTGCTGATATTATTAGTTTTTCTGACCATGTTTCCTTGTTCACAAATTTCTCTAACATAGGTCATATTGTCTAATAATTGTTGATCAATCGATTTTATTTCTGGATAAAGTTCTAGGTGAACTGATTCTTTAGCGTTGGAATCAAAAGGTAAAACTAGATTTTGCCAAAAATATTCAGTGATGAAAGGGATTAATGGAGCTGATGTTTTAGTAAATTGAACTAAAACCTGCCAAAGAGTTTGAAGTGCTTCTTGATCACCGTTAACGAATCGATCTCGTGATTGTCGAATGTACCAACGCGATAAATCTTCAATGTAAGGAGTTACTAATTTAACTGCGTTGGGAATAATATATTTATCTAATTCTTGGCCAAAATCTTTGGTAAATTGATCGGTTCTAGTAATTATCCATTGATCAAGAATGTTTTTGAAATTGTTAGTGGAATTTAAGTTTGGAGTCCAATTATACATTTGGGCATAAGTGGTGAGATATTTAAGACAATTCCAAAGAGGAAGAAGAATAAATTTAACCTTATCTTCAATCTCTTTTTCATTGATGTTCATATTTTCTCCAACCATAATGACACCACTCATTAAATAAAGACGCATAGCTTCCCCACCATATTTTTGGAGAACCATTTTAGTATCAGGGAAATTTTTGAAAAGTTTACTCATCTTGCGACCATCATTGCCCATAATGGTGCCGGTAACAACACAATTTTTGAATGATTCTGATTGAAAAAGAGCATTAGATAAAGTGTGAAGTGTGTAGAACCAACCTCGAGTTTGGCCGATATATTCGACGATATAATCAGCAGGAAATTCTTTTTCTAATCGATCTTTATTTTCAAATGGATAATGGCGTTCAGCATAAGGCATGGAACCTGATTCAAACCAACAATCCAAAACTTCCGGAACACGGTGGACGTCTTTTCCACACTTATCACATTTAACAACGACTTTGTCAATATCAGGCTTGTGAAGATTGGTTACTTTTTGACCAGAGCGAGCTTCTAAATCAGCAATTGATTCTGGAACATAACGTTCGCCACAGTCACATTCCCAAACTGGGACAGGAGAGGCCCAATAGCGAGATCGAGAAAGACACCAATCTGGGGCGGTTTCAATCCCCTGCCCAAAACGGCCATTTTTAATATGTTCTGGAACCCAATTAATTTTTTGATTAGTCTCCTTCATTCCTGGTTTGATGGATTGGACATTTAAATACCAGGCGGTTTGAGATTTATAAATTAAAGGAGTGCCACAACGATAACAAAAAGGATAGCTGTGCTTAATTTTCTCTTCTTTAAAAATTAAATTTCTTGATTTTAAATCATCAACAACCAAAGGATCGGCTTTTTTAACAAAAAGACCAGCAAAAGGAATTACTTTGTCAATTATTTTGCCTTCATCATCAACATGGTCAATAACAGATAAATTATTGGCCTTACCAAGAGCTGAATCGTCTTCACCAAAGCCAGGAGCAATGTGAACGATTCCGGTGCCATCGGTCATAGAAACAAAATCAGCGTGATAGATTTTATAATCAGTCGAAGTTACTTCGAAAAAATTATAGAGAGGTTCATAAGAAAGTCCGATCAATTCTTGACCTTTAAACTCTTTAATTATTTTATATTCTTGATTACCTAAAACTGATTCAAATCGGGCTTTAGATAAAATAATATTTTCATTATTTATATTGATTTCAACATAATTTTCATTTTTATTGACAGCTAAGGCTAAATTTCCAGGGAGAGTCCAAGGGGTAGTGGTCCAAGCTAATATAAAAGCATCTCGGTCTTTTAATTTAAATTTGATAGAAATGGCTGGATCTTCAACATCTTTATAGGAATTATCCATGGCGATTTCAAAATTAGAAAGTGGAGTGGAGCAACGAGGACAATAAAGAGAAATTCGACGACCTTTGTAAATTAAACCTTTTTTATATAATTCAGAAAAAACCCACATAACACTTTCCATATAATTTAAATCCATGGTTTTGTAGGCATGTTCTAGATCAACCCAACGACCAATATGATCAATATACCAGGGCCATTCTTGAGAAACATTTTGAACATAGGAATAACATTCTTCGATATATTTTTTGATACCGATTTGTTCGATGTCTTTTTTGGATTTTAAACCAAGTTTTTCTTCGACTTTATTTTCAGCTGGAAGACCATGGCAATCCCAACCCCAAACTCTTCTAACTTTTTTACCTTTCATGGTTTGATATCGAGGAATAATGTCTTTGGCGATGCTGGATAATAAATGGCCATGATGAGGCATACCAGTGATGAACGGAGGGCCATCATAAAAAGTGTAGGCGTTATCGGCTGGTCTTTGATCAACAGATTTTTCAAAAATTTTGTTTTCTTTCCAAAAAGAAATTATCTCTTCTTCGAGAGCAGGAAAACTTTGATTTTGAGGAACATCTTTGAATTTAGACATAGTGTATTTTACACTATGTTTTGGGCTTAAGATATTGACTTATAATATAAATTGTGATATTATAGGTTAGTTTGACAATGAAAATTGTTTAAACTAGTAAAATCTTTTTTATTCTCGAATTAAGCTTCGAGTTTATATATAAAAGATGTACATTAAAAACGGATGAGAAGGAAAGGTGTTATTCATGGACAAAAAGAGAGAAGTTATTTTTACAGTACTAGTAGTACTGGCGGTAGCGTTTATAATCGTGTTTTCAGTGACTGGCTTTGAGAATCATTTGAGTCTTCAGCCAGGCTGGCAGAAGATGGAAAATGTAAACGCAATTGTTCCGAAAGGAACAATTATGGTGGTTGATTACTCGTCACATCTGGTTGTTGATGGGGAAAGCGATATGGGGGAAGAAAATGCGCCCGTAACAGAAGGCGTAGTTGTCTTCTTTGAATCGAAGAGATGCTTTTCTCAGGGTTCCTTGTGGATTTATCTTCCGGGGGATTACAGTTATATAACCAAACTCACTAATTTTTCATCAGAATATAATGGAAAATTATCTGATCTTGTAGGAGCTCAATCAGAAGTGAAGAACTTCTACTTCGTCGGACATCCGTAATATTAAACGGCTGAAAGCTGAAACTTTGATACCGAAAGGTGTTATTTGTTTTTAGTTTTTGGCCGTTTTTTTTATTTATTTTTTCTTAAAAAGGCGGGAATATCGTACTCGTCGACAATATCAATTCCAGCGGGAACTTCTTTATTGTCTAAAAATTCTTTTATCTGATTATCGTTAAGTTCGGCTGGATTTGAAAGATTATTTTCGGGTTTTTTATTTTCTTCTATTTTAGACAGGTTAATTAAAGTTGGCTGAGGTTTTTTAATATGTTGATAAAGATTAGCTCGACTAGGATCAAAACCAGTAGCAATGACAGTTATTTTAACTTTACCTTTTAAATCATTATCGATAGTAGCGCCAAAAATAATATTAGCGTCGGGGGCGGTTCTTTCGGTTATAGCTTTAGCTGCTTCTTCAATTTCAGCCATAGTAATATCTGGTCCGCCAGTAACGTTTATGAGAACTCCCCTAGCACCTTCAATATTGACTTCAATAAGAGGTGAATTAATGGCGTCTTCAACGGCTTTTTGAATTTTATTTTCACCTTCGGATTCCCCTACTCCCATAAGAGCAGAACCAGCATTACTCATGACGGTTTTAATATCAGCAAAATCAAGATTTATAAGACCAGGGACAGTGATTAAATCAGCAATAGCTTTAGTTCCCTTACTTAAAACAGAATCGGCAATTTTAAAAGCTTCAAGCAGGGTGGCTTTAGTGTTGACAACTTCCATAACTTTTTGATTAGGAATGACAATTAAGGTATCGACATTTTCTCTTAGTTGAGAAATTCCTTCTTCAGCATTAGTCATGCGGCGAGTGCCCTCAAATAAAAATGGTTTAGTGACGACACCAATAGTTAAAATCCCCAACTCTTTTTTGGCGATTTGGGCAATAAGCGGAGCGGCACCAGTACAAGTGCCTCCTCCCATGCCACCAGTAATAAAAACCATATCCGTGCCTTCCAACACTTCTTTAATTCTTTCTTTGGATTCTTCTGCTGCCTTTTGGCCAATTTGAGGATTACCACCTGCTCCTAAACCTTTAGTTAATTTTTCACCGATTTGAATTTTGACTGAGGCCAAAGAATTTAACAAAGCTTGAGAATCGGTATTAACAGAAATAAAATCGACGCCCTTGATGGAATCTTCGGAGATCATTGAATTAATGGCATTATTACCACCGCCACCAACTCCGATGACTTTTATTTTGGCAAATTGTCCAGTAAGAGTTTTGATTAATCCCATATTTTAGGGTAAAAGTGGTTCTAGAATCTTTTTTAACTTGCCAATAAATCCACCCATAGAAACTTTAGGAGCCTTAATATTTGACCCACTATTCTTTTTAGTGTTTTTATTATGGATTAAGAGACCAATGGTGCTAGTATAAGCCGGATTAATAATATCATCAACTACACCTCCGACTTTGGGAGGATCGGCAATTCTTAATGGCAGAGGAATTATTTTATTGCAAATTTCTTTGGCGTTAACAGTCATGGCTCCCCCGCCAGTTAAAACGATACCAGCAGGAATTGTTTGACTGAAACCGCTGGTCTCAATTTGGGAATAAATTAAACTAAAAATTTCCTCTAATCGAGGTTTAATAATACCGTTAATTGCCATTTGAAGGGAGATTTTTTTCTTATCATCGGAATGAATATCAAAATGAGAGAGTTCAACTTCATCTTCAAATTTTTTAGTTTCAGCTAATTTAGTTAATTTTAATTTTATTTTTTCGGCATCTTCAATGGAAAATCGAAGACCGATAGCGATGTCATTGGTGACATTATTAGCTCCAACTGGAATTACAGAGGAAAATACAGGTGAACCTTCTGAAAAAATAGTAATGTTGGTAATACTGCCACCAATATCAACCAAAGCAACACCGAGTTCTTTTTCAGTATCAGTTAAAGCCGCAGTAGCAGTGCTTAGTCCAGCGTAAGTCAAAGACTCTATCTTAATACCGATATCTTCAAGACATTTCTTGAGATTTTTTAAGGCCGGGCTTGATGCCAAAACTAAATGGGCTTCAACCTCAAGCCTGATACCGTTCATTCCGACCGGATCAATGACCCCTTCTTGACCGTCAACAGTAAATTTTCTTTGAATAATGTGAATTATTTCTTTACCGGTTGGTAAAGAAATAGCTTTAGCAGCTTCGGTAACACGGTTTATGTCATTAAGATCAATTTCACCATTGGGATTACTAATAGCAACAACACCGTGGGAATTAATTGATTCAATATGAGGAGCAGAAATAGAAATATGAGCACTATTTATTTGAAAACCAGCCATTCTTTCAGCAGATTCTATGCTTTGAGTGATAGTATGCGAGGCCTGCTCTAGGTTGATTATTTGTCCTTTTCTAAAACCTAAGGATGGAATCGAAGAAACAGCAACAATGTTAAATTTATCTTCATCTTCAAAATATTGACCAACAAGAGTAGTAATTTTTGAGGTACCGATATCGATTACATTAATTATTTTTGAATGTTGCATAAGGATGATTAATACTTAGATCAACTAATTGAAGTTGTTTATTATTAATTTTAGCTGTTTTTAAAATTTCTTGTAAAGAAGTAATTTGCCAATAAGGATTTTTTTGAGTTGATAAATTAACTTTAATTGGATTACTTTCATTAATTATATAGAATTCAAACTGATTTTGATAATCCCTAATGGTGTTTTTAGTGGTTACAAGTTGGCTAGTTTTTAAGGCATGTTCTATTTGGAGATAAAAATTATTTTTACTGGAAGCGGGGTTAATTTTATTATTAGAAAAATTAACCAATGAATAGGTAGAAAAAGATAATAGGGAAAAAAAAATAATGAATAAAGAAATTTTAAATAATTTCATGAATCAATCTTAAAAGTTTTGGATTGTTAGTTTCTTTGGTAATATTATTTTTGACTTTAAGAGAAATTAACTTTTTTATAACTCCTAAAAGGCTAATATTATTTAGATTTTTCTCTTCTATTATTTCGGTAAATTCGGGGATTTTTTCTTTAACCCAGGTGGCGTTTAAAAATTGTTCATTTTGTTGACTGATTTTTAAGGGAATTAAAATTGATTTTTTGTTTAAAGCGACTATTTCTTGACTGGTGTTAGCACCGGAGCGACTGATAATGAGTTCTGATTTATTAAAAATATGACCAATATCATTGGCTTCGATATAGTCGAAAACTCGATAATTAGGATATTTTTTAGATAATTTATTAAATTTATCAAAATCGTTTTTCCCAGTTTGGTGGATTATAAAATAATTTTTTAATTCAGGTAATAATTGTTCAATTATTAGATTAATAACATGAGAACCTTGGTTACCAGCGGTAATAAAAATAATTTTTGTTTTTATTTTAGCAATCTGATCCCCTATTTTTGATTTTTTAGGATTAAAAAGTTCCTGTCGTAAAAGATTTCCAGTAACAACTATTTTATGTTTAGGGAGGCTATTTTTTTGTTTTTGATTATTAAAAGAAAGGGCAACTATATTGACAAAAAGGCTATTAATTTTGGTAGTTAAACTATTAGTAAGGGTTTGTTCGTGGGTGATTGAAGGAATTTTTTTAAAAAATCCACCGATAATAATGGGAACGGAAACATAGCCACCAAAAGAAATAATAACGTCTGGTTTAATTTTTTTGATTAATTTAAAGGATTGAAAAACGGATTTAAATGTTTGGGGAAGACCTCTAATGGTATTTGGAATCCATCGGCGGTCTAATTTTCCGCAATTAATTGAATAGAAATTTATTCCCATTTTAGGGATTATATTGGATTCTATAGATGGAGTATTGTCAACACTAGAATTGTTTTTTCGGCCGATATAATTTATTTGCCAATCAATTTCAGGATCTGATTTTAGTTGTCGAATGAGTTCTAAGGCTGGGGTGAGATGGGTCCCGGTGATAATGATCGTTTTTTTTTGTTTGACTGTGGTCACTCTTTGAGTATAACAGCATTTTTTGGTTTTTTTCGACATTTCTGACTAAACCAATGGCGACAAAAAGGGTTAATAGTGATGATCCACCATAGGAAATAAAAGGAAGAGGAACTCCTGTTAGGGGTATAAGAGCAGCGATAGCAGAAATATTTATCAAACTTTGGTAGGCGATCCAACAGGCAGTGCCGGAAACCAAAAGGCTTTGAAATTGGTCATCTATAGTTTTGGAAAATTTTAACAGGTAATTTATTAAAGAAAGATAAATTAATAAAACTACAAAAATACCAACAAAACCAACCTCTTCGCCAATAACTGCCAAAATTGAATCGGTTGATATTTTAGGTAGAAATTTATATTTTTGATCTGAATTAGCAAAACCCTTTCCCAAGAGACCCCCAGAAGAAAGAGTTAGTATTATTTGGTTGCTATGATAGGAAGATGTTTCTTGATTTTGTTGAGGTTCTAAAAATGTTTTTAATCTAGCCGATCTATAGGGTGAAAAAAAGATTAATGGCACACTTAAAATTAAAATAAGACTGATAATTCCGAATAAAGGCATAACATCGCCACCAGAAAGATAATAAATAGAACCAACAATGGCAGAGATTAAAATAGCAGTGCTCAAGTTAGGTTCAATGATGATAAGAATAAAAGGAATTCCTAAATAAAAAATCAGGTTTTTTATATGACGTTTTTCTTCTTTAGAAAATAGATAAGCAAAATAAATAATTGAACTAAGTTTTAGTATTTCTGATGGTTGAATACTAGTAAACCCTAAATTTAGCCAGCGTTTGGCTCCAAGAGCTTCGTTGCCAAAACCAGGAATCAAAACTAAAACTAAACATAAAATAGAGGCTGCATAAAAAAGAAAAGAAAATTTTTTGATTGTTTCAATTTTAATTTTTGAAGTTATAAAAAAACAAATTATACCTAAAATAAGCCAAAAGGCTTGTTTTTTAATAAAGAAAAATTTGTCACCAATAGTAGAATTGGCTTCACTTAATGAAGAGATGGAAATAAAAATAAGGCCAATAAAAATTAGACTAAAAACTAAAAATAATAAAGGAGATTTAGTTTTTTTCATTTAAATCTTTTGGGATAGAAATTGGATTAGTGGTTTTAGATAAAGGATAAAAAAAATTTAGCTTCTGACAAGAATTATTATTTTTATTTTTTGGAGTCAATTCAGAGCCAATAATTTTTTTATTGTCAAATCGTTTTTGTTCTAATTTAATGTCAATTTGATAATCAAGTTTTAAAAATTCGGCCAGATGGAAATAAAAAAGAGGGGTTATCTTTTGACCTAACTCGAGTCTAGTATAGAAATCAAAAGAGGCAGTTAATCGAGGGTTGCATTCTAATAAAAATACTTTATCTTGATCGATTAAAAAATCAAGTCCAAAAAAACCTTTATAGCCGATTTCTTCTAAAATTTTGGAAAAATCTTTGGTTATGGTGTTAATTTTTTTAATTATTTTTAATGGGGCAAAAGATGGCCATTGTCGACCAACAGTTGTAAATGGGTTTTGAGTAAATGGTTTAACTCCGGTATATTGAAGAGCTGGAGGACTTTGGATTAGACCAAATTTAGTAAGGCAACAATTATTTAATAAAGAATAAGAAGAATTTATAAAAGGGCTATATTTAGTAATAACTTCTGGAGAAATTTTATCTTTAATCTCGTTCCAAGACGAAGCAGAAAAAGTGCTGTTTCCAGCCCAACCAAAATGAGTTTGTAAGACCAATTTTGGGCCATATAATTTTTGATATTTTAAAAAGTTTTTTTGATTAAAATTACCAATGACAAAAGGAATCATTGGTAATTTATATTTTTGACAAAGTTTGGCAAACTTGATTTTATCTTCTAAAAATCGGTTAATTGGGGCTGGATTACTGACATTTATCCAATTATATTTTTTACATAAAAAATCAATTTTAGCAGATGGCTTAAAAGGGATAATAGCGGGAATTAGAGAACCTGATGTCGATTTTATGTAATCGATTACTTTCTGATTACTAAGAAGCTTTCCGCTATTTTTTACTTTAATTGAAGAATAATCCGAAAGATAAATTTTGTGAAAATTTTTGATTTGAGGTAGATTTATGTCTAGAAACTTATCGACCACTAAAAAATAAAAGGAATAGTGAGAATCATTAATGATAGTTTCTAAATTTATCTTTGACATCCGGTGAAGATTACAACTGGATAACTACCGATATCTAATTTTTGATTTTTAGCTTTTTTAAATCCAGCAAAAGCCAACGCTCCCTCGGGAGAGGTCTTTATATTATTTGATTCTAGTATTTTTTGAGCTTCCAAGATTTCTTTATTTTGAATAATTAGTTCTGACCCTTCAGAATTTTTGACAGTAGAAGCTACTCTGTTTTTTAGGGGTTGGTATTTGACAGTGAGAGCATCAGTTAATAAGGTGTTTTCTGGTTTAATGGCAAACATTTTAACTGAAGGATTAACCGCTTGGGAGATTCCTAAAAGAGTGGTGCCACTGCCAACTGGAACAAAAATGCTGGTAGCTTTGGTTAATTCTTTGCCAATTTCTTGATAACCAATTAAAGCACTGGGGTCAGTTGATTGACGTAAAAGATAAGCGTTATTTTTTTTAGCAAATTTAATAGCATCGCTAATGGCTTTATTAGAGAAAACTATTTGGCAGTTTTTGATTAAATTTAATTTATTTTTGTTTACTTTGGGTGATAAAAAAACGGTTAGGTTAATTTTGTTCAAAAAACAAAAATGGCAAGCAGAAATGGCAGCATTGCCAGTGCTAGAAATTACAGCACTATTAAATCCTTGTTTTTTGAGATTTTCTATTTGAAAAATAATAGCCCGATCCTTAGCTGATCCAGTTTCATTTAGATCTTCTCTTTTGAAATAAACATCTTCTAATTTGATTAAAGGAGTGTTTGCCATATAATTAGTTTAATTATACTAGTTATTAATTTAATAAAACATGAACGAAAAAGTTATTTGTCCAGATTGTCAAACCGAAATTGAAATAACAGAAAATACTATGGTGGGAGATATTATCGAGTGTCCTGAATGTGGAACTGAAGTTGAGATTTTGTCTATAAACCCGTTAAAATATCGAGAATTAATCGAGGAAAAGTAATCGATAAAAACCTTGGTGAATAAAATTTTTATCGGTAATATCAAACTTACCATATTTTACTCCCCTGCCTTTAAGTGAACTGTCAACGTAGTAAATGGTGTTGTTTTGTTTTTCGATGACAAATAAAACATGATGGCCGTTGTTTTGGCGAACTAAATCACCTGTTTGGATTTTATCCAAATCGGTTATTTTTTGGGAAATTGGAGCAGATGTTAACATGTCGGCTGAAGTTTTTCGCGGATTTAAATCAGCTTGAAAATAAAAGTTTAATAACTGACAGGCAAGTCCAGAACAATCTATTCCAAGATGATTTTTCTTTTGAAAATTATAGAACTCTTGGTTACTTAGTTTAAGTAAATCTATTTTTTGTTGTTGAGCAAGTCTAATGGTTTCGGTTGCAATTTGACGATAATTACCTTTACCCCCAAGAAATTGTTCTTTAATTATTTTTCCGTTCTTAAGGATGTTTTTACTATAAGGTAAGCCAATATAATATTGGATCTCCTGTTTTAATAAATCTAATTTATTCCCAGCCATAATCCAAAGATTGCTAATATAATTCCAGCCAACCAAGCACGCATAACTATTTTTGGTTCTTCCCAACCAATACTTTGAAGGGTTAAATGAAGCGGAGCGGCTGGAAAAATTTTCTTTTTAAAATATTTTTTACTAATTAGCTGAATAGCACTGGACATACCTTCAATAATGAAGGGTGAGCCAACAATTATTAAGGGGACTATTTTTCCTAATAAAAGAGCAATGACCGCAAAAGTGGCTCCAAAGGAAAGTGAGCCAACATCGCCAAGCCAGATTCTGGCTGGATAAACATTAAAATACAAGAAAGCGATTAGAGCACCAATCCAAAGTGCCAGAAAAGAAGAAATGACGGTGTCTAAAGAGTTGCTGGCTAAAATCCAAAATGAAAATAAGGCAATCATTAATAATCCACAAGAAAGCCCGTCTAGGCCGTCACTTATATTAAAGAAATTAGCAAAACCGGTGATAATAACAGTTGAAATAGGAACAAAGAAAAATCCTAAGTGAATGGGACCTAAAAAGGGTATATAAATGAATTCGATCTTAAGTTTAAAATAAATCATTAAAGAAATAACTAAAGAGATCAATATTTGTAATATAAATTTGTGGACCATCTTCAAGCCGAAAAAGCCAGTTTTTTTAAATCCGAAAAATTTATAGATGTCGTCATAAAGTCCTAATAATCCAAAGCTTATAAAGGTAAAAAAGAGAATAAATAATTCGTTCTCTATATTGTAGTTGGAGGAAATAAAGATTCTGGAGAATTTAAGTATGGGGAAAAGAATTATAAACATTAAACAAACTGAGACTATTATCAGAAGACCGCCACCAACAGGAGTGCCAGATTTTTGGTTGTGAAATTTATCAAAAATAGTGGTTCTTTTATTTTGGAAGTCGGTAGTTTTTTGAATTTGTCTTTGAAACTTAAGTTTATAGAGAAGATTAATAAAAGGAACAACTAAAATACTAGTGATTAAAAAAGAAAAAAGTAATAAACCAAGATATAAATGCATCATAAAATTACGTTTTTATATATTCTATGTTAGCACCTAAAGAAGAAAGACGTTCAGCTAATTTTTCATATCCCCTTTCTATGTATTCAACTCCATCAATAATTGATTTTCCTTGAGCTGTTAGAGCGGCAACAGTAGCTGAAGCTCCGGCTCGAAGGTCACTAATAACAAAGTTGGCTGGTTTAAGCATGGTTGGTCCATATATTTTTACACCGTGGAAGTATTGAGGATTATCACTTTCTTTATTGAATTGATAATAATTATCTGGATCTTTAACAGGTGGATTAAAGAAATTGAATTTTCCACCCATTTTTTTGAGATTTTCAATATGTTGAAATCTATTTGGAAAAACTGTTTCAATAAGTGAACTACACCCTACAGTTTGGGTCAATAGAACAGTAAAGATGGCTTGCCAATCGGTCATAAACATAGGTTCTGGACCAGTTTCGATATCTATATTAGTTAATGGTTTAACCCATTGAATACAGATTTCATCATTACCAACTTTAACTTCGGCCCCCATTTTTTTTATAACGTCTAAAAATGTTTTGACTACGTCTGGTTTTATTCTAAGAATGCAGATAGAACCTTTGGTGGCTAAAGCGGCACAAGCGAAAGTGACAATTTCGTTTCGATCGCAAATTACGCTGTGTTCAGTTCCGTTTAATAAAGAAACGCCTTGGATGGTAATTCTTTTGTTATTGGATGGATCTCTTTCAATTTTGGCTCCCATTTCATTTAACATTAAAATAAGATCATCAATTTCTGGTTCTAGAGCAGCATTATCAATAATTGTTTCACCTTGGGCTAAAACAGCAGTCATAATAATTACTTCAGTAACAGTATGTGACGGTTTAGTAAAAGTGTAATGAGTCCCAATGATTTTGTCGGTGTTGAAAGTAATTTCGTTTTCTTTTTCAGAAGTTTTTATATTCATTTGAGAAAAACAATCGAAAAGACGATCGAGAGGTCGGTTGCCTAATTTATCCCCTCCTGGTGATGGAATTGTGGCAGTACCAGTTCTGGCCAGAAGCGGAGCTACAAACATAAAAGAGGTTCGAGATTTTTCTCCAGTACCACTGGGAACAATTGATTTATTTATTTTTGGAGTAGTTAATTCAAGGCAATGTTCACCTATTTGTTTTGCTTGGCAACCAAGACTTTTAGCAATGCTTAAAGTTATTTTTACATCAGATATTTGAGGAATATTATTTAATGAAACAGTTTTATTAGTCAACATTGAGGCAATTATTTGTTTAAAACTAGCGTTTTTAGCGCCTCTAATAGAGACTTCGCCTTTAAGTTGATTACCACCGGTTATGATATATCTAGACATAGATTATTTTAAATAATTAATAACAGATTTGACAATGTTGTTTCCATTAAGACCGCCAGAACTCATATTTATTAAAATATCGCCAGATTTGAGGTTTTGTTTATAAAAATTAATAATGTCTTCGTCTATCGGTATATAAACTAATTTTGAACCGATAATATCTCTAAAATCTTTGGCAGTAGTGCGGTTGTTTTTATCAATGTTATGGTTGTAATTTATTTTTGATAAAACAATTTCAGAAGCTAAGGAGAAAGCGTTTTTAAAATCTTTTAAGCTTTCTTTATATTGAATAAAGGAAGCATGAGGTTGATAAAGAATTTTTATATTTCTTTTGGGAAAATGAGATTTAATACTTTCTAATGTAGATTTAATTCTATTTGAAGATTGGGCAAAATCATCAAAGATGGTAATTTTATTTTGGTCATAAATTTTTTCAATTCGGCGTTTAATTCCCTTGAAATTGAAAATGGCCTTTTTGATAATAGTTTGATTAATATTGAGACTGTCGGTTAGAGCGACTGCTGCTAGAATATTTTCAAAATTAAATTGACCTATTAATTTAGTTTTGATTTCAATAATATTTCTGGGGGTTCTGATATTTAAAACAGAATAACTCTTTTTTATTTTTATATGTTTTAGATAGTAGTCCGAATTTGATGAGTTATATGTGATTATTCTTGTTTTAGAATAAAGGCTTAACTCTTTAGTTTGAAAACCTTTAGAATTGACGAGTAAAAATCCATTTTCTGGAACATTGGTTATGAGTTTTTTAAAAGCATTAAAATTGGCAATTTCTGTGGAATATGAGTCTTTGTGTTCCCAATCAGCACTAGTTAATGTTAAGAACTTAACTGGGTAATACAAAAATTTAGCTTGGTTGTCGAGTCCGTGAATTGATTCATCGGCTTCAACTACAGACCAATTTGACGAAGAAATATTGGTAGAGGGAAAGTGATTAATGGCTTCGCCTCCAAACATATAATTTGGATTAAAATTTGATTGACAAAAGATCCAGGAAACTAAGGAAGTGATGGTAGTTTTTCCATATGTTCCGGCAATTAAAACAGAATTTTCTTTAATTAATTTTTGAGCTATAAACTCACTTGCGGATATATATTTAATTTTAAGTTTTTTAATTTGCTCAAATTCTTCTTTGGTTTTTTGAAAACTGGAGTATGATCCGCCAATTATGGCCAAATCGATAGTAGAATCAATTTTTTGAGAATTAATTTTAATATTAGATTTTTTTAAAATAGTACTGACAGGCGGATAAATTTTTTCTTGGTCAGAACCAGTGATTAAGTGTCCTTCCTTTTTTAAGGCGACGGCTAAAGGAGCGGTCATCGTACCAGCGATGCCTAGAATATGGATGTGCATATATTAATTAAGTGTAACCCAATTATTATCTTTAAAATATTCAAAACCAGGCATATTTCTTTTATAATAACCGGATTCTAAGGAGAAACGACCGAGATAACAATATTTTAAACCTAATTTTTGACTATCAATAATAGCTTGAAGTACTAGCCTAATTGGTAAATTGCTATTAGCAAGGGCAGGATTATAAAAAACATAAGCAATGTGACTGATATTTTTTGAAAAATAACACAAAGAATAGGCAATAATTTCGTTTTTTTCGTCTTTCCAAATGTATAGATAATTAAAAATATGATTTTTAAAAACATTTTTGACGGAGCTAACGGGAAAATTCCAAGATAGATTTTTTATCCAACCAGCTATGTCTTTTTGAACTTTAAAATTATAGTCAAAATCATTAAGGCTTTTTTTCTCGAAAGTGAAATTTTCGGTTTTTCGTAATATTCGGCGATTTTCTGAACTAAGATTAAAATTTTCTAAATTAGAACGACTGCTCGTTTGAAAGTAAAAGGAATTTTTATCATTCCTTTGAGGTAAAAGTCCGCTTTGATAATTTTCTTCAATACTTTTGGTATTTTTTAAGTTAAATTGAGCCATTTTTATTTAATTTTTTAAGTCTAAAAGCGGTTCTGAAAGCTTCGGCTTCTGACCAGGGATATTCAGTGCGGCCGTGAAGAATAGTGGTTTCGTGACCTTTACCGCAGGCAATAACAATGTCCTGTGGTTGGGCAAATTTTATAGCTAGATTGAAAGCGTCTTGCCGATTAGGAATATTAAAATAAATAAATTTTTGTTTTGATAATTCAATTATATTTTGAATTTGTTTTTTGTTTTTTATTTCCTGATAATCGATCAACTCTGATTTTTTGGGGTCAATTCCGCTAATTATTTGTTTATTAATATCTTCTATTTTTTCGTTTCGAGTATCGTCGGCGGTAATAAAAGCAATATTAGCTTGTTTAGAAACAACTTTACCCATCTCAGGGCGTTTGCTTTGGTCTCGTCCTCCGGTGGCACCAAAAATAACAATAAGATTACCTTTATCTATTTTTCTAAGTGATGAAAGTGAGGCTTCCAAAGCAAAAGGAGTGTGGGCAAAATCGATAATAGTTTTAAATTTAAAATCATTTGGAATTTCTTCTCGACGACCTTTAGTTTCAGGAAAATGTTCTATGGTTTTCTGAACAAGACTTAAATCAATTTTTAATTTTTGGCAAATGGCTAAAGCTAAAAGAATATTGTAAATTTGATATTCATAATTACTATCGGTAGTAAATTTTTGATCGTTGACTTCAAAGTTAAGTAGATTTTGATCTAACTTAATTTTTTTGGCTTGATAATCGGAATTTTCTTTAATACTAAATGTTTTAAAGGGAGTTTTAATTTGTTTTTTAATAATTTCAAAGGATTGATCGTCTTTATTTAAAACAGCACTTTTTGATATAGAAAATAACTTGGCTTTAGTGTTGATGTAATTGGTTAAATTTTTATGATAATCAAGATGTTCGTGAGAGGTATTAGTAATTCCAGAAATTTCAAATTGACAACCTAAAAAACGATATTGATCAAGAGCGTGAGAAGTAACTTCACAAACAACATGAGTCATACCGGCCTTAACCATTTCGGCCAAAATTTTTTGAAGTAAAGATGGATCTGGTGTAGTAGTGTGAAAACCAGTATCGATTTCCCGGTCTTCAACTTTGGCTCCAATAGTGGTAATTAATCCTGTTTTTAGGCCAGATTGTTTTAAAATTTCATGAATTAGGGTGCAGGTGGTGGTTTTGCCATCTGTACCAGTAACTCCGATGAGAGTTAGTTTTTTTGAGGGAAAACCGTAATAGAAATTGTAAAAAATACTTTTTGGTAGATGAATAAAAATATTTTTAAGTTTTTGAATCATTTGGTGTTTAATTATAACAAATCGTTTAGTTTTGACGCTAATTCGTACCAAATTGGAGCGGCGGTACTTGATCCCCAGGGAGAAGTTTTGGGATTATTAATGGTGACAATCATGGTGAATTTAGGATTGTCACAAGGCGAAAATCCTATATATGAAGCAATAGTTTTTGAATCGGTGTATTTTCCTCCAATAGCTATTTGAGCGGTACCGCTTTTAGCACAAACTTCTAGTTTCTTTGGCTTAAATTGTGAAACAACACCATTTTCAACAGCATATTTTAGAATTGCCTTAACATCGGTGATAGTTTGATCGCTAAATACTTTTGTCTCGGTCTGGTTCTTATTTTTTATGATTTTATCCCCTTCTGTAAAATAATTAGCAACTTTTGGTTTAACCAAGACACCATTATTAGCAATGGTATTAAAAGCTTGAAGCATGTTGATTTGAGTAACAACAATTCCTTGACCAAAAGAAGCGGTAGCTAGGTCGATTTCAGGCCATTCAGTTTTTAAAGACGGTTTAGCTTCTCCTTGAAGATCAATTCCAGTTTTTTGGTTGAGTCCTAATTTCTGACAGTATTTCAAAAAATCATCTTTTCCGAGTTTTTCGATTATATAACTCATACCGATATTATCCGAATTTTTAATAATATCTTGAAGACTGGAGTTAGGATGAAATTCATTATCCCAATTGCTGATAAAGTACTTACCAATAACGTTAGGTTGATGACATTGGCTACAGATAAAATCTGTATTTATAGATTTATTATCTAGAGCCATAGACACAACAATGGGTTTAAAAATTGATCCTGGTTCAAAAAGGTCGGAAATAGCCGGATTTCTAATCGAACTGATAGTAGCGGAGCTAGTACTGGTTAAAGAGGCCATAGCTAAAATGGCTCCGGTTTTTGGTTCCATAACGGTGATAGAACCAGAGTCGGCGGAATATTTATCTATACCCTCTTGTAATAGTTTTTCAACATAAAATTGAGCACTTCGATTAATAGAAGTAAAAATATCTCTACCATTTATTGATTCAGAGCTCCAACTTTTTTTGTTTAAAATGGTTTTGCCAGTGGCATCTTGTGGGGCCCAAACGAACCCAGTTTTTCCTTTTAGCTGTTTTTGATAAAAAGCTTCTAATCCACCATAACCAACTGGTGATCCTTGATAATCTTTACTTATTATTCCGAGAATATCCTTGGCCATTAAATTTTCTGGATAATATCTTTTGGCTATTTTTTGAAATTCAAGCCCAGGGATTTCTAGTTGTTTTTTTTGGCTATCACTAAAAAACGAGTTAAAAGTAATCCATTTTTGATTTGGATTGTTTTTAAATTTATCAATGGAAATATTATTTTCAAGTTTAAAGTTAGGATAATTTTGCTCTATTTTATCGATGACTTCGTCTAGGCTGTCTTTAAGATTTGGTTTATAAATTGATAATTGATAGGTGGTTTGGTTTAAAACCAAGGGAAAATTATCTGATGAATATATTTTCCCTCGTTCTGGTATTATTTTTTCTAGTTTATAAGCTTGGTTTTGAGCTTTTTCCCTTAGCTCTGGTCCTTTTATTATTTGCCAATAAAAAAGACGCGATGAAACTAAGATGAAGCAAAAAGTTAAGGCAATAGATAATATTTTAGATCTTTGATTTATCACTTTAATTTTGAAGGTTAAGAGTTTCTTTTAAGTTTATATAATTTTTTTGATCAACCAAAAATTGAATTTGATTCAAAGATGTTAGCGAAGTTAGTTGTTTTTCTAATTCTTGATTGGTTATTTTTAAAGATTGAAGGGTTGTTTGGTTTTGATTGATAATATTATTTTGATTGATAATCTCGCTAGAGTAATAGAAAGAAAAAAGAATTTGACTGGCGATGAGAATAAAGAGAATTATAAAGAATGGTTTGTTAAACATCTTATACTATTCTATACGATCTTAGGGTGGCTGAGCGAGAGAGTGGATTATATTTTATTTCTTCAAAAGAAGGTTTGATTGGTTTTTGGGCTAAACATAAAGGGTTTTGATTTAAAAACAACTTAACAATACGGTCTTCTCCAGAGTGAAAGGTGATAATACAAACTTTTCCATCTTTTTTAACAACTTTTAGGCTTTGAGTAAGTAGTTTTTTTAAATTTTCAAATTCATCGTTAACTACGATTCGAAGGGCCATAAAAATTTTAGTACTAGGATCTATTTTTGATTTAAGGTGATGATTTTTATAAAAATCTCGGATGATATCAGCTAATTTAGTGGCTGTTTTAATGGGTGATTTTTGACGTTCACTAATTATTTTTAAAATAATTGGTTTAGCATAAACTTCTTGAGCATACTTACTAAAAATCTCAAAAAGTTCGTTGTAGTCGTAGGTATTAATAATATTTTCGGCAGTTAATTCTTGTTTTTGAGTGTCAAGGCGCATATCTAAAGATATCTTATCGTTAAAAGAAAATCCCCTTCCCTGATTGGTTTGTTGATTTTGACTCAACCCTAAATCAATGATCAAGCCGTCAATTTTTTGTTTAATCTTATTTTTTACAATATTTTCCAGTTTATTAAAATTGTTATGTATAGGAAAAAATTGATTTTCAAAACCGGCTTCTTTAATGCGATTGGTAGCGATTTTTAAATTTTGAGGATCTTGGTCTATACCATAAACAACTCCGCCTTTTTTAAGAATTTCAAGAGCATGTCCTCCGTGACCAAGAGTGCCGTCAATGTAAATTTTACCTTTTTGAATATCAAAAAAATCGATAATTTCGGCAGATAAAACTGGAATATGAAAATCCATTATTTAGAAATATAATCACCAACTATTGATGTTAAATCAGTTTTAGTGACAGTGCTTGGTTCAATCGAGGTAATTTTACCTTTACCGTTGCCACTGGAAAAAACAGAATAAACAGAATTAAAATTCTTAATTACTATAAAATAGTCATTTTTAGAATTGACAGTACCATTAATGATTAAGCCCTCAGAATCTAAGGTTAATTTTTTGGATTTATTGAGATTAGTGGCACTTTTTAAAGTGAAAGGAGTTTCATAACTGACATATTGTTTATCAGAGGTGGTTAAAGTTAAGGTGAGTGTGCCACCATTAACTCCTTCGTCATATTTATATTTACAACCATTAGTACAGCTAGAAGTTCCCAACAATAGATCATCTTTTTCTAATTCAGAACCGGTTAATTTAACCGTACCGCTAACGCCTTTTTCAATTTCTAAACCTTCATCTTCAGCAGTATAAATTAATTCGTAATCAACAGTAGTAAATTTGTCGGGAATATTAGTAATTTTAAGTGTTAAATTATGTCCATCTACTCGAGGTATAAGGCTGACAACTGGTTTTTCATCATCAGATAATTGGATTTCTTTAGAAGTTTTTTTGGTTTCAGTTGGAATATTAATGGTAGTTTTTTTAGTTTTGGTAAGGACAAAAATTAATATTAAAACTAAAAAAATAATTGGAATCAAGATAATTGTTATTTTTTTCATATCATTTATTTAACTGTTTTTCTAACCAACTGTCAACCTCATCGGAATTAATTCTGATTTGTTGCATAGTATCACGATCTCGAATACTGACGGTGCCATCTTCCATTGTTTGATAATCAACAACCAAACACCATGGAGTACCGATTTCATCTTGGCGGCGATATTTTTTGCCAATATTACTGGAATCATCATAGTCAACCGAGTACTTTTCATTTAATTTTTCAAAAATATCTTCAGCTTTTTTAATAAGTTCTGGTTTATTGGCGGCAAGGGGGAGAATGGCCATTTTATAAGCGGAAATTTTAGGATTAATTTTAAGAACGGTTCTGATTTCGCCAGATTCAGTTTTTTCTTCATGGTAGGCATCGAGAAGTATAAAAAAGAAACTACGATCGACACCACCAGAACATTCAGTTATATGAGGCAAGTATTTTTCGTGAGTAGTTGGATCGATATAAGTTAAATCTTGGCCACTAAATTTAGAATGTTGAGTTAGATCATAATCGGAACGCCAATGAATTCCTTCCATTTCGGCCCAACCCCAGGGAGAATTATATTCAATATCAAAAGCTTTTTTAGCGTAAAAAGCAAGTTCGTCTTTTTCATGTTGTCTAAATCTTAAATTATCTGGATTATTAAATATTTTTTTATACCAATTCATACGATTTTCTTTCCAATATTCATACCATTTTTCCATTTCTGACGGATGAACAAAATATTGAATATCCCATTGTTCAAATTCACGGGTGCGATATAAAAAATTTTTTGGAGTGATTTCATTTCTAAAAGCTTTTCCGATTTGGGCAATACCAAAAGGAATTTTAACTCGGCAAGAGTCAACAATATTTTTAAAATCGAGATAAATAGTTTGACAAGCCTCCCCTCTTAAATAAGCATGTTGTTTTTCACCTTCAATGACACCAATTTCAGTTTCAAATAAAATATTATATTTGCGACCAGTAGTGAATTCACCACCACATTCGGGGCATTTTGACGAATCTTCCAATAAATCTGGGCGGAATCTTTTATGACATTTTTTACATTCAACCATAATATCGGCAAAATTTTTGACATGACCTGATGCTTCCCAAACTTTTGGATGAGTAATAATAGAACCGTCAATACCAACAACATCGCGACGATGAGTAATATTATCGTTCCACCAAAGATTTTTCCAGTTAAGTTTCATTAAAGAACCAATTGGGCCGTAGTCGTAAAAACCTTGAACACCACCATAGATTTCAGAATTTTGAAAAATTATTCCTCGTCTTTTGCAAAGACTGACGATTTTACTAACTAATTCATTTTGATTATTTTCGGCCATGCAATATTATAACTGATTTACCTAAAAAGTTTATTGCTTTCAAGGGGCTTTTCAATAATAGACTCAAAAAATCCTTTAATAAGTTGTTGGGTGGTTTTATAATCTTCTTTTTTAAAATATTGAGTAATCTCATCTGGGACACCAAATCCGAGAGTCTCTAAAAATAAAATTTCGTTTTTAATATAACGATGTAATTGATTTTGATTAATAGCCTCAACTAAGTCTTGGGAGATTTTATAGATATTCTCGATTTGTTGATTCTCAGCAATTAATCGATTTAAAATTTCTAAAAAATAAAATAATAGGTTTATTTGAGTTAAGCTTTTATTGTGTTGAAGAAAAGGGGTTATAGTTTGGGCTTCTGATAACCATAAAAAATCATTTTTTTGATAAAGTTGAACCTTGATAATATTACCAAGCTGAAGAGAACTTAAACGACTACTCTTGATATTTTTGGCACCTTTAGCGAGAGCAATTATTTTACCGTTTTTTGGGGTTAAAAGAGTTACTAATAAATCAGTTTCTTTAATTGTTTTTTTATTAATAACAATGCCAACTGTACTTTGGTATTTATCCATTATAGGGAAAATTTAATGGTTTTATCAGCAACCCACTGAAAAGCAGGCTGTTCTTCGCCATTAATTGTTAGTTCATATTCAACCGGTTTAGTTCCTGGCTGTTTTTGAAGCAATAAGGTATAAGTTGAACCAACTGTGACGCTGGAAGTATATTGAATTGAAGTTTTTATACTAGATTTGGCATTTAAGGCATATTTATTACCATAGAAACCTTCAAACACTTGTTTGTTTAATTCTTCGTATTGGACTGCTTCGACTTCAGAACCAGTCATTTTGGTTAACTTAGAACCGATGGGAACGTAGAATCGGAACAAATCGCGATATTGAGAAGCATTAAGACAAAGGTCTCCTTTTTCTAGATTACAGTTAGAAGCTGGAGCTGGGTTTTCGTAAGTTACTGAGATTTTGTGTTCGGCAACATTATTTTTAATGGTGATGTCATGTTTAATTTTTTGAGTGATAAAAATATTGCTTTTAGCACTGGCAAAATTGGCATCATTTAAATGAAAATAGTCTACATTTTTTTCGACATCAACTATTTTCCCGGTAATATTGGCTAAATTACCTATAGTTTGTATTTCATCATCTGGGAAATAGAACATAACATGTTTTTCATTAATGTTTTTTAGTCCTGCTTCAATAATAGAAGGCATTTTGGTTTTTTCTGAACCCATTATATTGGAAAGCAAAGATGACATGAGTGGATTCATAAAATCTTTTCTATTTTTTTCGATGTAATTTCTAGGTCGACCAGCAATCCATTCCAAATCATAAATTATTGACGGACAACCGTTGCACCTTTTATCTGGTTCGGCAGTGAAAGTTCCAACACGAGTGTCGAGTTTTCCGAGAACTTTTACCATATCAACCAAAAGATTGGTGTCAATGGAAATTACAGCGTCAAATTTATCTTTTTTACCCATGGCTTTGTAATATTGATCTAAAAATATTTGGGCATCTGTCGGAAAATCTGGAGAAAGATTATTATCACGAAGATTTAAGTAAGGAACGCCAATATGATAGCTTTTAATTAAACGAGGTGCAGGAATTTTGCTGGCAATTTTATCGTCAAGATCATAAATATTACTGGCAGTACCGGGAATAACTTTACCATTTTTAACAGTAAGGGTGCTGTAGGCTGTCCAAAAACCACCACTAGGTCGAAGTTCACCATCATTTTGAAAAATCACTAGATATTTGCGTGGAGAGTCTTTACCTAAAAGCCAAGATATTTTACCGATAATCGGTTTACCATCTTTAATAAACTTGTAGCTTTCATCAACAATATCTTTAACTTTGATTATATTGGACTTAAGCTCAATACCTCTAAATTCCTCCGGATAACGATCTGGATCAATTTGTTCTATGGCGGTCTGAATAATGGCGGCTTTGGCTTCAATTTGGTCTAAATAAGGAATCAAACCTTCAACTGACTCGGTTAAAAAAGCAATTCTATCTTCGGTGGTTTTTTCGTTGCTGGTTGAAGAACCTTTAGCACCTAAGAAATCTTTATATGGTTCAATTGCTTGAATTAATATTTTACCGGTGTCAATTCCTTGATTGGCAATTATTAAAGCTTGTTGGCCATCTTTATAATAGTTACCAACTATGGGTAAAATCTTTGTCCAAGCAAGTTTTTTATAATTAATTTCGATGGAGTTAACCTGATTAGTGGCAGTGTTTAAAGATTCTTTAATCTTGTCTAAATCCTTATCATTAATGGCTTCTTTAACGGCAGGAATTATTTCTTTAATGTTTTTAACTTGAGAGTATATTTTTTTGCCAGGGACAAAAATAAAAAAGAAAAGTAAGACGGTAATTATCGATAAAATGATTAAAATAATCCAGACAAATTTTGGAATTGTTTTTTTGATTTTAACAGGAGGCACTACAGGGTTTAATTGATCCATATTAAAGTTTAACTTAAAACTACCAGCGAGACAACATGGACATTGGAGTTTTGATAATTATCAATATCTCTTCAAGAAATGATTCTTTTTTGATATATTCAGCATCCATTTTGGCTCTATCTTCAAAGGTAATGTCATTTCGTCCTGAAGTTTGCCAGACACCAGTAATTCCGGGTTTGGCTGTTCTTATTATTTCAATATATTTTTTGGTTTTAGGATATCGTTTTTCTTGTTCTTGAAGTTCTTCCTCGCGATAAGCTCTTGGTCCAACTAGACTCATGTCCCCTTTTAAGACATTAATCAATTGAGGAAATTCATCGATAGTTAGAGATCTTATTTTTTTACCGATGGGAGTAATACGAGGGTCTTCACACATTGGTAATTTCCAACCACTTTCTTTATATTTTTTCCATAAGTCAGGATAATTTTCTCTAAGTCTTTTATCGTTATCGCCAATATACATGGAACGAAATTTATACATCCAAAATTCGTGGCTACCTTTGCCAACTCTTTTTTGCTTAAAAAAAATTGGTCCGACTGAACCAAATTTTATTAAAACCATAGTGACTAACATTATGGGAGAAAATAAAATCAAAAGGATTATAGAGCCTATGATGTCGATGGTTCTTTTAAAAATTGCAAATATTTTTTTTCTCATTTTTGACCTAGGAAATATACTTTATATTTTTTATTTTTCACCATTAAGCTTACTAAATCTCGAACATTAAAACTAGAGTCTAAATTACAAACTAATAAAGCATCTGGAGTATCAATAACGGCTAAATTATTGACTCCGACCAAACCGATTAATTTTTTATCTTGACCAGAAATTAAACAATTTTGAGAATTAGTGGTTAAAAATTGAGTTTTAGAATTAATAATGGCATTGTTATCCTTTCTTTTAATTGATTTTGAAAAAATAGTCTCCCATTCACCAATATCACTCCAATCAAAGGTGGCGGGAACCATGGTCATTTTTGATGATTTTTCTGAAATGGCCTTATCTATTGCCAGATCAGGAGACTCTTTATAAATTTGTTCTATTTTTTTTGGATAATTTAAATTTTCTTCTAATCTTTTAAAGATGGAAAAATATTCTGGTTGTAATTTTTCAAATTCAGAAAGGATGGTGGAAATTGAAAAAGTATAAATTCCTGAGTTCCAATAAGAATTTTTATCAATTAAATCTTGAGCCTTTTTGGCGTCTGGTTTTTCAATAAATTTAGCAACATGATAATAGTCGTCAATTTTTTTATCTGGATAAATATAACCGTAAGAAGAATCTGGTTTGGTGGGTTTAATTCCAATAGTAACGATAGTATTGGTTAATTGAGCTATTCGTTTAGCTTTGGCTAAAGTTTGTTTAAATCGAGAAATGTTTTTAATATAGTGATCTGATGGAAGAGTGCTAATAACAGCATTAGGGTCAATTTGTTTGATCTTAGTGACGGCGTAGAGAATGGCTAAAGCAGTATTTTTCTTTTCTGGTTCAATGATGACATTTTTAGTTAGATTAAAATCTTTAGCGATTTTAATAATTTTGTCAAAGTAATTTTTTCCAGAAACTATATAAATATTTTGAGGATCAACTGTTCGTTGAGATCTTTTGAGAGTTTGTTCTAGAATTGATTTTTTGTCTAAGAGAGAAAGAAATTGTTTGGGATTGTCTTTTCTAGATAATGGCCAAAGACGTGGTCCAGTGCCGCCACAGAGGACAAAAATATAATGCTTTATCGATGGTGATTGTTGTTCCATATTAGATTTACTTCTCTTTCAAAGTTTAACATAAAGCTTCGATTAGAAAATTTTTTAGCGTTTTGCCGACAAAGATTTTGAGAAAATTTTTTTGAATCGAATATTTGAATAGCATCAACTAAATCATTGACTGTTTGGTTATTGAAAAAGATTCCTGTTTTTTCATTAATTACTGTTTCGGTTAATCCTCCTTTGTTGTAGGCAATAACTGGTTTGCCACAGGATTGAGCTTCAATAGGAGTTAATCCAAAATCTTCTAATTGGGGGCAAATTAGGGCCTGACAATTTTGATAAAGATTTAAAAGTTTATCATTATCAATTTGACCTAATAATTTTATCTTTTTGTCTTTAAGATAATTAATTAAATTGTTTAACTTATTTTTATTTCGGCCAGTGCCGACAATATATAATTTTTTGTTTAATTGATGACAGGCTTTAATGGCAATATCAATTTTTTTATGAGAAACCAAACGGGAAACAATTAAAAAATATTTTTCCTTCACTTTCTTTTTTGAGGCAATAAAAAAAGAAGTATCGATTCCCGGGTAAATTATTTTGGCTTTTCGTTTGTAAATATCAAAAATCCTTTTCTGAACGGTTTTGGAATTACAAAAAAAACAATCTGGATTTTGGGAGTAAAGTTTATCTTTTTCTTTATATTTAGAAATTAAATAAGAAAGTGGCCAATGATATTTTTGTTGATAAATGTGGCGATTAACGTTGTGAAGATAGCAAATAAAAAGGGTTTTTTTAGGAATTAATAAATGGTGGCCAATAGTTGATGAAGTGGAAATGACAATATCAAATTTAGAAAAATCAAAACTGCGGACAGCTGATGAATAAAGCGGAGTGTGAAGAATATTGTTTTTTTTAGAAGGAGATAATTTGTTAAGAAATGAAGGAACTACGACAGTATTTTTGGGTAACCACTTAGTTTTTTTTGGGTCATAAATTAATGTGTAGACAGGAGCTTTGGGGTAAAGTTTAATTAGGTCTAATAAAACTTTTTCGGCTCCTCCCCATTGGTTTAACCAATCATAAAAGAGAGCAACCTTTGGTTTGATCATAATAATTTTTTATAAACAGCCATAGTAAGTTTGGCTGTTTTAGACCAAGAATATTTTTTAAGTTGTTGTTGACCTAATTTAATTAATTTTTGTCTAAGTTCGGGGTTATTTTTGAGTTGATTAATTTTTTGAACTAAATCCGGGGCACTATTAGGGTCAAAATATAAAACTGAGTCATCATAAATTTCCGGTAAACAACTGGCATTAGAAGAAATAACAGGACAATTAAGAGCCATGGCTTCGAGACCAGTTAAACTGAAGCCTTCCATTAACGATGGATGGACTAAAGCCAGAGCTTTTTGATAAATATCTTTAAACTGCTTGTCGTCTAAATAACCCAAGAATTCAACTTGTTTTTTAAGTCCCATTTCGACTATTTTGTCTTTTAATTTTTCACTAAAAAAACTTCTGGCGCAAATAATTTTAAGACTAATATTTGGTAAACCTTTTAATGCTTCCAAAATAACTTTTATATTTTTGTGAGTATATAAATTACCGGTATAGATAATATAGTTTTGTGGTGTTTCGATGAGACTATTCTGATCATTAAATAAAAAAGTGGGATCAACAGCTTCATGAGTGGTAACAACTTTTGATGGATTTAATTTATATTTTTTAATTAAATATTTGCGCCAAAAATTACTGGGGACAATTAATTGATTTCTTTTAACGATAATATTGGTTAAAAATAGATAACCTAAGTGTTTTAGACTGTATAAAAATTGATTTTTTGTAGTAGTGTCTTTGCCGGTAAAAAAGTGCTTAATCAGATCATGAATAGTAATGACTGATTTTTTAAAATAAAGAATTGGTTTATTAAAGTGAGTAAAGTGAACTAAATCGGCTCTTAATCTGTAAATAATAAAAGGCAATAAAAATTGTTCAGCTAAAGAATAATGATGAATGTTGGTGGTAACGTAATTAAAATTATCACCTAAATCTCTTTTGACTTCTTCTTCTAAATTTTTATAAATGATGAGGGTAAATTTATATTTTTTAAAATCAGGAAGTTTTACTAAAGCTTTAAGTAAGTTTTTAGTATATCGACCAATTCCAGTGTGTTTTGGTCCATAAAGACGAGCATCAATAACGATATGTTTCATTTTTTTCATAAATATCTGGCTTTAAAAACTCTTTTAAGTTCTAGTATTTTAATACCGAGCATAACTAAAAGTCGAATTGGAGCCGAATAATTAGAAAATAAATTTTCTTGATAAAAAATTTTCATGGCCTGAGTGCTGGCTTTAGCCACTTTAATTTTTGTTTCTCTAGAAGCCAGGGAGAGATGTTTACTTTTACTAATTAAGCCAGAGGAAACACCTTGATAATGGATAATTTTACAATCGGGATTAAAGAATAAATTAAAATTTTGTTTTTTTAATTGATAACAAAAATCTAAATCTTCACCATAGAAAAAATATTTTTCATTCCACCAATTAACTTTGTCACCGACGTCTTTTTTAACCATTAGGAAAGCGCCGACACAAGCATCAATTTTATGAGGAACAGTGAGATCTAAATTACCCATAAAATACCCAGAAAATATTTTTGATTTAGGAAATAACTTTGAGAGTCCACTAAAATAACATAAAGAATTCCATGGAGTAGGAAAACCGCGATGACATTCTGGTTGCATTTTACCTGTAAGAGCAAGATCTATTTGACAAGTGGCGGCGGAAACATCTTTATTATGGTCAAAAAAATCGATCATGTTTTTAAATGTATTTTTTTGAATGATGGTGTCGGGATTTAAAAATAAAACAAAACGAGTTTTGGGATTGATTTCTTTTAAACCTTGGTTATTGCCATAAGCAAAACCTTTATTAGTGTTTAATATCAAGTACTTAGTATTTGGTGTTTTAGAATCTTTGGCTAGTTTTATACTGTTATCAGTGGAACAATTATCGACCACAATGACTTCATACTGATAATTACCAATATCTGACTTGCTGATACTTTCAAGACATTTTTTAAGATAGTCAGCTGAATTGTAGTTAAGAATAATGACAGATAAATCCATTTTATTTTTTATTAGTAATTTCTTTATAAATTTGGTTTAAACCATTAACACTACTTTGATAGGAGTATTTACTGCTGATAAGTTTATTGGCTTCATCCCCCATTTTGGTTCTTCTCTTATCATCTTTTAAAAGGTCAATAGTGTTTTTAGCAATTTGATCATAGCTGCAAATAATAGATTGTTTGAAATTTTCAATTTTAATTCCGCCCATTCCTTCTGGAGTGGTGACAATTGGAAGTCGACAAGCCATAGCTTCTAGGAATTTATTACGAGTACCTCCACCACTACCCATAGGAGCGACTAAAGTCCAACAATACTGGTAATAATATATAGGATCATGAGCTTCACCATCAAAATCAGCCTCTTCAACAACTATATCTTTAGATCGATAATGACCATAATAATCTGGAGCACCACGACCAATAATATAAAGTTTGCATTCAGGGATGGTCTTTTTGATTGCTGGCCAAGAATCTTTAATAATCATTTCGACTGATTCGCGGTTTTGCATCCATTTCATGTTGGAAACGCCAAAAAGAATGGATGGAAACGGACTTTTTGGGGTTTTTGTTTTTGATTCAAAAAATTTATTATCAACACCATTTTGAAAAAGTTTAATGTCTTTTCGACCAGTAACTTTACAAATTAATTCTTGATCTTCAGCAGCAAAAGCAACTACAGTGTGGGTATTTTTCCAATAATAAGTTTCCCAATATTTTAATTTAATAACATCGAGCCATAGAAATGGTTTAATTATTTTTTTCCACTTTTGAACAGTTTCGACATAATGTTGGTAAACAGCGTATTCAATAGTTTGATCAACAAGAACGATGGGAATTTCGGTTTTAGGAATATTGGGCATTAAATAAAAACATTCACAATGAATTAAGTCATATTGGTGATTCTTTAATTCAATAGCAATGGTTTTTTTTAACTCACTACTAATATAGTTGGCGACTAAAAAAGGATAAGTACTAAAACCGGTATAGAGAATTTTTTTAGCAGTCCAAGTTTTACCGCGTTTAACAACAATAACTTTTTTACAAAATTGTTTAATTTCTTCTAGACCCTCTTGATCACGACTGAAACAAATTAGAGTAATATCGTTTTCAGCTGCGAGATATTTTATGGAATAATAGGAGCTATTTTGTCCACCAGATTGAGCGCGACGAGGGAGATAAGGAGTAAGCATTAAAATTTTGCGTTTATTTTTCATTTTTTAGATTTAATGATTGATAATAAAGACCCATCATTATCCAAAAAAGATAGGCTGTCTTTGATGCTTCAAAAACGTCGATAAAAATGGCGTTAGCTAAAGTAGTTAAGAGACATCCTAAGAAAATTATGGAGATTAAATTATGGCTGGTTTTTTCTTTTTTAAAAATCAACGGTATGGTTTTTATTATAAAAAATAAAATTATAGCCATAAAAGAGACAAAACCTAAAAGTCCGCTTTCCCCTAAAGATCTTAAATAATCATTGTCGGTGGCTAAAGTTATCGAGCCAAGACCACTGCCGGTGATAATATTTTTTTTATAAGCATTAATGGCTCTGGGCCATTCGACATTGAAGCGAATTTCTCCGGATCTAGCAACACCGGCGTCAGCGTCGACAGTTGGATAACTTTCGGTTGGTTTATTACGGATGACAGTTGGGGTGGGAACGATTGGTTTTGAACTTGGTTTTGGAGTAACAGCGGCAATGATTGGTGCTGGAGTTGGAGTGGGAGTTATGGTGGAGGTGGCAGTGTTTTTGATTTGATTTTTAATGGCGGGAATAGTAGCTAATAGTCTTTGATTTAGGTCTTTAGAACTGAAGATGCTAAATCCAACTAAAATAAAAAAAGGAATAATCCAGAGATATTTTCTTAAAACAAATAGGGTAAAACAAATGCCGCCTAAAAAAGCAAAAGTGGAGACACGAGAAGCGGTAAAAGTAAAAATTGGATAAGCGGCAATCCAAACAATAAAACTGATTATTTTTGTCCAAATGTTTTTACTAACAATAAAAACAACGGCAATAATAACTAAAACGACACTTAAAAAGGCGGCTAAATCATAATGGCCAGCAAAAGTAGAATTAATTCTAGTCCAAGTACTCATTTTAATTAGTTGACCTTTGGAAAATTCTGAATTCATGGTGGAAATTACTGGAAATTGCAGATATTTTTGACCATAACCGTAAATGCTGACAAAAAAAGTAGAAATCAGAAGAAAAATATAACTGAGTTTAAAATCTTGAGTTGAGTTAATACTGTTAAGGGCAATAAAAAATAAGGAAATATATTCAAAACGACGTAGGAGATGAAGTATTAAAATATTATCAGGAGTGGTGTTTCGATAAATTAAAAAAGCGGTAACGAAGCTGGCAATAATGGCCAAAAAATAGACTAAAAATAATTTGGTAATTTTTACTTTAAAAACTGGAAATTTATGAATTATTTGATAAATAAGCCAGATTAAAATAGAAATGGCAATGACAATATCATCTAGACGAATAGCAACATAGGTACCAGTGACGCCAATTAAGGGAAATTTAGGATAGAGAGGAATAAAAAAAAGAAGAATGGCAATTATTGGTCTAAAGATGTTTATATTTTTGAACATGTTTGAAGATAAAGAGAGGCAATTTGTTTATTGCCCTTTAAAGAGTATATAACACTGCGGTTAAGAGCATTAAATTTAATTAAATGTTTAACAATTTTATATTCGAGTCTAGTTTTGTGCTTTTTAAAAAAAGTTAAAATTCCGAGATATTCATTGAGAATGGGATCTATCTTATTTTTAGCCGAAGCACCACCAAGATGAATAATTTGAGGACCAACTAAATACCAAGTTTGACCTTGGGGATTATTTTTTTTGATACGATAAGACAATTCAACTTCTTCGCCGTACATAAAATAATTTTCATCGAAGCCATTAGTTGGTTTTAAATGAGAATTCCTAATCATCATAAAAGCACCAGTGACCCAATCTTGCTGATGATCTTTTAGATAAAATTTGTCATGAGTATAAAAATAAGGGGTATGGGGATGGAGCGGTTTAATCATTTTATTAACAAAAGGAAGGTCATCAAGATTCAAACACCAAGAAATAACATTGATTAAATTGGGGAAAAATCCACCAGATGCTTGGATGGTTTTATCTTTATTTAATAGCTGAGCAGTGCAAACTGAAGCCTCAGGATGGGAACATAACCAATTAAGGCTTTGACTGATGGCCGAATGAAGAACAATAGTGTCAGAATTTAATAATAAAATATAGTTACCTTTAGCAATTTTTAAACCTTGATTATTAGCTTTTCCAAATCCCCCATTGAATTTATTCTCTATAATTTTCAGTTCCCAATTCCCAATTTTTAATGATTTTTGAAATTCTTTAATTTTTTTTAAACTGTCATCTTGAGAGTTATTATCAATAATAATGATTTCAAAAGGAATTTCTTTAAGGCCTTTGTCTTGAAATATGGATTTTAAACAGTTAACAGTAATGTCACTGGTATTATAAGAAATTATAATTATCGAAAGGACCGGGTTAATCATGTTTCTTTTTTAAAAATGACTTATAGGTGTAAAAGGCAAATATAACTACAAATTCAGTGAATAAAAAGGCAAAAATTCTTTTGGGAATAGAGGTTGGATAAAGACGCAGGGTAATTTTAGATTTATATTCTTTGCCATTATAAATAATTTTAAATTGGTCTCTATTTTCTGGTTTAGTAAAAACATTATTTTCCCACTCGAATCCATTAATATATAAAGATTCTTTAAAAGGTAAAATAAATTCTTCAAAATAATAACTTTGAAGAGTGTTAACAATAAGCTCCTGGGCTTTTTCTGGCGGATGATTAATGATGATTCTAAATGGGCCACTGTAGTAAGCTTTATAGAAATTCATAACTTCGGTTCGGGTCATGTTGGTAAAGTAAGCGGAGACATTTTCGATTTGGACCGTATCTCCAGGAAGATCAGACTTAACACTGTTGGCTAAATCGGGGAAATTTGGTGTAGGACTAATTAAATAAACAATAGCAAAAATATTAAAAAGAAAAAAAATAATGATTAATATTTTTTTAATCATATTATTGAAACCACATAGCACGACCGAGTTTATAATTTGGGTTTTTATTTTTTCTATCACTTATTTTTTGGGCTGGAACTCCACCCCAAATTTCAAATTCGGGAACATCTTTGGTGACAACAGCACCAGCGGCGATGACAGCACCTTTGCCGATTTTAATATTAGGTAAGATGACGGATCGAGGGCCGATAAAAACATAATCACCGATTTCAACTGGGCCGAAAGAATTTCTATAATCAATAGAATTAATATCGTGTTCATCGTTGTAAATTAAGACCTGGCTGGCAATTCCGACATGGTTACCAATAGTTAATTTAGCCCGACCATCCATAAAACAATGGTCACCAATAATGGTGTCGTGGCCAATTTTAATGTTTGATGGTTTAAAAAAATTAGCTCCAATGTGAATAGTTGAGTTAAAAGGCATGTCTATTCCAGAGGCAATATAGAATATTTTTCTAATAGTATGAATAGGAATAAAGCCAATAAAACGAAGGATCATGAGCCAAAATTCAAGTAAAATAGTTTTAAAACGGTTGAAGATTTTTTGACAAATTTCTTGAAGACTTAGATTTTTACCAGTTCTATCTTTCATAATTAAGTTTATCAAGTTTATAAAGTTTATAAAGCTGTAAAGTTAGTGAAACCTATTTTTGAAATTGTTCAAAAACTTTTAATACTGATTTGGCAGTGTTAGCCCAATTAAAAAAGTCAGCTCTGACTTTAGCTAATTTGGTTATCTTTTCGATTTCTGAAAGGCTAGTATTTTCAAATTTAATTAATTGATTGACTAATTGTTCTTGGTTGGTGGGATCGAAAAAAAAGCCATTATTTTGGATCACCTCTTTTAATGGAGGGATATCGCTAGAGATTACGGGGGTATTTAATTTCATGGCTTCAATAACAGGAATGCCAAAGCCTTCGTAACTACTGGGCATAATTAGAGCTAGAGTATTTTGATAAAGAACTGTTTTTTGAATATCGTCAATAAAATCAGTAAAGACGACATTTTTTTCTAATCTTTCTTGTTTGACAGTGGAAAAAATTTCATCAAAAAGCCAACCCTTTTTTCCAGCAATGACGAGTTTGTTTTTTGAGTTAGTTATTTTTAAATATTTAGCAAAAGATTTAATTAAAAAAGGAATGTTTTTATTGGGTTTAAGAGTGCCTAAATACAGGTAATATTTTTTAGATGTTAGCTGATAATAAGAAATAATCTTTTGTTGATCTTTAATATTAATTTTGAATGGTTCATCAACAACACCATTGTAGGCAATAGTTATTTTTTTAGGATCGATTTTATAAGTTTTTTCAATTTCGGTTTTAGAAAAATCAGAGACAGTAATTATATGAGAGGCCTTTTTAATTGATTGTTTAGTCCAATTTTTTAGTTGGTAAAAATCTTTTTTGGTAAATTGAGATTGAAACTGAAGATAGCCTAAATCATGAATAGTAGGAATGGTGGGACAAGGAGCAAAAGAAGGAGAATAATGACTGGGAGAATAAAAAAGATTTAACTTTTCTGATTGAGTAAAAAGATGAATAGGTAGGGAAAATTTCGTCCAAAGTTTTTTTGGTCCAAATACCTTATAACGCCAGTTTTTAGTTTCTATTGGTAGATCGGAAAGAGGAGGATTTTTGAGATAAATAATATATTGATTCTTTTTATCCAATAAATAAAGATTCTTTAGAAGATTAAAGGCATATTGGCCAACACCAACCCGGTTTTTTATATTAGCCTCATTACCGTCAATTCCAATAATCATAGGGATTGATAAACTTGTAAGGTTTCTTCGGCGGTTTTAAGCCAATCAAATTTTTGGGCTTGAATTAAACCGGCTGATGTTAATTTATTTCTAACGGCACTCGATTTAATTATCTTGGTAATAGCTTTAGTTATGTCTTCGGTTGAAGTTGGGTCAATATAAAGAGCAGCTTTACCTCCGACTTCAGGCATAGAAGAAATATTGCTGGTAATTATAGGTGTACCAACTTTGAGTGATTTGACTAAAGGTAAACCAAAGCCTTCATAAAGTGAGGGATAGGCTAAACAAAGAGCACTGGCATGGAGAGCGACCATATCTTTTTCGGGAATAAAGCCAAGAATTTTTACTGATGGATCTTTAACACCATCAACATCCTGACCCCAGCCGTATTTACCGGCGATGGCTAAATCAACATGGCAATTGGGATTTTTTTCTTTAAAAGCAATAAAAGCATCTATCAATCTCTTTAAATTTTTTCGGGGTTCACGAGTGCCTTGGGCGAGTATAAATCTATCTAGATCATATTGTTTTTTAATGGCCTCTCTTTTCTTTTGCTGAGCATCTTTAGATAGTTTTATAAATTTTCCGTATTTTTCTTCGGCGGCTTCATAAATTATTTCAATTTTTTGGGGATTAATTTGAGAAAATATTTTTAATAAATCATTTTTAGTGTTTTGAGAAACACTAATTAATTTAGAACATTTTTTTACTGCCAAACGCATTTTATTTTTATGAGCCACAATGACCTTTTTTTGGTGCCATTGTGGATATAGAAATGGAGTTAAATCGTGGACAGTGGCAATAGTTTTGGCCTTTATAGTCGGTGGCTGAGTCCAATCTGAAGTATGAAAAAGATGACACTTGCCGATAAAAAGTTCAATTGGAAAGAGCCGTAATTGATTCCATAAAATTTGAAGTAAAGTCGGAGGTAGTTTAAATTGATAAATTTTTAAATTAGAATGATTTTTTTTGAGTTCAATGATTTCTTCTGGTAAAGGAAGGCGCATGGAAGAATAAAAAAGTTTGTAAGTATTTACTTTATCGATTTTAAGAAGATTTCTGACTAAATTTAGAGTGTAGCTACTGACACCAGTTTTGTAGGGAATAGAAGAAATATCAATACCAATAATCATATTTAATTATGTAATTTTACCAATTTTTGGATAGCTTTTCGCTTTTTAAACATTTTGGGTAATTTTAAAAGAACTTCACCATAGGTGGAAATTAAGACATAGGGTAGATAAAAAAAAGATTTTATTTTATAAATACGAATTGTTTGTTTACATAGTCCAGACAGGTTTCTTAATCGCTCTTCTGTTATTGAAAATAGATTTTTTAATATTTCTTTTGAAGAAAAATTTTTGACAATGATATAAATCCAATTTTTAGCGTCCATTTTGTTTCTAAAAATACCCATTTTATTACTAGTTCCCCCACCTAAGTGGTAAGAGATGGCTTGAGGAATATAGAGAGTTTGATATTTTAAATTATGGAGTCGGAGAGCCAGATCAACATCTTCCTCATAGGCAAAAAAATCATCATCAAAGAGGCCGATTTCTTCTAAAATGTTTTTTTTATAAACAACTAAAGCGGCAGAGGCTCCCCAAACTAATCCACCCCCTGTCTCCTCCTTTGACAAGGATGGGGTGAAATTTTTTCCATTGGAAATGTTTTTGGCTTTGCCTCGATAGAAAAATTCTAAACCTTGAGATTCAAATTTAGTGCCATCTTTAGTAAGAACAGTGCCAAAGAAAGTGCCTATTTTAGGGTTTTTATTATTTTTAATGGTTTGGTTGATTAATTTAAACCAGTTTTTTTCCATAGTTAGATCATTATTTAAAAGGACGACATATTTATATTTAGCTTTTTTAATACCTTGGTTGACCGCTTTAGCAAATCCATAATTTTTAGGATTTAATAAAATTCGATAATGGAAACTTTTAGGAACGATATTTTCGAATATTTCAATACTGTTATCGTGTGAATTGTTGTCAATTAAAATTATTTCAAATTGAGATTCGGGACAATTATGAATGCTTAAGAGAAGTGAATTGAGACATTCAGATAAAAATTGACCACCGTTGTAGTTTGGAATGATAATAGAGAAGTTTGTCAAGTTTAAAGTTTTTAAAGTTATAAAGTATTTGGTAATGAAATTATATCGCCTATTTTTAGGTTTAATTTTTTAGAATCGTTGGCATTTAATTCAAGAACATATTGGGCTGGAGACTGGTTGGTGTAAATTTTTTGGGAATTAACTTCAGTGGCCGTTTTAATATCGACAATTTTTCCGGTTTTATCAAGCCAAATCATGTCTAATGGAATAAGGGTATTTTTCATCCAAAAAGGCAGGTCAGTTTCAAAGCCAAAAATAAAAAGCATACCGCATTTTGGACAAAGAGACTCTCTATCTGATAATCCTTTTATTTTTTGAGATGAAGTTTTGGCTAATTCAATTTTGTAATCAGTGTCGGCAATTTTGATTTTAATAAAATTAGAGGTTGGTAAATAAAAAAATAAACGCCAAATTAAAATACCGGCAATAATTATTAAAACCGGAGTAAAAATTAAAATAATATTTTTTGACATATTTTGTCTCCTACTTTTTTCCAAGTATAGTTATTTTTAACATATTCGTAACCATTTTTCCCCAATTCTTTTGCTTTTTTGGGATGATTAAAAATAAATTCAATTTTTTTAGCTAGATCAGTTTGATCGTCGGTTTTGAATAATAATCCTCCATTTGATTTAGTTACCAGTTCTTTTAGGGCTGGAATATCGGCACAAATTACTGGTTTTTGTCTGGCCCAACTTTCAATGACCACTAATCCAAAACTTTCCTGGATTGAGGGAAAAACTAAAACATCACAATTATCAATAAGATTAATTAAATCGTTTTGAGGAAAGTCGAAAATAAATTTAATTTGGGATTTTATTTTTGGATCAAGAGAATTGACCAATTTTTCGATTTGAGGGTAAAAAAGAGTTTTTTGACCGGCAATAGTTAGAGAAATTTTTGGGGAAATAAAATTAGAAAAAGATTGGATAAGAAGATCAACACGTTTATGGGCGGAAAGAGAACCGATAAACAATAAATTAGTAGTGGGTTTATTAGTAGTTATTTTAGATCTTTTTAACAGAAAATTAGAATCAACTCCATTGCCGGCGAGGATAATTTTTTTAGGATCAATATTAAAATTTTTAATAAAATAATCGGTTTCGAATTGGGTAAGAGTCCATAAAAAATTGGCGGATTGGAGAGATTTGATTAAAGGTTTTTGTTGAAAATCGAAGTCAGTTGGATGAAATGAAGAATTGATTAATAATTTTGATTTGGTTATTTTTTTGAAAAAATTACCATAAAGGACAATGGTGGTAGGAAGAGGTCCGGCGACGATTAAATCTGGATTGAATTTAATAATTTTGATTACAGTTTTTATAAATGGAATAATTTTAAAAATTGGTCCTTTTTGAAGAACTTTTAAAAAATCTGATTTTAAAAATAGATTTAAAAATTTTAATGGACGGCGAAGATGGTGATAAACAGGGAGTTTTATAATTTTTTGGTTTATTGGTGGGCTGGTATGTTGGATTTTTTTGACAAAATCATCGGTGCTGGAACAATCAGAGGAAATGTAAAGGGTTTGATGTTGCTGGGATTCAAAATATTGGCCAAGTTTGTAAATAACCTTTGATCCCCCATCAATGGCTTTGGGAAAAATGTGACTTAATAATAAAATCCTCATTTAGTAATTATACTTCGTGTTATCCTAATAATTAGCTTATGTTAAAGATTTTTAAGAAAATTTTTACTTCTAAACTTTTCAGGATAACATTTTCGGTGGTTTTAATTTATTTTGCTTTTAGAAAGGTTGATATAGTAAGTCTTTTTAAAAATTTAAGGGAAGTACCTTTATGGTTTGTGATAAGCAATATAATTATTAGTTTTTTTATAGTGTTTTTAATTTCGGTTAGATGGAGTTTACTTTTGTTTCCAAAAATAAAAATTAAAACAATATTAACTTTTACTAGAGCAAGTTTTTTAGCTTCATATTATTCTTTAATTTTTCCAACTTCAGCAGCTGGCGATGTGTTGAAGTGGATAGTGATTGATCGTAAATATTCAGAAATTCCAAAAACTAAAGTATTAGGATCAATAATATTAGATAGATTTATTGGATTTTCAATGTTTATGTTTTTGGCGTTAATTTCGGCTGTTGTAAGTAGAAAAAAAGGCATAAATATTCCAGATTATATTTTTTATTTATTGGTGGTATTAACAATTCTTTGTTTATTGGTTTATTTAGTAATTTATTTTTTTGATGCATCAAAATTTTTGCCTAAAGTTACTTTTTTACACAAATTAGATGATGCTTTTGATTCATTAACTAGTGAAAATAAGAAAAAAATTATTAAATGTCTTTTGATTTCTTTAATGAGCGAGACAATTTGGATTTTGCAGGCATGGTTTATTAGCTGGAAATTTGGGGTTGGCATTAGTATTTTTTCGATTTTTGCCTTTATGACTATCATTTCAATGATTTTAGTTTTACCGATTTCAATTGGTGGTTTTGGAGCCAGAGAACAGTTGTTTTTGTTTTTCTTTTCTCAGGCCGGAGGCTCAAACGAAAGTATTTTATTAATGTCGACATTTTTGGGAATTTTAGGAATAATCAATGCTTTGTTTGGAGGTGTGTTGTCATTTTTTGATCAAGAGACGAAAGGAAAGTTGAAAAGTTTGTAAAATTATCAAGTTGAAAATTTTTAAAAATTACTTTAATATAAAATTGCTTTGTCAAGAGATCCCCAATGAAAATTGGGAACAGCAACCGAGCCCAAAAGGGGTCGCGGTGCTAGTACTTCAATCATCGTGAAGTAGACAAGCCTTTATTAATTAATTAAAGGAAAAATATGAAATATCCCTTTTTCGTTTCCGAATCTGTTTGTGCTGGTCATCCAGATAAAATTTGTGACCAGATTTCTGATGCTGTCTTAGACGCAGCCTTAAGTTTAGATGTTAATTCTAGAGTAGCCGTAGAGACTTTGGTAACTGCCAATAAAGTAACTATGGCAGGAGAAGTGACAAGCCAATCAAAATTAAATTACAAAAAAATTGCCCAAAAAGTGATAGAAAATCTAGGTTATAACAAACCAGAATTGGGTTTTACTAAAGATGCTTTTTTTGATGTGGCGGTTCATGAACAATCTCGTGATATTGCCATTGGAGCTGATAATGATGGAGCTGGCGATCAGGGGATGATGTTTGGATATGCTTGTAATGAGACTCCACAATTAATGCCATTGCCAATTGTTTTATCACATGAATTATGTCGAAAGATGGACGAATTACAATTTAAAGAATTAAATTATTTAAGACCAGATGGAAAAGCTGAGGTGGGTGTGAGTTATAAAAATGGAAAAGTAATAAAAGTGGAAAAAATAGTTTTAGCTAAACCATTTGATCCAAAAATAAATAAAGATGAAGTAAAAAAACATTTATACGAGTTGGCAATTTTACCAGTTTTGAAAAAATATAATTTAAATAAATTGGATATTAATCAAATTATCTTTAATGGTACTGGTCAATGGGAAATTGGTGGGCCAGCATCGGATACTGGATTGACTGGTAGGAAAATTATAGTTGATACATATGGTGGTATGGGAAGAATTGGCGGTGGTTGTTTTTCCGGAAAAGATCCAACAAAAGTTGATAGAAGTGGGGCTTATGCGGCTAGATATATCGCTAAGAATATTGTGGCGGCTGGATTAGCTGATAGATGTGAAGTTCAATTAGCTTATGCAATTGGTCAAAGAGATCCGATTTCTAAATCAATTGAAACTTTTGAAACAGCTAAAAAAGATTTAAAAGAGATTGAAGAATTTGCTTGGAAATTAATCGATTTGTCGGTTAAAGGAATTATTAATGGTTTAGATTTAAAAAGACCAATATATAAAAATACGGCTAAGTATGGTCATTTTGGATATGAAGAATATCCGTGGGAAAAAGTTGTTTAAATGGTAAAATTTAGTAATTAAAAATTAATAATATTTCTATGATTTTGATTGTTGGCGGAGCGGGATATATCGGATCCCACATAAATAAAGAATTAACTGAACAAGGATTTAAAACTGTTGTTTTTGATAATTTATCGAGTGGTAAAAAAGAATTAGTTAAATGGGGTGAATTTTTTGAGGGTGATTTGGGAAACATAGAAAATATCAGAGAAGTTTTTAAAAAATATCCAATCGAAGCAGTTTTACATTTTGCCGCTTTTAAAGCAGTGGGAGAATCGGTGGTTGACCCGCAAAAATATTATTTAAATAATGTGGCTAATACTTTAAATTTATTTAAAGTGATGAGAGAAAATAATGTCAATAAATTTATCTTTTCTTCGTCAGCAGCAACATTCGGCAATCCTCAATATATTCCAATTGATGAAAAACACCCACAATCTCCAATTAATCCTTATGGAGAAACAAAATTAATGGTGGAACATATCATGCGCGACTATTCAACGGCTTATGATTTCAGATATGTGGCTTTGAGATATTTCAATGCTTGTGGAGCTGATTTAGAAAGTGAAACCGGAGAATGGCAAGGAAGCAGTTCAAATCTAATCCCCTTAACTCTTGATGCCGCCATTGGGGCTAGAGAGGAAATTGGAATTTTTGGAACTGATTATCCAACTCCAGATGGTACCTGTATTCGTGATTACATTCATGTGACTGATTTAGCCGAGGCTCATGTTTTGGCGCTTAAATACCTAATGGAGGGTGGTAAAAGTGACTGTTTTAACTTGGGAAATGGTAAAGGATTTTCAGTTAAAGAGGTTATTGATATGGCAAAAGAAGTTACGGGGATTGATTTTAAAGTTACACCTAAAGATAGGCGAGCTGGTGATCCTCCAGAGCTTATTGCTGATTCCAAGAAGGCTAAAGAAATTTTAAAATGGGAACCCAAATATTTTGATTTGAAAACCATAATGACCAGTGCTTGGAATTGGCACAAACAATTTAAAAAGAATGTCTAATAAAAAGATATTAATAAAAAATGTTTTTTGGTTGGGGGCAGTTGAATTTTTTTCTAAGATTTTATTGTTTTTTGTAGTTGTTGGTTTGGTCAGATATTGGGGAGCAAAGGAATTTGGAGCTTTCAATTTGGCTTCTGCTTATGTATCTATTTTTATGATTTTGGCAGATTTTGGTTTATCAACAATTACCACTAGAGAAGTGGCCAAGCGTAAAGATTTAAGCGAAAAATATTTAGGAAATTTAATTGGTTTAAAACTGCTTTTATCGTTAGTAATTGGACTATTTTTTGCGGCTTCATTTTTGTTTGTTAACAAACCAGTTTCAATTGAATTATTGGTGGCGACCTTGATTTATAGCTTAATTCAGGGTTTTCAAACACTTTTTATTTCTATTTTTCAGGCTTGGGAAAGAATGGAAATGGTGTTTTTAAATAGAATGGTTTTTTATGTTGGAGTTTTAGTTTCTGCTTTGTTGGTAATTAAAAATAATGGAAGTGCTATAAATTTAGTTTTGGGGTATGGAATGTCAGCCGTGTTGACAATAATGGTGGGAATCTGGCAATCATATTTATTAAAAATAAAAATTAAAATAATTTTTGATTTCAGTTTTTGGAAAGAAATAATTAAAGAAACGTTGCCACTTTTGGGAATGACGGCAGCAATGGTTATTTATGCCAATAATGATACTTTGTTAATTGGCCGATATTTTGGTAATGATCAAGTCGGTTTTTATCAGACTGCTTATAAAATATTGTTTGCTTTTCAGAGCATTAATGTGGTCAATTATGTGGTTTTTCCCAGACTGACAATTTTATTTCATGAAAACAAGGAAGATACAGCCAAAAAAATAATCAAATTAGTAACCATATTGTCTCTTTTGGGGTTAATACCATTGGCTATAGTTATTACTTGGCAAAGAGAACTAATTATGAAGTTAATTTATGGCCAATCATTCATGGTGGCGGCTAAAGTCATGAGCTTATTAGTTTGGTCGGGAGTGATTAATTATTTTAGGGTTTTTATGGGAAATTTATTGGTGATAAAACATAAACAGAATATGGTTTTTTGGTCAATTCTAATAGGAACTTTGTTTAATTTAACAATAAATTATTTCTTAATTCCTAAATTAGGATTTGTCCAAGGCGGTTGGAGTTTGGTGATCAGCGAGTTTGTTGTTTTGGTGTTGATGATGTTTTTTTATCGAACAAAAAAATCTTTCGGCCGTCAATCTCAATAGTTTTATTTAGAACCCTTGGTCCAAATTCGTCTAATTCCCAAGATTTTAGGGAATCAATATTATCTGAATTTCTGGCTTCTTTAATAATCAAGAGTTGATTGGCTTGATTAAATAATGTTGGGGCTAACACCTTATAACCGTTTAATTCCATAAAATAACGATATTCCCAGCCAAGAATAGCAACTGGAGTTTCTCGGGCGCAAAAGACATTAATTTGAGAATCAATGTTTTTAAATAAGTCAGAAGAAGTTAACTTATTAGTAAAATTTCGATAATTATCAATGGTTCTAGTGACTGGACTATAAAACCATTTAGGGAATTTTATTAAACTGATTATTAAAAATAATAAAAATATTTTGGAAGAAATTTTGGGAGATAAATTGCTAATTAAAATTATTAAGGAGACCTGGATAGCTAGAATAAAAGGAAAGAAGTAGTGGATGGCGACTTGTGATTTAGCTATAAGTACTAATAAGATAAAAGCAAAGAGAGAGGAAAAAATATAAATTTTGGTTGGAAAATCGATTTTTTTCCATCTAATTATTAAAAGAACTATAGTTAGGATAAAAAGAACTAAAAAAGAAATTTGAGACCAAGTAGTGAAATGTTTTTGAAGCAACCAAAAATTTAATAAACGATTTGAAGAAGTTGGGAGTGGATCGACGAGATTTTTATTATCAACAAACATAATGTAGGATTTGTCAATAAAAGTATTCTTAAATTGGACAAAATTATGACGGGCTTCAAAAAGTAAAAGCGGTCCAAAAGAAATTAAAATGCCCAAACACATTAAGAAAGTTAAAAGAATTTTCTTCCAGTCCTTTTTAAAGATATAAAAAACAAAAGTAATCAAAATAAGCGGAGTAAAGATGAGAAGATTAATTAGATGAAAGTTAATGACAACTCCGACAAAAAATCCGTAAATTAATCCTAAAAATAGTTTATTTTTGTTTAATACCCAAGGAAAGATTATTAAAAGAACAAATAATAAAGCCAGATAGGAAAAAGCATTGCCTGGTCTCCTGCCGGAATAAATCATAAACGGGCTTAGAAAAATCCAAGTAGCTCCCAAAAGCCAAGAATATTTATTCTTTAAATTGCTTTTTAAAATTATTCCAAAAGAAATGGCCAGAATAATCAAGAAAATAAGGGCATTAAAAATAATCATGGATTCTGGTTTAAGGCTGAATATTTTTAAAACTGGAGCAAAGAGATAATAGTAATACGGTCCAGCATGAATTCCGCCAAAACTTAATTTTGGCCCAATTAAAGACATTTTGCCTCTGGTTATTTGGAGAATGTCATTTAAATCTCGACCAAAATCAGAATCATAATTATAAGAAGGAATTATTTTGTAGAGATAAACAATTGAAATTATTAAAAACAAAAAACAAGCGATTATTAAGTGTTGATATTTTTTAATGAATTTCATAAAAATTATCGACCAACAGATAAATATTTAAAACCAAGTTTCTTTATTTTTCTTTTATTAAAAATATTTCTACCGTCGACGATATTGGTTTTTTTCATTGATTTTTTTAATTGTTTTAAATCAATAGCCTTAAATTCTGGCCAATCAGTGGCAATAATTAAACAATCGGCACCGGTAACTGATTTGATTAAATCTTTTTCGTATTTAACAGTGTCTTTTAAAATTAATTTTGCTTGATTAGTGGCAATTGGATCGACAACAGTAACTGTGGCATCGCGGTCGAGGAGTTGTCTAACGACAACTAATGATGGTGATTCGCGAACATCATCTGTTTTTGGTTTAAAAGCCAATCCCCAAACGGTGATATTTTTACCATGCAGATCTTCACCAAGGAGAGATTGAATTTTGGGTAAAAGAGATTGTTTTTGGGCTAAATTAGTGTCTTCAACAGCATCAAGAATACTAAAACGAACACCGTTTTCGTGAGCAATTTGGATTAAGCCTTTAACATCTTTGGGAAAACAGCTGCCACCGTAACCAATTCCAGCGGTTAAAAAGGCTTTAGGTCCAATTCTGTTATCAAGTCTCATTCCTTTGGAAACTTTAGTAATATTGGCGCCAATTTTTTCACAAATGTTGGCAATAGAGTTTATAAAGGAAATTTCAGTGGCTAAGAAGGCATTGGAGGCATATTTAATCAGTTCAGCAGTTTTAGTGTTGGTATTAACAATAGTTGAGTTTTGAGGGGCATAAAGTTCATTGACAATTTTCCTGGCTTTTTTAGAACTAGTGCCGATGACAATTCGATCGGGATGCATAAAATCACTAACAGCGCTCCCCTCTCTTAAAAATTCAGGATTAGAAACGATATCAAATTTACCTTTATAATTTTGCTGAATAATTCTTTCAACAAAACTGCCAGTGCCAATGGGAACAGTTGACTTATTTATAATCACTTTATAACCATTCATGGCTTTACCAATCGATTCGGCAGCAGCTTTAACATATTCCAAATTAACACTGCCATCTGGCATTGGCGGGGTGCCAACAGCAACAAAAATAATATCTGAAGCTTTAACGGCTTTATTAATATCAGTGGTAAAAGATAAATTACCTGAACTATAGTTTTTTCTAACCAACTCGGTTAACCCTTTTTCGTAGATAGGAATAATACCTTTGTTTAAATTACTGATTTTTTTTTGATTAATATCAACTCCGATAACTTTATTTCCAAGTTCGGCAAAACAGGTGCTAGTAACTAAGCCGACATAACCGACTCCAACAACTGCGATTTTGTTCATATGGAATAATATAACATATAAAACCCACCCTTCTGATCCCCTCCCTTGAGGAAATGAGGGGAAAAAGATAAGTTAATATAATTTCAAATTTTTACCAAAAGAAAAGCCGGCAGAGAATAAAAAAATACATAAACCTGTCGGCTTTTTGTTTCAAAGGAAGAAGGTGTTATTTATCTAACTGACTTACAGCCCATTTTTTGTTGCTCCCGATTTCTACTTGAAAAAAATTTTGCTTCAAAATCCTTCTGCATCGGTTGTATCTCATACCTGTCTCATCAGAAATTTGTTCCAATGTCATAGGACCTCTCTTTTTTAACAGCTTTTGCAAACGGTTAACCCTTTGAGAACTGTTTCCCATTCTGATACCTTCCCTTCTGTCTTTTGAGGTGAATTGGTTTGAGAAACACTAGAAGCTATGGTGACATTATTGGCTGCCTCCCTTCCCTTTGCTTTTAAAGAACCTACTACAAAGCGCTTTTGCTTGATAGTAGTGGTATTTTAGCACAAAAAAGTTCATCAAGTTGAAAGTTTGTAAAGTTTGTAAAGTTTGTTACAATTTTACATGACGATAGAGAGATTTGAAGATATTTTAGTTTGGCAAAAGGCTAAAGTTTTTGTTTTAGATATCTATAAAAATTTTATTTTTTGTAAAGATTATTCGTTTAAAGATCAAATATTAAGAGCAGCTGTTTCAATTATGAATAATATTGCTGAAGGATATGAAAAAGAGACTAATAAAGATTTTAAAAAATTTTTGTTTATATCAAAAGGTTCTTGTGGAGAGGTAAGATCAATGCTTTATTTGGCTTTATCTTTAAATTATATTTCAAATAGCGATTTTAATAATTTTTATACAAAATCTATAGAAATTTCTAAGATAATTTCTGGTTTAATTAAAAAATTATAATTTGTTTTTACTTGATAAACTTTCGACTTTTAACTTTTAACTATTTTATTCCGTATTTTTTACCTGAAACAAGGTCATATTGAATAAGTTCGTAATTTTCTAGTTGTTCTTTGGTTAATTTTGTAGAAAAGTTTTGTTTTAAAACAGTATCGGTTTTTTCAATACTTTCTAAAAAAGAATATTGATATTTTGGTTTTATTTGGGCTAATTTTAATATTTCTAAGGATAAAAAGTTAGGACTGATTAATTTTGGTAAATCTAAATTTGTTTTAAAGTTTGACCAAATGGCAACAGGAGTGGAATACATTTTTAAATCATTATCTTGGTAAAAGCCAGTTTTTTTATAAATGTCAAAATCATCGCCGAGCAAAGGAAGATGGTCGCCATAAACGATTAGAATTGTTGGTTTTTTTGATTTTTCAATTTCTGTTTTTAAATCCTGATAAGATTTATCGCTTAAATTTATTCCATCAATATAACTCTGGAGAGATTTATGACTTTCAGTGTCGAGGTTGCTGGAAAAATCAATTGGATGTTCAGAAAAACGATCGGCTTCAAAAGGAAAGTGATTTTGCATGGATAAAGTAAAAATAAATTGAGGCTGATCAGTTGAATTTAATTGTTTGATGATTTCTTGGGCAAAAGATTTATCGGAAACAAAAGGCCCGGCTTTTTCGTAATTCTTCATATCTTCAACTCCGATAAATTTATCGACACCAAAATGCTTGTAAACAGTGGTGCGATTATAAGTGGATTTGACGAAAGGATGAATGGCGGCAGTTGAATAACCATTTTCTTCAAATAAAGAAAAAATACTAGGCATATCCTGGCGAATGGATTGACTGTAAGCAATTTTGCCGGTTAAAAAATAAGCACTTAAACCAGTGGCAATTTCAAATTCCACATTAGCAGTGCCTCCACCATAAGTAGGAGAAATTAAGGTGGACTTGATATCGGGTCTAATATTTTTAATTGGATCTTGGGTAATTTTAACGTTTGATAAAAGAGTCGGATCCCAAAGAGCTTCAGAAAGAACGACAATGATATTAGGTTTAGTTGAAAGTTCATCAAGTTTATAAAGTTCATCAAGTTTTATATTTGAGTAAATTTGCTGAATGGTGGATTGATTGTAATTTTTAGGAGCAGGATTTTTAATTTTTTTTAAATCATCATAAAAACAAAATAAAGCACCATTTTGTTTACAACTGTTCATGGGATTGGAAACATCAGGGTTTATCCCAATGTCAGAAATAAGAAGATTGAATTTATTAGGAAAGAAAAAAGAAAAAGTTAAGATAAAAATTGATAATGGTAATAGAAATAATTTTATTTTTATGGATGGGTTTTGAAAATAAAAGATTTTTTTGATAGCGAAAAAAAAGAAAAATAGAGCAATTACGGAAGCAATTAATTCTTTTTTGATGTTTGGCTGGTTAAAAATATCAGGTAAAAATATAAGAAGATTTTTTAAAAGATAAAAATCATTGGCAGTTACTGGTTGATTTAAAAGTTTGCTTTTATAACGATTGGCAAGAGTAAAAATTATAAAGAAAATTAAAAAGCCAAAAATTGATTGGTAATTTTTTTTGAAAATGGAAATAAAAAAGAGATAAATGCCTAACCAAAGTACGTAATTAATCAAAATAATAGAGATATTATTTTGAGTGAATTCATATCCCCTGCCAATGACTAGACGTTGAGAGAGAAAAGAAAAAATAAAAGGAATAAAAAAAGTGAAAAAGGGGGAGATTTTTTTTATCATAAAGATAATTGATTATAGATCATAACCGCACATATTTATCTATTATTTAAAATGTAATATTTGTTATAATTTTTTAGTATGGCTGATATATACAAAGGTGAAATAAAAGCAAGAATTGTAGAAGTTAGATTTGCCACGTCTGGAATGGTGTCACACGTGGCCAAAAGAAGTGGAGATATAGTTTCAAAAGGAAATTTAATAGCTAGTCTTGACAAAAATGTTTTACAAAAAGAGTTAGACTGTGAGCTTTTAGATTATGAAAAGGTAAGAGCTGATTTTGACGCCTATGGACTTAAGGCAGGCGAACCAAGTGATGATCTGGGTAGATTTTCAAAAAAACAAAAACAAGCCTCGTTGGATTTAAGTGTCAGATCAGTGGAGCTGGCCAAGGCAAAATTGGATCAAGTTGAATTATTTTCGCCAGTAAGTGGGGTTGTTGTTGATGACAGCGATATCGTTGCTGGGCTTTATGTTTCTCCAGCCTCTTCCCCTTTTAAAATATTAGATACCGCTTCTTTTTATTTTGAGTTTGAAATAAGTCAAGATGATTTATCTAAATTTGAAGAAGAGAAAGAGATGGAAATTTCACTGACTTCAGTCGGAGAGAAATTGAAAGGAAAAACTAAATTAATACTCCCCTATTCAAATAAGAAGGCGGGAATCTTTAGTGTTGTTGTGATCTTAGAAAAAACAGAGGGATTGATGGCGGGTATGCTTGGAGAGGCCTGCTTTATAAAAGCTTAAGGACAATTTTTAGACTTTTTATATCCAGACTCGATGGCTTCTTTTTCATTACAAAACCATTTTTCACCTAGATGTAGTTCAACCACGGTTCGATTGTATTCAGCACATTCGGGCAAATGGTAATATTTTTCTCTGTCATGTTTACCAATGTTGCCTTTGATATTGCATTTAGAATTATCAATGTTTTCTGTTTGAGAACAAACTTGGCTAAAGATGCCAATCTTTTTATCTCTGGCAGATTCTATTGCTAAATTTATTTTTTCTTTTTCCTTAGTATTAGTGCTGGTGTAGATACCCATTCCATTTAAAGCCACAATTTCGTTAACTAGTTGACCATCTGGTAAATAAATTAGAGCTATAGTTCTTTTATAAGCATCTCTGCCAACACTTACAATGTTAACTCTTTTATTAAGGATTAAATTTGTTAAAAAGTCTTTAGCGTTTTGACCAAGGCATAAATTGATTTCGGGAGTGTCAATGTTGGCCAATCTGATACTTTGGTTGGGGGCGATTACTAAAGTATCTCCATCCAAAACTTCAGTTACTAAAATTAAATCTTGTTGTTTTTGGTATGTCTTAATTTGTTGATAAAAATAGACTAGAATGGACAAGACTATGGCAAGAAGGGAAAAGATTATTTTTTTAATTTTGCTAGACATAGGGTTAGATACAAAATGTTAGCATAAATACAAAATAGTTTTGGTGTTGAGGAAGGAAATGGGGAAAAGGTTAGATTATAGTTTGCTTACTATAAATACAAAATTCGTAGTTGCTGATCCACCGATGTTTAACATCATGGCGTGATTAGCTTTTTTGACTTGATAATTACCAGCTGTTTTAGTTATTTGTTTATGTAAATCGAGTAACATTCTAACTCCTGTAGCACCGACTGGATGACCGCAACCAATTAATCCACCACTTGGATTTATTGGTTTTTTGCCATTAAAACTAATCAAACCATTTTCGATTGCTTTGTATTCTTCTCCTGGTTTTGTTAGTCCAAAAGCAGATATGGCAGCATATTCACTTGAAGTGAAACAGTCGTGAGTTTCGTAAACATCAATCTCCTTTTCTTTAAGATTAGCTCTTTTTAGAGCGTCTAATACAGCTTGTCTTGTCCATGGTAAAACAAAAGGACTATCTTTAGATTCTTTTATTTTTTCGGAGAACTGAATGGGAGCAACTCGATGTCCCCAACCAGTAATTTCGGAGAAATTTTTATTAGTTAGTTTTCTTTTTGTTTTGTATTCTGATAAATATTTTTTGGAACACAAAACGACAACGGCAGCTCCGTCAGTGACTTGCGAACAATCAGCAATGGCTAACTTGCCTCCAACTAACATGTTGCTTTTACTATTACGGTTTTCAGCATGTTCTTCGTTCATAAACCAACTTCTGGTTTGAGCGTTAGGATTTTTTTTGGCATTATCGTAATTGATAGCTGAAATTTTAGATAAACAGTTTAGATATCTTTTTTCATCTAAAGAATATTTTTTAATATAAACATCAGCTAATTGACCAAAAAGTTTAGGAAAAGGAAAACTTATATTTTTAGCCTCTTTTTGGTAATATGCGGCAGTACCTAAAAAATCTCCTCCAATTTGTGAATCTACAGTTTTCATTAATTCGATTCCTAAAACAATTGCAACGTCATAATCCCCTGTTTTTATCTTTGATGAAGCGGCATCTATAGCAACAGAACCAGAGGCACAAGCGGCTTCGTATCTAGCACTGGGAATTCCATAAAAAGATGGGCTAACTTCTGTTAGAAATGCGCCTAAATGGCCTTGATTAAAATATTGTTCACCATCAAAATTACCAACAAAAATTCCAATTTTATTCTTTTTGTTTAAAAATTCAATTTCTTTTAAATTTAAATTTGTTTTTTCTAAAGCGTCTTTGATAACTTCTTTTATTATGGCAATAAAAGTTTTTCCTTCTTTTGACCAATTTCTTTGAAAATCTGTTTGTGAACCACCAATTATGTAGACTGGATTTTTCATATTAATTTGCTTTTATAAAACTACGAAAATCTAACTCACTTTGAAGTGTATAAAATTTATTTTTTGAAGAATGTTTAAAGATTTCGTTTGGAATAGATAATTTATGTTTTTTTATTAAATTAATTGTCTGTTCTTTTCCACCGATTAAATCAATTAAGGCGCACGGAGGTAGCCAATTAAAACCATATGCCATTACTATATCAATATCTTCTTTAGTTTTTACTACTGGTCCAACTAAAGATAAAGAATAGCTAATATATCTAGCAAAAAAATATTGAATTATTTCTGATTCAAAAGTTTTGGTTTTTAAAATTACTTCAAATGCTTTTTCATATTCACCATTGGAAATTAGTTCTTTTACCTGATTTATAAATTCAATATTAAACTTAGGGATTGGTTCATATGTTTTTTTATCAATATTAAAAACTAATCTTTGATCCCCTTCTTTTTTATAAAAACCTTGATTGTTTTTATTTCCTAAATGATCATTGGAAATTAAATAATCTACAAATTCTGGCATTTTAAAAGATTCGTGAGCATCGTCGTTAGTGAGGTCGTAAATATTGTCGACAATGGCTTTGTGGACATCGAGTCCAACTAGGTCGATTGTGGCAATTGGAGATAAGCTTCGACCTGTAAATCCGCCTAATAGATAATCAATTAAGGCAATTCCTCCTTGTTTTTGATATTTTTCGGCAAATTGAAGAGATTCGTTGAGTAATTGAAAACCGATTCTGTTACCAGCAAATCCTGGAGTGTCGTTAGTAATTACAACTTTACGGTGTAAAACATTTTGAAGATAATCAAACAACTCTTTTTGAATTTTTAGATCAGAATTTGGACTAGAGATTAATTCACATAAAAGCATTTTGTATGGTGGATTGTAGAAATGAGTACCAAAATAATTAGTGTCTTTATCAAATGATTTGGCTAAATTTGAGATTGATAAACCAGAAGAGACGGTGGAGACAATGCTATTTTTTGATTTAAATTTAGCAATTTGATCGTTAAGTTTTTGTTTTACTTCTAAATCTTCTGAGGCACACTCAAAAATCCAATCACTTTCGGAAATACATTTTTCGAGATCTTGGTAAGTTTTTGGAATAAGTTGTTTTTTTATTACTTCAGATTTTATTGAATCTATGGCCTTACTTATTCCATCTTGAGCCTTGGTTAAATCTCTGGCTACCATATAGATTTTTGCATTTCCAAACCCAGCGATTATTCCGGCAGATTGAGAGCCCATTGATCCATTAGCTCCAAAAATTGTTACAGTATTAATTTTCATATAAGATAATATCTATTATATAATGGATAATCGTTTATTAATAAATAATATTTAATAAATTTATTGAAAATTATGACAATTCCCTTTAATAGGCCGGTTTTTGTTTCAGAATCATTAAAACTAATTCGTGATTTAGTAAAAAGTAATAAGCAAATAAATATTGCAGGTGATGGATATTATTGTGGATTATGTGAAAAATTATTGGCAGAAAAATACAATACCCCAGTATTACTTACTAGTTCTTGTACTCATGCATTAGAAATGACGGCAATATTGTGTGATATAAAGCCTGGAGACGAGGTTATAACACCATCTTATACTTTTGTATCTACTGTTTTACCATTTGAATCTAGGGGTGCTGATATACATTTTGTTGATATAGATAATTTAACTGGAAATCTAGATTTGGATAATTTAAAGAAAATAATAACTAAAAAAACAAAAGTAATAATTACAGTACATTACGCTGGTAACAGTACAAATATGGATGAATTAGTGAAAATATGTAAAAAAAATAAAATAATTTTAATTGAAGATGCAGCGCAAGCTATAGGATCAAAATACAACGGTAAACTTTTGGGAACTTTTGGTGATTTGGCTACTTTAAGTTTTCATGAAACTAAAAATATTACTTCTGGAGAGGGAGGAGCATTAATTGTAAATAACAAGAAATTTTTAGATAGAGCAAAAATTATAAGAGAAAAAGGTACAAATAGATCACAATTCAAGGAAGGTTTAGTTGATAAATATAGTTGGGTTGATACTGGTTCTAGCTATATTTTATCTGACTTGAATGCGGCTTATTTATATCCACAATTGAAAATTTTGGAAAAGATTAATAAAAAAAGAATTAAAATTGTAAAAATGTATAAAAAGTTTATAAAAATTAAAAAACCATTGTATTTTATACAAACACCAAAATTTAATACTTTTAATGGTCATCTTTGTGCTTTGGTATGTTTAAATAATAAACAAAGACAAGATTTTATTTCTTTTATGAAAGATAATGGAATTACTACTCCTTTTCACTATGTGTCATTGCATACTTCACCTTACATGGCTGAAAGAAATAATAATAATTTACCTGGTACTGATAAGTTATCTGAATGTCTTGTTAGATTGCCATTATTTTATAAACTTACTAAAAACGAGGTAAAAGATGTAATTTATTATGTTAATAAATTCTTTAATGAATAATAAAAATTCAATATCTTTTGTAATACCGATTTATAAAAGTGAAAAAACTATCGGAAAAGTAGTAGATGATATTAATGATCTTAAAAATGTAGATTGGGAAATAATTTTAGTAAACGATAATTCTCCGGATGGTGTTGATAAAATAATTAGAAATTTAATAAGAAAATATCCTAAAAAAATAACTTATTTAAAATTTAGAAAAAATAATGGTCAACATTTGGCAATTATTGAGGGTTTAAAATATACCACTAAAAAATATATTGCAACTATTGATGATGATGGACAAAATCCCCCGGTGGAGATTTTAAAATTGATGAAAAGTATAAATGATAATGATTATGATGTAGTTTATGGAGTATTAAAAGAAAAAAAACATTCTTTTTTCAGAAATATAGTAAGTAGTATAAATAGATTTATTAGTGTAATTACTATAAATAATAAAAATAAAATTCCAATATCAAATGTCAGATTAATTAAAAGTGTTATTACTAAATCTATGGCAAAGACTCATAGTAATTATAATTATATAGAGGGATTAATTTTTTCATTAACTGATCATATCGGTTATGTTTATATTGATCACAAAGAAAGGGCCTCAGGTAAATCTTCATACAGTTTTGTTAAACTATTTAAATTGTGGTCCAATCATATAATTGGATATTCAAATGTTTTTATTAAAACAATTTCATTTTTGTCTCTTTTTGTTGCAATTTTTGCTTTTATAATTGGTCTAATTTATTTATTGTTGACAATTAATAATTCAGGAAGACCGTCTGGGTGGTTATCAACTTATTTAACTATGACTTTTTTATTTAGTATTATGTTTTTGGTATTAAGCATGTTGACTGAATATATTGGAAGAATATATATAAAAATAAATCAAAATAGTAAAAGAATTGTTAATAAGATATACATACATGATTAAAATAATTAAAAAAAATAATTATTTTGAAATAATAGATAATATTAATAAAGTATTAATTTTAACTAAAAAATACAAATTAGGTATAAATGTTTATTTTGGTGAGAGAATTAAAATTTGTAATAATAATGGTGGACCAATGGATTCAATTATTATTGGAGATAATGTTCAGATACATCATGATTCAACAATAATGGTTCCAAGTTTTTCGGTTTTAGATTATACAAAAATTAATAATAATTTTTATGCTTATGGAACCGATGATTTAAATATTGGTTATAATTGTTGGTTTGGTAGTGGTGTTATTTTAGACACTCTCGGTGGTTTAAAAATTAATAACAATGTTGGAATCGGTTCTCAGGTTCAAATATATTCTCACGCTAAATTTGGTGACACTTTATATGGATGTAAAATTAATACAAAGAAAAAAATTGATTTAAATGATGATGTTTGGATAACCCCTGGTTGTATTATAACTATGGCATCATTGTCTACAAAATCAATGCTTTTGTCTGGTAGTGTTTTAACAAAAGATACTGTTGAAAATCATATTTATGCAGGGGTTCCAGCAATAGATATTACTGATAAAATTGGTTTTCAGTTTAATAAAGAAAATGATTTTAATGAAATTTATCTTCAATTAAAAAGATATTTGGATGAATTTTATTTAAAAAATTCTAATTTTGATAAAAATTTAATAGAAATTTGTTTAGAAAAACCAAAAAAAATAAATAAAAATATTAGTTATTTTGTTATAAAAGATAGAAAATATACAAAAATAAGTAGTGAAGTAGAAATTGATTTTATAAAATTTTTACTTCCAGATAGGGGTAAATTTATACCATATTGATTAATTTATTTTAAATATGAAAGAAATAAAAAGGATTATTTTAAAATATAAAATTCATATTTTTTTTGTGTTTTTTTTAATTTTAATAATATCTAGGACTACTTATCATTCTGATTTATTTAATATAGCAGGACCTACTAGTAGAATTATTGGTGGCGATTTTAGTATGTCTAAGGAATCTATTAGTGGTGGTGGTAAGGAAGTTTATACTTCATTTTTTCCTCCAATTTTTTATTTTATTGATTCAATAGTTTATTATCCTTTTGTTAAACTTGGTATTTATAAATTTGATTTGAATAATCTTATTCCAGTAGATCAATTATTATCGGTTGGTTTTCTTTTAAAATTAAGATATTTAGTTTTATATGTTTTAAGTTTATTTTTAATAATTTGGATTTCTAAAATTTATGAAAAAGAGGAAAAAAATAGAAATAAAATTTTTCTTTTATGGCTGCTTTGCCCGATACTAATTTTCGTACCTTTTTCTTGGGGAAATAATGATATTTATCCAATATTTTTATTGTTATTATTTTTATTATTTTCTTTTAAGAAAAAGTATCTTTTAGCGATGGTATTTTTAGGATTATCGGCAGCAACTAAAAACTTTTCATTATTTTTAATATTACCAGTTTCTTTGATTTTAGCTAATAAAAATATAAAGAATGTGTTTATTTATACTTCAATCGCAATTTTGGTTTATTTAGTCCCATTATTGTGTTACTTAAATATGTCTTATAAATTTCTAACAGCAGGAGGAGAGGGATTATATATTCTTGAAAGACATTTTTTAGATGGTCCTTTGTTTTTTCCTTTAATTTATTTTTTAACAACTTTGTATTTAATAATAAAACAAAAAATTACTGATTCTAATAAAAATGAAATTTTAGTTAAATATTGCTTTTTAATACTTTCATTATTTTATTTAACTTCAGCTTTTATACCACATTGGTTTTTATGGATAATGCCATTTTTTGTTTTGACAGCTTATAAAAATAAGAAATTATTTTATTTATATATATTAATTAATACGGCTTTCTTTATATACATATATGCTTGGTCGAGAAATATTGATATGAATTTATTTGCTTTAGTTTTTCCTGTAATCAATAAAGTAATGACATTAAGTGAATTCTTGTCTAAATTTTTTCCTAATTTTAAAGTTTTTGAGTTAGTCTTTACTTTATTTTTTGCTTCTTTTGGTTGTTATTTATATTTATTGTTTTTCAATAAAAACAAAATTTTACCAGAAGAAACTTTATCAGAAAAGGAAATTAATATGTTTTCCCTTTTTCCATTAGTCCTGTTTTTGATAATTTGTTTTGCATTTGTTTTTGGATTAACTAAAATTCACATAAGAAATTGGTATGACTTAGGATTATCTCCACGTGGAAAGGTTATAGATGCAATTTATAATTCTGGTCAATTTTACCAAACATTTAAATCACCAAAAGATGAGCTAATGGGTATAAATTTATTTTTGTCTACTTATGAGAAGAAAATAATAACTCCATATAAATTAATTTTGTATAACAGTGATTGTAAAACTAAAATATTAGAATCAGAAATAAAAGTAGATAAAATAAACGATAATGCTTACCGAGAGGTTCTTTTTAATCAAATAAAAGATTCAAAAGATAAAGAATATTGTTTTACTGTTGAACCATTAGTAAAACAAGTAGATACTCCAATTACTCTCAATTATTCTAATAATAACTCTTATGATTCTGGGGAGTTAATTATTTCTGGTAAAAAAACAAAAAATGAAGATATTGTTTTTCAGCTTATTTATTAGACCAATAATTATTTAAATTCTAAATTGTTTTAAATAAAAATGAAAAATAAAGTAGATATTATAGTTCCAGTTTATAACGCTTTTGAGTCTTTAGAAAAGTGTATTAAAAGTGTTATTAAAAATACTGATTTAATAAATAATAATTTAATTATCATCGATGATGGAAGTACAGATGAAAGAATTTTTGATTTTTACAATAAGATTGATAAAAATAAAGATAAAAATATAAAAATTTATAAAAATAAAGAAAATCTTGGTTTCGTTGGGACTGTTAATAGAGGCATGGGTTTAAACAAAAAGAACGATGTTTTATTACTTAATAGTGATACTGTTGTAACTAATAATTGGTTAAATAATATATTGGAATGTGCTTATTCATCTAGTATTATTGCGACCGTAACACCTCTTTCAAATAACGCCACAATTTGTTCTGTTCCTAATTTTGTTCAAGATAATCAATTACCTGATGGTTTTGATATTGATTCTTTTGCTGATCTTATCTCGTCTAAAAGTTTAAAACTTTATCCTCAACTACCAACTGGTCATGGTTTTTGTTTTTTTATTAAGAGAGAAATACTTGATATTTTTGGATTTTTCAATTTGGAATTATTTGGTAAGGGTTATGGTGAAGAAAATGAATTTTGTTTAAGAGTTGAAAAATATGGATATAAAAATGTTTTAGATGATACTACTTTTATTCATCATAGCGGGAGTGCTTCTTTTACAGATGAGGCGCGTATTAATAAGGTTAATAATAATATAAAAATTATTGAGAATTTATATCCTGGCTATCAATTGAGAATAGAAAATTTTGTAAGAACTAATCCTTTAAAACCAATACATAATAATATTAATTTTTGGATTAAAAATAAAAATTTATTTTTTAAAAATAAAAAAAGAATTCTATTCGTAATGCATTATGAACCGAGTGTTGGAGGTATTGGTATTAATGCATTTAATATAGCAAAATATTTAAATAAAGATTTTGATTTTTTGTGTTTTCATAGAAACAAAGATGGTGGACTATCTTTGGATTATTTTAATAATGAAAAATGGGAAAATATTTTTGAATTAAGTTTAGATTCTTGTTATTCAAAATTAGTTGACAATGAAATAGAAAAAGTTTTTGAAAGTTTAATTATGGAATTTGAAATAGATTTGGTTCATTTCCATCATCTAATGGGTTTACCTTTGTCTTTAATCAATATTCCTAAAAAATTAAATATAATCTCTTTTCTTTCCCTACATGATTACTATTTAATTTCAGAATCACCTACTTTTAAAGGTGATCATTTGTTTAAAACTATAAATTTTTCTTCTAATGGAAAAGAAGATGGAAAAAAAGTTAATAATATTTTAAAAAAATGCGATTGTTATAAATTTATTTTTTTTAAAAAATCAGTTTTTTCTTTTCAAGAGATAATTACCCCATCTTTATATGTTAAAAATTTATATAGTGAGTTATTACCAAAAACTATTCCTTTAAAAACTATAGAACACGGAGTTGAATTGAAAAAGAGAATTGGTGGAATAAGCAACTTAAATGATGATGTTGTTAATATTGCTTTCTTGGGTGTTGCTGTTGGCCATAAAGGAATTGATGTTTTTATTAATTTATTGGAAGATAAAAAATTTAAAAATAAAAAAATTAACTGGTATATTATTGGAGAAATTGATAAATCAGTAGAATTTAAACTAAATGAATTAAAAAATAAAAACAACTTAAGCATTTTAGGTAAATACAATATTAGTAATTTGGATAAAATTTTAGTTGAAAATAAAATTTCTTTAATTTTATTGCTTTCTAATGTTCCAGAAACTTTTTCTTACACTCTAACAGAGGCTGTTCAAATGAATATTCCTGTTATTTCTAACGATATTGGGGCTTTGGGTAGTAGAGTTGTTGATGGAGGCTTTGGGTGGATATATAAGACCTATGAAGATCTAGTAAACATAATAAGTGATCTTATCAAAAATAAGAAAAAGATTTTTAAAAAATCTTTAGAATTAACTGGAAATAATAAGAATATTTCAGTTAGAGATATGGCGTTGAATTATGGTTTTGAATATAATTCTTTTTTAAAAAATAAATTGTCTTTTAAAAAAACAAATTATTTAAATAAGGAAAATATTTTATTAAAAAAAATATTTTTAATGGAAGATATACAAAATTTTCAAAAAGATATTTATATGAAAAATATTGTAAATTTTGAAAATAAAAAACTTATCCAAATAAAGTCGATTTTGAAGAGGAATAAAATTATTTGGAAATTTTTGAAAAAAGCAAAAAATTATTTTAGTAAAAATTGATTATATTTATTGATTTTTATTTTAGGATTTAAGTAAAAATCCATTTTTATTCTAGAACCTATTTCTTTATTTTCTAGATCGAGATTTCTAATCTTACTGGCAAATATTTTTAATTGAGGGAAAAAGACTGTTCGAATATTGTTTTCTTTTGAATTAACACAAGCTTCTATTAAGTAACTGTTTGGTAGTTTTTCATTAAATGATTTTACTTCTTTTTCAAAAACATCTCTCCTAATACAAAATAAGTCTTTTGTTATGGCAGTTGTATTTGATTGAGTTGTTAAATTGTTTGAATAGCCAACACTGTCAGTGTTTTTATTAAAAATTATTCTAAATTTATCCTTATAATAAACAAGACCACTTCCATTAATAAGATTGTTTTTTGTTAATATTTTCGGACCTACAAATCCGACATTTTTTGTATTTGAATAGCCAATAAAATTTATCAATTCCTTTTTACTGTCTATTTTAAATATATTACTGTTGCAAATTAATAAATACTTACCATTATTTTTTTTAATTAAATCATTAAGATTTTCGATTGAATCGAAATAAATAATATTATTAATTTTTTTATCTAAATTTTCTTTAATAATTTTAGTTGTTTTTGAATTTAATAGATTTTTATTTAAAAATATATCAACACTCTTTTTTTCTATTTCTTTAAAAGAAATATAATAAAAACCGAATGTTGTATCTTTTATTTTAAAATTTGAATCAACATAATCTTTTAATCTTTTTTGCAAAACTTTAGCTCCAGCAATTATTGCATATGGTTTAGCACTTAAAGTCATAGCTGTTGATTCTGGATGTTTTCTCCATCTATATAATATTTGAGGTAAATGTTTTGGATTTTTTATAAATTTTAATGATTTTAAAAGTAAATCATAATCTTGAGCTCCTTGAGTTCCGATTGTAAATCCATTAACTTTTTTGATAATTTCCTTCTTATATACAGAAAAATGTCCAACATACATAAAACTAAATAACTTATCAATAGACCAATCGTTTTTTAAATATGGTTCAGTTGGTTTTTTTTCGATTTCTGATAATTTGTCTTCATCTGAATAAATAAAATCAATTTCTCTATCTTCGTTTAGTAATATTGCTGTTTCATAAAGGGCATTTGGTAATAAAAGATCATCATGATCTAATAATCCTATAAAATCTCCGGTTGTTATTTTTAAGGCACTATTTGAAGATTTACAAATATGACCATTTTCTTTTCTAAAAACGCACTTAATACGGTTATCTTTTTTTAAATAATTTTTGATTAATTCAATAACTTCTATTTTTTTAGAGTTATCATCGGCAATACATAATTCCCAATAAGGATAAGTTTGATTGATTACAGAGTCTATACATTCTGTTAAAAAATTAATTGGAGTATTGTATGTTGGTAATATTATTGAAATTTTTGGTTTGTATTTTAATTTTTTACTTTTTTCCTTTTGTTCTAATAATTCAATTTCTGTTGGAGAATTTTTTTTAAACCAATCTTTGTATTTAATTTTGTTTTTTTTGTTTTCTTCTAGAAATCTTTTAATTTTTTTAAAAGTTTTTTTTGGCCCGTTTTTTATAAAAAATGGAAAAAATTTTAAAAAAGGTTTAATTTGAATTATTTTTATTTGTATAAAAGATAAAATTCTAAAATAGATTAATCTACTTTTATTAAAAGTTTTATAAAAAATATTTTTTTTATATTTTTCTGCTATAGACATTTTATTATATATTTGGTTTTTTTAATCTTGGTTTTAAGTCAGTTTATTATTGGTTTCTGTTTTCTGAATCGGTTGAATACTTTTGGATTGCTTCTGTGGTGGTGCCGTCATATTGAATCTTATGGTCATTTATATAAATAACGCGGGTGCAAAATTTTTCAACTTGGCCCAGAGAGTGAGAAACAAAAACGATAGTGACATCCTCTGACTTTTTTAGTTGTTCCATGTAGTCAAAACATTTTTTTTGAAAAGCATTGTCACCAACGGCTAAAATTTCATCAACGATTAAAATCTCTGGATGAGTATGAATAGCAATAGCAAAGGCTAATCGCATGTACATTCCTGATGAATAGTGTTTAATTGGTTGGTCAATAAATTCTTTAATTTCAGCAAAATCGATAATGGAGTTGTAACATTGTTTTATTTCTTTTTGAGATAAACCCAGGATAGCTCCATTGAGATAAATATTTTCTGAACCAGTAAGTTCTGGATGCATACCGGCACCAAGTTCGATTAGAGGTGATATTTTGCCAACAACTTTAACTTTTCCAGAAGTGGGCCACATGACACCGGCAATGAGCTTTAAAATAGTTGATTTACCGCTACCGTTTGGACCAATAATACCAACAGTCTCCCCTTTTTTAATTTCAAAAGAAATATTATTTAGGGCAGTAAAACTTTCGACAGTTTTTTCCCCGCGAATTAGAGCAGGTAAAAATTCTTTAAAGGTTTTATGATTCAGTTTATTGAATTGTTTCCTAACGTGGTCGAATTTAATGACGATTTCTTCTTTCATATTAGATGTTGTCGGCGAAGATTTTTTCGCGAGATTTAAAATATTTAAGACCTAATATTAAGACAGTTAAAGAAAGCACAGCGGCGATAATTAAGCTGGAATATTTTGGTGGACCACCAGCAAGAATTACCTGTCTATAGGCATTAATAATTACAGCCATGGGATTTAACTGAAAAACAAAACGGTATCTTTCAGGAACTAAATCAGCAGGAAAGATAACTGGGGTGACATACATCCATAAAAGTAAAATCATAGACAAAAGATATTGGATGTCGCGATAAAGAAGATTGGCGGCGGCGAAGAAAAGTGAGAGACCAATGGTAAAAATTTGTTGTATAAAAAATATTGGGAAAATCCAAAGAATATTTATATTAATAGGAATATGGTAAATAACCATATAGATAATGAGAATAATGGAAGCAAAAAGAAAATCAACAATTTTGGCCATAATGGTGGAAATTACCATAATAGTTCGAGGAAAATAAATTTTGGTGATTAGACCATTGATAAGAGATCCGGCGGCGGAGGAAAGAGAATTGGCAAATAAATTCCAAGGAAGAAGGGCGACGAATAAGAAAATTGAGTAAGGGATGTTACCAGCGGAATTGGTAGGTATTCTCATGATGATGGAAAAAGCAAAAGACATAACCAGCATTTGAGCTAAGGGATTTAGAATAACCCAAAAATAACCGAGGATTGATTGTTTATAACGGGCTTTAACTTCTCGGCCGATCATTTGCCAAAGTAATTCGCGCCATTTATGGATAGCTTTGATCTCTTTAAAAAGCAATAACATGAGTTAGTTTATCAAGTTAAAAGTTAAAAGTCGAAAGTTTAATAACAGATGCTTTAATTAGTCTACCTTAATAAAGAGGGCTTGATTTGTGATTTAATTAACCATGTATATATTTATTGATGAATCAGGAATTCATAAAGATGTTGATCATTCAGTTTATGTTTTGGTTTATATTGGGATTAATGATTGCGAGTATTTTGATAAAGTTGTTTTAGAAACAGAAAAGAATTTAAAAATTAAAGAATTTCATTGGGCTGAAACAACTTGGGCTATTAAAGAGAAATTTTTAGATAAAATATTGAAATTGGATTTTGAATTAAAAGTGGCTGTTATAAATAATCCTATAAATCCATCTAGGGAATTAGAGAGAGTTCTTTCTCATTTATTGATAGAAAAGGATATAAAATGTGTTTTTATTGATGGTAAAAAACCAAAATGGTACGAGAGAAAAATAAAGAATATTTTAAGATCAAAAAATTTTTCAGTACGTAAATTAAAAACTGTTAAAAGTAATCAATTCCCTGGTATTAGGGTGGCGGATATGGCTGCTGGTTTAATTAGAACTTTTTATGATTCTAGAAAAATAGAAAAGGTTGAAAAATTTTATAAGAGATTAGAAAAAAAGATTATTATTACAGTAAAATAAAACCCCGCAAACGCGGGGTCAGAGTTTTCGATAGTTTTTTGGACTTTCCCACTGGGATTTGTCTCGAAACTCTTGTTGTATGCTGATTATATCATTGTTCTTTAATAGAATAAAATTATTTATCAATTCTGGATTGATGGAAGTGATTTAAATAGTTAGTAAATAGTTAATCGGAACATTATATAATTGTGATTATGAACAAAAGTTTGATGGTGTGTACTATTGGCGGTGGTTCGGGTATGCCAATTGTAAATAAAGCTTTAATTAAGGCTGGATTTGATAATATAAAATCAATTGTAACGACCTTTGATAGCGGTGGAGATAGCGGAAGAATGAGAACAGATGAGAGAGGGAAAATTTTGGCTTTTTCTGATTATTGGCGAGCATTAATTTCTTTATGGGATGATGATAAGCAAAAAGAGGTTTGGACAGATATGCTTAGGTTTAGAGATGGCCGAGGTAGAAATTTTGGAAATATATTTTTTCAGTTCTTATCTGAGAAAGAAGGAAAATTAGCTGACGTTGATTCGGCGTTTGAGGCTTTAACTGGGGCAAAACTAAAAGGATCAGTAGTGCCGGTTTCAAACGATTCGGCTAATTTCTGTTTTACCACTGTAAGTGGCAAAAAATATTGCGGAGAACATAATTTGGATGATTTAAGAATGTCTTTAGATAAGATTGATAATATTTGGTTGAAACCGAAGGTTAAAGCAAATAAAGAGGCTATAGAGTCAATAATAAAGGCCGATGTAATTATTGTTTGTCCTGGAAGTATGTATGGTTCAATTTTGATTAATTTTTTACCAGACGGCATTGTAGAGGCTTATAAAAAGAGCAAGGCGAAAAAGATATTAATGACTAATATTTCTTCGATGGCTAATGAAAACCATGGTTTTGATCAAAATGATTATTTGGCTACTTTTGAAAAATATTTAAAGATAAAATCCCCTTTTGACTTAATTTTGATGGCTGATTTGAAAAAATTAAATCAAAAACTATTAAATGAAGTTCTAAAATTTTATGCTTTAGAACATTCATTTCCAATTAAATTTAATAAAAAAAGTAAGGTAAAAACATTATTATTAGATATTGCCAAGATTGAAGAAAAAAATATGAGATTAAGGCATAGCGAAGAAAAATTAGGAGAAGTATTTGAAACCTTAATACTCTGATTAAAAAGCAAAAAGTTTTGGTAGAATGAAATAAATATGTCGCAGAAAAAGCTGAAGAAATTAAGAAAATTGGAAGCCGTAAACTTAGTGAAAGAAACTGTTTTGGAGCCAATTGCAGGTATAAGACAGATTATTAAGGATAATTGGAAATTTTTATTAATATTATTAATTGGCGTTTTTGTTTTGTACTTTAATGGGTTGCATGGCGATTTCGTGTCTGATGATTATGCTTCAATAACCCAAAACCCGGATATAAAAAACTTTGGGGTGATTTTTAGAAGTGCTAGTATTATTCCAACCCTTAGTAATAGTTTATTGGCGATGATGTTTGGAGTGGAGAGCCCTTTTCCATATCATTTGTTTAATTTAATTTTATATTTATTGGTTTTAGTAGTCGCTTTTATTTTTGTTTTTCTTCTTACTAGAAGTAAATTAACTTCGATGTTGACAATGATTTTATATGCAGTTTTACCGGTTCACGTGGAGGCTGTTTCTTGGATTTCTGGTAGACCATATTTATTTGTGACTTTATTTGTTCTTTTTTGTTTAGACCTATTAATTTTATTTCTAGCAAATAAAAAGCAAAAATATTTATGGATGATGTTGCCAATTTTAATTTTGTTGTTTTTTACCGACCGAATAAGAGGTTTTTCAATTGTTATTTTGAGTGTCTTTTATTTTTTAGTGAACAAGAAAGAATTGGGTTATAAATTTAAAACGAGCAAAATTATAGTAAGGGCAGTAATTTTAACTGTTGCTATGGCAGTGATTTGTTGGCCAATGATTCAGGCTAGAATATCGGCAGTTAATGGTGGCTATAATGGATCTGAAGGTATTTTTTATAATCCGTTTTTTCAATATCCGACTTCAATAGCTAAATATTTGCAGATAATGTTATTTCCGATTGATATGACCTTATATCATACGATGTATATTTTACCGGTTTGGCTAAATTGGCTGATAATTTTGACCTTTTTGACATCGATAGTATATTTTTTCTTTAAAGATAAAAAAATATTTTTTGCTTTGGCTTTTATATTTTTAGCAAGTGCACCATCAATGGCGCCAGTAAAAGTAAGTTGGCTAGTGGCTGAAAGATATGTATTAATGGGGAGCTTAGGTCTTTGTTTATTTTTAGTTTTATTTTTCCAGAGATTAGGCAAAAAATGGGAATTATTATCCTTACTTTTGTTTATTTTATTGACCGGATTTTATTCGGTAAGAGTTTACTTAAGAAACATTGATTGGAAAACAAATCATAGTTTATGGGTTAGTACTTGCCAATATTCGCCAAACAGCCACAATGCTTGGAATAATATTGGAGATGATTATGATAAGTTAGCTCAATTAGAAAAGACTCTCGAGGGTCAGATGAACCAGTATTTAAATTCAATAAAAGGATTTACTAGATCAACAATTGTTAAAACTAATTATGCAGATGCATTTCATAATAGAGCTAATATTTTTTACAAAATAGGAAGATATGATTTGGCGAGAGACAGTTATGAAACAGCTCTCTATTATGGACCTAGCTTATATCAGAGCTATTTTAGCCTTTTGCAAATTGATTTAATTGAAAAAAGATATGATTTGGCAATGGATCATTTAAATAGATTACATAAGGCCAAACCAAATGATATTCAGGTTTATTACGCAACGGCAGTGGTTTATGCAAACGCGGGAATGATTGATGAAGCTAAAAATTTATTAAATCAAATGTTACAGTCATTTCCACAATTTCAGCAAGCACAAGATTTGTTAGATCAATTGAATAAACAATAGATAAGCAGGGAGTTATATTGATTTATAAAAATCTATTAATTTTAAAGATAAATTTTCAACTGAAAAATGTTGTTTAGCAGTTTTAAGTTTGGCATAATATTTCTTTTGAATTTTTGAATCATGTAGAAATTCAACGGTTTTTTGGCCTAAAGTATTTAAATTAGAGCTTAAGATCGAACAACCTTCTTTTTTTAAACTGTTAGAGACTTCGGTATTATCGTCATTTAGAGCAACTATTAAATTTGATCCTAAATACGAGCTTATTCTGATTGGATAATTGGCTTTTTCGCAAATTCCATCGCCTGATAAAAATAGCGCTAGATTGGAGGTGTAAAGGTATTCCTTGTTGCTAATATAACCAAGATTAATGATATTGGAAAATATTTTTGGATTAATTTTGCCAACTAAATTGTCACGTTTGTAAATTGACATTGGGTCAAAATTACAAAGTAATTTAATTGAATTATCGAGTTTAATAATATTTTCAAAGGTTTTAAAAAATTTATAAGGCCTATTAGATCCAAAAGTATTACCATAGGCAAATATGTATTTAGTATTTTTATCGAGATTTAATTTATGGCGATAGGATAATTTATTTTTAGGATTAAATTCTTTAAGATCAATACCGTTTATAATTTTAATAATTTTTTCAGCTCCACGTTGTTGGGCATATTTATAAAGAACATCACTAGTGACACAATAATTTTTAAAAAAGCCAGGCAACTTATGTTCACAAAAATGGATATATCTATTTATTAAAAAATTTGGATTAAAAGTATCTTCAAAAATTTCATCCCAATCAATAACAACTTTATTGCCGAATAATTTTAATATAAAAGCGGGAATATTTGATTCAAATTGCATTGGCATGGCGGCATGGATAATGTCATAGCGTTTAAACAGGCCAAAGAAAGTAGCAATAAAACCTCGCAAGATACGACCATTAATATAAAAATGAAGGTAAATTCTGGGTAATTCAAATATGGTTAAATTTTTTTCAACAACTCGTTTCTTAATTTTTAAAAGCAGTTTTTTATTAGTAGTGACTAATAAATCAACCTTAATACCATTTCGGGCTAAGCCCTTACATATATTTAAAGCTCGGTAATAACCACCAAAGTTGATGTGACACGGCTCAATAAATAATATTTTCATTTATTTATTAAAAGTTTGATTTAAATATTTTATAGCTTTTAGAGGTGAATTTAAAAAATGTTTAATTTGAATTATTGGATGATGAAAGAGATAGTAAAAAGTGAAATACCTAATTATTTTGGTATGTTCTGATTTAAGCTGTTCACGGTTTAAGTTTGGGTTTTCAAAAACAGGAATATAGCTGCCCAAATGGGCATAAGGATGGTTAATTTCTGGTTTATAAACATATTTAACAAAATCAGGAATTGGCTGTAGCATGGCTAATTTTGTTCCAGGTAATATTTGGGCAATACTCCAAAGAGTGGTGGTTGATTTTAATTCTTTAGCCAATTTTATACTTTCTTTAATTGTTTCTTTAGTTTCACCGGGGTTACCGACTATGAAAAAAGTTAAAACTTCGATGCCTAGATTTCTGGTCATCTTAATGGCTTTTTTAAGAGTTTTAATATCTAAATTTTTGTCAATATTTTTAGCAACTTTTGGAGAACCACTTTCAACACCATAATTAATTTTGACTAATCCAGCCTTTTTCATTAGTTTTAACATTTTTAGATTTACTTGATCGGCTCGGGCATTACAATTCCAGGGGTATTTATTGAGACCATTTTTGATTAAGAGTTGACAGAGAGTATTAACCCGTTTTTGATTTAAAGTAAAATTATCATCATAAAATAAAAATGATTGAGTCTTTGGGTAATTTTTTAATATAAATTTCATTTCTTTAATTATATTTTGGGGTGATCTGGCTCGCCATGACTGCCAAAAATGGGAAGAGCTGCAAAAGGCACAGCGATGGGAACAACCACGTGATCCAATAATTTCAACTGCATTTGGAAGTAATTGATCGTAGATATAATTATTAAAAGGAAATAATTCTCTGGCAGGAAAAGGAACATCATCAAGATTTACTATTAGATGGCGAGGTGCAGTTTTTATTATTTTTTTACCTTTTTTAAAGGCAATTCCATTAATATTCTCTAATTTTATTTTTTCCTTATTTTCAAGATATTTAAGGAGTTCACAAAAAGTTAATTCCCCTTCTCCAATAACAACATAGTCAAAATTATAATTGGTTAATATGTTTTCATAATCAAAACTGACATGAGGGCCACCGCATACAATCGGTATTTTAGGAAATGTTTTTCGACAAATATCGGCAATTTTAACAGCGGACTTTATGTAATAGGTCATGCTAGTAATACCGATTACATCTGGTTTTATTTTTAATATTTCTTTTTTAATTTGTTTAAGGCTTAAATTTCGAGAAAGACAATCAAGAATAGAAACATCGTGCCCTTCTTTTTTAGCATAAGCGGCCAAATAACTAATACCCATAGGAAAGGCATAACAAGAAAAGGCTGGAGTTGGTTTTATTTTAGAAGTTGAATATGGTTTGGCAATTTTATTATCGGCTGGAGCAATTAAAAGAATCTTCATTTAATGATCTTATATTTATAAGCGGCTTTAAGACGGTGGGTTTTAAGCTCTCCAAATTTAATAGTTGAAAAGAACATGGTTAGATAATTTTTGATAATTTTAATGAGATAGGTAAATTCCTCCCAATTACTAACTTTTTTAAGGAGAGAAGCTGGCTTAATTAGAGGCCTAAAAAAACGAGAAACCATTAGTCTTTTTTGAGCTTTATTACGAAGGTTGCGGATATTATCTACGGTGAGATATTTGTTTCCTAACCCAGCATAACCAGAAAATGTTTTGCCGATTCTAGCACTACTAATATCAGCTTTTTTTAATAAACCTTCTTTTTCTAAAATTTTAGTAACGTCAGTTTCAGGAAAAGGCATAAGGAGAATAAAAACAACAAAATCGGAAAGAGATTTAATAGCGTAGTTAAAAGTGGTTTCGATGGCTTTTTGGGTTTCATAAGGAAAACCAATAATATAGGTGGAAAACGTCCAAATACCTAAATCATTTGCTAATTTAATTATTTTTTTGGCCTTTTTTAAATTTAAATTTTTTCTAATGAATTTTTGAGTAGCTGGATGGCCAGATTCAATTCCAAAAGTAAGTCGGTAACAACCGCTTTTTTTCATTTTTTTGAGAAGCGGTTTGTCGAGAGTCCAAATGGCAATACCATTTGGACAAGTCCACTTGATATCTAATTTTTTTTGAATAATACCATCACAGATTTTTTCTAATCGATCGCGGCTGACGGAAATATTATCATCAAGAAAATGAATTTCTTTAATGCCGTATCTTTTAACTAAAAATTCTATTTCATTAACAATGCGGTCGGCACTAAAAGGTCGCCAACTTCTACCCCAGATGGTAGGAACGGCACAATAAATACAATTACCTGGACAACCACGACTGGTAACAACATTAGTGGAAGGAAGACGCATGGCATAGGAACCTTTATTTTCTTTTTCGTCACTGAGATAAATATCCATAGGAAGAAGATGTCTAGCAGGAAGTGGAAGTGAGTCTAGCTTGGTAATTAATTGACGACGGGGATTTAAAATAATTTCACCTTTGTCGTTTCTAACGGCAGTACCAAAAATATTTTTAAGATTTTTTTTGGCTTCGAATTTTTTAACTACTTCGATAATAGTATCTTCCCCTTCACCGACAACAACAACGTCGACATTTTTATCACTGAGAACATTTTTATAAAGAATGGAAGCGTGAGCACCACCAAAAACAACTAAAGTTTTTGGGTTAACTTTTTTAACAATTTTGGCGATATCGTGGGCATCACCAGAATAAGCAGTGAACATAGTGCTGACACCAACAATGTCTGGCTGATAATAATTCAATTTTTCGATAATAGTCTTTTCAGATAAACCAACTCTGGTGGAGTTTTTGGTTTTTTTGACAATATTTATACCTTCAGCAAGGGCATCAATAATGGAGACGTTATAGCCATTGGTTTCCAATATAGCTCCAATATTTGCCAATCCTAAGGGTATAGAAGCACCAGGAGTGGTAGTATCATTGCTCCTAATGGTCATTGGCGGATAAATAAGGAGAATTTTCATATTGGTTATTTTTTAGATGAGGAAATTAAAATACTAAAAAGTTTGTTAAAAAATTTATTATCGTAAACTAATTTTCTAGATAAATGACCAAAAAAAGGTATACGAGTTAACAAATAAAAAATAGTTCCTAATATTTTACCAAAGCGGAATCGATAAAGTTTTCTTTCATATAAGTTAAAGCCCTTTTTCATAATCTTAATTCGCTGATCTTTAGTGAATTCTTTGGTTTCAAAAATAGGATTAATGTCGCGATAGGAAACATTTTTTAAATATTGATTTTTGGGAATTAAGAAATGGGCATGTTTAATGGCCCAATCATAAACTTCGGTTCCTGGATAAGGGACAAGATTGTAAAAGTTTACATAATTACAATTTAGATTTTTGGCAAACTTAAAAGTTTCTAAAGCGTCTTGATATGTTTCGTCTTGATGACCGACAATGAAATTAACAGCGTGTTTGATTTTAGCTTGATTAGTAAATTTTACTGCCTGAGTGACTTGATCTAGAGTAATATTTTTTTTGATTCTATCAAGAATTTTTTGGCTTCCAGATTCGCAACCATAGGCAATGAAAAAACAACCAGCCTTTTTTAATTTCTTAAGAAGTTTAAGGGTTATGTTATTAACTCTAATACCGTTATAAAGTTGAAATTTAATATGGAGTTTATTTTTAATGATTAAGTCACAAATAGCTTCGGCACGATTAACATCTAAGGTAAAGCAGTCATCATTAAAGTCAAAATTAGTAAAACCTTTTTTATACCAATAAGTGATTTCATCGATAACGTTTTGGGGACTTCTGGGCCGGAAACTTTGACCCATAGAAAGTCTAACGGAACAATAATTACAGCCATAAGGACAGCCTCGAGAAGTGATAATAGGAATGATTTTTTCTCGGAAACAGGGATAGGCGGATAAATTAAAACTTTCATAATCTGGGAAGGCTAATTGATCTAAATCACGAATTAGAGGTGCTGGTGAGTTAATAATTACTTTATTTTTGTTTTTCCAAATGAGATTAGGAACTTTGGAAAAGTCTGGATTTTTTTTAGAAAAAGCCTTTAGAAAGTCAATAATAGAAATTTCTGATTCGCCATACATGGCAAAATTAACCTTAGTTTCCTTTAAAATTTTGTTTTTATTAGCGGAAACATGTGGGCCACCGAGAATAATAGGAATATTGGTAATAGATTTGATTTTTTTAATGGTTTGATAAAGATATTTATAGGCGTAGCTAAAACCAGTGACACCGACAATGTCGGGAGAAAAATTTTTAATAGCAGTTTTAAGTTTTATCGGCCAGTCTTTTTCAACGCCACAATCAATAATTTGGTATTGAAAATTATTTCTTTTTAAAACTGAAACAAGATAGGCAATGCCAACATGTGGATGAATGGGAATACCCTTTTCAGTACCAAACATGGATTTGATTTCGGGGACAACGAATAATATTTTTTTAGTGGCCATTAGACTTTAAGTAAGATTGACTTATTAATTTTATTAAAAAGATTTTCTTTTTTAAAAATATAAGAGAAAAGTTTTTCTTCAGTTATTTTTCTGTTTTTTTGAATTACTCGTCTTTTTGATAAAGTTTTTTTAATATTTTTTAGATTCCAAATTATACCTGAAATGACGTAAAAAGATTCTTTTATTTTAAATTTTATGAAGAATAAATAGAGAGAAAAAAAGATAAAGATTATTATTTGAACCGGTACTATTTTAATTAGTTTAGAGGTCGATAAGTTTTTTAACATGGTTAAAATATAATTTTTGGTTCCATGAAAGCGAAGATTTTTGGTACTGAAACTTGATTTAAGTAATTTAAAACTGCCGCCAAAACCATGATAAACAATAGAGGTTGGACAATAAATTGTTTTATAACCTTTTAACCAAGATCGCCAACAAAGATCAGTTTCTTCGACATAAATGAAATAATCGGCATCAAAACCATTTATTAGATTAAAAACATCTTTGCGAATAAACATACCAGCTGATTTAGCTGAAAATATAATAGCTTTTTTATTATATTGACCAACATCAATGTCTTTATAAGTGGCCCGATGGCTTAATAAACCAAATTGATTTAGATAATCGCCAGCGTAATCAAATTTGTCCTTTTCATCTAATAGGAGTAGTTTTGATTGAATACAGCCTATTTTTGGGTCTTTTTTAAACTCTAATAGAGCTGATTTTAACCAATTAGCATCAACTTCAGTGTCATTGTCTAAAAAACAGATTATTTTACCGGTGGCTTTTTTAACTCCTTCATTTCTGGCGAAAGCCGGCCCAAAGTTTTTCTTTAAAGTTACTATTTTAATTTTATTTAGAGATTTTGAAAATTTATTTTTAATAAAATTTACTGAACCATCGGTGGAATTATTATCAACAATAATAATTTCAAAATCATGATAATTGTTTAAAAAAATTGATTTAAGACAGTTTGATAAATATTTTTTACCGTTGTAATTGACAATGACTATCGAAAAATTCATAGTTAGAAAATTGGATTTAAAGAACAACATCTAAAACAAGCAGGTATAATTTTATTTTTTTGAATGTATTTTTGAAATTTTGTAGTTCTTTTATTTTTCCAAATGTCTAATAAAGAAGAATCTTTAATATTACCTAGAATATAACCATGACACATTTCAATGTCACCATTGCCTCGAAGAAATACTTGATTGAAAGGAGAAGTACAGGTAGATTCTTTTTTGGGAAAGGTGCCAGTGTAAAAATTTTTAACATCCATACTATTGGGCATAGTTATTTTAATTTTAGATTTATGACTATCTATTAAGGATTGGATTTCTTTTAATTTTTGAGAAATAATCAGACGTTCTTTGGCGTTAAAAAAAACTTTTTTAGTGCCATTATATTCACCCCAAACATCGTTGCCAAATTTAGTTTTTTGACTAAATTTTGATTGTTGTTTTTTGATTTTGTCATAAAAATAAAAGTGATGGCTTATGGACCATTCGTCGACGCCTAAATCTTTAATGACTTGATAAATTTGGTCAAAATTAGCAATATTAGCTTTAGAAATAACAGTGGCAACACGAATATTAGGAAAGGTCTTATCCCCTCTTAATTCGATTATTTTTTTTATACCTTTAATTATCTGAGGGAAAGAATTTTTAACCAAACCTCTCTGGTATTGAGTTGATTCGTCCGGGCCGTCAAGAGAAATTGCTAAAAAATCGAGACCGGAATTAATTAAATCAGGGGCCATTTTTTCTAATAACAAACCATTGGTTACCAGACCTTTAACCATTTTCTTCTGATCTAAATATTTTATTATGTCAATAATTTCAGAATGCATTAAAGGTTCGCCGCCGGCTAAAGAAATCGATGGGGAAAATTTAGCGATATTGTCAAAAAACTTTTTTAGATATTCTAAAGAAAGTTCGTTCATGTTTTTAAAACGAGAAGTGGCTACGTGGCACATGGGACAATTAAAATTACAACGTTCGGTAATGAAACAATTTATTAAGCGAGGAAACGGGGTGGCTTTGTTTTCATATAAAAACTTATCGAAGACGGTGTGTTTAGCAGTTAAAGGATATTTTAAGGCTAATTTTATCTTTTTTTTAATATTTAGATTGGCCATAATTTATTATTTTTTAATATAAGGTTTTCGACTGGAAACTCCATTAATAATTAGACTAATAAAATCTTTGAAATCGTTTTTTAATTGCTTTGGGGAAATTAAGTCTTTTAAAAGACGATTAAAAATGGTTTTAGCATTTAAGTAAAATTTACGATTAACTTGTTTTAGAAAGCCGTATAAATATTCACGACCAAGTTGTTTCGGAATATAGACTGGATAGATACCAGAATAGCCAACACCAAGTTTTTTTTGAGAAAAATTGTCGATGATTTTTGGTGAAATTATCCCCTCTTTAAGAGAAATATCATATAAAGCTGATCCGGGAAAAGGAGTGGGAATAGAAAGGCCTAAAATATCTATTTTAGAATTTAAAATCATTTTTTTAGTGTCATTTAACTCTTTTTTGGTTTCGGTGGGATGACCGATCATAAAGTAACAAGCAATTTTAATTTTTAGATTTTTACAATAATCAAATACCTTTTTAATATCTTTATTAGTGAAATTACCTTTATGAATAATTTCTTTTCTAACTCTTTCATTACCAGATTCGATACCAAAATTTATCTGACGACAACCAGCTTTTTTCATCAAGGTAAGAATTTTTTTATCAACCAAATCAATTCGAGTGTTGCAATCCCAAGATATTTTTAATTTTTGCTTAATTATTTTTTTACAAAAATCGATAACGTTTTTGGAATTCATGGTAAAAGTGTCGTCTTGAAAACTAATATCACCATGACAATATGGATAACAGCTTTTAATTTCGGCAATAAGATTTTCGGAGGAACGATATCGGACTAGATGGCTGATAGAGGGTCGACTGCAATAGTAGCAGTGAAATGGACAACCACGAGAAAACATCATTGACTCGGTTTTTTTATAATTTTTCCTTTTAATTAGGGTTTTATCTGGATAAGGAAGATCATCTAATTTTAATGGTGGGGTACTTTTTTGGGTTAGGGGTAATTTATTGTTTTTATAGATTTTATTAAGTGATTCTAAAAAGGTTATTTCTCCTTCGCCGGTAATGGCATAGTCAAAAAGAGAACTATGACGATTAATAAAATCGGGATCGGCACTAACGTGAGGGCCTCCAAGAAAGATGGGGATTTCTTTCAGGTGTTTTTTAAGCTGTTTAGCTAATTCTGTGGCGCCTTGAAGTTGAGGCGTCATTGAAGTGATACCAATAACATAAGGTTTAGTCTTTTTGATGGCTTTTATTAAATCATCTAGTGGTTTTTTTTCTTGGCCGATATCGATTATTTTAGCTTTAAATATGGAAGAGTTTTTATTAATATAAGAGGCGAGATAAAGTAATCCTAACGGAGGGAAAGAAACATCAAGAGATTTTGGTTGGCCATTATCAAAATACAGTGGTGGGTTTAGTAATAAAACGGTTTTCATTAATAGTGTTGAGTAATTAATTTAATATTGGCTGGACTGAAATATTTTTTTGTGTAGAGAGCGCAATTTTTTTTCATCTGATTAAGTATTTTTTTATCTTTTGATAATTTGAGAATGGCCGATTTAAAATTGGCAACAGTTGGTTTTACTAAAATAGAAACAGAGTTGTCAACTATTTCTGGAATAGTACCGATATTGGAAGCAATAACTGGAACTCCAGAAGCAACGGCCTCCATGATGGTTCTAGTGAAGCCTTCTTGATAAAGAGCTGGTTGAATAAAAACGTTAGCAGTCGAGTAATAATCTAATAATTTATTATTATCTACCTTTCCAATAAAATTAATATTAGATAATTTTTGTTGAGAAATATATTTTGATTCTGGGCCTGATCCGATAATTGTAAATTCTACATTTGGTAATTTTTTGGCTATTTTTACAATTATTCTAGTCCCCTTTTTAATAATAAGACGAGAAACAAAGAGAACTTTGAATTTATGCTGGGAAATATTTGATTTTTGGTTGTTAAAATTTTTTGGGTCAATCCAATAGCGATATAAAGAGATTTTTTGACTAGATACACCCCATTTTATAAGTTGATTTTTGGAATGAAGAGATTGAGCTAGAACCATATCGGTTTTATTTAAGACGAAGCTGGTTAATTTGGCAGTTAAGGAGTTTGGACTATTATCATAAAGAGCATGAGTGCTGGTAATATGTTTTTTGTTGAATATAAAAGCTAACATATTTCCAGCAACGGCACCGTTAAATCCGTGAGAATTTATAGTGGTAATTTTTTTATGATTAGCTAACATCCAAAAAAAAGTACGTAAAAATAGGTACGGTGTTAAATAGAGAAAATCTAAAAAGGGATATTTTTCGACTTTATGGAAAAGATTTTTACCAAACCAATGATATCTATATATATGGATATGTTGGATTGTTTCTTTTGGCTTCCAAGTTGCTCCGGCGGTAGTTAGAGGAGAATAAGTGTGAACATAAACTTGGTATTTTAAATCATTAAGTCCGTTAACTAAGTCTGTCAGGTGTGTTTCAACTCCACCAATGTTTGGGTAAAAAAATGGGGTGAGAATTAAAATTCCCTTTTTGGAAAAATTTTTCATATTTAATTTAATATCTTTTCAAGAATATCTTGGTGGTCAATTATCCATTTATAAATTTCTTGAAAAGTTTGTTCCTTGTTCTTTTTACAAGACCAATTGGACATTTTTTTAAATTTTGAACTATCGGAAAGATAAATTCTGATGTCATCTGGCCTATTTTCGAAACAGGAAGAAATATTGATTTTATTTTTTGTTATTTTTTGGCAAAGATCGGTCATCTCTAATAAAGAAAGACTGTTTTCTAAACCACCACCGATATTAAAAATTTCATTATTATATTTTTTTATATTGTTGATTTGAATATCTATAACATTAAATAAATCATCAATATCGATAAAATCTCTAACTTGTTTTCCGTTGCCACTAAAACCAATATAAGATAGAGGTTTATTTTTCCAAATGTGTCGAGCAATCCAGAGGACAATTACTCCTTGATCGACTTTTCCCATTTGCCATGGACCAGTGATAATTCCGCAACGATTGATTACGGCTTTGATATTAAAATTGTGAACATATTCCTGAATTAAAAATTCAGAACATAATTTTGTGGCTCCGTACAGGGAACGATATTTGCCTAAAGGAAAATTTTCAGATATTCCATTTTTTGAAACGCCTTCTAATATTTGTTTATCATCGATTTCAAATCTAGTTTTAGCTTCTTGATATTTAATTTGGTTTAACTCTTCTATCGGATAAACACGACTGGTTGATAAAAAAATTATGGTGGAGTTATTTTTCTTAGCAAGTTCTAGACAATTTAAAGTTCCGACAAGATTGGTGTTAATTGAATATTGAGAGTCATCTATATTGGCTAAAACTGATGGTTCAGCAGAACATTCTAATATTAAATCTATTTTTTTGTTTAGAAATAAATCTTCCTTATTTCTGACATCACCGTGAATAAAATTAATTCCAAATTTAGCTAATCTAGGAAGATTTAATTCGGATCCTCGTCTTTTAAGATTATCTAACACGGTTATATTAATATTTGGATAACTTTCCTTTAGTTTTATAGCCAAATTAGAACCAACAAATCCAGCGCCACCAGTAATTAAAATATCTTTATAATTCATATTTAAGTGTGTATTTGACTACATAATTCTTGAAGAATATCGTCAATGTTGTAGGAAAAATTCCAATTTGGATATTGGTTTTTAAATTTAGAGACATCGGATATATACCAAATATGATCGCCAATTCGATTAGTGTCGATATATTCATAAATTGCCTTTTTATTTAAAATTTTTTCGATTTTTTCAATTGCTTCTAACATAGAAATGTTAGAATTTCTTGAACCACCGGCATTATAGACTTCTCCACACATAGGATTTTGATGATAGTTCCAAAACATATTTACTAAATCATTGCAATGAATATTGTCTCTAACTTGCTTACCTTTGTATCCAAAAATAGTGTATTTTGTTCCGGTCTTAATACATTTAACTAAATAAGCTAAAAACCCATGAAGCTGAGTACTACTGTGATTCGGGCCAGTTAAACAACCACCCCTAAAAACTCCAGTATGCAATCCAAAATATTTACCATATTCTTGAACCATGACATCAGCGGAAACTTTCGAAGCACCAAAAATGCTGTGTTTGGTATTATCGATACTCATGGTTTCGTTAATTCCATTTTTAAAAAAAGGATGATTTTCTTCAATCTCATATCTTTTTTCTAGTTCAATTAAGGGTAATCTATTTGGAGCGTCACCATAAACTTTATTAGTAGAGGTAAAAATAAAAGTGGCATCAGGTGAATATTTTCGGTAATTTTCTAATAAAATTAAAGTGCCGAGAGCATTAATAGTGAAATCGGTAAGAGGTTCCTTAACAGCCCAATCATGTGATGGCTGGGCGGCAGTATGAATGATAATGTCGAATTTATTGGTTTTAAATATTTTTTCTATTTCTTCGTTATTTCTGATGTCAACATTATGATAGTTATATTGTTTTCCATAATTTTTTGAGAGTAATTCATTATTCCATTTAGTGCTACCTTCTGCTCCAAAAAAGTACTCTCGCATATTATTATCGATACCGACGATTTCATAATCTTTTTTGGCGAAAAATTTAACGGATTCTGATCCAATTAATCCAGCTGATCCGGTTATTAAAGCCTTTTTTGACATAGTTATTGACTCCAATTATTTCTATTAACAGCTTTTAGGGAAAAAAGTTTATATTTTAAGTAGACAGTTGAGTATACAATCAGGGTTAGGTAACAAGCAATTGGATGAAAAAACCAAGCAAAGTCTGGTTTGTGAAAATATCCCCTGATAGAGTCAAAAAGGGCAGGAATAATTAAAATTGTATAAAGTGAAAATTTTAAGATTCCATTTTTATTATTTTGATCCCAATTAAATTTACGAATATTCTTGTAGAGAAAATAATCAGTAATACGACGATTTTGTTTACGAACAAATTTTTTGATCGAAGATTCACAAAAAGTATGAATAATCCCCTGTTTAACTTTGGCAAAATAAATAGGTTTTTTGTCTTTTGATAGAAAGCTGGTAATGATATCGATGTCAAAAAAATAGTCCGAATCAAAATTTCTTTTTAAGAAATCACTTCTAAAAATAGTACCATTAGCTCCAATAGTAGGAAGAAGAGTATTGGGTTTTAGTTTAATTTTTATATATTTATTTTTATCAATTTGATCTATTTTAAGGCCAGTCCATTTAAAATTAATAAAATTCTGACGATCGTAAACTCCAGAAACCAAAGCGAAAGGGTCGTTGACGCCGGTTAGGGCGGAATATCTTTCAATAAAGCCAGCTTGGGGTCGATAGGTAAAAAATAACGGCTCTACGCCAATTAAGGAGAGATCATTTTCTAAAATAGAAATGCTATTTTTGAGCCAATTTTTAGTGGGAAGAATATTATCTGAATCAATTAAAGCAATATATTTTCCAGTGGCTATTTTAATACCAAGAGCTTTACCGGCTTCGGCAGTTTTAAGAGGATTATTGATAATTTTGGCAAAATATTTTTTAGCTATTTTAAGGGTATTATCAATCGATCCACCATCAGCAATGATAATTTCATAATCTTTATAGGGATAATTTTGACTCTTAATTGATTTAAGACAATTTTCTAAAACCGAAGCGGCGTTAAGGGTGGGAATAATAAAGCTAATTATCATTTTTTGTAAAATCCTTCAGTTTTTTAAAATACTTAAAAGCATAATTAAATAAGTGTTTAATATCGTTTATTGATCTTATGGAAATTATTTTTTGAAAAATAAATTCAGGGTTAATAATGCCTTTAAAAAGATTTTGAACTAATTCAATTTGTTCTGATGGTGAAATTGGTGATTTTATAATTGGTTGACGCATATCAAAATCATCCCAATTAGTGGTTAAAAGTAAATTTTTTTCTTGACAATATTTAAAAAGTGGAGTGCCAGGATAAGGAATTAAAATGGTGGCTTGAAGACTGTCAGCCAAATTACTTTTAAAAATTTTTTTAGCCAGGTTAAGGGTTTTAATAGCGTCTGATTTGGTTTCGTTTGGGTATCCGATTATGACAGTAATATGTGGTTCTAGTTTGGCAAGTTTAGCCATTCTAAGAGTTTTTAAAGCGTAGCTGGTTTTTTCATTTTTGTTTATAAAATTTAGAGTTTTTTGATTAGCTGATTCGAGACCATATAATACAAAACGAAAACCAGCTCGATGCATTAGTTGATATTCAGATAAGGTTAAGGCACCAAATCGCATGTTGCAGCCGATTTTGACTTTTTTATTCAGACCGCGACTTATTAAGGCTTGGCATAATTCCTTTAACCAGGAGCCAATAGGAAGAGTACCTGAGTCATCAAAAATTTCTTTAACCCCAAAATTGTAAACTAAGTTTTCAATTTCTTTAAGAGTGTGTTCAACTGAAAATTGACGGAAACATTTACCGGGAAAAAGAGTAGTCCAGGAACAAAAAGTGCATTTTCCCCACCAACAATCACGTCCTGACATGATATAGGCTCCGGGTTTGTATTTATAATTGGTGTTATTGTAGGCATAAAGTTGCCATTGAGTTAGCTGACGGTCTATTATTGGCAAGGAATTTAAATTATGATTTTTATTGGATTTGAAAATTTTGGTTTTTGGGGCTTGGTTTTTATTAATCAATTCGACTAATTCGCTTAGCAAAAAATCATAATCACCTCCAACTAAGACAAAATCAACTTTTGATTTTTTAATTGATTCTTTCGGTAGGGCAGTAACATGATCTCCTATTAAGACAATTTTTAATTTCCAATTTTTGATTTTTAAACTTTCTTTTTTTAATTCATTGATTATTTCCCAATGTTGTTTGATTACTGGAGTTTTTGTCTCAATAACAACTAAATCTGGTTTTCTTTTAAAAAGACGTTTAAACCATTCTTGATAACTTAAATTTTCAGCGATGGCATCGTCCCAAAAAACTTTAAATCCTTGATTTTTTAATAAAGTAGCAGCATAAGCAGGAATAACAGGATAAATTACATTGCCAGTATTTGTCCATTGAAATTGGCGATTTTGAGATAAAAATGGGGTGCCTTTATCTGATTTTAACGGGGGGTAAGAAATAGAAATAGAATTAACCGCCAATGTATCTGCCGGTTTTTTTATTGAAGTCATGGGCTTTGAATTTGACTTCCTTTTTAAATAGGCCATGTAGAAATAGTATACCGTAGTAAAGGTGAGTTATAGGTATGGTAATGGCAGCTAAAAAGGAAATTTTAAGGTTATTTCTTTTAAAGAGAAAAATCAAAAAGGTAAAACATAATATTGATGTATATAAATATAATGGAACATTTAGTAAAAAATTATTAAAAAATATTTTATTTACTAAAAATATAAAAGAATATAAGAAAAACAGAGTTGGAATAAAATAACCAATTTTAAGGCTAGTTTGAGGAAATTTTTTAACAAAAAATCCTCGTTGGATGGCATAACGAGTGATTTGTTGAAGATGAGGAATAAGAATAGAACGACGATGATGATAAACAATTAAAGAAGGATGATAAAGGATTTTTTTGTTTAGATTTTTGACTAGATTAAGGCAAAGAACAGTATCTTCACCAGGCCAAAAGGAAGTATCAAAACCATTAACTAAATTAAAATCACTTTTTTTAACGATGAGATTGACGGTGGGATAATCATCAACAAAACGAGCTTTTTGGACACTATTTCGATAGACGCCAGCGCCACCACTACCTAACCAGCTAGACCAAAAAAGTCCTGAGGCTTTTTGAAACGAGTTATCTTTTGGTGGAGTAAGACACGGCCCACAAAAACTAGCGAATTCTGGATTTTTTTCTATTAATTTAAGTGCATTTTTAAAATAATTTTGGTGAGGATAAGAATCATCATCTAAAAAGGCTAAATATTCACCTTTAGCTTTTTTGGCTCCCAAATTTCTTTTTTCGGAAGGATTGGCTGAACCAGATAATTTATCAGTTATAACTAGAACTTCAAAATTTTTATATGATTGTTTTTTGAGTTTTAATAAGGTCTCTTTAAGATAATCATTTGTTTTACGGACTGGAATAATAACTGAAAATTTTGGCAATTTCATAATTATTCTCCAGTGTTAATTCGCATATCTAATTCTGGATCATAAATCCATTTTCTTTTATTTTTATCATCATAATAATTTAATATTCTTAAGCGATAAAAAACAGACATGGCTTCCATAAAACAACTATAAATAATTTTAAGACCAGTGGCATGAGTCAAACTGGTGAAGTCGTAGTTTAATTTAATTGGAGCTTCGTATATTTTGGTAAAACCTAATCGATTGGCAACTGCTAAAATTTCTAGATCAAAAGCATAATTTTTAACCAATAAACGGGGAAGTACTTTAATCAAAACTGGACGTTTAAAAATTTTTAAGCCAGCTTGAGTATCGTGAACATTAATTCCTAATAAAAATTTAGAGATTAAATGGGCACCAAAACTGATAATTTTTCGATCCCAAGGATAATTGACCATTGAGGCTGGATGTCTTTTTGAAGCAACAATAATATCGGCGTTATACCACTCCATATGCTCTAGAACTAATGAAATACCGTTTGGGTCTATTTCCATACCCGAATCTATAAAAGCAATATAATCCCCTTTTGTTTTAGCCATGCCATATCTGACGGCATAACCTTTACCGTGATTATTCTTATAACCAAAAACTTTTAATTTACTAATTTTGAGTTTTTTGATGGTTTCAAAAGAATTATCAATAGAAGTACCATCGACAACTGCAATAATTTCATAATCGTAACGGATTTGTTTAAGGGTTTGGCTGATGTTTAAAAGGTCTTGTTTGATGGTTTTTTCTTGTTTATATATGGGGATAATTACCGATAAAAAGTGATTTTTATTTTTCATCCTTTAAAATTAAATTATAAAGGGCAAGAGTTTGAACGGTAGTATATTTCCAATTGAAATTTTTAGAATGACTTAATCCTAATTTTTTATATTTTTGTTGAAGATCTTTATTATTCCAAAGTTGGGATAATTTTTTTTGTAAATCTTTTTGAGAGTGTGGATTGAATTTAAGCCCATTAGAAGCCATAATTTCATCTAAACAAGAATCTTGGCTGTAGATAACTGGGCAACCAGATTTCATGGCTTGAATAAGAGGCAACCCAAATCCTTCGCCAAAAGAGGGCTGACAATAAACGGTGGCTAAATTATAAACATAAGGAAGATCCTCATCAGGAACAAATCCAGTTAAGATTAGTTTTTTAGGGCTTTGGAGCTTTAGAGCTTTAGTTTGGAGCCAAAGTAAATCTTGAGTCCAAGGGTGATTAGGAACGTCTTTTTTAGTAGCAGATGAACCAACTATAACTAAGGGATATTTTAATTTTAGACAAGCTTTGACTAAAGTTGGAATATTTTTATTCCAATTAATATCACCAACAAATAGGACAAAATTTTTGGGTAATTTATATTTTTTTTGAATTTCGGCTAATTTTTTAGGATCAGAAATAACTTTAAAAGTTGAATCGGCGGCCAAATGAGTAACAAAAATATTGTTTAATTTATATTTAGTGATTTGATTAATAATATTTTTAGAATAATTAGAAACCGTTAAAATTTTATCGACTTTTAGAAGGCGTTGTTTTTGAATTAACCATTTTATTTCACCTTTGATTCCAACTGGAAAATGGGATTTGAATTGACGTGGAATTAAGTCATGAACTGTAACAATAGTGGGTATATTGGTCTTTTTTGGGAGGCTAAGTTTAAATGGATCAAAAAAAGGATAATGAATTAAATCATAAGTTTTGTTTTCTAATTTCCAATCTTTAATTAAATTAATTTCAAAATTTTTATATAGTTGATTGGTTTTTATTTCTTTTTGGAGGGCAGAAACTAAATTTGAAGTGTAGTAACCAACACCCCGAAGAGCATTACCGTCTTGAGTGGGAGAGATATCGATAGCAATTTTTATTTTTTTGGCCATTATTTTTTATCCCAATCCTTTGATAAATCAATTTTACGATTGGTTTTTTGAAGCTCCCAATATTTGGTATAAGCAATTGGAAATCTTAGGGCAGAATAAAAAGCAAAGACAAAACCAGGAAAACCGTCATAGAAGCCTTTATGTCGGAAAAAAGCCATTAAAAACCACCAGGTAGGTTTACAAAGATAAAAGTTTATAAAGTTTATAAAGTTAATTTTTATTTTTTTATCCTGGAATTCTCTGGCGTAGGAAGTGGTATATCGATTATGTCTGAGAAGATATCGAGAAAAAGAAACATCGGCATAATGCTCTAAGTCGTTTTTTAAATGACCCGATTCCCCTTCTATTTTGGGTTGTTCGTGGACATCAAGACAAGGAAGATGGCCTTTGCCGTTTTTAAACAATCTGGGAGTAGCGTCGGGGTATTGTCCACCTTTTTTGAGAAATGTCCCTAAAAAATAATTTTTTCGATTGATCCAAAAACCATTTTCTTTAATATCTTTAATGTTTTTAGATAAAATACCCTCGATTTCATTTTTAAGTTCCAAAGAAACAACTTCATCAGCATCTAGTTGAAGTATCCAATCACTTTTACAGGCATCAATGGCCATGTTTTTATTAATATGAAAAACTTCTTTATTGGTAGTTTTGATAATTTTTACATTTTTGAACTTTGAAGCAATTTCAACAGTTTTATCTTGAGAACTTCCATCAGCAATAACAATTTCATTAACCCAACTAGAAACAGCTTTCAAACATCTCTCGATATTATTTTCTTCGTTATAAGTAGCGAGGGCAACAGATATGGTTGTTTTTTGATTTTTCATAGCTTTGAGTAGATTTTAAACCCTGGTTGACCATTTTGGAAATTAATAATTTTAATAGGTTCAATGGGAACAATTTCATCACTGGCTACTACTAGTGAATTTTTGGGGATTTTATCCCAATCAATTTTTTGAAAATTATATTTGTCAAAATTTAAAACAGTAGAAAAACCAAAATTATCCGGCTGAGTGAGTTTTATTTCAGACTGAATTTTAACTGGTGAATACTTTGAATAAAAAAGAAAAAGAATGTATGGCTGATCATATTTATTGGTGACATAAACTTGATCATAATTAGCTTTTTGTTGTTCCAGATAAGGAACTAACTGATCAAAACCATATTGCCAGGCAAAAGGATATCTTTTGAAATAATGGATAAAATAAGAGTCAAGATAATAAGCAATAAAATAACTATAGATAATAATAAATATTGTTAAAATTATTTTTTTAAATTTTGATTTAGTAAGGAGATTAAAAAAAGAAAAAATGCCTAAGGCAATTAGAATGGAAAATGGAATAACCATAAAAAGAGATCTGAGAGCCGAAGGGGCTTGAAAAGTTAAAGATGAGGCAATTGGAGCGATTAATAAAAAGGCAATAATAAAAATTTTAGATCTTAAGTTATAAATTTTGGATTTAAAAAGGAAAACAAGACCAAGGATTAGAAAAGGAAGTTCTATTAGATGAATTTGACCCATTTCTGGGACTTTGGAACGAGGCACTTCATCGCCATTAATACTTAAAAAGTTTAAGTCAAAATGTGAGGTGTATTTTTGACCCCAAGAAATCAAATAAAGAATTCTTTTGTTGTGCGTTATCCGGTTAATCAACTTAGTGTTACCGTGGTGATTTATCAATTCATTGGCTCGCCAAAGCGGCCCTTGGTCGGCAGTTAACCCAACTCCACCAATACGAGCTGTTCCTCCATTATTTAAGAATGAAAAAGCTACCGGTAGTGCTAAGACGACACCTAGAGCTATGGGGATAAATATTTTGGGAATTTTTTGAATTAGATTTTTAAAATATAAAATAACTAAAGTGAGGGCTAAAAGCGGAGCAACTAGACGAGATGAGTGATAAATATAGAGGGATAACACATAGAGAACAACAAAAAAACTAAAATTTAATAAAAACTTTTCTTCGATTGATTTAAAAAAGAAATAAGTGCCGATGACAACAAAAGAAAGGGCGGCTGAGGATTCCCAAGCACCACGACTAAAATGAATATGCCAAGGTGATAAAGATAATACGGCGGCACTTAAGAGGGCTAAACCATTAGATTTTGATAAAAGTAAAATTAATTTATATAAAAAAAGGATAGTGAATAAGGAAAGAATCAAATTCGGCATTCTGGTGGCCAATGGTGTGAGACCGAAAAATTTTACGAATGGGATGGCTAAATAAACATAACCACCAGGTTTAAAATCGCCAAAAGATTTAAAATGGAGTGGCCAAGAAATACCGTGTTCGTCTTTTCCAGTTTTAATTAGGGAATAAGCATTGTAACCGAGAGCGGCTTCGTCAGGATTTAAAGCAGGAGCATTGTTAAGGTTGATAAATCTAACTAAAAAGGCAACGAGGAGAATTATTATTAGCGGTAGTTTATTAATTTTGGTAGGCATAGAAAGTGGAAATATTATTTATAAGACTTAAAGGTATAAATTCTTTAAAATAATCCGATTTATCAATTAACTGACGATAAATTTCATTATAATTGAAAATGGCGAGAGAAGATGGTTGATTTTTTATTACACTGTAATCTGGGGTAGTAAATTTTATATTATCAATTTGTTCAACTTTGCCAGTATCACCAGACAAATTTTCTATTAATTTGGCTTGCTGTTGATACTTTTGAGGTGGATATTTCGAATAAAAAAGATAAAAAATATAAGCTTGACCATAATAATCACTGACAGTTATTTGTTTATATTTACTTTGATTTTTAATTAAATAATCCATTGATTGTTGATATCCATAAAGAAATTCGTCTGGGTTTTTTTTGACCATATGATTTAAATAAAGATCGACGTAGTAAAAGAAAGAAATCAAATAAGAACCAATAATTAAAGAATAAACAAATATATTTTTATATTTTAATAAAACAATATAAATACCAACGGAAATAAAATATATTAAAGGAATAGAAAAGGACATCGATCTTAATGATTGAACAATGTCTCGAGTTAAAGCTGACGGTAATGGGGCAACAATAAGCCAGAGGAAAAAGAAAATATTTAATTTATCAATTTTGGGCCGACTTAAAGCAAAAAAGACACCGATAATTAAAAAAATAAGGCTAGGATAAAGGATGACTCCAATATAAGGAGCTCCGTGACGTGGACTTTGCCAATCACCCTCAAAAGCTAAAAATCGCGGTGAAAAATGATTGAAATAACGAAGTAAAAAATTACGTCCAAAAAAAACTAATTGATTATGAAAAATATCATAATCAAGCTGATTACTTTCACTTTTAATAGCCTCTGATTCTTGAGTTGTTCGAGGATAAGAAAAAAGACTAACAACTTTTAGTCGATTAGCGTTATTGGAAAATAATAAACCATAAATTATTGGCAGAGAAAAAAGAAAAAGAGGAAGAATAAAGTTTAATAATATATTTTTAATATTTTTAAAATTAACAATATTTAAGTTTGTTAAAAATAAAATAGTAATTAAAAGGAGGCTAATCATTTTACCGGCTTGATAGGTAAAAAGAGTCAGGCCAAAAACAATGGCTGAAAGTAGTAAATATTTATTTAATTTTTTATTAATATATTTAAAGAAAAGAAAGGAAGCTAAAACTAATTCAAAAGTCAAAACGTTACTTTCCCAAGCGCCACGAGAAAAATGAATTGAATATGGATTAAAAACAGTGATAATAGCGGCAATAACGGCTGTTTTATGAGCTTTTTGATTTATTTCCTTAATTAAAAAATAAATTAAAATTGGCAAAAAAGAACCTAAAATAACGGAAGGTAACCTGGTGGCAGTAGCGTTTAGTCCAAATATTTTAATAAATGGAGCGGCTAAATAAATATAAAAACCCGGCTTATAGTCTCCAAAAGACTTAAAAATAATTGGTAGAGTTTCACCGTATTCGTCTTTACCTGTTTCGACTAGTGAAAAGGCATTATAACCAATAGCGGCTTCATCCCAGAGTAATGTCGGATATTCCCCTACTTTATAAAACCTAATAAGGAAGGAAATAAGGAAAATAATTATTAAAAATAATTTGTTATTTTTGATCATTGATGGTTAAAATGTCAAAAGCTGGTGTTTGATTTAAAAAATAGATGGTTTTAATTAATGTAGTATTGTCTTTATTATAATTATTTGGAGAAGTTATTAAAAGAGTTTTTTTGTCTATTTTTTGAGTTTCTTTTTGAATTTCCCAATCGTTGATAAATTTAAATTTATCAAAAGCATTAACCCAATACCAATCAGAGTGAAAATCCCAATTTAAATTAGGGTCATTTTGATAAGATTTTGGATCCCATGGCCAATAAAACAAAACAAATTCGTGGGCTTCTCCATATTTTTTAGTGAAAATGATTTGATCGTAATCTTGGTAATTATTTTTTATATACTCAACAACTTGTTTATAACCGTATTGCCAAGAAGAAGAATATTTTTTTGAATAATCATTAAAGTAATTTTTCAAATAAAAGGAGGTTTGAATAAATAAAATTAATAAAAATAAAATAGTAAAAAGGGATTTTACTTTTTGATTTTTGAATAAATTTATTGTTCTTAAAAACCCATAAACTATAAAAATTTGAGGTAATGGCAAAATAGTCATAGCCCTAATGATTGGGAAATCACCGATAGTGATAACGGCAGGGATTAAACCAATTAAAAACCAAAAAATAAGGAAAATAGACAACTTGTCTTTTTTGAAAAAATTTATTAATAAAACTACTAGACCGATATAAAAGAAAGGCAGACAAACAGAATAAAGAACGCCGGTTTTAGGAATGTTAAATTGGAAATTTTGGGTGCTATCAAAAAACAACATTTTCGGGTTTACAAATCCAAGATAATTTTTAGCGACAATAGCCGAAAAGACAGTGACTCGGTTATATTTTAATTTGGCAATTAAGGGATTACCTTTGTAATTATTGCGATTAATTTCAATTTGATTAACAGTGACTGGATTAATAGCAAAAACCCAACGACTGCGAGCTTGAGCATCTTTATTAAAAACATTAATTATCTGAGGAATTATTAAAACTGAAATTAATAAAAAGCCAATCAAAAATGTTTTTATTTTTTTAGAAAAGTTTAGTTTTATTTCTTTAAAAAAGATGATAATGTAGATTAAAAATAAAATTGGAACAATTATTTTAGTGTTATGATAGGCATAAGTAGAAATTGAAGTAAAAAATATTCCCGGCAATAGAAAATTTATTTTTTTAGTAGCTTTAATTAAAAACAAAATTCCCAGAGAAAGAAAAAATTGAGCCACTGTTGATTGAAAAACTGCTCTTGAGGTGAAAAATGTCCAGGGTGAAACGGCTACTAATAACATTAATAAATATTTACCTTTTTGATTTTTAAATAATTCTTTACCCAAAAAATAAGAAACAATAACTAAACCAAAACCACAAAGTGCAGAAATAATCCTAGTAGTCCATTCATTTAAGCCAAAAAAATAAATAAGAGGGGCAGAAAGATACATGTTGAGAGTGGTTGGATAGTCACCGTAAGCCCTAAAATTAAAAATAGGTAGTGATTTTGACCATTGATCTCGACCAGTTTTTACAAGACTATAAGCGTTATATCCGTGACTGATTTCATCCCAATTTAGACTGACTGGAAATTTATCTAGAAAAAGAAAACGGGTTAGGAATCCGATGACTAAAATAATTCCAAAAATAATTGAATAAAGTTTAGTCATGTTTGTATAATGTTAACACTTGAATGATTATATGAAAAATAGAGTTAAATTGGAAATTAATTGGGCTATAATAGTTAAGATGAAACGCTATATTTGGTTATTGGCTTTGATTTTGTTTACAGTTCCGGCTTTTGTAACTCTTTTGCGACCAGGAATTCACAATATTCAGGACAACATGCAATATTTTCGAATTTATGAAATGCAAAAATGTTTTGATGATAGACAAATACCATGTCGTTGGGTGCCAGATATGGGTTATGGCTTTGGATATCCTTTGTTTTTATATTATTCTCCTGGCCCTTATTATTTAGGAACTCTTTTTCATAATATTGGTTTTCAATATATAGATTCAGTAAAAATATTATTTATAGGTGGTTTTTTAGTATCAGCGATAGGAATGTTTTTGTTATTGTCTAGTTTATTTTCTAATCAAAAAGTAGCTTTTATTGGATCACTATTATATATATACGCACCAGTTAGAGCAGTGCAAGTTTATGTAAGAGGATCTTTGGGAGAATTTTTATCGATGGCAGTTTTTCCTTGGTTGTTTTTATTCTCCTATCGAATTATTAAAGGTATAGGTAAAAATAATATTTTATGGTTAGGTTTAGCCGTTTTCAGTTTATTAGTGACACATAATTTAATGTCGTTAGCCTTTTTCCCAATACTGGGAGTATGGATAGTTGTTTTATTAATACAAGAGAGAAAAATAAAAAAATTGGTCGATTTCTTTTGGGCTTTTTTAATAGGAATTGGTTTAGCTTCTTTTTTTATTGTGCCTTTAATATTTGAAAGAGGTTATATCCATCTAGAAAGTATGATTGGCGGTTATTTTGATTATCGTCAACATTTTGTAAATTTATATCAATTATTTATATCGAATCGTTTTGGATACGGATCATCTTATTTAGGGGCGGGTGATGATTTATCTTTATCGGTAGGACAAATACAATGGGTGTTAGGGTTAACGGCTTTGTTTTTGGCAATAAAAAATTATAAAAAATCTAAAAAAAGTAGTTTAATCGTTTTTGTTTTGGCTGGACTTAGCTTGTTTGTTATTTTTTTAATTCATCAAAGATCATCTTTTATTTGGGATAAATTTAGTTTTATGGCAATGTTCCAATTTCCTTGGAGATTTTTGGTTATTAGTACTTTTCTTTTATCTTTACTGTCTGGTTATGCAATAAATTTTTTTAATGGTAAGCGACAAACTATTATTGTAATAATAGTTGGATTATCATTATTCCTTTTATATGGAAGTTTTTTCAAACCACAAAAATGGATGAATATTAATGACCAGCAACTATTAAATGACCAAGAATTTTTAAAACAACAAACGGCAAGTATTTTTGATTATTTACCAAAAAGTTCTGTCTTACCGCCAAACTATAAAGCACCAGAAATACCAGAAATTACAAAGGGAAAAGCGGAAGTTAAAAATTATAAAAAAGGAAGTAACTATCAAACAGGAGAAATAGATGTTGACAGTGAGGTGGCTGAGATCAGATTGCCGATATTTGACTTTCCAGGGATGGAAGTGACGGATAATAATTTACCAATAGTTTTTAATCATAATGATTGCAGTAATCAGGATTATTGTTTTGGCCAAATTAGTTTTAATTTAAATAAAGGTACACATAAAATTACTGTTAAACTAAAATCTACAACACCAAGAAAAATTGGGGATTTAATAAGCTTAATTACCTTAATAAGTTTGCCAATATTTATGGTTATTAAAAAGAAAAATTTTTATGAAAATTAAGGAATTATTGATACTAATTTTATTAGTAATACCAGCAACTTTGTCTTTGTTTAAACCAGGGTTTTTTGGAGCATCTGACGATATGCATATTGCTTGGTTACAACAGATTGATCAGTCAATAAAAGAAGGGCAAATACCACCAAGATATGTGTCTGATTTGAGTTTTGGGTTTGGATATCCCCTATTTAATTTCATTTTTCCGTTACCTTATTATTTAGGAGAAATTTTCCATTTAGTTGGATTAAGTTTTACTTACAGTATTAAAGCTGTCTTTATTTTTAGTTTATTTGCATCGGCATTGACAATGTATTTTTTAGCAAAAAAATTATCGGGGAAGTTTATAGGAATGGCAGCAGCAGTACTTTATACCTATACTCCATATCGTTCAACAGATATTTATAGTAGAGGTGCTTTAGGAGAATCTTTGGCTTTTATTTTTTCACCATTAATTATCCTATTTTTAATAAATTTATCAGAATCGAAGAACACTAAAGAGAGTGTTAAATGGATTTGTGCTGGGTCATTGTCTGTGGCTGGATTAATTTTAACCCACAATATAGTTTCCTATATGTTTATTCCATTTGCTTTTTTATTTGGAATTTTTGTTTTGAGAAGAAATTTAAAAAATATGTTTTTATTATTTTTTAATGGATTGTTAGGAAGTATCTATTTTTGGTTGCCAGCATTATTAGATAGTAAATTAATGAAATATGAGACCGTTTTTAATTTTTTTGATCATTTTCCTACTATTAAACAATTAATAACTCCCTTTTGGGGTTACGGTGCTTCAGTTCCTGGGCCATATGATGAAATGTCTTTTTTTATCGGAGAAATAAACTTAATAATTATTATTGCAATTATAATTTTTGCTATTTTTAATTTTTCCAAAATTATCTTAAGAGATAAATTAATATTAGGTTGGAGTTTATTTTTGATTTTTTCTTCGATATTAATGATGAATTTTCGATCATTTTGGCTTTGGGAAAAAATTCCTTTGATTGCTTATTTTCAGTTTCCATGGAGATTTTTAACAATGATAGTTTTTGCTTCATCCTTATTGGTTATTTTTATTAAAAAATTTAAATATTCAAAAGTTATTGCGGTTTTAATTATTGTAGTTTCTATGGTCTTAAACATAGGTCGTTTTAAGCCAAAGGATTATCTAAACAGAGATGATAGTTATTATATTAATCGTTATATACCAATTCCAAATCCAAGCCAAGAATATTTAACGCTGCAAGAAGAATATCTTAGATTACCAAAGACAAGTATTACTAGACCAAAAGAAATTTATCCAAGAATATATCCAATTAATAACGCAGTTAAAAATGTGGTGTTAATCAATAGTTTGGATGCAAAGTTTAACACGACGTCTGATGTTGAAATTATTTTAAATTACAATAAATATAATTTTCCCGGTTGGAAAGCCTATATTGATGGAAATAAATTACCAATAAAAAGTGGAGATCCATATGGCCAGATTCAACTTACTATACCTAGTGGTAATCATGAAATATTAGTTCAATATAGAGAAACAATAATAAATAAAGTGTTAGATTATTTGTCGATTTTAACTATAATTGGTTGTATATTTTTAATATTTTATAAAAAGAAATGATATTAGCTTTTTTTAAAAAAACAAAAGTAAAATGGTTCATTTTTGTGATTTTATTTTTATTTCTTTCAGTATTAAAATTTCACAATTACGACAGGGTTCCAGACTCTGCTCATGCCGAGGAATTACTTTATAGTTGGTCGGGTATTAACTTGATCGAGACTGGTGTGCCCATGTCTTGGTCGACATTGGACTATTCAAAAGAAAACCTAGTGTTTGATGGAATTGTTGGCGACTTAAAGGGAGTTTATTTACCAGCAAAATTATACAAACCTTGGTTAGACGAACCACCGTTATATTCCTTAATGTCAGGAGGTGTGGCCCATCTCTTTGGTGATGATAGAAATAAGCTGATTCCAACATCGCATTCAAGAATTCCCTCTGTTCTGGCGTCGATGGCGACTATGTTTTTGGTTTTTTTGGTGGGATATAAATTTTATAGTTTTAATATCGGTTTATTGGCCATGTGTTTCTATGGAATGACGCCAATTATTGTATTTGGTTCGAGATTGTCAGTTCCAGAAAACATCATTGCCTTGGCAGTAATCGGTTCACTTTTATTGGTTAAATCTTATTTAAAAAAACCAAAGCTGTTTTATTCCTTTATTATTGGAATAATCTGTATGCTTTTGGGATTAATGAAACCAACTGGATATTTTTTGGCGCCACTTTTTATTTATTTTGCTGTGAAGAAAAAAAGATGGCAGGATATTTTTATAGTACTTGGTTTTGTGGCGATGGGAATAGGTATTTATGTTTTTTATGGTTATAGTTATGATTGGAACTTGTTTAAAAGTATTGTGGCAATTCAAGGAAATAGATTTGCCGGTTGGACAGCCCTATCTTATGTTTTAAGTTCACCAGCTTTTGATATTTTTTCATTTTTTGACGGCTGGTATATTTTTGGATTGTTTTTTGCTTTGTTTTTTTCATTTCAAAAAAAGATGGGCAAAAATACAAAGTTATTAAGCATGTTTTTCTTTTATTGGTTGATAATGTCAATAATTTCTGGATCAGAACAGGATTTATTACCCTGGTATAGATATCCCTTCTATCCTATGTTGGCTATATTTGGAGCTTTGGGTTTGGGTTGGATATATAAGAGAGCTAATTTTTTTACAATGACTTTTGCGGTTGGATTGCTGTTATCTTCTAGATATTATCTATCTAATGATTTTAGACCAACTACACCAGCAAATGTTTATCGAGTTGTCTTTTTCCTAGTCCTGGTTCCATCTTTACTGTATTTTTTGAAAAAAAATAATTTAGCGAAAAAAATATCAAGGGGTATTTTAATTTTGTTTGTGGTTTTGGGGTTTTATTTTAATGCTAAATATATATATTCAGCCTTTGAAATTAGATGCGAAAATAAAACTTGCCCATTTAGCCAATCAACTATTTTGTCAAAAATTAAACTACCGTTTTTTGATAGATTTCTTTTACCTAAATATCCGACAACTGATATGTTAACAACTAAGAGACCGTGGTTTTAGATGATAATTAGAATTTGAATTTTTCAAATATTTCTTTATCAGTAAGCTTTGGAAAGACAATCGGTGGTGAAGAAATTTTAACTTGTTTTCTAGCGGCTTTAATTATCTTTATATAGTTTGGTCCAGATAAAACACGGCCGATTAAAGTAACTTTATTTGAAAATAACATTTCAGGATCGGTGATATTTCGCCAAACATTTAATAAACGATTTCTTTCTTTAACATAGTTTAAAAGTCCCTTGGAAAATTTTGAAATTGTTGATTCATGTCGATGACTAACGATAGATTTAGGTTCCCAAAAAAGAACGTAACCAGATTTCCAGGCTCGATATCCTAAATCTAAATCTTCGCTATAAAAGGGAGCGTAAACGTTGTCGAAACCTCCGAGTTTTTGAAAAATTTCTTTACGAACAATAGAACTACCCCCGGATAACCAAGCAGTTATATGGGTTTTGTCAATATGAGTTATTCCGGCTTCATGTTGAAGATAACCACTTTTCCAATAAATTCTAGCCCAATTTTGATGTTCCTCTTCAGCAAAACTAACTCCCAAAACTAGTTGATTATTAAAATGACTTAATGAATTTTTAATGTAATTTTTATAAGGGAAGATATCGCTATTTAGTAAAACAACTAAATCACCTTTACTTTTAGCAACTGCATTATTGGAGTTTCTACCAAACCCAAGATTTTTTTTATTAGCAATTATTTTTAATTTGGAATATTTTTTTTGCAGACTTTTAATATATTCAACACTTTTATCACTGGAGGCATCGTCGGCGACAATGATTTCTTCAGCCTCTGGACTCATTTTTATTACCTGCTCTAAATTTTTTTTAAGTAAATTTAATCCGTTCCAATTGGTAATAATGACTGATATTTTCATATTAATTTTTAATTAAACTAAGAAATTCCTTTTCAAAATTAGCTTTAGAAAAGTTTTGACATTTAACTAAAGCTTTTTGAGACATTTTCTCTAAATCCGAAGATGACTCAATTAAACTTTTAGTTTTAAAAACCAATTCATCTATTGTTTTCCATAAATAACCATCAATTCCATCCTCAATAATTTCAGGGATACCACCCTTGGAAATAACAACTGGTACTAATCCGGCAGCCATAGACTCTACTACTGTCATTCCAAAGTGTTCCGTATTTTCTGGATGATCGTCTTCATTAACTTCAAATCCAGCCGCATGCCAATATATTTTTGATTTGGAATAAATTTCCTTTAATTTTTCGAAATTAGGATTAACAATAAATTCAATTGAAAGATTGTCGGATTTTTCCTTTAAATATTTAAGATAGGAATTTTGGTCTGGATCGATAAGACTCCCCCCAGCTAAAATTAATTTCCAATTTTTAATATTTTCTTTTTCTGATAACGCTTTAAAAGCGTCAATTAAGACGTCTTGTTTTTTAGCATTTAAGACATTGTCGAAGCGACCAACGGAAAGAATAATATTTTCTTTATTATCAGATGTCTCAAATTTTTCAACATCAATGGGAGGATAAACGACAGTTATTTTTGAAGGAAGTTGGTCTTGATAAAATTTAGCGGTAAATTGGGAATTGCAAATTATTTTGGAAAATAATAATAATTTTGATTTAGTTATAAGTTTATTAAAAATATTTTTTTCATTAGAAAAAGGAACTTGGATATGAAGAAAATTTTGTTTGCCTAAAATAACCGGAATACTGCCGTCTCCTAAATAAAAAAATACATCGTATTTACTGGTTATTTTTAATTTATTAATAAAACTAATTAATTTTTGGTGAATTTTTTTAGGGTCTAGAGATCTATTAATGGCTTTAAATAAATTTTGCTCTTCTTCAAAAAGATCTATTTGTTTTGGTTTTATTTTGAAAACATCTTCAACTAAGTTAATATTTTCCAAATTTAAAGAAAATCTTTGTTGGGCTTTTTTTATTAAATCTTGATTACCAGACCAAAATAAATCGACTTTATATCCATGTTTAAGTAATATTTCAGCAACAGTAAGACAATATCTCTCTCCACCACCTAAAGTGTCTAAATAAGGATCATAAATCGCAGCTCTTTTTACCATCAAATTCATGATATCACTAAATCTGTTTATTTTGTTTTTGTTGAATCTCCCAAAGACGGGCATAAATTAAAAAAGTGTCGAAAGTCTCAAAAAAAACTGATATCCAACCAACAGTCCCGTCACGCCACATTTTTTGAACAATCAAACGTTCCCAGATTTTAGTTAACATCATTCTAATAAAACGCCACCAAACTACTGGAGGATGATTGTTTTGAAACAGAGCTTTAGCTTCCATATCCGTCCAAGCTAAGGTTTTATTAACCATCGAACTTAAATCACGATGAGTATAATGAAGGAGATCGGATTTTAAATGCTTTATAGGCCCGATGATAAGCGGTTCTTCGTGTAAAATACCTTTGTAACCTTGAAAATTTTTTCTTAAAAAGAGTCTTTTGACGTAATCAGGGTAAGAACCACCAAACCTTACTCTCTTACCTAAATAAAAATTGGCACGGGGAATTGCATAATGAGAAACCGAACTCTTTTTTAAATTTATTTTTTTAATTACTTCTTGCTTTAATTCTGGAGTAATTCTTTCATCGGCATCGATATATAAAATCCAATTTTTGGTGGCATTTTTAAAACCAAGGTTTCGCCATTTTGAAAAATTTTTATTGTATTCATCGGTAGTTTTTACTACCTTAATTGAAGGAATTGTTTTTTTAGCTAAAGAAACAGTATCGTCAGTAGAGTTAGCGGCGACAAGAATTATCTCATCTGTCCAATTGCATGATTTTAAACAATCGACAATCATTTTTTCCTCATTACCAGCCAAAATAATAATAGATAAATTTTTTATTTTCATTGCCAACTTCCTTTATTCATCTTATGTTTATAAAAATCAACGACAGCTTGTTTTTGCCATTTTGATTGGCTAGATAACATTTTAATTGATTCTCGAAAAATGGCGAATTTTGTCCTTAAACTAGCGTATTTATAGGCAAAATAAATTCTATTTCGAGATATAAAATAATTTTGTAAATCACCTGGGCCCTTAGTTGATCCAGAATTAATATGCCAAATTTTCGATTTTGGAATACAAGCTAATTTTAGATTTGATTTTTTAGCACGTTGACAAAAATCAACATCTTCTAGGTACATAAAATAATTTTTATCTAAAAGACCAATAGTTTTGAAAATACCGCGACTAGTGAAAAGACAACAGCCGCTAATAAAATCAACTTTTTCGTTTATCTTTTCAAATTGACCACGATCAACTTTATCAATATCGATATTACTACAATAAACATTATTCCAATCTATTTGACCGCCCATGGACCAAATTACCTTACCTAAATCTTTCTTTTGATAACGATCTTTGTGAAACTCAAAACCGGGAGCAAAATAAATCTTTGGCCCTAAAATATCAAAATTATTTGATTCTTTAAGTAACTCTTCCAAAAACATCGGGTCAACCATAACGTCATTATTAATAAGAAGTAAATAGTCAAAATTATTATCTAAAGCATAATTAATGCCAAAATTATTGCCACCAGAATAACCCAAATTAAGTTTTGTATTTAAGATCTTAATTAGACTATTTTTTTTATACTTTTTATTAAAAATTTCTAGTGAATTATCTGGAGAATTATTATCAACCAAAATAATTTGATAAGAAAAAGACTGGTGATTTATTTTAAGTAGAGAATCAATAGTCTCAACTGTGAGTTTTGGTTGTTTCCAATTTAAAACAATTATGGCAATTTTGGTCATGAAACTAAAAATTTTTAGTTAGATAATTCAAAGTCAAACGAATTTTAAGTAGAATTTTTTTAAAAAAGTTAGTGGAATATTCTTTTTTAAAATATTTATTAAACCAAAAATCATATTCAAAGGCGGTTTCCTGGCTAGCCGAAACAAAAGATTCTTTTGTAAGAGGTTTATCTTGGCAACCTTGTTTTTCCCATAATCTTATATAAATGAGACCAATAGCAAAAGCTTGGAGAAGGGAAAAAACTAATCCATGAAAACCATCTTTATAGCCTTCTGAAAAGAAAAAACGACTATTAAATTCTTGAATCGGTTTTAAAAGAAAGTCACTGGTTTTCAATTTATAGTCAGCAGTAAACAGCTCGTCTGCCTGAATACCACTATAACGAATAGCCCGAGTGACAAATTGACTAACGCTAGTGTAATTATTGTGTTGTATGGCTAATTTTTCAGAATCTAAAAGAGTAATTCCGTTGCCTTTCACGTTTGGTTGGCTATGAATTTCTTTTTTCCAAGTTACGGCGCCTTTTTTAAAAAAACGGATTAAATAATCTGGCCAGCTATTTGAATGACGAATCCACTTGCCAAAAATAATGTTTTTTCTGGGAATCTTGACATAATCAACATCACTTCTTTTAGTGATGGAAAGTAATTCGCTTCTTAAAGTTCTGGTTAAAAATTCATCTGGATCTAAAAGCAAAATCCATTTGCCGGTGGCTTTAGATAAAGCAAAATTTCTTGCAGGTTCGACAAATTTCATTGGTCGATAAGAAAATACTTTAGCTCCAGCCGCTTTAGCAATTTCTTGGCTACCATCAGTGGAACTCATATCAACGACGATAATTTCATTAGCCAGCTTTTTAATGGAACGAAGACATTTATTTAAAGCCTCAGCCTCGTTTTTGACGTTTATAACAGCCGAAATAAGGGGTTTTTTGTTCATAATTTGATGTAATATTTTATCACTTTCTCACTTTATAAATCCGAACTTGACCGTTATTGAATATATTATCTATTTGAAGGTCTAAACCGTCTATTGAATAAATTTGATCACCAACTAAGTAAAGATAGCTTATTTGATTGTTCATTAAAAAATCTCTAGTAAAAGATTTGTCAGTATCGGCAAAAAATTTTTCTACATTGGTTCGTCTTTTCTCCCAATCAAATCCGGTTATATCTAAATTCATTTCATCTTCTAAATAGGTAGGTTTTTCACTAAAAGCAGAAACGTAAGAAGTAGTTTCGTAAGCATAAAGAGGAATTGGGGTGGACATTTTATCTTTTTTATATTTATCGTATGGATAGGTTAAAACAAAACCATCTCTTTGTTGTCTAAGAAAGTTTAAAGCTTCCATTTCTGCTTTTGGTAAAAAACTAGGAGCAGGATTTCCAAAATAATCTTTTAGGGTGCTAAAACTGGTAATTGACGATATAACTAATAAAACAAAAACAAGTATTTTATGTTTTAGCCAAAGATTTGATAAAAAGATTGCTAAATAAAAATTGGCGAAAAATAGAAAATAATAAATAAACTGAATAGTATTCCAAGCAGTCCCCTTTTGAATAAAAAGAAGGGGAATCAAGAATGAAATTATAAAAACAAAAATGATTAATTTATCAAAATCACTTAATCTTTTTTTTGTTTTTTTTGATAAAAAGGTAAAAAACCCTAGGCATCTAAGACCAAGGTTACCGATTATAAAAATAAAAGTTAAACCAATCTCTATAATTATGGAAATCAAAATGTTGGTTTGATTAAATTTAAAAGAAGCTAATCTAGGTAAATAAAATTTATCTATAGATTCAATCATGGATGAAGTAAACCAAAAAGGCTTAAACTCTAATAATTGATTCCCTTGCAAAACTCCTAATAAAAGAAGAATTAAAACCGAAACTGTGGCCATACTTAAACAGATGAAAAAATCAAAACCAAATTTTTTTTTAGAAGAAGATAAATGAAAAATCCAATATAAAAAAAGAGATAATCCAATTACAATACCAGCATAAATTTTGATTCCACTTAATAAGCCTAAAAATGAACCTATTAATATAGCCGATTTGATAGAACCAGAGGAATGGTGTTTATACCAAAGAATTAAACCTATTAAAATTAGAATTAAAGATAAGGCAAAAGGAGGATTTAATAAAGTAGAAACCGATTGCATCGACCAAAAAAGAGATTCTCCGCCAATTTGTTTATTTTTTAATAAGGTATAAACCCAGCCAAAAGAACCGGCAAAATAATTTAAAAACACAAAAATTAAACTAGTTATTTTATTTTTAGTAATTAAAAAAGCCAGTTTATATGATAAAAAACCGAGTAAGAGAGCAAAAATAACGGGAAGTATTTGGAAATAAATTCGAACAGTACTGATTTGAGTTAAATTAGAAATTAAGGCAACTAAAAAATCAAAACCCCAATGGTAATTACTTAGCAATTCCCCTGAATAAATTGGATTTTGAGGTGGAACTTGTTTTTTGAGCTGATTTATTAAACTTAAATGCCAAATCGCATCGTGACCATTTGGACCCCAAAAACCTAATCCATATTCATAATTTAAACCACTTTTGAACATGGTAGAACAAAAAAAGAAAAGACTAACCAAAACTAAAAGAATCGGTACTATTTTTATTTTTTTTGTTTTAAGCATTTTAGTTGCTGATAAAACCAGATAATTTCATCTTTAGAAAAGAGATAATGAAAAGCACTATACACAAAAACTGAAAGCAAAAATTTACCAATTATATTAAGAAAACTATTTAATCCTAGCAACTGAAAAAATAAACAAACAATAATCATTAAAATAGTGGCGATTGTAGGCTTAATAATAGTTTTTATAATCTGGATATTAAAAACTCTTCTGGCTATAAACCAAACAATAAAAGAACTCATACCCACAAGAAGGGTGGCATAAGCGGTTCCAATATAGCCAAATTTAATACTTAAAAAAGGGAAAAGTATCCAGGTTAAAATAGTCCACATCACCATAAATTTGGTGGTTAAGGTTATTTTGCCAATGGCATTAAAAGCATTGGTCAAAGGAGTGGTAACTGAAGCGATGGCAACATTAACGGCATACAAATAAAGAGGGAAAATAGCTGGAATCCACTTTGTATATTTCGGGATAAAATTTATTATATCCGGAGCAATTAAAGCAATTCCGGCAGTCATAGGAAAAACAAAAAGAGCAATAAAATAGATACTTTTTTCTAATGATTTTTTGAGAATTTCTTTATGCTCTTGAAGACGAGCAAATGTAGGGAAAGTAATTTTCATTATGGCATCCATAAAACTTAGAGGAATTCTAGTGGCTTTTTGAGCCCAAGAAAGAATACCAAAAGCTTCTCGACCAACAATGGTGGCAACAAATAAATTTGATAATCTGTCCTTGGCCATAGCTATAAAAGAATTAAGTTGGAAAGGAATGCCATATTTAAAAAGAGACTTAGCAGAACTTTTATGAAAGGAAAAACCAATAGACCAAGGATTGTATTTATAGATAATAATTAGACCCAAAAGACTTCTTATGAAGGTGGCAATGGCATAAGAATAAGCTCCAAAACCTAAAAAGGCAAATAAAACGGCAAAAACATAAAATGAAGCATTTTCGATAATATCTATAGTGGAAATAAGCTTGAAATTAAGCTTCCTTTCAAGCAAAACAGAAGGAATTGTTTTTAAAGAAGCGGCGGCAAAGGAAAAACAAAGAGAAATAAAGATCCATAATTCCTTAGGTCCGTAACCTTTATTAAAGCTAACTTTGGAATAAACAAAATAAATAACAATTAAAGAAATTAGAACTAATATTTGTTGGATGGTAAAAGTGGTTTGGAGTTCCTCTTTTTTAACTTCTTCTTTTTTTTGGACTAAAGCAGCAGCTAAACCAATGTCAGAAAAATAGCCTAAGATACTAACAAATTCAGCAACTATGGCAAATAACCCAACTTCAGCAGTACCCAATAAAATGGTCAATAAAAAGAAACCAATAACTGAAACTGATTGAATGCCTACATTTCTTAATGATAAAAACAAAACATTTTTAGTAGTTTTTTGTTTTATTTCTTGAAGATCAATTTCTTCCATAGCGGTTTTAATAAATAAAGAACTAAACTTAACCAAGCAAATAAGGAAATATAGTTTGAAATAGTTCTAATGGGAGTGTTTTTAAGTTTAACGTAAATTTGATGATCCCCGCTTTTTAAATCGATTACCATTCGGCCTAGTTCTGGCTCAACTTTATAATCTATCTTTTGACCTTTATCGGTTATTTCAAAATTTGGAAAGGCTAATTGTGAAATGGTTATTTTAGCTGGCTGATTAAGAAATAGATTAAAGAATAGCCAATCAGTACCTTTTTTTTCTCCATAAAAATTAACTAAGGCTTTTTCAGGTTCAACGTTATCAATATAAGGTTTGGCGGTTGATTTTGGAGCGGTATTGGCAGTTTTTGGTAAATAATCATAAATACTTGAAGTAATTTGACGAGTCCAACTATCGCCAGAAAATTTCTGATCATCAGTAAGTGGCCCGCTGTAGACTGGGTAAAAATGAGAAATATTAGTGATTAAAAGAATAATTAAAATAGAAATACTGACAATTAAGGAATTTTTTTTAGAAAATATTTTGTTTAAGATATAAGGTAAAATTCCGACGGCTAGAGAAAAAAGAAAAGCACTATGATTTAAAAAACGCCAAGGGAACTGGACTTTTTGAATTTCTTTAAAAATGAGCCATAAAAAAGTAGATTTTTCATGGGTCATAAAAACGGAGAAAAAACCCATAAAAATAAGAATAATCGGTAGTAATAATTTGTTATCGATTTTTTTTGTCTTTATCCAAATAAAAATAAAATAAATAATAATTAAAATGGCTAAAATCCAATGAATAAAACCAATCATAAAGGACATCCCATCAGCTATCCCCCAAACCGAAGGTCCATCTCCCCAAAAATTACTTAAAAATAGCTGTTTAAGACTAACAAAATGGGCCGAAAAAGAATAATAGTTTTGAAACATGCTTTCTACCTGAACAAATTTTGTCTCAAATAGAACCGGAAAAGTGAAAAAAGCGGCTAAGGCAGCACTTAAGAGCCCAGCAAAAGCTAATCTAATAATCGATGGAATCATTAACTTAATTTTTAATTTATAGGTTTGATACAACCAAAAAAGCACCCAAACAAAAAGGATTGGGGTAAATGTAAGAACCATGGGATTATGAGATAAAAGTAAAAGAGCAAAGGAAACGCCAAGTCCTAAAACATCAAGATTTTTTCGTTTAAGAATTATTTTTCTAGAAAAATAAAAAATTAAAGGGAAAAAAGTGGCAGCCCAAGCCTCATTCATAGCACCCCTAACGTAAATGTTTAGGGCATGATAAGGAACATAAGTATAAAAAAGGGCAGAAATAAAACCACCAAATTTACCAAAAATAGAGCTGGCAAGAAGGTACATAAAAAAAGCAGCTAAGACAAATTGGGCAATGGCAGTCAATTTGACACTTTGGATGAAGGAAAAAGAAAAGGTACGAAATATTTGACCAATAAGACTAGGGAGAGGAGGATAAAAATTAAACAAAGGGTAACCGTAACCAAAACCTAAATCTGGATTCCAACGACAAGGTATCTGGCCGTCTTTAAGACACTTTTCAAATTCTAATTGACGCATCATTTGCATGTCGTCTTGCATGTTCCAATAAAGATGGCCTGGTTTTAGGAAAAAGAAAAAAGCCGGAATAATTAAAACCAACAATAAAAATGGTAAAAAAAACTTTTTTTTAAGCACTTTTTTTAAGATGAGTAAAAGCTAAATAGACAGAAATTCCAGCAAAGATACTACGAAAGTAACTTTTTAATTGATTGATATCGGTGGCTTTGGTTAAAATCGATTGAGTGCCTACAAAAGAAGCTAAATCTGGATTTAATGGGGCAAATAGACCAACAGAAAGGGAGTTTTCGAAGGTAAAAATTATAAATATGTAAATTAACATTAGGGCCAAGTAAGCCCAAGCTTCCTTAAATTTATAATTTATAATTTCAATTATTAAAAAGGGGCTGATCCAAATAAACCATTGTGGATGAAAATGAGTTACAGAAAAAAGTAATAGAAAAAAAACAAAGAAATAAGAAACATAAAATTTGGGTCGAAGAGATTTGTTTTGTGAAAGAAGATAAATAAAAGTTAAAATTAAAAGGAAGGGAAATAAACCCTCAGCCCCAGAAAGCATCCATTGCATATAAAGCATTTTTGAATTTTTACCGCTAAAAACCATAGAACGATAAGCAGAAGATAAAACGAATGGAAGATTGGTGAGAATTAATGGTAGAAGACCAACAATTGATAATTTAATACGTTGAAGCCATTTGTCCGATTTAAAAACAATAAAAGGCAACAGAAAAATAGGATACATTTTGAAAGCGGCCCCAAAACCAACAGCTAAGACAGAAAGAAACAATCTTTGTTTTTTAAGAAAATAAGCGGCTAATACCGTAAAAAAGACTGGAATGATATCAAAAACACCCATGCAAAAAGTGGCATATAAAGTGACTGGATTAAAAATCCAAAAAATAAAAGCCAAATATTTTTGACGCGGATCATCAAAATATTTGTATAAAAAATAGGCAACGGCTAGATCAAAAAAGAGATAAGGTAACTTGATTATAAAAAGATAAAAAGTCAGTCCTGTAATTTTATAGATATTAATACCGGCCATAATGTCTTCTAAAAAGTGGCCTAAACCAGTAAAAGCAAAGACTTTTTGGAAAGTCCCAAGAGTAAAATAAGTAAGAGGCGGATAAATAAAAATGTCATCAACACCAAAATTTTTAACTAATGGGTCGGTTGGTGGAAGAGATTGAATATGTTCATAAACATTAGTGACATTTTTAAAACCCCAAAAATAGGCAGATAAATTTTGGCCGGCAAAATCAGGATGGTAAGTAAAAGTCATTAAAAAAATACGGATAATAATGCCGATTAAGAGTGGAATTAAAAATTTTTTACTTTTTTTAAACATAAAATTATTTTACAGTAACTGGTTTTAATTTATAAAGAAGTAATTGGTCTCCGTCAGGTTTAATAAAAGATTTGGCTAATTCGAGTTGATTTAGTTCGTCAGTGTCAAGTTTAAGACGGGATTTGTTAATAAGGAGATAGACTTCATCACCATAGTCCCTAGCATTAATGAGACTAGTTGGTATTTTAGAAAAACCTAAACCTACACCAATAACAGTTAAATGAGGAATATTACGAGTATAAATTTGGAGGCCATCTGGAAGAGTACCAAAAGCACCTTCAGTACCAACTATGACATTGGCACTTAATGATCTTTCTTTTAGAAAATCAGCTGATTCTTTAATCCCCCAACCCGAAGTCCATTCTTCAAGATAATTTCGTTCGGAAGAAATCAACTTTTGTTGGAATGGATTAAGAGAAATTTTATAAATAAAATTTATATTTAAAATAAAAACAGAAATAATTAAAATTATTTTTAAAATATTTGACTTTATTTTGACTAAAAAATTAGAGAAACCAACAGAAATTAAAACTATTAAGGGTGGAAGAGTAAAAAGAATATATCTACCGGTAAAGACTTTTGCCATGGCAGCATTGGCAATTAATGGTAAAAGCCACCAACTAGCCAAAATTAAATATTTAGTATTTAGTAATTTACTATTTGATCGATTTTTAAAAAGTAAAATTAACCCGATAAGAGCAAAAATCAAAAGCGGTAAAGAGATGTATTGATAATAGAGATTAAAAGCATTTAAAAGATGGGGTTTTAAGGGATCAAAAGGGTGTTTTAGAACCTCAGAAATCGTCCAAATATAATCTTTATTACGAAGAGCAATCATTTGAAATTGAGGCCCGAGACGAAGGATGTTGTAAATTAAAAAAGCAACTACTGAGGAAATCAATGGAAGATAAATACCAGATTTCTTTTTTAAAACTAAAAAGGTTAAAAAGGAAAGGACAACAAAATATATGGCGGGAGATTTAGTAAGCCAAGACAGACCAAGGATAAAGCCTAAAATAAGGGATAAATCTAATCTGGGATATTTTGATAATAAAAAAGAAAATAAAAGAGCTAAAAACCCAAAAAAAGATAATAAATTATCAGCCAAAGCAAGACGATCGAAGAAAAAGGAAAAAGGAATTAAACAGTAGATTAAAGAGGTAAAAAGACCTTGATAAAAGTTCTTATTGATACTAGTTTTAATAAATTTAAAAATATTTGTTTCTTTATCTTCGTAATTGAGAAAAACGGCGGTGGTTAAAAATAAGACTAATAACAATCCAAAACCAGAAAAAATAGATATTAAACGGCCCGAGATAAGAGGATCACCAACTAATTTAAGAGTAACGGCATTCAGCCACATAAAAAGAGGTTGTTTACCATCTGTTTGAGGAATAAATCTGAGATTGTCTTCTGATTGGATAATTTGAGCCCAACGAATATAAATTGCCTCGTCACAAAAAACAGGAATGGAATTTAAGTTTTGAAAACGAGAAACAAAATAAAAAGTGGCAATTAATATTAATAAGAAAAAACGAAAAAATTTATTTTTGGTCATAAACACCATGAATATTATTTCGAATAACTCTAAAAATTTCCTGGAGCATCTGTTTTGACTCTTTTTTAAAACGAGCAGAGTTGTCACCTTTGGTAGTACTTAAATCTTCGTTCTTCCAATCAACTTCAACCTCTTTTATTTTATGTCCCCACTTTTGAGCCATAAAAAGGAGTTCAACATCAAAAGCAGAAACTCGCCAACCCTTTTTTTCGCTTTTATCTTTAAAAAAGCCAAGCTTAGGAAATATTTTTTTAGCTAAATCAGTTTTAATAGCCTTAAAACCACATTGAGTGTCAATTATATTAGGTAGTAAAACCAAGCGACGACCAAAGAGAAAACCTCGAGCCATTATTTTTCTGATTAAAGAATTACCTTCACGAGAGATACCTCTAGAGCCAATTACGACATCAAATCCATCTTCAAAGAATGGTAATAATTTAGTTAATTCTTTTAAGGGAGTGGATTGATCCATATCTGTAAAAAGAGAGATGGGATATTTAGCATTTTTAATGCCGCCCCAGACAGCCGAAGGTTTACCTCCATGAGGTAAATCTAAAACTCGAAAACCTTTGTGTTTGGAAGCAAAATCTTGAGCTAATTTAAGACTATTATCGGTAGATTCATCATTACAAATGATGACTTCCCAAGTATTTTTTTGAGTTTTAAGAAAATTATAAACTTCATCTAAAACACCATTCTTAAGATTATTTTCTTCGTTATAGCACGGAATAATAATAGAAATTGATTTCATTACTAAATTATACAATCAATTCGTTTGATTGGAAAATATAAATTATGTTAATATTTGAAAGATGTCAAAGATAAAAAAAATAACTAATAAAAAGGTTTTTATAATAATGGGCTTGATTTTGGCGGTGGGTTTGGTAATGAGGGTTTATAATTTTGAAAAATCTTTTGGATTTGGACATGATCAAGATTTGTATTCTTGGATTGCTAAGGACATAGTAGTTAATAAACACTTAAGAAGTGTGGGACAAATTACCAGTGTTGATGGAGTTTTTATTGGGCCACTTTACTATTACTTAATGGCATTGAGCTATTGGTTGTCCAACATGAATCCAATGAGTGCAATTGTTCCAACAACCATAATTGGTTTACTAACAATAGTAAGCTTTTATATTTTAGGTAAAAAATATTTTTCTGAAAAAGTTGGTTTAATAATGGCCTTTATCTATTCTGTTTCTTTTGGAGCGGCTTTTTATGATAAATGGTCAGTACCAACTGAACCAGCGGTGATTTGGTCGGTATGGTTTTTATACGTAATTTTGGGAATGCGTAGAAAAAATTTAAAACTAATGCCTTTTTACGCTGTTTTGGTTGGCCTTTCTTACCATATCCATATCGGTCTTTTACCGGTTTTACCAATACCTATCTTGGCATATTTTATGTCTGAGGGTACCTTTAAAGAAAAATTTAAAGCAATTAAAATAAAAAATGTTTTAGTCTCTTTATTAATATTTTTTTTAGTAAGCAGTCCTTTCTGGTTTTTTGAAATTAAACATAATTTCTCACAAGTAAAAAGTGTGATTATTGCTTCAAAAAAAGATTTGGGTAATCCAACTGGCTTTGCAAAACTTAAAAAAGTAGTCAATGCTTCAGCCTGGGAAATGCAGAGAAGATTAATTTCTGAATGGCTAATAAAACCTTTTGAACTTATGTGGCCTTTCTTTATATTAGTCACTTTTATTGCTTATAAATTTAAAAAATTACCAGGAAAAGACTTGATCTTAATGTCTATATGGATATTTATAGTTGGCTTGGCGCAATTTACATCAAAAAGAGTAGTTAGCGAATATTATTTCACGAACTATTTGCCGCTATATATATTAGTGGTGGCTTTATCTTTTGGCTTACTATTGGAGAATAAATATCTAAGTAAAATAGCTTTTGGTTTGGGTGGAGTTTATTTATTTTTTAATTTTTCTTGGCTAATAAATACGACTGACTTAAACGATTCTTACTTCTATAAAAAGCAAGTCGTTGAATATATTAAGGCTGATCAACTTAAAAATAATTATCCATGTGTTGGTATAAATTATGTGGCTAAATTTGGAACTGGAGTCGGGTTTAGATACTTACTCTGGTGGAAAGGTGTCGACATTATCAAACCAAGTGCTTCAGTCCCAACCTACAATATTGTTATTCCTTGGGAAGTTAGCACAGATGAAGTAGATCAAAGATATGGTAGGTTTGGAGTTATTCTACCAACACAAACAAAGGCTTCTAGTAAGGCTTGGTGTGAGGATCCAAAAAATGAGCTCGATCCTTTATTGGGATACACTGAATAAAAACTATTTTCTTAATCTTTGCTGAACGTGAACTCCACCCAGACTGTCCTCTGATTGTATTTTAGTAGTGTTATCTTGTAGCCAAGTATTTAATCTGTCTGGATTATTTGGATCAACCTCATAAAGAAAATAAACTAAGGATGATTCCTCTTTGACTGGAGGAGTACATTTATTATTTTTTACGTACCAATTCATCAAATAATCGTACGAATAAGGAGTATATGGAGGAACATAAATAGAAAGATTATACTTTTTATCTTTAGTTTCTTGGCAAATTTTATTTAAGGCCCATTTTTGATTTCCAAGAGTAATATGCTCTGGACCGTCAATCCAAGCTGATAATTTATTTCTAATAAAAGAAATATTTCCTATATAAAACAAAATAAAAACAATTAATATTAATAATTTATTTAAAATAGATTTGTTAAAAAAGGTTATTCCCATTGAAAAAATAATGAAAAAAGCAGGGAAAAATCCTGTTAAATAATAATCATAAAGATTACCGTAATTGCCAACAAAAAATAAAAGAAAAAATAAGGGAACAAATAGCCATAATAATAAAAGCTGAATAAACTTATCTTTTAATTTAGTTAATAATAAAATTACACTAAAGATAAAGACTATTAAAAAAATAATAGAAACCCAGGTAACATTGGTATCTAATTTAGAAAAAAGAATTTTATAAAAGTCTAAAATTCTTGTTTTAGCAAAAGCAAGAGTCGGAATAGTCCATGATTTTCCAGAAGCTGAATTCACTTTACCAGTTAAAAAACCAAACAAATTTTTGGTAATAAAAAAATTGTTTTTAATTTCAAAGGCAAGTTGGGGAATTAAAAGAACAAAAAAGGAAATGATTGATTGAAACCAAAACTTTAGCTTTATTTTTATCAAAATACGATAATTTATTAAAGAAAAAATTAAAATAGTTGGAATAAAAAAGACAGCTGAAGCGGCTTCAAGCTGAAGACAAATTCCTAATAAAAAAGATACTAAGGGTAAATACTTATATTGTTTTTCCTGAAAAACTTGGAGTAAAAAATAAATGATTAAAATGACAAAAAACGGCAGAGGTGAAGGGTTAGAAAACCAACGACTAGAAAGAATCAGATAGTAGCTAAAAGACCAAAAAGTAGCGGCAAAGACGGCTCCAACTTTATTCCAATATTTTTTTAGTAAAAAATAAATTAGAGGAATAGTTAGACTTTCTAAAAATCCAATAAAGAAACTAGCAATAACTGGATTACCCTTTCCAAAAAAATAACCTGGAGTTATTAAATAGAACCAAAACGGGCCTAAATATAAACCTTGAATTCCAGTGGTAGGCCCAATAGCAGGAAAATTTTTACCATCAATGATGTCTTGGGCGATCAAAGCGTCTCGACCTTGATCATAATAAAAGCCCAATAAATCGCCTTGGCGATAAAATCTTAAAAATAGACCAACTAGCCAAATTATAATGATTAGCCAATTATTCTTAAAAAAAGTTTTTAAATTATTCTTTTTTACCATCTGGATTATGAATTACTTTAAAAATTTTAATTCCATTTATTTCCCATTGATTATCTATTTTTGCCCAACCAAAGGCGGCAACAGACCATTCAGGGTTATTAATAGGATTACAATCAATTTGAAAAGGCTCACAAACTACAAATAGTTGTTCAGCCATTTTTTCCGGTAAATTTACTATTTTTGCTTCTTTTTCGTCTAATATATATCTATAAGTTGGATCATAGTTTTGCTTGGCAAGTAAGGCAAAATTAAAATCTTTATTATCTGAATTAGAAATGATTAAGTCGGCTATTTTAATAGTCGTTTTTAGCTGATAATTTGGTTGCCAACGAAAAGGAATTTCTTTTAAACAAAAAAAGGTTATTAGAGCAAAAAGAGGAACGCCTATGAACTTAAATTTTTGGATTAGAAAAGCAATGAGAATAAAGATTGGAGGGAAAAGAAAGGCAAAATAATGCGGATAGATATGTTGTTTATAGAGAGCTAAAGCGGCAATACCTGATAAATACCAAATAAAAACAATCCAATAAGTTGATTTTTGTTTTTTAAATTTAAATAGGGTAAATAAAATTAAAAGGGCAAAAGTAATACTAATTATTATTCCACCGGTAGTATTTGATTCTTTGCCGGCCAATAGATTAGTATTAATTTGATTAAAAATGGCGGGCATTTCCGGAATGGCTTTGTATGGCTTAATATTGACAGTGGTTTCGCGATAAGTGAAAAAATTTAAAAGAGCTTTGACGTTTTGACCATTATGCTTAATATCAAAAAGAATTTGAGGGGTTAGAGAAATAATAAAAATTAAAGCCGCAAGTAAGGTGTACTTTATGAATGGTTTTAACTCTGATGATTTTGATCTAATAAATTTAATTAAACTATAAAGCCAAAAATAGCCGGTAAAAGGCAAAAGAGCCAAGCCAAGATAATGACTATTCATCACCATTACAAAAGCTAGAGAAGCATAGATAAAGTAATGAAATTTTTTGGATCGAAAACTTTCAAAGAAAAAATAAACAAATAAAAGACTAAAAAACGGCATAACATTCGGATTCCAAATAAAGTTGGAATATTTAATAACTACTGGGGAAATAGCATATAAAAATGAAGCTATATAGGCAGTTTTTAAGTTAAACCATTTTTTACCTATAAAGAAAATTAGGGCGACAGTGGCAACGCTAAGAATGGCAATAAAAACAGCTGGACCAACCGGATTGTAGGCTGATAAAAGCAATGATGGAGCAATTAAATAGTAAAAAAAAGGGCCAAGATACATATTACCAATACTGGTTTGAGGGCCAATAAAAAATAGATTACCGTTTTTAAGGAAATCTTTAATAATTGTCACATCTCGACCTTGATCACCTAGAAATTCCATGTAGTCAGAAAGCCGATAGAGACGTAAAAAAGAAGCCAACAATAAAATTAATACCAAAACCCAATATTTTTTGAGAAATTTTTTAAGCACGATGAAAATTAATTTTAAACCAAAGCTTAAATAAATCGGAAAAGCTTTTAATAATAACTTTAATATTTCGACCGGTAGCTTTACCTTCAATTCGAGGATAATGATGAACACCTATTTCACTGATTTTAAAACCAGCTTTTTTAGATTTAATAAGGAATTCACTGCTGATAAAGGCTCCCCTTTCAGCTTCTAGTTTAGGAATGGTATCAACGACTTTTTTATTGATTAGTTTAAAACCACAATCAATGTCGGTGACATGAAGACCAAAAAGAATGAAAACAATTACCTCCCAAATTTTAGAGGTAATGATGGCGGCTTTAGAAACTTGACGGGCAAGATAGTAGCCAATAATAATATCAGCATTGGTTTTTTGCTGTTTTTCGATAAACTTGGTAATTTCGGAAAAATCAAATTGACCATCAGAATCGGTAAAAGCAATCCATTGATATTTGGAATTATAAAGACCACTTTTAAGTGCAGCACCATAGCCACGATTGGGATTATGGGTAATTATTTTTATTTGTTCTGGGTAATCTTTTTTAATTTCTTCTAAAACTTGGCCGGTATTGTCTTTTGAACCATCATTAATTAGAATAATTTCCCATTTTTGGGCTATTTTTTTAAGAACAGGAATAGTTTTATCGATAGTATTTTGAATGTTTTTCTCTTCGTTATAACAAGGGAAAAAGACAGAAAGCTCACTTATTAAAAATTTATTCATAGGTAAAGTATAAAGCAAAAAAGGCAGAAAAAACAAGTTATAAGAGTTTTTACTTGACAAATAGACATTTTGGCAATATAATGGCCTATAATTAATTATTAATAACGCAGGTGAAACACAAAAAACTATCAATTGGCTTTGGATTAAGTGCAATAGTGATATTGTTTTTATCCCTATTCAGCCCTTTTAAGGCCTACGGTCAATCTTATTCCCAAGGTGGAAAGGCTAAACTTTCAATCGATAAAAAAATAAGATCTATCGGTGATACCAAATATTACGACAATATTGAAGCTTCTAGAAAAACTTTTTACGAAAAGGATGTAGTTGAATTTCAAATTAGAGTTGAAAATATTAGTGACGAAGTTGTCTATAATATTAAAACAGAAGATATTTTACCTAAATATTTAACTCTAATTTTTTATCCAGGTAATTTTAATAAAGATCAATATATTGTTGACTGGAATATTGATAAATTAGAAGCTGGGGAAAGTAAAACATATTTGATCAGAGCTAAAATTAACGACACTAATAAACTTAGTACTTTAACTAAACAAACTAATAAAGTTGAATCTTGTGGTGGTGGTTCTTGTGATCAAGATTATGCCAGTTATTTTATTGGCAAAACCACTGTACCAGCCACTGGTGCTTCAGATATTATATTAAAAACAATTTTAGTTACTTTAACAGCTGGATCTGGAATTTATTTCAGAAAAAAGGCTAGAGGTTACTAAAACTAAATTAAATTTAACAAAATCCCCTGCTGAAAAGTGGGGGATTTTTATTTGACTTTTATAGATTCAATTCTAACCACAACATAATTAGTATCTGATAATTTTTTATCGGATCCATTTTCTGGATAGGGGTCGTTGATAATATATTGGCCATCTCTTTTTGATTTAATAACGATAAAATGAGCTGGATATCGGTAAGATCCACCAACACCAGCAATAACAGGTCGACCAGAATTTAGTTCAGAATCAGCTAAAGACAATCTACTGCCGAGAACTGTTCGACTAAAGTTAATTCCATTAGTAGACAGATCACCTTGTAACATATCACCAGAATGGCCATAAAATAAACTCGAATCTTTTGATAAATTAGAAGGATCAACAGATTTACCATAGTGTCTCAAAACCATAGTAACAGAGGTTATTAAACAGCCGTATCCTTTCATGTCGTAATATGTTCTGTTGCCATTTCTATCATCACTATATCCAAAGACGATATTCCCCCATTGAGAGTCTCGTTGGTTATAATAGCAACCCCAATCATCGCAACGAGTTTGTCCTGATAAAAGAGTGGCTCCACCACTGCTGGTGGTAAAACTTTTAAAAGAATTTAATTGATTAACAGCGTCTGATAGACGTCTTTCATATTCTTTGGCGTCATTTTTGGTAATTTCTAGGAGTTTATTTTTGGCAATTTTTTGATTATTAAGGGTAATTTTTTGGGAAGCTAAAGTTTTTTGAAGAGTTTCCATCTCCTGTTGTTTTTTGGTTTTAGCAGTTTTTTGAGCATCGTAATTGCTACGAACAGTTTCCATATTAATTAAACTGTTTTGACTGGCTTTTTGAATACTTGAAACGTATTTATATTGTTCTAAAAAATTATTAAGTCGCGATGAAAATAAAAAAGTAAAAGGTGGAATATTTTTTTGAAGTTTGTAATTCTGAATAATTTGAAGAACGTAAATTGATGACAACTCGTTCAATTGATTATTAAGCTTATCTATTTCTACAGTAAGATTATTAATCTCTTGTTCGAGATTTTTAATCGAATTTTCTGTTTGAGAAATTTTTAAAAGCGTTAACTCAACCTGTGAATCAATAATTTTAATTTGATTTGAAAGAGTATCTTTAGCCTTATCCAATTCTGCCAGTTTTATAGTATATTCAGCTATTTGCTTTTCTAATTCGCTTTGATCTGTGGCATAGCAAGAGGAAATCTTAGATAAAAAAAAAGGTAAAGCTAAAAATAAAAAAATAATTTTTTTAAACATTAAGTTTAATATTTAATATATCTTTTGACACCGACCCAGCTAGCAAAAAACCCTAAAAAAGTTCCGACTAAAATTTCAACAACTAAAAGAATTAAATAAAAATTGACATTCAAATCAATAAAAACTACTGGCTGGAAAAAGGAATTAATTGATTTTTGAGAAACTAAAGCAATTAAAAAACTAAAAATAAATCCCAAAATACTACCGATAACTCCGTAAATAATTCCTTCTAATAAAAATGGTTTTTTAACATAAAAATTAGAGGCACCGATAAGTCGGCTAATTTTTATTTCATCCTTGCGGTTAGTAATCTTCATACCAATAATGGTTATTATGGTTAAAAAGGAAATTGAAGAAATTATTAAAATAATAGCAATGCCAATTTTTCTGGTGGCACTAGTCCAATCCAGTAAAGACTGAATAATATCTTTCTGATAAATAATTTCATCAATAACATTAGTTTTAGTGGAATAATTTTGATAAATCTGCTCTAAAACCTGAGGGTTAGAAACGGTAATTTCAAAAGAGGCTGGTAAAATACTAGCAGTAACCATTTCAGTTAATAGAGGGTTACCTTTATTTTGTTCTTTATAGATACTAAGAGCTTTTTCTTTTGAAATGAAAGTAATTTCTTTAATGCTTTGATAACTAGATAAATCTTTTTGGATATTTTCAACAGTGCTCTTATCAAGACCGTCTTTTAGAAATAAAGTAATTTCTGGTTTGGTTTCAAAATAATTCAAGACCGATGAAAGACCGGAATTTATAATGGCAAAAAGAGAAATAAAGAAAAAACTCAAAACCATAACAATAAGGGCGATTAAACTTTGAAATGGCGATCTTCTGATGTGATGCCAAGTAGTTTTTAATGGACTCATATAATTTCTCCTTCTTTAAGTTTAATAACTCTTTTACCCATTGAATCAACAATATCGTTGTTGTGGGTGGTCATAATAATAGTAGTATTGTTCTTTTGATTGATTTCTTTTAGAAGTTTAATTAGGTTCCATGAATTTTCCTGGTCTAAATTACCTGTTGGTTCATCGGCGAGAATAACTTCTGGCTCAATAGCTAAAGCACGAGCTAAAGCGGCCCTTTGAAGCTCGCCACCAGCTAATTGTGATGGGAAAAGAAAACGGCGAGTACCAAGATTAACTTCTTTAATAACTTGATCTATTCGCGATTGAATTTTTTCTTTTGGATAATTAACAATATCCAATATTAAGGCAATATTTTCTTCGATTGTCTTATCTGGAATAAGTTGATAATCCTGAAAAACGACTCCTATTTTTCTTCTGGTTTGATTGATATCTTCTTTATTACCAAGTGAGAGATCGATATCACCAAGCAAAATTTTTCCCGAACTAGGTTTAAGTTGGTTTAAAATAAGTTTTAATAAAGTTGATTTACCGGCACCAGAATTACCGGTAATAAAAACAAATTCTCCTTGATCTATTTCGAAATTAATATTTTTTAGAGCATTAACTATCCCAAAATTTTTGTCGACTTGATCAAAGACGATTTTCATAATTTATTCCAATATTTTTATGATACCAACATCTAGAAACCAACCAGCTTTATTTGAGGAATTTGTTTCTCCTTTAATTTCAACCTTTTTATCGAGGAAGAGATCGAGATCAACTACAGAAGATGTAAGAGCAGCATTTTGAGTTTTACCGCCTTCTCTTTGGAGAGTGTGAGTGCCTTCGCCGTTAATACCGCCTTTAATAATGGTTCCAATGGCAGTATCAGTGAAAGTTTTGCCGGTATCACCATAAGATTGTCCAACAACTAAATCATTGGAATTCTTGAGACTAGCGGCTGGAGTTACATTACTTTTAGTAAGATTGCTAATAAGACCAGATCCGGATTTTGATGATGGAAAAAATCTAGATACCCAAAATCCCAAAGCAACGGCCAAAACTACAATTATAAAATAAATAGTTTTAGAACTTTTTGGTTTTTGGGCAACAACTGGCTCAGAAACTGGAATTTGAGGGTTTTGAGATAAATTTGGGATATCCATATTATTTATTTTTAATTAAATTTTTAATTTCTAATTTCTAACAAAAATAGTAATAATTCAGTATAGCAAAAAAACTGAAATTCCTTTAATTTAAAAGGAATAATCTTAAGTTATTCCGTACCATTTACTAATGTCAATTGAAAAAACATATTTAATATTCAAATAAATAGCCACAGCAAAGGTTAAAATAAGTATTAGTTTAATAAATAGGCTAATAAATTTAGGATGGCTAAATTTTCTTAATTTTAAGAAAATTAATAGAATAATGAAAAAACCAATGGAAAAACGCCAAATATTGGAGTATTTTTGGAACGAAGGAATATCTATAAAATGACTGAGATTAAATCCGAGAGGGATTAGCAATAATATAAAATTGGTAATCATATATTTGGCTTTATTAAAACCTAAATATAAAACACGAGCCAGAGCAATTGATAAAAATGGTAAAAAAGGAAAGGTATACCAGCCGAATGGATCGCTGCCAAGAATAAGATAAATAGCTAAATAACTTAAGGTCGAAACAGTTATCAGTTTTTCGCCAAAATTATTTTTTTTTCTAAACATTAAAATAAAAAACGATATCCAAGACGTTATGACCCAAGCATCGGTCATACTTTTAACATTAGTAATATTATTTTTAGTTAATAAATGAAAAACAGCATAAGGTCCGATGCCATAGTATCGATTGGCATTAGTATTAAAAATGTTTTTAAAAGTTGTCCAATCGTAAACAAGACCATAAATTGCGAATAAACTGGTTATTGAAAAAGCAATGGCGCTAAAAAAAACTATTTCTTCAATCTTGGCTGGTTGATTTTTAAGTTGTTTTTTATTATCAGAATAAATCAAAAATATAATTGAAAGTATGGAAACTACTCCAGGTATTTTAAATAAAGTTGATAATCCAGCAAAAATGGCACTTAAAAAGAGATAAAAATAATGTTTATTTTTTTTGAATAAAGAATAAAACAATAAAGACAAGAGAAACATAGGAATTACTCCATTTTCAGATTGAGCCATACGACTGGCAAAAACTACAAAAGGAGTCGTTCCGTAGATAGTGGCAGCAATTAGACCGGTAAAATAATTAAAATTTATTAAACCGATTAAAAAAATCAATAACACAGAAAAAGTTCCTAAATATAGCATTGGTTTTCTAATCAAAAACAAGTGAACATCCTCAAAAACTTGAGCACCTTTTAAATGGGCGTAAGATCCAGTTAATAAACCAATAAGAGGAGGATGATCGAACCATGGTTTACCCATATTAAAAGGAGTTCCCTCAACTTTTTGATAAATATGATCCACGTTAACATATCGGTAATCATCGGCTTTATAACCTTTCATATTGGTTATACCGACAGGGTAACCTATTTTTATTAAAGACAACCCAACCCAAGAATTACTGTATTCATCAACTGATTGCCCAACAACAGGAATTTGATCATAATTTTTGTATCTTAATTTAAAGGAAATAATTAAAATTAAAATGACAAAAAATGTTTTAAATAAAATTTTTAGATATTTAATCATTTATTTTGATAACAATTTATAATATTCCCGTTACTAATAGAAATATTAAAATCAGAAATTTTATTTTTATTTAAAAGACAATTCCATTTATTATTTAGTTCAAAAATTTGTTTTGGGTTAAAAGCATTTATTTTACCAATTTCCTGAATAGCATTTTTTAATGTTTTATTATCTTTTAAAGCGATTAAAGATAAAGTATTTAAACTTTTTTGACCTGAAGAACAGTAAAGATTTATTTGTATCGATCCTTCTTTGTTAGACACTGGATTGCTAAAAATTTGGGCATTACAAGGATTATCACTTAAATTATCCCAGATAGATTTCGAATTTAATAAAATATCTAGTTTTTCCTGACTGTAATTATTTTTATAGTAGTTTTTAATTAAGACAAAACCTATAGTTGCTAAAACATAAAATATAATTATATAAATCAATGTAAATTTATATAATTTATTCTTCATATATTTTATTTAATTTGATCAGAAATAAATTTTTGGAAAGCCTGATATTTATCATCGCTGGTAACAAATACCCATTGTTTATTGATATTTTTGAGAGGATGGTAAATTATACCTGTTTTGGAGTTTTGACCAACTGGTATTTCAATTTTGTTAAGAGAAATTTTAGAAATGTTTTCGTTTATGGCTAAGACCATTTGTAAAGCATCAATATCAGAAAGAGTCTTAGATATTTCTTTATCCCAAAAGAAATATAAATTTTTAAGTTGGTTTTTTTCTTTTATTAATTCTCCTGATTTTATTTTATTTAAAATGGCTTCAATTAAAAGTTGTTGGCGTTCAATTCGACCGATATCGGTACCACCTTCAATACTAGTTTCAGCACTTTTTCGGGAACGAACAAACTCGGTAACATTGGATTCATCTAAATAAATTTGGCCTGATGGAAATGAAATAGTTTTATAAATAGGAATATCTTTAGAAGGATTTTTAATATATTCTGGGTTAGGATACTGATTATCGGTAAAACCCTTTTCTAAATAAAGATCAACTCCGCCAATAAGATTAACAAAAGAGATTAAATTGTCGGTAGTAAGGATAACTACATGGTCAATCGATTGATCATAAAGTTTTTCAAAATTTGATTTTAAAAAATCAAATTTATTTTGACCAGACTCTAGAGCTAACGGATAAAGACCATTTATTTTGACTTCTTTTTCATAAAACCAAAGATCTCTTGGAGTCGAAACCATATTTAATTTAAAAGTTTTAAGATTTAAAGACGCAAAAATTATAGTATCGGTGGTAGAAGTTTTTTCCAGAGCATCATTACGTTCATCTAATCCTAAAATTAAAAAATTAATTTTGTCTTTTGATTGATAAGGATTATTTTTAATCGAGTTAAAAAATGTTTCGATTAAATAGCTTGGAGACTTATTAGCAGATCGAGAAATTAGGCTGGAAGTTAAAACAATTAAAAATAAAAACAAAAAAAATGATCCAAAGATGAAGACCAAAAATATCTTGAGGCTCTTAATTAAGATTTGAAGGGGAGTCATGTTTATAATTTTAACTCGGCTTCAATAAAAGCGTCAAGATCACCGTCTAGAACGGCGGTAGTATCGGAAGTTTCATACCTAGTACGTAAATCTTTGACCATTTTGTAAGGATGGAGAACGTAAGATCTAATTTGGTGTCCCCAACCAGCAATTACATTTTCGCCTTTAATATCTTTTTCTTCTTGATTTTGTTTTTCTTGTTCAATAGCCCAAAGTTTAGACAATAAAACTTCCATGGCCATATTACGATTTTGTTCTTGAGATCGTTGGCTTTGAGAACTAACTGAAATTCCAGTTGGTTTATGGACTATGCGAACAGCAGTAGAAACTTTATTGACATTTTGACCTCCATGGCCACCAGATCTAAATGCGGAAAATTCAATATCTTCAGGTTTAATGATGACAGTATCATCGTTTTGAATAACTGGACTAACTTCAACTTTAGCAAAAGAAGTTTGGCGAAGTTGGTCAGCATTAAAAGGAGAAAGACGAACCAGACGATGAGTGCCGCCCTCGTGCTTAAGATAGCCATAAACATAATTTCCATAGATTTTAAAATAGACTGATTTTATGCCAGCTTCTTCACCTGGAGTGATATCAATTACATCAAATTTCCAACCTTTTTTTTCAAAAAATTTCATATACATACGTTGTAAGATAGCGGCCCAATCCATGGCTTCAGTACCCCCCTGCCCTGAATGAATTGAAAAAATGGCATTATTTTTATCATATTTACCGGAAAGATAGGTCTGAAGTTCTAAAAGAGAAATTTTTTTATTCAAATCTTTGAGGTGAAGTACCATTTCTTCTTCTAGGGTGACATCTGGTTCATTTTTTAAAAATGTCTCAAACTCTTCAAGATTCTTAATATCCGATTCGATTGAATCAATATTCTGAATGTTTTTTTGAAGATCGGAAATAGCTTGTAAAATTTCTTGAGCCTTAATTTGATCTTTCCAAAAATTTTCGTTTTCTGCTTTTATTTTTAAATCGTTTAATTTTTCTAAATTGTCTTTATAGGATAATTTGTCCTTTAAAATAATTAGTTTCGATTTTAATTCTGATAGGTTAGACATAATTTATTATTGGGAATCGATATTTTTGATAGTGTTTTCGTAAACACTATTAATGATCATTTTTTGGATTTCTTTGATTTGTTTTTGAGGAAAACCTTGAGTTTGATCTTTGATTAAATTTATTTTTTGTTGAATAAAAATTATAGCTGGGCTTTGATTTAAATTCTCTAGTTGTTGACGACTTTTAGGTGGAATTAATTGATAAATATTATTTCCAATTTCAGTTGTTTTTCCGAGAATAAAACTACTTTGTTTTTCATCGATAGAAATAGTTGGATCGATATTGAGAGAAGAATTTAGTTTTTGGCCCGAGATATAAGAAATCACAAAAAAAATGACGACACCAAATATAATCAATCTAATTATTGACCGAAAAGTAAATTTGACGTGTTTCTTTTTTAAGCCACTGGACACAATATAATTTTACCATTAAAGGCTTATTTTGCCTTTTCTGTTAGGTGATTAGTTATATCAGGGGTACCTATAAAACAACTTTTTGTTTCAGTATTGATTAAAAACGGAACCGGTAAACCCTCTGAGTTTAAGTTATCAGGACAATTATCTTTAACCATTTGAGACATTAAATTGGCATTGGTTTTATTACTATAAACTTCAAATTTGTTTATCTTTATTTTTTCTTCAATTTTATTTTGAGATATAAATTCTTCAACATCTTTACAGTGAGGACAAGTGTCGCCAAAAAATAAAACTAAACTTGCGTCTGGAGTTGGAGTAGATGTAATTGAAGCCGGTTTTTGGGAAGTTATTTTATAAAACCCAAAAATAATAGCAAAAACAATTAAAACTGTAATAATTTTTTTGATCATTTTGTTTTAGTGGTAATGTCTATAATTTTGTCGCCCTGGGAGATTTTATCTAAAACATCTAAACCCGAAACAACTTCACCAAAATTTACATAATCACCGGTTAGGTGCTGACAACCTTGAGTACTAAAACAAATAAAAAATTGGCTGTCGTTACTAATTTCTCGATTACCACCACGAGCTAAACCAATAGTTCCGCGAACAAAAGGAATGGTATTTATTTCTGATTTAATTTGACCACCACCAGTGCCCGTACCGATTGGATCGCCACCTTGAGCCATAAAACCGGCAATAACTCGATGAAAGGTTAAATTTTTATAAAATCCAGAATCAGCTTTTTTAATAAAATTAGCCACAGTATTAGGAGCTTCTTTGGAATAAAGTTTTAAAACTATTTCACCATCTTTAGTTTTTATAGCAACAAGAACATCATTACTAGGAATGTTAGTAATAGTGGGAGTAACAGATTGAGTTGGAGAAATATCTTGGTTCATATTTAAATCTAAATTGGTTTCTGAAGCTTTATTGGTGCAAGCAGAAAATAAAACAGAAGAAATAATAATTAAACTAATAAATTGAATTTTGGTTTTTAAATTCATAATAGCTATTTTAGCAAAACTAAAACTCTTTTTTCACCACTATTAATCTCTTCTTTATGACCTGAGGCGGGAAAATCATGGATACTTTCCATTAAAAGTGGATATGAATAATGAAAATAGGCACCAAATTGAGTACCAACATCATGAACTGTAAATTGATTTTTATCATCGTCAAAACCTAAGATTACCAAACTGTGGTAGTAAGGGCCACCTGAATTAAAGTGTTTATTCTCGGCGTATAAAGTTTTACCATTGGCAGTAACAATAACCGGAATATTTTGAATAAGATATTTTTTAATTTGATCAATAGTGGGGTTATCAATAATTTCTGATCTGTAACCAAGATATTCTTCTCCAACTATAGCCATCTCGGAAATATTCATGTCGTGGGTGTAATTTTTTGTTTCCTCAAAAGAGAGCATGTTTAAAATATTTTCCTTAATATGACTTGAGTCGGCTGATTTGTTTTTATAGTAAAAATCAACTGTAAGAAGTGAGGCTTCTTCGCAAGCGTCCTGCCAAGGTTGATCCCAGTTTTTTTCTGGAGATTGAGGAACAAAAACAGTTTTGATTAAATGTTTATTGGGTAGGCCTGACTCTAATATTTTGGTTGGTTTGGGAAGAATGGTTTCTTGAATTTCTTCTAAAGAAATTTTTTTAGGAAAAAATAAAAACAGAGAGAGAATAATAATTAATAAAATCAGAGAAAATGGAATAATTTTTTTGACAAAAAGATTCATAAATTCTATTATAATCAATATCATTAAATTAACCTAATTTATTGCATATTTTAGATATTATAGTACAATGCAAGGATGCCCAAATTTACAGATATTAGAAACATTGCCGTAATCGCCCATGTTGACCATGGTAAGACTACTTTAGTGGATGCGATGCTCAAACAAACACATTCTTTCCGAGATAATCAGGCCGAAATGAATATTGACCGAATTATGGACAGTAATGATCTGGAAAGAGAAAAAGGGATAACAATTTTATCTAAAAATACTTCCGTTTTTTATAAAAATACAAAAATTAATGTTATTGATACTCCAGGACATGCTGATTTTGGCGGTGAAGTTGAAAGAGTCTTGAATATGGCCGATGGTGTTTTATTAATTGTAGACGCAGCTGAAGGCCCATTATCACAAACAAAATTCGTTTTAAAAAGAGCTTTAGATTATAAACTTAAAGTAATTTTAGTGATTAATAAAATAGATAGAAAAGACCAACGAGTTAAAGAAGTAGTCTCTGACACAGAAAATTTATTTTTATCTTTAGCCGATGACCCGGAACTTTTAGATTTCCCAATTATTTATGCTATTGGAAGAGAAGGAAAGACATTTTTAGAAATGCCTGAATCAATGGATGCACCTGGTAATATGACTCCCCTTTTTGAAACAATTTTAAAAAGTATTCCAAATGCAGAAAAAGATGAAAATAAACCATTTCAAATGTTAGTCTCGGCTTTTGAAAAAAATGAATATTTAGGAAGATTAGCTTTAGGAAGAATTAGTCAAGGTATGGTTAAAAAAGGAGATTTTATTTCTTTAGTTAAGTCTGATCAAAAAGTAATCGGAAATTTTAAAGTGGAAAAAATGTATGTAAATGAAGGAATTAATAAGGTTGAAATTCAGGAAGCCAGTAGTGGTGAAATAGTCTATATTTCGGGAATATCTGAGATAGAAATCGGACAAACTTTAACTTCACCAAATTATCAGGTAGCACTACCAACTATTGAAGTAGCAGAACCAACCTTGAAAGCTAGTTTTGGACCAAATACAGCTATGTTTGCCAGAGACGAATCAAAATTTTTAACTAGCCGAGAACTTAAAGAAAGATTAAGGGAAGAGGTAGAAACTAATTTAGGATTAAGAATTGAAGACGACCCAACTGATGCTATTAGAGTTTTAGTATCGGGGCGGGGCGAAATGCATTTGGCAATTTTAATTGAAAAATTAAGACGTGAGGGCTATGCCATGGAAGTTGGTAAACCGGAAGTTATTTTTAAAACAATTGATGGAAAAATTTGTGAACCTTTTAATGAATTAACAATAATTTCTCCAGATGAGTATGTGGGAGCAATTACTTCAGAATTAGGGAAAAGAAAAGGTGAAATGTTGGATATGCAAACTGACGAAAGAATGGGGACAAAAATGATTTATAAAATTAGTGAAAGAAATGCTTTAGGATTAAGAAGTATTTTAATGACGGAAACTAAAGGTATGGTGTCAATAAACACCCTATTTTTAGGATATGAGCCAAAACAAGAAGAAAATAAAAAAGAAAGAAACGGAGTGATGATTGCCTTTGAATCAGGTAAGGCGTTGTCGTATGGATTGGATTTAGCCCAAAAACGGGGCATTACCTTTATTAATCCAAATGAGCCGGTTTATGAAGGCCAAATTGCGGGACTTAGACCGGTTGTTGATGATCTAGAAATTAACATTTGTAAAGGAAAACATTTAACCAATACCCGTTCGGCTGGAAACGATGACAATATCGTTTTAGCACCGGCGGTAAAATACTCTATTGAAGAATCGCTTGATTTTATTAACAGTGATGAATTTATCGACGTAACTCCAAAAAATATCAGATTACGAAAAAAATTATTAACTAAAGTAGACAGGGTAAGAGCAGCTAGAAAAGGTTAAATTTTAATCAAATCTATTTAGATTTTAATAATTCTTTAGTTTCTAAAAATTTTTCTTCTGATAATTTTAAATGAGGAATGGAAGATAAAACTGGTTGAATAGGATCGTTTTGAGATCTAGGAATGATATGAACATGAGCATGAGGAACTTCATTACCCATAGTTAAAAAACTAATAAATTCGGGATTTAAGGGTGAATTTTTAATTGTTAAAGCTAATTTTTGGGCTGTATTAAAAAAATCGCCAAAATTGGGGATGTCGTAAACCCAGCGATAATGATTTTTAGGGATTAAAAGGGTGTGACCAACAGATACGGGATTAATATCTAAAAAAGCTAAAAAATTATCATCTTCGTAAATTTTATGGCAAGGAATTTCTCCTTTTACAATTTTACAAAAAATGCAATCGTTCATTTTTATATGTTACCAATTTTAGGATAGACTTGGCAAATTTTGGCAACAATTAACTCTTTGGCTTGGGTTAGAGACATATTGTTTAATGTCGCGCCAGCAGCTGATTGATGGCCACCACCGCCAAGAGCAACTGATATCTTAGTAAGATTATATTTTTCAGGGTCTCTAGTTCTAAAACTAACTTTAATTAAATTAGGTTGGACTTCAATCAGACTAATTCCTATTTCCCAACCAACAACTGATTTAATAGTATTAGCAATATCTGAACCATTAATAACATCGTTGCTAATATTATTATTTTTAATGGTTTCAAAATCTATTGAAGCTATGGCAACTTTTTCTGAAAGAAAAGTGTCGATTGATCCGAGAATAAGTGATAAAAACTTAAGACGATCTGGCTGGTCACTGTTTTCTAAATCGAAAATTAATTTATTGAAATTTGGATAAATTTTGGTTAATTCTGAGGCAATTAAATAAGTTTTATAGTTGGTATTAAAATATTTGAAACCACCAGTGTCGGCATATAAACCAATAAAGAGACAAGCGGCGATATTTTTAGTTATTTTAACTTTATTGGTTTTAAAAATATTGTAGAGTACCTGGCAAGCGGCCGGAGCTTTGTCGTCAACTAAATTAATATTGGCAAATTTTGAATTAGTGGGATGATGATCAATAATGATAGTTTTTAATTTTTTGGAAATAACCACATTGCCCTGTCTTGAAATTTGTTTTTTGTCCGAAATATCGACAATAATAAATAAATCATAATTGTTTTGATCGATTTGAAAAAAGTTCTTTGATAAAACTTTATTACTACCAGGAAGAGACTTTAAATTTTTGGGGTATTCTGAATCACCGGCTAAAATAGTAACATTTTTACCCATTTTAGAGAGAACTTGGTATAAAGCTAAATTGCTACCAACCGAATCGGCATCAGGACTAGGATGAAAAGTTAATAATATATTTTGGGATTTTTTGATTTCTCGCCAAATTTTTTTAGAAATTAGTTTATTAAACATATTTAGCCAAATTTAGGATAACAACATTTTTTATATTTTTTACCAGAACCGCAAGGACAGAGATCGTTGCGACCGACTATCTGATCATTATGGACAGTAACTTGTTTTGGCGGTACTTCGACAGACTCGGCACTTTGGTTTTCATCCATTGAATCTCCCCTACCCTCAGTAACATTTTTGGGAATTAAATTTGGATCAGCAACTGGTTCAAGACGGAATAATTTTCTGACTAAATTATATTCAAATTGAGCCATTAATTTTTGGAACATTTCATAACCTTCTTTTCGATATTCAATTAGGGGATCTTTTTGAGCATAACCACGAAGACGAACACCATCTCGAAGATCATCAAGACCAGTTAAATGTTCAACCCAGATTGGGTCAAGGGTGGAAATAATAGCATAAGTAAGAATACTATTTCCTAGATCGTTACCAAAATAATTTACCCGCTGTTGCCATTGATCTTCAAGTAATTTTATTAAAAATTCTTGGGGATTATTATTTTTTTCTAATTGTTTTTTTAAATCATTACGTTGACGAGGATCGAGAGGTAAAATTTCGGAAAATTCAAGAATAACTTTTTCAAAATCTATTTTTCCGTTTTCGTAAGAAGTATTTAAAGAAAAAATGGAACTAATTTGAGTTTCGATATTTTTGAAGATAGTTTCTTTATTTTTATCGGGATTTTCTTTTTGATTTAAAAGGGCAGAATCGCGCAATTGATAAACAATTTTTCTTTGTTTATTAATGACATCGTCATATTCGACCAAATTTTTACGAGAATCAAAATTATAGCCTTCAACTTTAACTTGAATTTGTTCAATAACTTTAGAAACTAAAGGATGAGTTAAGGGGACATCTTCGGGCATATTAAATCGCCCCATTAGGGCACTTATTTTTTCACCACCGAAAACCCGCATCAAATCATCATCAAGGGCAACATAAAATTGAGAAAAACCAGGATCACCTTGACGACCAGAACGACCACGAAGTTGGTTATCAATACGACGGGATTCGTGACGTTCGGTACCAACAACACAAAGACCACCGAGAGCGACGACTTCGTCATGCTCTTTTTGCCAGAGTTTTTTATCAACACCATCTTTTGGACCACCAAGAATAATATCAACACCTCGGCCAGCCATGTTAGTAGCAACTGTGATACTGCCCTTTTTACCGGCCTTAGAGATAATCTCAGCTTCTGATCGGTGATTTTTAGCGTTTAAAACTTGATGTGGTAAACCTTTTTTCTTTAATAGAGAAGAAATAATTTGATTTTTTTCGATAGAAGTAGTTCCGATTAAAACTGGCTGACCGATTTTATAACGTTCCTCAACAAAATTAGCGACAGCGGTATATTTTGATCTTTGTGATTTAAAAATCAAATCGCCCTGATCAATTCTTTTTTTATCCCGATAAGTGGGAATAGAAACAACATCAAGATTATAGATTTTTTTAAACTCTTCAGATTCAGTAGCAGCAGTTCCGGTCATACCAGCAAGTTTTTCATAAAGACGGAAATAGTTTTGAAAAGTAATAGTGGCCCAAGTTTGTGATTCTTGTTGAACTTTTACACCTTCTTTAGCCTCAACTGCTTGATGAAGACCGTCAGACCAGCGGCGACCATTCATAAGACGGCCAGTAAATTCATCAACAATAATTATTTCGTCGTCTTTAATGACATAATCTTTATCTTTATGGAAAAGAGCTCTAGCTTTGATAGCATTTTCAATATAATGAATTGTTTCGAAAGATTCTTCGTATAAATTACTGATATTAAGAACTTTTTCAACTTTACGAATACCATATTCTGATAAAGTGGCAGATCGAGCCTTTTCATCGATAACATAATCAGTTGGTTGAAGATCAGCGGCAATTTTGGCAAATTTATAATATTTATCGACTGGTTGATTATTGGGAGAAGAAATAATTAAAGGAGTTCTAGCTTCATCAATTAAAACAAAATCGACTTCATCGACAATGGCAAAATTGTGAGGACGTTGAACAACTCGGCTTTGGTCTGGAGCCATATGATCACGAAGATAATCAAAACCAAATTCATTGTTAGTACCATAAGTAACGTCGGCTAAATAAGCCTCTTGACGAGAAACTGGCCTTAAGTGAGCCAAACGATCATCAATAGTTTCACTGGGATCAGTGTATTTCGGATCTAAAACGAAAGATTGTTCATTGATAATACAAGAAGTAGAAATTCCCAAAAGATGCAAAGCCTTAGGATACCAGCCAGCACCGACACGAGTTAAATAATCATTTGGGGTAACAATATGAACACCCTTACCGGTCAAAGCATTTAAATAAGCTGGAAAAACGACTGAATGAGTTTTACCTTCACCAGTTTTTTGTTCAGCGATGGCACCTTGATGAAGAGTGATAGCCGCCATGAGTTGAACATCATAGGCTCTTTCGCCAATTGTTCGATTTATGGCCTCACGACAAACAGCAAAAGCCTCGGGTAAAATCTCGTCTAAAGTTTTTCCGTTCTTTAATAATTCTTTAAAATAAACTGTTTTTTGGGACAATTCGTTATCTTTTAATTTAGAAATTTCTGATTCAAAATCATTTATTTTTTGAATTATCGGTTTATAAGAATTGATACGTCGGATATCTTCATTAAATAAATTTTTGAGTAGCTTGAACATAGGGTAATTATATCTTAAAAAACACCGGTCTGGATCTGTTCTTTCTGACGAGAGAAAAGATCCAGACAAAGGTGGCTCCTCTAGCTATTTTTGGGCCTAATTATTTCGAAACCACAAAGTGGTTGCAAAACTTTCGGAATTTTAACTGAACCGTCGGATTGTTGATGATTTTCAATAATAGCTAAAACGGCACGATCAGTAACAAGAGTGGCATTTAAAATATGGACAAATTCGTTTTTACCATCAATTTTGACTTTAGTATTGAGACGACGAGATTGATAATCACCGCAGTTACTGCATGATTGAGTTTCACGATAAGCGTTTTGACCAGGAAACCAAGTATTGATGTCGTACATACGGCGATTTGGCTGGGGAAGATCACCAGTACAAGCCTTGACGATTTGATATGGCAATTCTAGTTCTTGCATTAATTCTTCTTCATTAGCCAACATTTCTAAACACATAGCGTCAGAAATTTTATAGTCTGGCAGGGTAAAAACATTCATCTCGACTTTATTAAAGAAATGAACGCGAAGCATGCCTTTCATGTCTTTACCATAAGTCCCCGCTTCTCTTCTAAAACAAGGCGAAAAATTGACATATTTAATTGGAAAATTTTTTGAATCTAAAATTTCATCCGTATGATAAGGAACAACCGCATGTTCAGAACTGGAAATAAAAATAAGGTCGTCTTCGGGAATGGAATAATAAGCATTCATTAAATTTTTATTACTGGCGTAACCACATTTCCATTCAGTATCACTCTTAATCATAACTGGAGGGATCATACCAAGAAAATCTTTTTTGGCTAATTTATTGAAAGCATAATGCATAACCGCCATTTCTAGAATGGCACCTTGACCTTTAAAATAGCCAAAACGAGAACCAGAAACTTGAGCTGCTTTTTTGATATCGATAATATCTAGTTTTTCACCAAGATCAGCATGATCGAGAGGTTGAAAATCGAATTTAGGAATTTCACCAACAGTTTTATAAACAACATTTTCAGTGTCGTCTTTACCAATAGGAGTATCTTCTGATGGAATATTAGGAATTTCTTCTAGAACAGAATTTTGTTTGTCTTCAATTTCTTTTAAATCAACTTCTAAAGTTTTTAATTTTTCTTTAATTTCTGAGGCTTTTTTTAATTGCTCATCAGTTGGTTTGCCTTTAATTTCACGACTAATAGAATTTTGTTGTGATCTAAGAGTTTCAACTTGAGAAAGAATTTCACGACGAGTTTTATCAAAGTCTAAAACTTTATCAGCAAGGGAAGAATCTTTTTGGCGATTAGCAAGCGCGGTTTTGACGAGTTCTGGTTGTTGTCTGAGTAAATTTACGTCAATCATTTGATGCTTTTATTGTAACAAAAGCAGAGCAAAAAAAAACCCGCAGTTTCATCGCAAATTTATTCTTCTTTTCTCATCGAGGGAAATAAAATGACGTCTTTGATGGTGGAAGAATCGGTTACAAGTTGGACAAAACGATCAACACCCATTCCCCAACCAGCAGTTGGAGGCATTCCGTATTCCAATGCACGAATGTAATCAGAATCAAATTGAGAGGCAATTTCAGAACCTTTATCAGCCAATTTTTGTTCATCTAGCCAGCGAGCACTTTGATCTTCTGGATCGTTTAATTCGTTGTAGGCTTTTAAAAATTCGGTGCCACAGACTAATAGTTGGAAGGAAGCAATTTTGGAAGGATCATTTTCTTTTCGCTTAGCTAAAGCAATCATTTCCGACGGATAATCCATAATAAAGGTAGGTTCAATAATTTCTGGACGAACATGTTCTTTGTAAAGGGCGTCAAAACAAGCACCTAAACCATAAACTCCTTTTAGATCTAATTTTAAATTTTTAGTTTCTAATGCTTTTTTAAATTCTTCTTCTGTTTTGATTTCATTAATATCTATTTTGGTTTTATTTAAAATAGCATCACGGAAAGTTAAACGTTTAATTGGTTTAGAAAAATCTAATTCAGTTCCCTGAAAAGAAATCTTTAGAGTATTTTTAATAACCATTAATAAATGTTTGATTAAATCTTGGGTAAATTGCATTAAAACTTCATAATCAACATAAGCCCAATAAAATTCAATTTGAGTAAATTCCGGATTATGAAAACGAGAGACACCTTCATTTCTAAAATCACGGCTAACTTCATAAACTTTTTCAAAACCGCCAACGATTAGGCGTTTTAGATAGAGTTCATCAGAAATGCGAAGATACATATCAGTGTCTAATTCGTTGTGATGAGTGACAAAAGGTTTAGCGGCGGCACCACCATATATTGGTTGAAGCACCGGAGTTTCAACCTCCATAAATCCGTGATCATCTAAGAAATGGCGCAATTCAGATAAAACTTTAGTTCGAGTTTCAAAAACTTGACGAGACTCTGGATTAACAATCAAATCAACATAGCGCTGACGATAGCAATCTTCTTGATCTTTTAAACCGTGGAATTTTTCGGGGAGAGGGCGAATATTTTTGGTTAAAATTTGAAATTGCTGAACATCAATGGTTATTTCTCCTGCAACGGTTTTAAAAACTTTTCCAGAAATGGAAACAATGTCACCCAAATCAAGAAGCTTGGTTTCAGACATTTTATCTCCGAGAGTGTTTTGTTGGAAAAAGATTTGAATTTTACCGACACGATCTTGAAGATCGGCAAACATAATTTTACCGTGGCCACGAAGAGACATAATACGACCAGCAATTAGAACAACCTGATCCATTTTTTCTTTGGCGTCAGCGGTCGATATCTTGTCTTCTAAATTAGGTTGAGGATAAATATTAGAATAAGTCTCTTTTAATTTTTCTAATTTTTCTTGACGTTGTCTTTGAAGTTCGTTTAATTTTGTGTCTGCCATAGTCAATTTTAGCAGATAGAGATAATTTTGTAGGTAATTTTACCGGCTGGAGCACTGACTTCGACTTTATCATTTATTTTTTTACCAAGCAGAGCAACTCCTAACGGCGATTTATCTGAAATTTTATTGGCATTTGGATCAGCTTCTAAGTGAGTAACAATACTAAATTCCTTAGTTGAATTACCAGAGATTTTAATTTTTACAGTACAACCAACTTCAACTTGATTTCGTTTACATTCACCACTGATTATTTTGGAATCTTCGAGGGTTTCTTCTAAAACATCGATTTTGCTATTAACGACTTCCAATTCTTCTTTTAATTGGGTAGCCAGACCATCTTCACCAGATTCGTCTGGTTGAGCGACATCTTCAATTTGAGTGATTAAATGTTCTTGTCTCTTTTTAAGTTCATTTAGTTGTTCTGTGAGACTGTTGTAACCTTCCTGAGTTAATAAATTTTTTTGACTCATTTTTTTATTTAATGAAAATAAATCCCCTGTTTGTTTTCAGGGGTTTTTGGTTATTGGAGTATATGTTAAAGTAAATGCTTTTCTTTGTCAATTGTTTATTAGTACAATAGATTATGTTGGATTTTTTTAGATTAGTTCCCAAAAAAAGAACTGTTAAGATTAAGTCTAAAAAAGGGATAATTTTTAATAATCCGTCTGGAAATAAGAAATATTTTTTTTATGGCGGAACATTGCTTTTTTTGACGGCAATTATTTATTTGGCTTATTTATACTGGCCATTGGCTAATTCAATCGCTATTTACAACAGAAAAAAGAATAGTCCAGCAGAAGTGGTTGATATTAAGAAAGAGGTAGAAACCAAGGTTCCGGTGGAAGAATTTTCAATTAGAATCCCTAAAATTATGGCTATTGCCGAAATTAAGGCTAATGTTTCACCGTTTGATAAAAAAGAATATTTACCGATTTTAGAACAAGGTTTGGTGGCCCAAGCTAAAAATAGTTCAATACCCGGACAAAAAAACAGAGCTATTTATCTTTTTGCACATTCAACCAGTCAAGGGGCACAAATGTTAAGAAAAAATTCAGTTTTTTATCTTTTAGGGGAATTAAAAAACGGTGATCCAATTTTTATTAATTATAATGGGCAAGTTTATGGTTATAAGGTCTATAACCAAAAAGTGGTTGAGGCAAAAGAAGTTGATTACTTAAACTATGGTGAAAAAGATAAGGAAATTTTAATTTTACAAACCTGCTGGCCATTGGGAACTGACTGGAAAAGATTGTTAATTTTTGCCGAAAGAATTTAGTTTTTTTGTTATAATTGGTTTTGATATGCCAATTGACTTATCTTTAACCCAAAACTGTTGGGATGACTTGGAGAAACATATTACTGATGGCGGATTTAACAGGGAAAAAATAAAAAAATGCTTTGATTTTGCCGAAAAGGCCCATTCTGGACAAAAAAGAGAATCTGGAGAACCTTACATAACTCATCCAGCTTGGATTGCTAAAGTAGTCATGCAACTGCATATTGGAGAAGAAGCAGTTTTAGCGGCTTTACTTCATGATTGTGTTGAAGATACCGATACCACGCTAGATAAAATAGCAGAAGAATTTGGAGACGAAGTGGCACTTTTGGTCTCTGGTTTAACGGAAGTGGCAAAAAAAACTAAAGGAGTAGAAATTAATCAACCTAATATAGAACTTTTTAGAAAGTTTTTATTCTCTTCTGTAAACGATGTCAGAGTTTTGATTTTGAGATTAATCGATAAATTACATAACGGATTGACTATTAAATATCTTTCACCAGAAAGACAACTTAGATATGGTAAAAATATTTTGAGAGTTTATGGGCCAGTGGCCGAATATGTGGGTCTACATTTCTTTAAAAAAATAATAGAGGATATCGCCTTTGAGATTGTTTATCCTAAAGAAGCCGACGAATTAAGAAAGATGTTTGAAGACAATCGCAAAAACGAAATTAAGGCTTTAGCATTGGTAAATAAAGATTTAATTGATTTGTTAAAAATAAACAATATAAACGGAGCAATAGTGGAAGGAAGAATTAAAAGTCTTTATAGTACATTTTTAAAAATTCAAAAAAAAGGAAAAGATAGAATAAAAGATAGGGTCGCCTTGAGAATTTTGACGGAAAATGTGGCTGATTGTTATAACATTTTAGGGTTATTACATGCCAAATATCAATATTTAGAGGATGAATTTGTAGATTACATTGCTAATCCAAAACCAAACGGTTATAGATCAATTCAAACAACAGTTGTTTGGAAAGAAAAATTAACAGTGGAAATCCAAATCAAAACTAAAGACATGCATGATTTTAATGAATTCGGACCAGCGTCTCATATTGCCTACAAGTTAGGTACAGAGGTGGCTGATGGTAACCACGGAATGGAATGGGTTAAAGATTTGGTTCAATGGCAAAAAAACGATAAAGATATCGTTAATTATCGATTACAGGTCTTAACTAATTACATTTATGTTTTTACTCCAAAGGGAGACACTATCCAACTAGACACTGAAAGTACGGGGTTGGATTTTGCTTATAGGATACATACTGAAGTTGGTGATCACTGTAATGGAATTAAAATAAACGGCAAAATGGCAAAACTAGATACTGAACTTAAAACGGGTGATGTAGTGGAAGTGTTAATGAATAAAAAATTAAATGTTAATAAAAATTGGCTGGAAGTGGCTAAAAACCAGTGGGTTAAGGGACATATTAGAAAAATGGCCAAAATTGACGAAAACAATGAAATTTGATATAATTATATTATAGGTTGTTTAATAAACAATTAAACTAATGACAGAAAGCGAAGGATCAAATTACACAAAAGAAGATTTACGATCGCTTCATCTTAATGATGATGAAATAGTTGAGATTAATAGGCATCCATTGGGTGACGGTGAAAAAGATGATGATGTTTTAGTGATAGATTCCGAAGGTAAAAAAATTTATAGACCTGAAGACGCTGGAGCAATATATAAAATAAAACAAGAAAAAGATACTCTACTAGACTTGAGAAAAAGACAATTTTGGATAATTCAATATATTAAGAAAGAAATGGAAGAAAAAGGAGATGATCGACATTTATTTTTGATAGGAAAAGGATGGTCAATAGAAAGTCAAAAAGGATTTAACGGACGTGATTTTTTCAGAGGTTTTTTGGAAAATGATGTATTGGCAGAGAAAGAAAAAAATGGTTTGAAATTAATACCGTTTGATAAAAGTAGTGAAATTAAAATTAGTTATACTAATCCCTATGACGGCGAAACAAGATTTCGAAAAATACCACATTTTAATGCTAGAAATGAAGTGCCTAAACTTGATTTAATGGACCCAAAAATAAATAGTCCGGAAGAACTTAATAAACGAATTATGTTAATAAACAAAAAATGAGAGAAAGATTTATTCTGGCCGAAGGCCAAATTAGTTTTGATGATATCGGTGACCCAGATTGGAGAAATAAAATTGGAAGAATGACTCATAAAAAAATGGAACTTTTATCACTAAGAGAAAAAGAGTTTTGGAAAATCTATGGAATTAAAAAAGAAATGGAAGAGAGAGGAGATGAAAGAACTTTATTTTTAATTAGAAGAGGTACAGAAATAGCGAGTAAAGAAAAAAATCTATTCAAAGGTGATTTATCAAAGCGAGATGTGTTGGCTTTTGAAAGTAAAGATTATTTAGAAATAAGACCATTATTTTCTAAAGATAAAATTGTTATTAATTATTTTGACCCAAAAATTGGAGAAAGAGTTAGAAAACCTATAGAACAATTTCAAATACAAAAAGAAGGAGTTGATCGTTTAAATTTGATGGAAATAAAAAACGAAGAGCAGTTTTGGAAGGCAATGAAACCTAATAAATAATTATTGGATTGTTTTTTTAATTAATTTTTTACGATAATTATTGGCAAAACGATGGGCTTCGTTGCGAAGATTTTGAAGTAATAAAAGGGCTGATGAATTTTTTGGTAGATTAATTTCAACCCAATCAGTGGGAGTTTTGATAAATATGGTTTCTTGTTTTTTAGCAAGACCAATGATAGGTAATTGGCAAATAGAATTGGCGGCAGAAACTTGCGGTTTACCACCGTCAACCAGAATAAAATCCGGTAAGGTCCATTCCTGGTGTTTAAGACGGCGATAAATAACTTCTTTAATCATAAATTGATCATCTGGAGTAACTTTGGAATATATTTTAAATTGGCGATATTGATCCTTACTAATATTTCCATTTTGAAATACAACCATGGAACCGACAAAATATTTAGATCCGAGATTGGAAATATCATAAGCCTCAAAACGGTTAATATTGTTCAAATTGGGAAAATAGGGAGATAAAATAGTTTTTAATTCGTTAAGCGATTTACCAATTTGATCTTCTTGAAGATTAATTCTCTGATATAAATTAGTGAGGCTTTTCCAGCCAGAAATTATGTAATTTAGGGCATTAATTTGATCACGACGAAGAGCGGCCATTTCAAAGTTTTCTGATTTAGAAAAAATTGTCATTTCCTTGGTTAATTTAGAAATTAAACGAGAAAAATTGCCATTTAAAATACTTTTAATTTTGTTAATATTTTTTTTATATTCTTTAATTTCCGGGTTAGGTCCAGGACAAAGATTTAAATGACAATATAGACATTTTTTAGGACTGTGGTGAGACGAATAAAAAGGAAATATGGCTCTAATAGTTTTTAAAAGATTTTTGACAGCTGAGCTGTCAGGAAAAGGACCATAAAAAATAGAATTGGAATTAAGAGTAGATTTAAAAGCTGGTTTAATTATGGGAATTTTATCCTTGGAAATAGTGATGTAAATATAACTTTTATCGTCTTTTAGTTGAGAATTAAATTTCGGCCGATACTGTTTAATTAAACTTGATTCTAAAATTAAGGCTTCAATTTCAGATTGAACAATTTTAAAATCTATTTTGGTAATTTGAGAGACTAATTGTTTGGTTTTATACCCTAAAGCTTCGTCATTTTTGAAATATTGAGTGACTCGTTTTTTTAAATTAACAGCCTTACCAACATAAATTATTTTATTGTCAGAATTTTTATAAATATAGACACCTGGTGACGAAGGAAGGTTTGAAATTAGTTTATCAAGTTGAAAGTTCATCAAGTTATAAAATAATTTATAAATTTTTCTTTAGATATTGACCAGTATAACTACGGGGGCAATTAATAATGTCATTAACTGTGCCAACGGCCACAACTTCCCCACCCTTTTCTCCCCCTTCAGGTCCAAGATCAATTATCCAATCTGAATTTTTAATAACATCTAAATTATGTTCGATTAAAACTACAGTGTTACCTCTATCAACTAATTGACGCAAAACTTTAATTAATTTATCGACATCATAAAAATGAAGACCAGTGGTGGGTTCGTCAAGAATATAAAGCATTTTACCGTCAAACTTTTTAACTAATTCACGACTGATTTTAAGACGCTGAGATTCTCCACCGGAAAGAGTATTCGACGGTTGGCCTAATTCTAAATAACCAAGACCGACATCTTGAATTGTGGTTAATTTTCTTTTTAATCCAGACAAATTTTTAAAAAATTCAGCAGCTTCATCGACGGTCATTTTTAAAATTTCGGCAATATTTTTACCTTTATACTCAACCTCGAGAGTTTCATCTTTAAAACGACTGCCATGGCATTCATCGCAAGTGACAAAAATATCTGGCATAAATTGCATTTCGATTTTAATTTGGCCTTGACCCTCACAAACAGGACAACAACCCTCTTTGAGGTTAAATGAAAAACGATTTGGTCCAAAACCTCGTAATTTAGCTTCGACAGTTTGAGCCATTAAACCACGAATGTCATCTAAAATTTTGGTATAAGTGGCTGGGTTGCTACGGGGAGTACGACCGATTGGAGATTGATCAACTAAAAGGACATCGGAAATAAATTCAGTGCCGGTTATTTTATCAAATTGACCAATGGTTCCATAATAAGAACCAAGGGTGGCTTTACGGACACCACCATAAAGAGTATCGTGGATTAGAGTAGACTTACCAGAGCCAGAGACACCGGTAACACAAATTAATTTATTAAGAGGAAAATCGACGTTAATATTTTTTAAATTCCATTGATGGGCATTGATAATAGAAATTTTGGAAGTTGTTTTAATGTTGGTATCTTTTGGTTTAGATTCGACTTTTAATTTTCCCGATAAATATTTTCCCGTTAAAGATTTCTGACTATTTTTTATATCCTCCAAAGAACCCTGGGCTATAATTTCACCACCAAGTTTTCCGGCATGTAATCCAAAATCAACGATATAATCGGCATTTTTAATAACATCTTCATCATGTTCAACAACAACAACAGTATTACCTAAGTCCTTTAGTTTTTTAAGGGTACCAATAAGACGATCATTATCCCGAGAATGAAGGCCAATTGTTGGTTCATCAAGGATGTATAAAACCCCGGTTAAACCAGTACCAATCTGACTGGCTAAGCGAATACGCTGTGATTCACCACTAGAAAGGGTACCGGCTTCACGATCAAGGCTGAGATAATCAAGTCCAACTGCTAATAAAAACTCTAAACGGGCAGCCAATTCTTTCTTAATAGGAATAACAATTTCCTTTTCTTTATCGCTCTGTAAAATAGAATCTAAATTATTGATCCATTTTTCTAGTTTTTCGATAGGAAATTGAGTCACTTCATAAATTGTTTTTTCTAAAACGGTAATAGATAAAGCTTCTGGACTGAGACGTGAACCATGACATGAACTACATTCTTCTTTAATCATAAATTTTTCTAATTCTTCTCTGATACCGTCATTTTGGGAAGTAATGTAACGATTTTCAAGCATTTTGGCTTTCCACTCAGGAAATTGTGACCTATCAATTTGAAATTTTGAACCTAAACCTTTACATTCAGGACAGGCACCTTCTGGGGAATTAAAAGAAAAAAGACGAGGTTCAATTTCTGGAAGTGAAAGATTACAGATAGGACAGGCATAATTCTCAGAATAAAGTGTATCTGTCATTTCTTTTGGATTGTCTGGAAAAGAAAAACCCGGATCTTTAACTTCAGAAACCACAGTTAAACCGTTTGATAACTTCATGGATTGTTCAACGTCATCGACTAAACGATCATAAATAGCTTTTTCATCTTTTAGGGAATCTTTGTTAATAGAAAGACGATCGATGATGGCGTCGATATTGTGTTTATTCGTTTTGGCAATGCCAAAATCAGAATATAAATCGATTAGATGACCGTCAACTCGAATTAGCTTATAACCTTGTTTTCTTAAATTTTCAGTAAGTCCACGAAAATCCCCCTTTTTATCACGAACAACCGGAGCTAAAATCATAATCCGATAAATATTTAGACCATGGGCGTTATTATGGGCAATATTTAAAATTTGAGTAACGATTTGTTTACTAGTCTGAGGAGCTACTTCACGACCACATTGAGGACAATGAGGATGACCGATACGAGCAAAAAGCAGACGGAGATAATCGTAAATTTCAGTGACAGTGCCGACAGTAGAACGAGGATTATGAGAAATAGCTTTTTGATTTATAGCAATTGATGGTGATAAACCTTCAATTAAATCAACATCGGGACGCTTCATGTTACCTAAAAATTGACGAGCATAGCTTGATAAGCTTTCTACATAACGACGTTGACCTTCAGCAAAAAGGGTGTCAAAAGCCATGGAAGATTTACCAGAACCAGAAACTCCAGTAAAAACTGTTAATTTATTTTTAGGAAATTCAAAGGAAACATTTTTTAAATTGTTTTCCCTAGCTCCTTTGACTATTATTTTATCGATCATATTTTTTCTAATTCTTTAATTTGGTCACGAATTTTGATGGCTTCTTCAAAATCTAAAGTAAAAGCAAAATTACGCATTTGTTTCTTTAAGTCCTTAATATGTTTAAGTTTTTGAGGTGGAGTCAGAGAAGAAACATCGACTTTTGACCATTCTGGTTTGATTTCTGTCTTGATCATTTCGATAATTTGTGGACGGATAGATTTTACCACTGATTTGGGAATAATATTATTATCTTGATTATATTTTAATTGAATTTTACGACGACGATTAACCTCTTTAATAGCACCATCCATGGCATCAGAGACGGAATCGGCATATAAAATTACTTGACCATCAATGTGGCGAGAGGCTCGACCCATGGTTTGAATTAAGGATGATTTGGAACGTAAAAACCCTTGCTGATCAGCGTCGAGGATAGCAACTAAACTAACTTCGGGTAAGTCTAAACCTTCGCGTAAAAGATTAATACCAACTAAAACATCATAATTTCCAGAACGTAAATCGTCTAGAATTTTAGATCTTTCCAAAGTTTCTATATCTGAATGAAGATAGGCCACTTTAAGTTTTTCACCAGTTTTAACTGGATCGGAAAGATAAGTCGATAAGTCCTCGGCCATACGTTTAGTAAGAGTGGTAACTAAAACTCTTTCTTTTTTAATAACACGTTTTTTAATTTCTTCAATTAAATCAGGAATTTGGTTTTTGCTTGGTTTAATAGTAATTTGGGGATCGACTAGACCGGTAGGACGAATTATTTGTTCGGCAACATTATTTTGGGAATCGTTAATTTCATATTGAGAAGGAGTGGCGGAAACATAAATAGTTTTAGTAATTCTGGAATTAAATTCGTCGAAAGTTAATGGACGATTATCGAAAGCAGAAGGAAGCCTAAATCCGAAATCAACAAGATTTTTTTTACGAGCTAAATCGCCAGCAAACATTCCGCCGATTTGAGGAACGCTAACGTGAGATTCATCAATAACAGTTAAAAAATTATTTCCCCAAAGATGACGAAAATAATCAACTAAAGAGTATGGAGGATCGCCGTGTTTTCGGTTTTTATCAAAATAAATTGAATAGTTTTCAATACCATTGATATAACCAGTTTCTTGGAGCATTTCTAAGTCATATTCGACTCGTTGTTCGATTCGATGGGCTTCCAGAATTTTGCCTTGTTTTTTAAATATTTCGGCTTGCTTGACACAATCACGACGAATATTATCGAAAATTTCGGGCAAATTTCTAGAACCGCTAACATATTGTTTAGCAGGAAAAAGTTTAAAATCTTCAAAATCTTTTTCTTGAGCAGTCATTGGATGATGTTGAGTAATTTTGACTAAACTTTCGCCATTAAATTCTAATGATAGAAAAGAATCTGTATAAGATGGCCAAATTTCGATAGTCTCTCCCCTGACCCGAAAAGTTGAACGTTTAAATTCTAATTCAGAGCGAATATAAAAGAGAGAGATAAAAGATTCAAATAGTTGGCGACGAGGATAATTTTGGCCAACTTTTAGGTCTAAGGTTAGATTGGCAAATTCGGTTGGGTCACCGATGTTATAAATACAACTAACCGAAGCAACAATAATATTGTCATTACCTGATAAAAGATTAGACGAGGCTTCAAGACGAAGTCTGTCAATTAAATCATTAATTTGAACTTCTTTGGCAATATAAGTATCAGAAGCAGGAAGGTAGGCTTCTGGCTGATAATAATCATAATAAGAAACAAAATAAGAAACTTTATTTTTAGGGAAAAGTTCTTTAAATTCTTGATAAAGTTGACCGGCTAAAGTTTTATTGTGAGAAATTACTAAGGTTGGTAATTGGGTTTTTTGAATGACATTGGCGATAGTGAAAGTTTTACCAGATCCAGTGACACCTAATAAAGTTTGACGATTAATACCGTGCTGGATGTTAGAGACCAATTTGTCGATAGCTTGGGGCTGATCTCCTGATGGTTGAAACGATGAATTTAACTCAAAAAGCATGTTTTAATTTTATCATGGTTTTGGGTTTTATTTGGGTAAATAATTGAGCTAGTTTGTTTTATTGAATATATTCATTTTTCAAAATATACTGACTTTATATGAAAACTGGGTTAATTGAAGTAATCTGTGGACCAATGTTTTCTGGTAAAACAAGTGAATTGGTCAGACAAATACAATTATCTTTAATTTCAAAGATAGAAGTAATGGCTTTTAAGCCAAAAATTGACAATAGATATGAAAGCGACAAAATTTGCACCAATGATGGTTATTGTATTAAATCAATAGTGGTCAATAAATCGACAGAAATTATTGATTATATTAATAAGGCCGAAAAACCAATCGAAAAAGTTTTTATTGACGAAGTCCAATTTTTTGATGAAAAGATAGTCGCAGTGGTTAATTTTTTAGCAAAAGAAAAAGGAACTGATGTTATCTTGGCCGGTTTAATTCAAGATTTTAAAGGGGCACCATTTGGCCAGATGGCAAATTTATTGGGTATAGCCCAGAAAATAAAAACCTTAACAGCTATTTGCGTTTGTGATAAAAAAAATGGTTGTATATGTAGAAAACCGGCCTATTTTACCCAAAGATTAATTGATGGGAAACCAGCTTCATATAATAGCCCAATTATTTTAGTTGATGGAATAAATTCTTATACGGCTCGATGCGAAGAACACTGGGAAGTTCCAGATAGACCTAAAACCAAATTGTAATATTGTAAACACTTAGAGATACATGTAATATTTTTGTAAACATGCTTACAAAAATATTATCGATGGCAAATGTTGGTTTAAAAACCGAAAATGTAGACGTTGAAGTTAATGTGGCCGAAAAAGGTTTTCCTGGGTTTGGAATTGTAGGTTTGGTAAGTAAAGCGGTGGAAGAAACAAAAGAAAGAGTAAAAACAGCTATTATTAATTCTGATTTAGAATTTCCGACAGCTAAAATTACAGTTAATTTAGCACCAGCAGACGTAGTTAAAGAGGGTTCTGCTTATGATTTACCGGTAGCAATTGGAATTATTTCGGCGATCGGAGAAGTTGTTTTGCCAAAAGAAAAAGCTTACTTTTATGGAGAGTTATCTTTAGATGGAAGTTTACGCCATACTAGAGGGGTATTTTTGTTGGCATTGTTGGCAAAAGAAGAAGGAGTAAAAAATATTTTTGTGCCAAGAATGAGTGCTAACGAGGCCAGTGTGGTTGAAGATGTAAATGTTTATCCTGTTGATAATTTAAAAAGTTTAATTCGCCATTTGAAGGGTGAAAAAATAATCGAACCATTAAAACCAATAAAAGTGACTGAAATACTAAGCGATATAACTCCAGAATTTGATTTTAGTGAAATTTTAGGGCAACCACAGGCTAAAAGAGCTTTAGAAATCGCAGCAGCTGGTGGACATAATATTTTTATGATGGGGCCACCTGGTTCTGGAAAAACAATGTTGGCTCGAGCAATGGCAGGAATTCTGCCAAATTTGACTGAAAGAGAAAGTTTGGAGGTAACAAAAATTTATTCTTTAACAGGAAATATTCCACCAGGAGGATCTTTAATTAGACAAAGACCATTTAGAAGCCCACATCACACAACTTCACAAATTGGATTAATTGGTGGTGGAAGTAATCCCCATCCGGGAGAAATTTCGTTGGCTCACAGAGGAGTTTTGTTTTTAGACGAATTTCCGGAATTTGGGAGAAATTCGCTTGAAGCATTAAGACAGCCACTGGAAGATGGGTATGTTTGTGTGTCTAGAGCGGCTGGCTCAGTTACTTTTCCGGCACAATTTATATTAGTGGCAGCGGCTAATCCTTGCCCGTGTGGACATTTAGGTGATCCTAAAAAAGAATGTAAATGCAGTAACTACCAAATTTTGAATTATCAAAAAAAATTATCTGGGCCAATTATGGATCGAATTGATTTACATCTAATAGTGCCGGCTGTCGATGTAAATAATCTAATGATTGATAAAGAAAAAATAAAAGGAGAAAGTTCAATAGAAATTAAAAAAAGAATAAATGAGGCCAGAAAAATTCAAAGTGAAAGATTTAAAAATCTAGCTCATGTCCACAGTAATTCAGATATGAAAAACAGCCACTTAAAAGAATTTGCTAAATTGAGTGATGATGCAAATTTATTCTTAAAACAGGCAGTTAATAAATTTGCTTTATCGGCCAGATCGTATTTTAGATTAATTAAAGTGGCGAGAACTATTGCTGATTTAGAAAAATCGGAAATTATAAAAGAGTTTCATATAGCAGAAGCACTTCAATATAGAGTTCGAGGAGAGAATTGATGTTTAAAAAAGAAAATTATAATAAAGGAAAAAATGGCGAAGAAATGGCAAAAATTTTTCTATTGGAGAAAGGGTTTAATTTGATTGAAATGAATTATGAAAATGTAATTGGGGAAATTGATTTGATAATGACAGATAAAGATTGGCTGGTGTTTGTGGAAGTTAAATTAAAAATTGGTGATAAATTTGGAAGTCCAGAGGAAATGATTAATAAAAGAAAATTGGCTCAGATAAAAAGAGTAGCTGAGAGCTATTTGGTTTTAGAAAATGACACAATTAAAAATTTTAAAAAATATCGAATTGATGCAGCGTGTATTGTATTAAACGAAGATCAAACATTAAAAAGAATTAATCATTATATGAATATATGAATGAGTGGAAAAAATGGCCAATAAAAATTGTTGAGAAAAAGGATTTTCCTAAAAGTCTTAAGAAAATAAAAGATTGTCCAGAAAAAATATATTATCGGGGAAACTGGAATCAAAAAATTTTTGAGAAAACTTTAGCAATTGTGGGAAGTAGGGCGATGACTAGATATGGAAAAGAAATAATCACTAAATTTATGCCAAATTTAATTGGAGAAAAAATAACCATAGTTTCTGGATTTATGTATGGTGTCGACAGTGAAGCTCATAAAAATTGCTTGGAATGTGGAGGAAAAACAGTGGCTGTCTTAGGTAGTGGATTGGACGAATTGTATCCGATTCAAAACGATAAATTATATACAGAAATATTAGAAAAGGAGGGATTGATAATATCAGAATACGAACCAGATTTTAAAGCAACTTTATGGAGTTTTCCCCAACGAAATAGAATTGTCTCAGCTTTATCGACAATGGGAGTTTTAATAATTGAGGCTGGGTTAAAGTCTGGAAGTTTAATTACGGCCAAATTAGCTTTGAAACAAAATAAAAAAATATTGGCAATTCCTGGCCAAATTGGAAGTAAAACAGCTGAAGGAACAAATTGGTTAATTCAAAGCGGCGGAGCTAAAATGGTAACTTGCGTTGGCGATATCTTAGGAAATTCTATTCACTGTCCTGATCAACAAAATTTATTTAAAGATTACAGCAACTTATCAGATTTGGAAAAACAAATTGTAGAGATATTGGAAAACGAGGAAATAACGATTGATGAATTGTGTATGAAAGTTAAGTCACCAATTAGCGAAATTTCAACAACAATATCAATGATGCTAATGAGAGATTTGATTGTCCAAGAAAACGATAAAATTTATCTTAGTTAAAGGAAAGCACCCCAATCAGCAATCGGGGCAACGTTACCAACAACAAAATTAATGGCGTAAAGAAGAATGGCAGGAAAAATAATTAAAAAAATTATTTTTACAGATTTTTTATTTAAAAATTTAGCAAAGGCTAATAATAGGAAAGGATAAACTGGGGCAATATAACGACTGATATCGCGGTGGGCAACTAGAAGGGTGGCAAAAGTAAAAAGAGCAGGAAAGATAGTAATGATGTCAAATTTGTATTTTTTGAATAAACGATAAACGCCATAAATTGCAATCAAATAAATATAAATAATATCTTCTAACCAAATCGTATTAATCCAAGATTTAGTGCTGATAAAAACTAGATATGGTAATTTGTTGAGATGAAAATTATCACCACTATTAAAATAAGCCCAAAAATCCCCTGTTTGCAAATGATATAAATTGAAAATGGCAAAAATTGTAATTGGAGTTAATATAAACCAAAAATATTTTTTTAAAATAGCAATGAAATTTTTATTTTTAATTAATTCATAAATGGCCATTATTCCATAAGAGGCAAATAGAATAATTCCGGGACTTTTAAGACTTTGAGTTATGGCTGCGAAGATGGCAGAAACTAAATATTTACCTTTTTTGAAGTAAAAAAGAGAAGCGATAATCGAAGCTAAAAACCAAGTTTCAGGAGCTCCGATTTGACGTAAGATAAAAAGACGGGCGGGAAAAAAAATGAAAAGAAGAGATAACCAAAAAGCTTTTTTTTCTTTGATAAAAAGTTTTAAAAATTCATATAAAATTAAAGTTAAGAAGACTGAACCAGACAGAGTAATTAAAAGCATGGCTTTTGGAGTGGAAATAAAATTAGAAAAGAAATTAATTAAAATCGGATAGCCCGGAAGATGAGCTGGGTAATATTCAAGAGGCTGAGGAAGAGAAAAATTAGGACCAATACAATTTTTGTTGTAGCCACATTTGGCAATAACCATATAGTTGGGACCATCATAATTAAAAAAAATGGTTTCCAAAGAGACGTTATTAAAACCAATTTTTCCAGGAAGATTAAAATAGAAAATAAGCCAAAAAACAACGCTAAAAATGACAGTTAAAGCTGTTAGCTTAAAATGACGATTAAATTTGATAAAATGCATCTAGTTAATTGTACAACATCTGGCCCTATCGTCTAATGGTTAGGACAGCAGATTCTCATTCTGCTAATCGGAGTTCGATTCTCCGTAGGGTCACAGAAAAATTAGAGTGATTTTGTTAAATTTGAAATTGACCAAATTTGTAAAGAATAATTTTTTTACCGTTTTTAAGAGTGGCAGTAACAGTGCGATCACTGGTGGCAATAATATCAGTATGAACGGCCGAATCATTGAAACCTAAATTTTCCCAATCTTTTGGAGTTAATTTATCTAACTTTTTGGAATAAGTGTCTTTATAAGCTGAGCCAAGGGCAATGTGGGTATTACCAAATTCACCACCAAAATTTTCGTCATAAAGGGTTTCCGCCATAAATTTATTGATTTTAGAAAAACGTTTGTCAGTTAGAGAAAACTCCCCTATTTTATTAGAATTTTCAACTTTAACTAATTGTTTCAAAAATTTTTCTCCAAAACCAGCTTGAGCATCAACAACTAAACCGTCTTTAAAAGTTAACTTTATATTTTTAATTAAATTACCTTGACGATAAAGCGGCTGATCAAAAAAAATGTAACCATTGGTTCCTCTCCAATCTGGTGAAGTAAAGATTTCAAAACTAGGAATATTACGACCACCACCACCGAGCCATTGACGATTTTCACCAATAATAATATCTAAATCTGTATCCTTGGCTTTAATATTGACTTTGGTTATTTCTAACTTATTTAATTTTTGTCGAATTTTATCTGATTTATGTTGGATCTGGCGCCACTTTTCAACTGAATTAGAGTGATTTAAATAACAGGCTTTAATAATCTGTTGCCAACATTGTTTTAATGTAAGCCCAGCCTCGGTAGCCATGGCAGAAGTGGCATACATACCAATAGTCCAAGTCAGTTTTCCCCGATTTTCTTTAATATCACGCCATTCTTTATATGGTTTAAAAACGCTGTTTCTTTCCATTATTTTTTGTGGATCAATTCCTTCTAATTCGTGAAGATTCGTGTCGGCTATTACCATTAAAAAATGATCGGCTTGTCGGATACGACCCTTAAGAAAAGCAGAAGGGAAAAATGTCAATTGGTCGTGGTCGGCCAACTCATAAAAAGTTCGATCCAAATTATCGGGTAAATATTGAATCATGGCATGGCCGCCAGATCTTAAAACTGCTTTTTGAAGAGAAATTAGAAGAGGTTTAGCCGACTCTGGAACCTGAAGAAAAACCACTTCGCCTTTTTTGATACCATGACCACTGTTTAAGGCAAAATTTACCAAAACATCGGCATAATTATCGAGTACTTTTTGAGATGGACAATACATAGATTATCCTCTGATGATGGCTAAAACTTCTTCGCGTTTTTGGGCCATTAATTCTTCCGTGTTGGCCTCAAGATTTAAACGAAGAAGAGGTTCTGTATTTGAAGATCTAATATTAAAGCGCCAATCTCCCATCTCAAAAGTCATTCCATCCATTCTTTCAATTGGAGCAACCGCTTTTGGTCCATAAGTTTCTTCTATTTTTGACAAGACAGACGGAGCATCAGCCACTTTTGAATTTATTTCACCGGAGATGTGATATTTGGAAAGCATTTCGTTGACGATTATTTCTAAAGATTTTTCAGAGTGAGAAAGGAAATCTAAAAGATAAATAAAAGTGGTTAAACCAGTATCGCATAAGAAAAATTCCTTAAAATAGTAATGACCAGAAACTTCTCCACCAAAATAAGCATTTTCGGCTTTCATTCTGGCTTTAATGTGAGTGTGACCAACACGATTTGGATAAGGGATACCACCACAGAGTTCAATTGTTTCTCTAACTACTTTAGAGGCACGGATATCATAAACAATTCCACAACCTGGATATTTTTTAATAAAATATTCAGCCAAAATGGCAGTTAAAAAATCACCAGGGATACATCGACCTTTTTTATCAATTACAAAGAATCTATCCCCGTCGGGATCAAACATAATACCAAAATCACTACCCTCTTGGGGAACTCTTTTTTGAATTTCGACTCTGTTTTCGGCAAGAAGTGGATCACCCCCATGATTTGGAAAATTACCATCTATTTCCCAAAACATAGGAATAATTTCAACTGTAGGAAGTTTATCATCAATCAATTTTAAAAATGGGCCAACCATACCATTGGCAGTATCGGCGTGAATTTTAAAATTTTTGAGCTTAGTGACGTCAATTAAAGATAAAACATAATCAACAAACTCAATATACATATTTTCTTCTTCAATGGTTCCTGGAATAGTGGAATCTCCTGGTAAATCGTCGTTCATAATAAATTCTTTTATTTCTTTGATACCGGCTTCTCCTGACAATAATTCGGGGATTTTTTTAACCATTTTGAAGCCAGAATATTCTTTTGGATTGTGACTAGCAGTGACATGAATTCCTGGAAGATTTCTAGTTTGGCAGGCGTAATAAAACATATCAGTTGAAGCCAAATCAACATCAATGACATTAACGCCAACTTTGTTTAAACCCATAATTAGGGCATTTTTCATTGATTCACCAGAAATACGACCATCACGACCAACAATAACTTTGGGTGGAAAATCCATATATTTAGCAAAGGCACGACCAATTTTTTCTGCTAATTCTTCATTGATTTGAGAAGAGTAAATACCGCGAATATCATAAGATTTAAAAATGGAAGTGTCAAGATTAATCATAAATTTAATGAAACTAATAACGAGATAAGTGGTTAAAGGATAACACATTTTAATATCTTTTTTGATAAAATTAGGCATGGATCAAATTAAATACGATGAATTCGCCAAAGTAGAATTTAAAATTGGCGAAATTAAAGAAGCAGTTGAAGTTGAAGGATCAGAAAAATTACTTAGACTTCAAGTTGATTTTGGTGAAGAAAATTTAAGGAATGTTTTTTCTGGAATTAAAAAATGGTATTCCCCTGTTGATTTGATTGGTAAAAAAACAGTTTTTGTAACTAATATAATCCCAAGAAAAATTATGGGCGAGGAGTCACAGGCGATGATATTTGGGGCCGAAAATGAAAGTGGCGAAGATATGAGTATTTTATTTTTAGATAAAGATTTACCTGTTGGATCTAAAGTTTTTTAATATGGAAATAATAGAAGAAATAAAAAAAATAATAATTGAAAGTGTTAAAAAATCAGGCATAGATTTTAATGAGAAAGAAATTAAAATTGAGCACCCGGCAGATATAAACTTTGGAGATTATTCCACAAATATTGCCATGATTTTGGCTAAAATAAAAAAGGATAATCCCAGGCAAGTGGCAGAAAAGATGCTTCGACAAATTCAGGATGTAAATTGTAAATTTATAGAAAAGGTTGAAGTTGCAGGAGCAGGATTTATTAATTTTTATTTAAAACCAGAATTTTTAATTAAAAAAGCCGAAAGTATTAATTATGAAATTGAATTTAGAAATAAATTAAAAGAAAACGGAAATGGAAAAACGATGGTGATTGATTATTCGGCACCAAATATTGCTAAGCCTTTTGGAATTGGACATCTAAGGTCGACTAATATTGGCCAAGCTATTTATAATATTTATAAAATTTTAGGATGGAATTGTATTGGTGATAATCATATCGGCGATTGGGGTACGCAATATGGAAAATTAGTAGCGGCAATCAAAAAATGGAACAAAAAAGATTTAGATAATTTAACAATTGACGATTTAGAAAAATTGTATGTCAGGTTTCATAAAGAAGCTGAAACGGACGAAAAATTAATAGAAGAAGGCAGAGATTGGTTTGCAAAACTAGAAAATGGAGATTCTGAAGCAAGAAAAATTTGGCAGAAATGTGTTGATATTTCATTAATCGAATTTAATAAAGTTTACAGATTACTAGGAGTACAAATTGATTTTATTCATGGTGAATCTTTTTATGAAGATAAATTGGAAAATGTGACCAGAGAAATTATAGATAAGGGAATTACTAAAAAGAGTGAAGGGGCAATAATTGTAGAATTTGCAAACATACCACCGGCAATGCTGAAAAAATCAAACGGAACAACCACATATTTTGCCCGTGATATGGCGACAATCAAATATAGAATGGAAAATTGGAAACCAAATTTAATAATTTATGAGGTTGGAGTTGATCAAGAATTACACTTTAAACAGGTATTTGAAACGGCAAAAATGATGGGGTGGATGCCTGACCAAGGAATGATTCATATTGCACATGGTTTAATTCGCTGGACAACTGGAAAATTTTCAACCAGAAAAGGCGACACAATCCATTTATCAGATGTGATTGATAAGGCCATGGAAAAAGCCAAAGAGATAGCTCAAAAAAGTACTGTTAATAAAAATTTAAGTGCAACTGAAAAAGAAGAAATGATTAAGTCGGTAGCAATTGGAGCCATAAAATTCAACGATTTAAGCAGTGATCCCAAAAAGGACGTTATCTTTGACTGGGATCAAATTATGAGTTTAGAAGGTGATTCTGGCCCATATTTGCAATACACTTATGCCCGATGTAAAAGTGTTTTAAATAAAACTAAAGTTAAAGAACAAAAAAATATAGGTGAAATTAATCAAAATATTAATGAAGATGAAACGGTTTTAACCAGAGAATTTTATAAGTTTGAAGAAAAAATTATTGAGTCAAGTGAACGCTTTTCCCCTTCAGTGGTGGCTGAATATTTACTAAATGTAGCTAGAAAATATAATGAGTTTTATGCCAAAAACAGAATTATTGATCAAAAAGAAGAGGTTTTCAGGGTGTTTTTAACTAGAACCACCGCCAGTATAATTGAGATTGGATTGGATTTATTGGGAATTAATACAATCGAGAGAATGTGACGATTAGTTTTCTTTAATTATTTGATAAAAGTGATATAATATGCATTATATGAGTAAAGAAAATATTGTATCTTTACAAACAAGTGAAGTAATTGGTGAGTTTTCAAAGGAAGAGGCCGAAAAAAATAAAAAGATATTGGATAATTATGGAATAACTTCTTTGTTTTCTGAATTAAAACAATCCGCTTCTGATTGGGATCAAAAAAAAGGAAAATCAATTATTGCATATGTTACAGAACCAAAAGATGTGAAGGAATCAGCAACATTAATATATATGCGGGGTGATTTTGATAAGTCTGGTAAAAAAGATTCTTTAACTGTGGTAGCTTCTGTATACGATCAAAACCGTATACACCTTAAATTCAGAGAAGTTAAAAAAAATAACGACGAAGAAAATGAAAAACCATCGGTTTTAGATATGTCTGATCCAATAAAAAACAAAGAAATGCTAGAAATAATTAGAACAAGGTTTTCAACGTATCTAAACCCTTCAAAAGCTTAAAGTGGTGTTATTTAAAAATCTTTTTGTAGATTTCGGAATAATGTGAAACAGGAATAAATTTAATGGTTTTTTTGACCTCTTTAGGAATATTAATTAAAGATTTTTCATTATCTTTCGGAATAAAGATGGTTTTTAAACCAGCTCGGTGAGCAGCTATAGATTTTTCCTTAAGACCGCCTATTTCTAATATATTTCCTCGTAAAGTTATTTCTCCTGTCATACCAATATCACGAGGAACAGCAACTTGTTTAAGGGCAGAAATTAGAGCTGTGGTGATAGCACCACCGGCACTAGGACCATCTTTAGGAGTGGCTCCTTCCGGAACATGAATATGGATATCAATTTTATGAAAATCTTGTTTAATACCAAATTCCTTAGATTGAGAACGAATATAAGAGAGAGCAGCCTGACACGATTCTTTCATAACTGAACCAAGTTTACCGGTTAAAATTAACTGGCCTTTACCCGGCATAACATTAACCTCGATAAAAAGTATGTCTCCACCAACTGAAGTCCAGGCAAGACCAGTCGACAAACCAATTTCGTCTTGTTTACCTTTTAAAGTTGAAGTGAATTTAGCTGGTCCTAAAAATTTTTTAATAATAACTTGGTTATTTAAATCAACTTGATCAACTTTACTGACAATAATTTTTTTGGCGACTTTTCTAAAAAGGCTGGCAAAAACTCTTTCTAATCCACGAACACCAGCTTCACGAGTATATTTATCAATAATGTATCTTATTGTTTCATCCTTAATTTCGGCAATATTATTTTCTTTTAAACCATTAGCCTTAAGTTCTTTTTTAATTAAGTAATTTTTAGCGATGTGAAATTTTTCTTCTTGGGTGTAACCAGAAAAATCAATAATTTCGAGACGATCACGAAGAGGACCAGGGATAGTTGATATATCGTTGCCGGTCAATATGAAAAATACTTTGGATAAATCGAGGGGAAAATCTAGGTAATGATCAACAAAATCATGATTTTGTTCTGGATCAAGAGTTTCCAAAAGTGCAGACGAAGGGTCCCCACGATAATCAGCTCCGATTTTGTCAATTTCATCAAGCATAAAAACAGGATTCATAGAATTGGCATCTTTAAGGCCCTTAACAATTCGACCAGGCATAGCACCAACATAAGTTCGACGGTGACCTCTAATTTCGGCTTCATCGCGAATACCGCCAAGAGAGGCACGGACAAAACTTTTACCCATAGCTTTGGCAATAGATTTACCAAGGGAAGTTTTACCAACACCTGGAGGGCCAATAAAGCAAAGAATATTGGCAGTGGGAGAAACTTCTTCACCTTTCTTTTTGTTTTTATTTTTAAGATTTAAAACGGCTAGATACTCAAGAATCCTTTCTTTAACATCTTTAATCCCATAATGATCTTGATCAAGATTTTTTTTAGCTTTCGATAAGCTGATATTTGACTTAGCATATTTACCCCAAGGTAATTCGACCACCATATCAAGGTAAGTTCTAATATAACTAGACTCTGGAGCCATGGAACCCATTTCAATAAGACGCTCTAATTCCTTAGCTAGTTTTTTCCTAATTTCAGGCGGAATATTTTTATTTTTAATTTTCTTTTCCAGATCAGAGAACTCCCCTGCACTAGATTCGCCAAGACGTTTTAATTCTTTTTCAATTTGACGTTTTCTTTCTTCCAAAACATTCCTTTTGACACCAGTATTAAATTTTTCTTGAGTTTTTTCTTCAATAGAACGTTCAAGTTCAGCAACTTTCATCTCTTGAATTAAATATTCAGTGGCAGCTTTTAAACGTTGGGTAACAATTAAAGTTTCTAACAAAACTTGTTTTTCGGGTATTTTAGCTTCAATAGAAAAACAAACTTGATCAGCTAAATCACTACTAGAAACTCCAGTGCTAAGCTGCATCATGGCAGGGAGATCAAACTGACGACCCATAGCAAAAGCTTTCTTAAGCTGACTCAAAAGAGCTTCAGCTGATTGCTGAATTTCAGCAACTGGTTCGGGAACAATAGGAAGATCGACATACTCGACCATGAAAAAAGGGTCACTTTGAATCAAATTTAGAATATTGACCCGGGAAATTCCCTTAACAATGGCATGAAGACTACCGTCGGTTTGGAGAATGTGTTCAATTTTAGCGAGGACACCGACAGTGTAAAGATCCTTATATTCGGGTTTTTCAATGCGAGAATTTTGTTGAGTGGTAATGATTACTAATTTATTAGTATTATCATAAGCATGAAGTAAAGAATTCATTGATTCTTTACGACCGAAAAACAAAGAGGTTTCAACTGAAGGAAAAAGAATAATATTACGAAGAGGGATTAAAGGTAAGACTTTTCTTAAAGGTTGCGGCACTGGAATTGGGTTTTGATTAGTGTTTTCGGTCATATATTAGCAGTCTAGCACTTAGTTTGCTAAGTGTCAATTAATTTATTTAGTAGGGTTAATTATAACTTAAAAAAACTGATAGAATATATCGAATGCAGAAAGTAAGTTTAAATAAAATAAAATTTGGAAGAGTGGTGATTTTAGGGCGACCAAATACAGGAAAATCAACATTAATAAATGCTATTATGAGTCAAAAAGTGGCGATAACTTCGCCAATGGCTCAGACTACAAGAAAAAATACAAGAGTAGTTTTTGATGATAAACGAGGTAAAATTATTTTTTCAGATACTCCAGGGATTATTAATAAAGTATCAGATTTGATTGGTAAACGGGTTAATACTGAGGCTCCAAAAGAAATTGGCAGAGCTGATGTAATTTTGTGTGTAGTTGATATTTCTCGACCTAAGAATGAAGAGGAAAATAAAGTCATTGGATTAGTAAGAAAATCAAAGGCTAAAAAAATCTTAGTTTTCAATAAGATTGATCAAGCGATCGGAAGTAAAGATCATTTAGCTGAATACAATTATTTGGAAGAAGAGTTTGATAAGGTTATTTCAGTTAGCGCAATTAAAGAAAAAAATATTAAAGGTCTAATCAATCTTATTTTCGAATTGCTTCCAGAAAAAGATTCTAAAATGACTGAGGAGGACGTGGAGATAATTCAGGCTAAAGGAAAACCCGTAATCGGATTAAATTCAAAAGAATACATAGCTGAGATTATCAGGGAAAAAGCTTATTTATTTTTAAGAAAAGAAGTCCCCTATTCGGTTAATGTGGAAGTTGACGAAATTACTGATAAAAAAAATTTGATTTTAATAAAAGCAAGAATTTTAACCACGGCTGATAGATATAAAAAAATGATTATCGGCAGAGATGGTAAAAAAATAAAGGAGATTGGTTATAATTCCAGAAAAGAATTAGAGCTGATGTCGAGTCGAAAAATATTTTTAGAACTTAGAGTTGAGACTGACAAACATTGGGCTGAGAGAGATATTGAGCGATAAGATCGTTTAATTTTTTAATGCTTTCACTATCTATAATGGAGGTGACTAATTGAGCTTTAATTATTTTTTGAATTTTTGTGATTTCTTTTGGATCGAGGGTATCAGATTTAGTAAGAACAATTATTTCCGGTTTTTTAGCTAAAGTTGAGCTGTAATTTTCTAATTCTTTACGAACTGTTTGATAATCTTTAAGCGGATTGGATGATTCAGCAGAAACACAATGAACTAAAAGACTAGTTCTTTCGATATGTTTCAAAAATTTAACTCCAAGACCTTTGCCGTCAGCGGCACCTTCTATTAATCCGGGGATATCGGCAATAATGAAACCACCTTTAGTGACACCTAAATTTGGTTCGAGAGTGGTAAAAGCATAATTGGCAACTTTAGCATTGGCGGGAGTTAATTCATTTAAAAGACTGGTTTTACCCGCATTTGGTAAACCGATTAAACCAATTTGAGCAATTAATTTCAATTGTAAAAACAAACTTTTGGTGGGACATTTATAGCCCAATTCTCTTTGTCGCGGAGTTTGATTGGTAGGAGATTTAAAACAAAAATTACCTCGGCCACCACGACCACCTTTGGCCATTAAAACTTTTTGACTAATTTCGGTTAATTCAACTGAAGTACCATTATCGTAAGTAACAAGAGTTCCAACTGGAACTTGAATAATTAAATCTTCACCATTTTTACCGGTACAATTATTCTTTCCGCCTTTTTCCCCTCTTTCGGCGGCATAAATTTTAGTGTGACGAAATTGATTTAATTTACTAATATCAGAGACTGCTTCAAAAAAAACAGAGCCACCATCGCCACCGATACCGCCATCTGGGCCACCCTTAGGTCGGAAAGCATCGTTATAAAAACTAACGTTGCCATCGCCACCGTCACCGCCTTTAATTTTTATTCTAACTTCATCGATAAGCATGGCTATATTATACAGTAGCTAATTGTCCGCAGGCAGCACTTATATCTTGGCCAAAAGATCGGCGAAGAGAATACTCAACTCCTAGTTGAGATAAATAGTTCATAAAAATTTTTTGTTGGTCTTTAGCAGCCGGCGTCATTCCACCGTCAACTTTATTTAAAGGAATTAAATTTAGAAAAAAAAGTCTATTGGAATGAATAAAATTTGCCAAATCTTGGGCATCTTTTGGACTGGTATTTTTATCCATTAAGGCATATTCAAAAAATAATTGACGATTAGTTTTACCAACATAATAATTACAAGCATTTTTAAGTTCGGATAAAGAATATTTTTTAGCAATTGGCATAATAGTTTCCCTAAACTTTTGGTCGGCAGAATGGAGAGAAATGGCCAAATTGATTTGAGTATTAAGATTAGTAAATTCCTTAATTTTATCCACTACTCCGGCAGTAGAAATACTAATTTTTCGAACACCAATATTTAATCCATCTTTAGAATTAATAATATTGATGGCTGTAATCACATTATCCCAATTTAAAAATGGTTCACCCATGCCCATAAAAACAACCCGACCAATATATTTGGGATAAAGTTTTTGATTCCAATATAAAATTTGATCAACTATTTCTTGTGGTGTTAAATTTCTTTTAAAACCCATTTTACCAGTGGCACAAAAACTGCAATTTAAAGGACAACCAACCTGACTGGAAACACAAGCAGTCAACCAATCCTCATAATCCATAAAAACTGATTCGATTTTTTGACCATCAGATAACTCTAATAAAGCTTTTTGAGTTGAATCATTATTAACTATGGCTTTTTCAGAGACAGATAAAAGAGGCAAAGTTTCGGCAAGTTTTTGACGAAGAGGTAGAGGTAAATCCGTCATTTGGTTAAAATTCAAAAAACGCCCTGAATAATAGTTTTTAACTATTTGACGATAGCGGAAAGAAGGAAGATGGAGTGAATCTAATGTTTTTTTAAGAAGAGATAAATCCATTTATTATGCCTTATTTAAGGCTTTAATATAATCTTCTTTCTGTCTGAAACCAATGATAGTATCGACGATTTGACCTTTGTCAAAAACGATGACTGTCGGCAAGGCGGAAACGTTGTATTGAACAGCTAACTCTTGTTCTTCATCGGTATTAACTTTAACGACTCTAAATTCGGAAGATAATTCTTCCATAATTGGAGTAAGCATTTGACAAGGTCCACACCATGGAGCCCAAAAATCAACTAAAACTTTACCTTCAGAATCTAAAACTTCGGTTTTAAAATTTTCTTTAGTTATGTTGGTCATAGTTTTGATTATAACCTATTTGGTTTTAACTAATTTGGCGGTATAGATTATTTGACGAAGAACACCATCTGGTCCTTCAATTTGGTTAGTACCAGAAAGGATGACAAATTGGGCTAAATAATCAGACATGGCAGTTTTTAATTCTTTAATCTGAATTTGGGAATCTTTTATTTTTTCAACTAATTGGGTGCATTCTGGACGAGTTAAAACTTTTTGTTTGGCGATAGTTTTTAATTTAGCTTGTTTTTGAGCTTCCTGAGCAACTTCCTGATATTCGACATCACTATCTAAAATTGAATCGAGTTGTGATTTTTGTTCCTGATATTCTTTTTGGAGAGTTTCAAATCTGGCAGTTGAGGAATTGATGAGAGATTCGATATTTAATAAATTAGCGACTTGGTTTGGGTTTTGATTTTCGTTTGGCATACCGTTTAACTTTATCAAGATAAAAACTCTCCTTCAAGTTGCAAAAGGTCTTCAATTGAATTTAGGTGAACTAACTTTGATCTCAATTGTTTGGCATTGACCAAACCAGAGGCATAAAACAAAAAGTTTTTACGAAGACTGTCAAAACGACGATAAGGAAAAACTTCTTTAAAAATTTGGGCGTGAAGAAGCATGGCGGAGAATCTTTCTTCTGGGGTAGCGACGTGATCTTGAAAACACCAGGGATTACCACAGGCAGCTCGACCAATTAAAACACCATTAACACCATATTTTTCACAAAATTTTAAACCTTCAGATATTGATCTAACATCGCCATTACCAAAAATTTTAGTTTTAGTACCTTTAGCTAAATCAACCACTTTTTTAATTTCAGACCAATCAGCGGTACCGGCATAAGCTTGTTTTAAAGTGCGACCATGGATAGTTATAAAATCTAATTCTTGAGTTAATAAAAGATCAGCCCAAGTTTCTATTATTGATTTGTCGATACCGAGACGAGTTTTTACAGATAGGGTCGGATGAATCCTCTCTGTCCCTTCGGGACATCTCCCCTTAACAAAGGGAGAAATCTTTAATCCTGAATATTTTTGATTACGTTTAATTACTTCTAAAGTTTTTTGATTAAGATTTAAATCAGAAATTTTGGTTTTATAAGAAAACCAATCATTAATTCCCTGCTTGGTCTTTTTTATGATTTCAACGGCTAAATCTGGTTTATCAATTAAAGCAGCTCCGCTCCCGTTTTGAGTAACAGTTTTAGCAGGGCAACCCATATTAATATCAATACCATCAAAACCTAACTCACATAAAATTATGGCTGATTTATAAAAACTGTCGGGATCTTTGCCAAATAATTGACCAACAATTGGGCGTTCTTGATTTGAAAACAGAAGAGTGTCATAAAGCTTAACCCCACCATGACTAATGCCTTCAGCGCTGACAAATTCAGTAAACATTAAATCAGGCTTGATAATTTTAGTCTGAAGAAGACGAAAAGCTTCGTCGGTAATACCATCCATCGGAGAAAGAGCAATAGTAAAATTTGGCATAATTTCCGATTTTTAAATTATTTATTTTTTTTTGATTTAAAGGCAAACTTAGCTCCAACTTTTGATCCAAAATTACGTGACTTAAAAACTGAAGATCGGACATGGAGTGGAGAACTGGATTTATACTCTGGTTTCTGACCTGGAGCTGGTCTCCATTTCCTTTTATTGGGATTTAATTCTGGAAAAAATTTAGGAATATATTCACCGGTAGTGTTTCTGTTTAAAGATTTACCAACAGAATTAAAGACTGGTTTACCACCCTTATATTCTTTATTTTTTTTATTTTCCGTGGTGAAATTTTGATCAAAGTAGCTTCTTTTTTGCTGATATTCATTAGTGTCAGAATCTGGATGAGGCAAAAAATTTGGTCGTTGACGTCGGTTAGGATGATTTTTTAGGGCCTCTTCGTGGCGAGCTTGGCCTTCTTTTGTTAAAAAAGGATCAGCTTGGGCATAATCAACAATTATGGTTCTGTCACCAATGATGTAATTATGATATTTTTCTTTGGCCCGAATAGCATCATCAAGATTTTCAAACTCAATAAAACCTAAGCCACGACTTTTACCCCACTGATTATGCATGATACGAACTGAGATAATTTTGCCTTCGGCCACAAAAAGAGAAAGGAGTTCGCCTTCAGTAAACTTGTAAGGCAAACTGCCTATAAATAGGCGTTTTGAGACAGGCTTTGATGATGACATAGATGCTTATATTATACCTGGTAAAATAGTTTTATGCTTAGCTTTGAAAAAATAGTAATAGGTGAACTACAAACAAACTGTTATTTAGTTTGGGATGAAGAAACTAAAGAGTGTTTAGTAATTGATCCAGCTGATGATGGAGTCAGTATTAGTGAAGAAATAAATATTAAAGATATAAAAGTAAAATATATTTTTTTAACTCATGGCCATTTTGACCATTCATTAGGAGCACTCGATTTAAAACTGATTTACAACGTTGATTTTGGCTGTAATAGTAAAGATAAATTTATTTTGGATCGACAAGATGAAACCGCTAGACATTTTTTAAAAAAAGAAATTCAAGTGCCAAACTTTATAAAAATAGACATTGATTTGGGTAAAATAAAAGAATTTACCTTAGGTAAGGAAAAAATAGAAATAATTAAAACTCCTGGACACACTCCAGGTAGTGTTTGTTTTTATTCTAAAAAGAATAATTTACTTTTTTCTGGCGACACTTTATTTTTAGGAATGAGAGGCAGAACTGATTTTAGTTATGGATCAACTGAAGAAATATTTAAAAGTTTGAAAAAATTAATGAAATTACCAAAAAACACAAAAGTTTTACCAGGACATGGGGAAGAGACAATAATCGAAAAAGAATCTAGACGTTATTTTTAAGATTATCAATAGTTTCTTCAAAATTTTTGATATGGTCTTGTTTAATACTTTCCAAAAGTTCAATTAAAAGTCCATTAATATAGATCTCAATGGCTTTTGATTGTTCTGATGTTAATTTTAGATCTTGAGTAAGTTGATCGATGGTTTGCATTAATTAGATTATAACATTTGTCGTATAATAGGTGGTCTTTACTGCTCTGTCGTCTAATGGTAGGACAATCGGCTCTGAACCGATTAATTGTGGTTCGAATCCATACGGAGCAACAAAAAAATAAGGGTTAATAGAAAAGTTAAGGGCTGGCGTTTCAAATAATTTTTTTATGATTATTTTTGGCGCCAGCCCGGGAGCAGGGGGAAAGAGAAAGAGAGGTTTTTGTGGATTGAATAACATTGGGATTTTTGTTTTAAAAACAAAGTAAATCCCATTTTCCTATTAAATAGGAAAACATTTCCGCTTTTGCGGTTTGCGAGGCAAATATTCAATTTTTTGGGTTTTTTAATAACATTCGCTCTCCAAACATTATGGAGAAAATATTATTAAAGGGGAACCTTCCTTCCGATGGAAACGGCAGGATTTAAAAACCTCTCTTCTCTGGGTGTCAATGTACAGAAGACTATATATGAAATACAAATTATTAAAAAATAATTGGTATGAAGTAAGGATATAACTTTTTTTTTAAAAAAAAAGGGGTTAAGCTAATTTGATTTAGCAGAGTTGGTGGCAGTTGGTTGAGAAATAAATTTTTGAATATTTGTCCAATTATTTTCGCCAATTTTAGGGATTAAAATAAATTGCTTATCAACACTCGTAGAGCTTGTCAGAAGATTAACATCAGTAATAGGAAAAGATTCTATTTTATAAGTTTGAAACTCGTTTGATTTTGAAATAAGCTTTTGCATTTTTTCCAAATTAATGTCGGTAGTTAAATTACCAGCTAGGGAATTAATAAAAGGAATTAACTTAGGAATAAAATTTAAAGAAATAATTTTTTTCTTAACTGCTTCAATTACCAACTTTTGACGGGCAGAACGATTAAAATCTCCACCGTCTTCTTTTGAGTGTCGAGATCTAACAAATTTTAGGGCAGTTAAGCTATCCATGTGCTGTAAACCCTTATTAAAATGAAGAGACTCATAACGACAGCTAAATTGTTCTTCTAGTTTTGAACCAGACATAGTGGCAGTCAAAGCAGCTATTTCTTCCTCTGTTTTACCACATGGGTCATTTATATTAGCTTCGATTGGATAAAGAGGATCGTCAAATGATTTTTGAACATCAACATCAATACCACCGAGAGTGTCTATTGTTTTTAAGAAGCCATCAAAATCTAAGGTAATAAAGTTATCTATAGTAATTCCTAAAATTTGGGATAAAACTGTTTTTGACATTTGTCCACCACCAGCAGGACCAGTAAATTGAATTTCTTTATCGGGATAATGTTTATCATCAAGACCAATAGTATAAGCTGCGTTAATTTTTGACATTTTAGTAGTACCTATGGCGATAGGAATTGGGACCCATAAGTCACGAGGAATGGAAATTAATTTAATTTTTTGTTCTAAAGGAACAACTTGGGCTACTAAAATAGAGTCGGTAAGAGTACCACCTTCATGAACACCTCCACCATATCCCATTAAAGCGATAGAAAATGGTTTATTAGGATCAGAGGTAGGAGTAGGGCTTGGTGTAATATTTTTAGCAATAGGATTTTGATTTACTTTAACGACAACTTGTCGATATTTTATGAACGCAAAAACCGTAAAAAAAATAATAATGAATAAATTAAAAATAATAAAAATAATTAAAACTTTTTTGGACATCGGATTTTGCTTAAATATTTTTTTTCGAAACCATCAACTAAATCTTTTTTAAACGGTGTAACAAATTTTTGATAGATCTCAAAAAATTTTACCCATTGGTTTAAAGTGAGTTGACTAGGTTTTAAATTATTTATTTTAAGATTTTTATTTATATTTTTAAATTGATTAAAAGAAAATATCTTTTTATAGCTTTCTTGAATATTAGATTTCCATTGATTAAAGCCATAAATTACAAAATCTCTAAATGATTGGTAAATTTGAGAATCAATTTGAACATCAGGTTTCAGAATAAATTTTATAAAACTAATATTTATTTGGGGTTTTGGCGTAAAGGCAGTTCTGTCAATTTGACCTAAAATCTCAATATCGTAAAAGACTTTAGACAAAATCGAACTTTGAGTTTCAATTTCATCACCGACATATTTTAGAGCGGCTTCGGTTTGAAGAATAAAATAAATTTCAGTTGGTCTATTTTTTGATTTAATTAATTTGTCAATAATATCGGCAGTAATGTTAAATGGGATATTGGAAAAAACTTTGTACGGTCTGGCTGGTAAATTCCAATACAAAAAATCTTTATTAATAAGTTTTAGATTGTTTTCTTGACTAAATTTTTCTAAAAGACCCTGATACAGTTCATTATCTTTTTCAATGGCAATTACTTCTGAAGCTCTTGAAATTAATTGTTTAGTAATGATTCCCCTACCTGGACCGATTTCGATAACTAGATCACTAGAATTTATAGAGCTGACGTTTAAAAGCTCTTTAACAACAAAAGGATCTTTAATAAAATTTTGAGAAAGTGACATTAAAATTCTTCTGGAGGTAAATATTCTTCACCAGAGTCGCTAGAAACCTGATTTGCTTTTAACCAAAGAATATAATCGCAACCAGTCGCTTTTTTAGCTTCCCTGTCCCAACCCGAAGTAGAACATTTCTTCATTTTTTTACCATTAACGGTAGTAAAAAGAACTAAAGGAGCACCGCATTTTGGGCATTTTTCGTCTAAATTTTCAGTAGTCCCATTAATCCACTCAACATAATCACAACCATCAACTTTTTTAGTTTCCTTATTCCAAGTTCCAGCGCTACATTTTTTCATTTTTTTACCAAAACGAGTGACCTGAAGAACTAAAGGAGCACCACACTTGGGACATTTTTCATCTAATTGTTGGGGTTCAACTTCAAGCCATTTGACATAGTCACAACCTTCAGTTTTATGAGTCTGAGAGTTCCAAGAACCTTGGGAACAGCGTTGGAGACGTCGACCAGTGGGTGTTTCAACCACATCACTTAATGGAGCACCACATTTTGGACAAAGATCAGTATTTTGAGTCATATTAACTATAGTAACACAATTATTTTTTTGATTGGTCTTTTTGGGCCATTATATTGGATACCCTTAAAAGAGAATCAAAAGTACCGGCATCTTCCCAGAGAGTGTCGAAAATATTTACTTTCATTTCACCATTTTTGAGATAAATATTGTTAAGATCGGTAATTTCAATTTCACCACGAGGAGATGGTTGTAAATTCTTAGCATACTCGACGACGCGATTATCGTAACAATAAAGACCCACAACAGCGTAATTACTTTTTGGTTTTTGTGGTTTTTCTTCGATAGAAATGGCCTTCATTTCTTTATTGAATTCGACGACACCAAAACGCTCTGGATCTTCGACTTGCTTAGCAAAAACCATAGCTCCACCTTTAAAATTTTTAATTTCATTAGAAAAATCCTGATCAAAGATGTTATCACCAAGAATCATAGTAACGTCGTCATTATCGATAAAATCTTCACCAATAATAAAAGCGTCAGCTAAACCCTTCGGCTCTTTTTGAACAGCATAATTAAAACGAGCCCCAAATTCTTTACCGTCACCTAATAAATTTAAAAAATGACCCGAATAGTCTGGAGCAATTATAATTAATATGTCAGTAATTCCAGCTTTAATTAAAGTCTCAATGGGATAATAAATCATTGGTTTGTTATAAACCGGGAGAAGTTGCTTAGAAGTAATGGATGTTAATGGGCGAAGTCTGGTGGCACGACCGCCGGCTAAAATAATTCCTTTCATATCAAATTAGATTAATTTATAACTAAAGATAGTTTACTATAATTATTTCTTTTTGTTTTTCCAAATGAAGGTGTTGTACATAAACCAGTTATAAGGAAGAACTAAAAACAAAATTATAAACGGTAATAAAATTTGACGAGATTGTGGTCCAAAAAATTTAACACCAAGTGAACCAGCAATAGTCTGGATTAATAAAGCTCCCATGGAGGAGAGATTAAATTGAAAAAATTTACTAATTAAGGCCGAAGAACCGGAGATACTTTGTTTTTTAAATGTCCAGATATTATTGAGAGTAAAGTTACTAACAATAGCTAATTCTGTAGAAAGTAGCCAAGAAAGCCATTCAATTGACCAAGTTTTAGAAAAAACTCCCAAGAAAAAGGCATTAACTAAATATCCGACAAAACCGACTGTTCCAAATTTTAAAAATTTTTGAGTGAAGTCATCATACCAACGAAGTAAAAAAGCGACTCGAAAGATATCTTTAGCTGTTTTGGCTTCAATCTTTGATTCCCCGGCGTTACGAACATGGAATTGAAGAGGAACTTCTTTAAATTTAGCTCCCATTTTTAGAGTTTCAAAAAGAAGCTGAAGTTTATAACCAAAACTCTTAGTTAAGAGACGATCTCCTTTCCAATCCAAATCCATTTTATCTATAAAACCTTTAACTCGAGTAACTTTTAATCCAGTGGTAGGATCGGTAACTTTAAAGAAATTTTTAAAGGGGAAAAACATTAAAAACCTAGCAGTAAAACCACCAACTTCACTAAAGAAAACTCTTTTAAAACCCCAACCTTTGGGATTAGAACCACCTTTAATTTTACGAGATCCAATAACGTAGTCATAGCCTTCTTCCATGGCTTTAAGCATTAAGGGGATAGTTTCTGGAGGATGTTGAAAATCACCGTCAAATTCGAAAACAAAATCAGCCTTCAGTTTATCGATAGCATATTTAAAACCTTTAAGATAAGCAGCTCCAATACCATCTTTACTGGTTTCGGTATAAAGAAAAGTATTATTATATTTTTTAGCTTCTTTTTCAACAACTTTTCCAGTGCCATCTGGTGAATTTCCATCAACAACTAAAATTTTCATTTCCCAGCTTTCATTTAAGTCATCTTTTTTGGCAATTATATTAGGAAAAGTTTTGGTATTTAAATATTCAACCATTTTACCGATATTATCGGCTTCGTTATAAGTAGGGATAACAATGACGGCGATGTTTTTATTTTGCATATTAAGAAAAGTATATATCAAATGATAAAATATTGGTAATGAAGATAAATATTGTCACATTGTTCCCAAAAATGTTTGAATCACCCTTTGCTGAAAGCATAATTCAAAGAGCGATAAAAAATAAAATAATCGATTTAAAAATTAACAATTTAAGAGATTGGGCTGTTGATGATTATGGATCGGTTGATGATAGACCTTTCGGCGGTGATGTGGGAATGTTAATTAGGCCAGAACCAGTCTTTAACGCCCTGGAATCAATTAAGAAAAATTTAAAAGGCAAAACCAAAGTGATTATGATGTCGGCTAGAGGAAAAAAGTTTGATCAAAAAAAGGCTGAGGAACTATCTAAATTAGATAATTTAATTTTGGTTGCTGGACATTATGAAGGATTTGATCAAAGGATCTCTGATTTTATGGTAGATGAGGAAATATCGATAGGTGACTATATATTAACAGGGGGTGAATTACCAGCCATGGTGATAACCGATGCAGTGGCAAGGCTAATACCGGGAGTTTTAGGAAAAAATGAGTCTAGCAAAGTTGAGAGTTGGTCTGAAGTAGAAATTGATGGTAAAAAAATAAGAACAATTGAATATCCTCAGTATACCCGACCTCAAGAATTTAGAGGTCACAAAGTTCCTGAAGTTTTAGTAAGCGGTGATCCAAAAAAAATTAAACAATGGCAGATAGAGCAAATTAAAAAAGGGTTCCAGAAATAAAAATAATTCCGATTAAAATTATCAATAAATATTCAATTACAATTGATAGCTGTAAATCGCCTCTTTTGTAATGATGATAAAGACTCCAACAGAAATAAATTATACCGACTCCATAAATAATCCATCTTCTTAGCTGAGAATTATCAATAGAAAAATAAAGAAAAAGTCCAATAATAAGACTAAATAATAAAGTTAAATATTCGACTGGTTTTTGTTTAACTTCTTTTGGAATAATCATTAAAAGATGCTCCCCTGCTGATTATAAATCATTAATAGAAGAATAAAAATTAAAAATCCAATGTGGCCTACTGTTGAACCAGTAAGACGGCGAGTGTTGTTTTTTAAAGTAATAAAACCATCAACAAAGAGAACTATGACTAAAAAGACAAAGATAATTGAACCAAAAATTTTACTAATAGTTAACGGGCTAACTAATTTTTCATTATTTCCAGCCAAAACTTCAGCTTCTTTTAATTCGGGAATGTTTGCAGTCTGGGGAATAATTTCTGAAACGGGTTGATTAATCATCTCTGGTTCAACTACATCATTAGACTGTTTGACAACGTTAGTTTTTGGAGCAGATTGGACTGCAAGTGGAGTACCAAAATGTTGAACAACCAATGTCGTTTTTACACCGCCAAGGGTTCCATTTACAACAGCAATACCAATTTCTTTATATTTTGAGTGGATAATATTGGCCTTATGAGTGGGAGAATTCATCCAAGCTTTAATCAAAGAATCGGTGTCATAAAAATCTTTAGCTAAATTTTCACCAGCGACAGAGTACTTATAACCGGCACTATCAAAAAATGTCCAAGGCGTTTTGCCTTGAGGTGAATTGTGAGCCCAATAGTCATTTTTAAACATATCTTCCGCCTTAGCTTTAGCGGAAGCGGTTAAAACGGGATTATAAGTCAAAGGTTCTAAACCAGCATTTTTTCTTTCATTGTTGGTTTGGTCTAAGACTTTTTGATAAGTAATTTCAGAAGAATAACCAAGAACTCCTGGTTTAACTATGATCAGAGTCTTAATAATTGACTGATTAAGTAAATATAAAATCAAAAAGAAAAGTAAAAAATTGGGCTTCAAAAGGGTGGCTCGATGATTGTTTCTTTCTTGAGGAATAAAATAATGAGTCCAATTTTTTTTCAACACAATATCAGTATAAAGGATATCCTCTGTTTTTCAAATGAAATTAATTGGAGACGACTAAATTTCTAATAGTTCTTTTGTACTTAAAACCTGATTTTTGGTTTAAATCAACATTAGAGCCATTAACCACCAAATTAAATTCACAAAATTCTGGCTTAGAACTCAAATAATTATCTTTTAGTTTTAAATAGAGTAACCAGTCGGAAAAATTTTGATCTTTGTCTATAGAAGAGGTGACGTTAAGATCGGTAATGGGACCCTGATATTGTGATTGACCACTTTTATTAAAATTAATTTCTAATTGACGACAAAAATTGTCATCTCCATTAATTTTCTCAAAATTTATGATGTAGTTGAAATTTGTTGAACCCTGATTTTTGAGTCTCAAAGTGTTTACCTGATAACCACCAGGTGATATTCCGTTAATATTAAATAAATTATCAACCGAAGAATTGTTGGTGGTTTTTAATTGAGAAAAATCAAAAGTGCTAACAGATAGCTGATTATTTTTTATAGTTGTTTTGTAGACAAAGTCAGCATTGGTGGGAGTAATTAAAATTAAACTAAAAACAAATATTAAAAATAATACGGGCAACATATGACTACTATTTACTTTTTAATGTTTGTTTTATCTGGATAAATTCACGATAAACAATAATTGTAGAAGGAATAATTATTAAGGTAATTAACCCTGGAAGACTTTTTACAAACATAATTAAACGACCAAAATAAGGAATAATGTAAAAAACTTTGCCAATAATTTTACTTGGATTAATTTGTTCTTGATCGGAAGTTTTATTGGCATCACCTTTCGTTTCTATTTGATTATTATTAATAGAAATAATGCGATGAGTGGTATTAAAATTGGTCTTTGATAAAAAGGTAACAACATCACCTTTTTTGTATTTTAAACTAGGTTTAACCACGACTAGATCACCAGTATTAATGGTAGGTGACATAGAGCCCGATTGGACTAAAAAAATTTTATAATTTCCAAAAAAATTTAATTGGGAAAATAGAAAAAACCCAGTGATAAAAAGTAATGAAAAGGTTATAAATAAACCAAAAAACTTAAAAACGAAATTCATAACTAATTACTTATTTGTTGGAGACTAAAATTGATATCGAAGGCTAAGCTATCACTTTGAATTTCGTTGCCATAAATATCTGATTCAAACCATTCCATTTTTAATTCTATTTCCTGATTTGGATCTAAGACAAAAGAGTTTGCTTCGTTGTTCCAGTAATTAATTAAACTTTCTGATCCGCTTTGGTTTAAATTGGCAGTGACTTTAGAAACGTTGTTAACATAGAAATTAGCACTGATAACATTACCTAACTCTCCTTCATTAATTCCCGGATTGCCACAAGTTTGATCAACTTCACTTTCTGGAGTATTGCAACCATTTTCATTATTAATGATATTGCCAAGATCGATGGTGAGTTTGCCAGGTAAAGTACCAACATTTTTAAGTTTCCATAATTTTTGTCCAGTGATTTTACTGCTACCTAAATCAGAAATTACAAATGGTTCAACTTGTTTATTTTGAGAATCACCAACTTCCAAATTGAGGGTCCCAACAATAAATTTATTACCGTTACTTGTTTTCTTATCACTAAAATAAGCTTTAGTTAAAGAAATACAAAAACCACTAACGACTACAATAATGGCTAAACTTAAAAATATTTTTTTCATGACGAGTTAATTTTAATGTGTAACAGATATACATTAAAACTACTTTTTAAAATATCGTCAAGAAGATAATTTATTTTTATTTTTCAAATTTAAAAATTTCCCAAAAAGATAGGCACCAATAAAAATTCCAATTAAATCAATTAAGGTATCACGAAAACGGCCGGTACGACCAAGAACAAAAGATTGGTGAAATTCATCTGAAATGGCGTATAAATAGGCAATAAAAATTGACAGCTTTTTTTTAGAGATGGCAAATAAAATTAGAAAAACCAAAAAGGCATATTCGATAATGTGAAATGATTTTAAAATTAAAAAACGATTAGTTTTATTAGTGCCAATACCAGTAGTAGAACGTGAAGAAAAATAAAAAATTACAATCATCCAAATAATAGACGGAATAAATTTGATTATTTTATTAAACTTCATGTTTAATTTTAGCAATTATCAATGGGGTTAACAAAAATAAAGCACCAAGACAAATAAAAATCAAAGGTAAGTAATTTTTTTTATCAGAATTAGCGGTAACACCCAAAACAGATTCTGGTGTAGGAGTGGAGTTTTCGATTAATTCACTAGAAATATTTTGATCTGGGGTAGGAACAATATTTTCAATTGGAGTAGAGGTTGGAGTTAATATCTTTGTAGGAATAATGGTCGGAGTATTCGTGGGACTGGGAGTATTGGTCGGGGCAGGTGTATTGGTTGGAATAGGTGTGTTGGTGGGAGCTGGAGTGTTAGTCGGAATAAGGGTCGGAGTGGGTGTAGGTAAAACTGAGTTTAGAGAAACAATGTCACTGTTATAAGTTGAAGTGTGCTTGTCTCCTTGAGCGATTCTTATTTTTAAATTATAAATTCCAGAAACGAGATTGAGTTTACCAGAAGCAGTGGCAATGTTAGCCGAATCTGTGGCAATATTAATATTTTCACATAACTCATAATTACCAGCACAACTAGTATTTGGTTGGGTTAAAATTTCGGAATTTCCATCACCAACAACTTTGTAGTGATAAATCATTCCCGGGGTGACAGAAGAAATAGAAAAAGTAACATTAAAAATATTTCCAGCAATTACGGTTTCGGGAAAATCAACAATAGAGACAATCGGAGCAGCAAAAGTTTGATGAGGAAATAACAAAAAAATTAGAAGTAATATGATTAACACAATAAAAGTGTAACAGATTACTAATTTAATTTAGAGATGGCAATATCTATTTTGTGTAAAGTTTTTTCTAGACCTAAAGCTGGAAGACATTCTACCACCGGAGGAGTAAAGATAGTACCGCAAATGGCGACTCGAAAAACCATAAAGAATTCACCAGTATTCCAGCCGTTTGATGAAATTAAATTCATCAAACAAGTTTGTAAAGTTATAAAGTCAAAAGTTTTTAAAGTAGATAATAATTCTTTTGTTTTATTTAACATATCGATAGCTAATTTAGAATCAGTCCCCTTTTTGAGTAACAGATCTTTGTCGTAGTCGACATCTTCAAATAAAAATTTTGTTTGAACGGGAAGATCAGAAAATTTTACTAATCTTTCTTTTAAAACTGGAATTAAAATTTTTATTTGTTCATTTGAAGCTTGAGGTAAAAATTTTTTGAAATAATCGAATATTTTTTGATCATCCAACCTGCGAATATAATAACCATTAAAATAATCTAATTTTTTGCGATCGAAAACTGGGGATTTTTTATGAAGATGATCAATACTAAAAGCTTGAACAAATTCTTCAAGAGTGAAAAATTCTCGATTATCACCAGGATTCCAACCTAAAAACATTAAAAAATTAAGCATAGCTTCGGGTAAATAACCATCTTCTAAAAATGATCTAGCTGAAGTGGCGCCATGACGTTTGCTTAGTTTACCTTTGCCATCTGGGTTTAATAAAACCGTAAGATGGGCAAATTGTGGAGCTTCCCAACCAAAGTATCGATAGAGTAAAAGATGTTTTGGAGTGGAAGTGAGCCATTCTTCGCCACGGAAAACATGAGAAATATTCATTAGGTGATCATCAACAACGGCGGCAAAATGATAGGTTGGAATACCATTCGATTTGATTAATACCTGATCATCAACTTCGTTGGTATTGAATTTTATTTTGCCTCGAATTAAATCTTCAAAAATTATGGTTTCATTCTTAGGAATTTTCATTCGGACGACATAAGGAATACCATCTTTAAGTTTTTGATCGATTTCTTCTTTGGATAAAGTTAAACAATGTTGATCATAACGAGGAATAAGTTTTTGCGCCTTTTGAGTGGCACGAAGACTATCTAATCTTTCTTGGGTGCAAAAACAATAATAAGCAAAACCTTTATCAATTAATTCTTTGATATATTTTTGATAGATTTCCAATCTTTGGGTTTGAATATAAGGACTATAAGGACCACCAACGTCTGGACCTTCATCCCATGAAAGACCATAATCCTTAATCACTTGCAAAGTTCTTTCAGCCGAACCCTCGACAAATCTTTTTTGGTCAGTATCTTCAATTCTGATAATAAATTGTCCGTTGTACTTTTTGGCTAACGCATAGTCGTAAAGACAAGTACGAAGATGGCCAACATGATATTCACCTGTTGGACTGGGGGCAATACGAGTTCTGGTATTTTTATTGTCGATCATGGCTAATTTTATCATTTAGTGTAGAATATTTTTATGTCTTCTTTAACCTACACCGCTGATATGAGTAGAAAGTTAATTAAATATGGCGGATCTGGTTTGATTGCTTTTGTTTTATTATGGTCGATCGGATCATTATCAATTAAGGCATATAAAGCAGCTCATCCAAAATATATTCCACCAACAGTTAGATATGGAACTTTACCTAAAATGGTTTTTCCAGAAAAAAAGTTTGAAAAGAAAAATTTTACCTTTGAATTTGCTAATGACAAAACCCCTACTTTTAGTGATCAATCAAAGATCTATATTATATATCGATCAAAAACCAAGATTTTAGCCTTGGAAGATGGGGTAAAAATAGCAAAACAATTTGGTTTTGAGAGTGATCCAATTGAAATTAATGAAGGAATTTACGAATTTAAAGATACAAAAACGAATAAGATGTTAACGATCAATGTTTTAGAAAATGATTTTAAATTGAAGTATCCATATTTAGATGATCAATCAATATTAGAAGCAAAGACAATACCAAACAAAAATAGAGCGATAGAAATTGCTTCTTCTTTTTTACAATCAGGTAATAAATATACTGATGATTTAAAAAACGGTGAAAAGAAAATAACTTATTGGAAAATAAGTGATGGAACTTTAAAAGCAGTTTCGGCCCAATCGGAAGCTAATGCGGTTAGAGTTGATTTTTATAGAAACAATTTAGAAGAGAAATGGGAAATAGTTTCTCCCCAAATTGGCGAGGCTTCTGTTTCAGTATTAATCTCTGGTTCTGATTCATCAGAAAAACAAATAATTGAAGCTAATTTTAAATATGCTGATATAGATCGAGAATCTTTTTCGACTTATCCAATAAAAACAGTTGAACAAGCAATGACCGATTTAAAGGCTGGAAATTATTGGCCATCATCAGATGTTAATTCAGAAAATGTAATTATCCGAGAAATAAAATTGGCTTATTACGAGCCGGTCACTTTAACACAATATGTCCAACCTATTTATATTTTTAAAGGTGATAATAATTTTATAGCTTTTGTTCCAGCTGTGTTGGATAAATATATCACCAAATAGTTACGGCTGGTACGATTCCCAAAATATGTTATTTTTAGCCCAATCAATTATTTTTTTAGTATCAGAAAAACGATCTTCGCTTTGAGCAACAACACTGATTAAGTAATGGCCGTTTATATTAATTAGAGCAATAAAAGAACCGCCAGCTTCTGGAGTCCAGCCGGTTTTAAGACCCTCAATCTCGGGAACAACACCAAGCAGTTCATCTGTAGAGGTTAATTCGTGCTTAATAGTTTTATTGACGTCTTCCACGGTTATATTTTTTTGTTTAACGATTTCAGTGACAACGGAATTTTTAATAGCAAGACGGGCAATTTGCGAAAGATCATAAACAGTTGAATAATGGTTTTCATTGTGAATCCCATCAAAATTAGTAAAATGAGTATTTTTCAAACCATATTTTTGAACTATTAAATTCATCTCTTCAATAAATCCCGTTTCGCCATTTTGGTGATGATTAGCTAAGGTAAAAGCGGCATCATTAGCGGAATAAACCAAAAGAGCATTAATTAAAGATCTGATCGTAATTTTTTCATCTAGTTTTAAACCCATAACCTGACCATCAGAATATTCCTGATTAATGGTTAAAATTTCATCAAGGGGATAAATATTTAAAGCAGTGAGTGCAGTGACTAATTTAGTAGTTGAAGCAGGATAAATTTTAGCATTTGGATTACTGGATAATATAGTAGCGTTAGTAGCGGCATCTATGAGAATATAATTTTGAGTATTTAACTGCGGCTTTTGGGATAATTTGGAATAAATTTTGGCTGGATGCTGATATTGGATGAGATTATTGTTTTTCAAAAAGTATGAGTTTTTGGGATAAATTTCCCAAAAACTAAAAGTTGGAAGCCAAAAAAGATTTATAAAAGCAATCAAAAAAATAATAACGATTTCAAATGGCTTACGCTTCAGAATTGACATTTTCATATTTTAAAAAGGCTTTAGTTTCTGGTTTTAACATTAAACCAACATCATCTAATTGTTTTTGGTCGATAACACTAGGAGCATCCATTAGTAAATCGACACCATTCGAGTTTAAAGGAAAGGCATAAACATCACGAATATTTGGCTCGTCTAAAAGTAACATTAAGAGACGATCTAAACCAATAGCCCAACCACCATGAGGTGGAGCACCATAATGAAAGGCATTATACATACCGCCAAATTTACGAATTACCTCGTCCCGACCATAACCGATGATTTCGAAAGCTTTTACTAAAGTTTCTGGTTCGTGATTACGAATTGAACCAGAAGCTAACTCAAAACCGTTCAAAGTAAGGTCATATTGATAAGACTCAATATCTAATGGATCTTTATTAATTAAAGATTCCATACCACCTTGAGGCATAGAAAAAGGATTGTGGCCAAAATCTAATTTACCTTCGTCGTTGATTTCATAAAAAGGAAAACCAGTAATCCAATTAAAATACAAAATATTAGGATCACAAAGGTTTAAAATATCACCTAATGTAAGACGAATATTACCTAAGACTTTATTTACAACAGATAATCTATCGGCAACAAAAAGGATTAAATCTCCTGTTTTAGCCAAAGTTGACTCAACTATTTCTTTTTGAAGTTTAGGATCAAAAAATCGAGCAACACCAGTATCTAATCCCCCGTCAATAACTTTAGTATAAGCAAGACCTTTAGCCCCTTTTTCTTTTGCTAAAGCCTCTAATTTATCAATTTGGGTTTTACTAAATTCGGCGCATTTAGGGGCGATAATACATTTGATATTGTCGGCATTATTAAAGACATTAAATTCACTCTTACCTTTTAAAACTTTGGTGACGTCTTGGAGTTCTAGACCGAAACGAGTATCTGGTTTATCACTGCCATACTTATCCATGGCATCTTTATAAGAAATTCTAGGAAAAGGAAATTTGGCAATAGTTTTTTGAGGAGCAATGCTTTGATAAGTTTCTTTAATTAGATTTTCAGCAGTAGAAAAAAGTTTATCGATAGTAGGAAAACTCATCTCGATATCGATTTGGTAAAAAGCACCAGCATGGCGATCGGCTCGAGGATCTTCGTCACGCATACAGGGAGCAATCTGGAAATACTTATCAACACCACCAACCATTAAAAGCTGTTTAAATTGTTGCGGTGCTTGAGGTAAAACAAAAAACTTACCTTTGTGAATACGAGAAGGAATCAAAAAATCACGAGCGCCTTCTGGAGAACTAGTTGTTAAAAGTGGAGTCATGACTTCAGTGAAACCATTTTTATCCATCCAATTTCTAACGGCTAAAATATATTTACTTTTACTTTTAATAATTTTGGCGAGTCTGGGTCGACGTAAATCAAGATATCGATATTTTAGACGTAAAGATTCATCTAATTCTGTACCATCGGTATCTAGAGGAAAAGGAGAAACTTCACTTTTGTTTAAAATAGTTAATTTTTCACAATTAATTTCAATTAAACCTGTGGGTATTTTTTTATTAACTGCTTTTGGATCACGATTATTGACCTGACCTTCGACTTCAATTACCCACTCTAAACCAATAGTGGAGGCAAGTTGATGAATTTCTGAATTATCGTTAGCATTGACAACGATTTGAATTGTGCCGCTCCAATCTCTAAAGTCGATAAAAATTAGTTGACCATGATCGCGAATATTACTAACCCAACCTTGTAATAAAACTTTGGCTCCGATTTTTTGGAGGCATTCTGTTGCGAGTATTCTTTCCATGGTAATATTTTACTTCAGAATAGGGGCATTTCAAACAGGAAAGATTTCTTTAATAATCAATTGAGGAGTAGATGTTTCTCCCCAAGTGTTTAAATCGAGCGAAGCAATGACATTTATTGAATCACCAATTTTAAATTGACTATCTAGCTCCCCTTTTTTAAAAGCAACGGCATCAACAGAATTAAACTTTAGTTTAAGATGGTCACCAGTGGAACCAATAACCCGTTTTTGAGTAATTTGAATATTTTTAAACAAAAATAACGGTTTAGGGTTGTTAACACCAAAAGGTTCAAACTTTTGTAAAAGTTTACAATTAGAAATTGTAACTGCAGATAAATCCATTTCTGATTCGACAATGATTGATGGTTTTAACTCTAAATCTTTTAACTGTTTATTTATGTATTTAATAATTTTGGTTTTAAATTTGGCAATATTATCAGTTTTAATAGTGAACCCAGCAGCTCCAGCATGGCCACCTAGTTCTACAAGCTCACTGTTAAACTGGCGAAGCGATTTGATAATATTTAATTCTTTTATGGAACGACATGAACCCTTGGAATATTCATCGCCAAGACTGATAATAATTGACGGTAAATAATATTTTTCGGTCAATCGACTAGCAATAAGACCAATAATACCTGGAAGAAAAGATTTGTGGGAGATAAAAATTAATTTGTCTTCATTTTTAGTAATTAATTTTTCAGCGGTGATTAAATTTTCTTTTTGAAAATCTTGTCGATCTTTATTAAATTCATCAAGATTTTTAGCATATTTGCCAGCCTGAATTGCACTTTGACTACATAAAAGCCTTAAAGCATCGGTAGGGTTAGAAAGACGACCGACAGCGTTTAATCGAGGACCGATAATAAAACCCAGATCATAAGCAGAAATAGTGTCTGGTTTAATCCCGCTAATTTCAATTAATTTTTTAATACCATGGTTAGGATTTTTTCGTAATAATTTTAGACCATGAACAACAATGTTTCGATTAATACCGATTAAAGGCAAACAATCAGCAACCGTACCAGCAGCAGCCAATCCAATATCGGCGTCTTTATTAAATTGAGAAGCAAAAACCCAGGATAAACCGGCACCTGAAAAATTCGTAGAATGAATTATGGCGTTAACTTTTGGTAATTTATCTTCCGGTAAGTGGTGATCGATTATAATGATGTCGGTGTTTTTTTGAGAAATCTTTACTAACTCTTTATTAGCCACGATGCCATTATCGACAGTAATTAAAAGATCAAAATGGATATTTTTTTCTATCTCAAAATTAAAAAAAGATTTTGACCTAATGCCATAACCATCAATTTCACGATCAGGGACAAAGGGTAAAACTTTGGCACCTTTTTGGTATAAAACTTGCCAAAGAATAGAGGTGGAGGTTAAACCATCAACATCATAATCACCATAAATTAAAATATTTTGATTTTTTTTAATAGCTAAATTTACCCTATTTACGGCTTTTTTTAATTCTTTTTGATTAATATCAAAATCGGAATTATTAGGAAAATGGGGTTTAAAAAAATCTTGATATTCTGGTTTTTTAATTTGGCGATTTTTTAAAAGAAGATCGATAATATCTAAGTCCGAGAATGATTTGTTAATAATCTGTTTATTTTTTAAAAGAATTTTGGGAAACATGGAGATATCAAATTGTAGACCTTTTTTGTTTTTTTTGATAATTAAAATTTTAAGGATATAATTTAAATTGTTAAGGTCTGATTTTGAGATCTTAATTTATTATTTTGTAAATTTTAAGGAGTTCTTAAGAGTATGGCAAAAAAATTATTTGTAGGCAACCTGTCTTTTAATTTGACACAGGACCAATTTAAAGAAATATTTGCTGCCTATGGAAATATAGTGTCAGCCAATATAGTAATGGATAAATTTTCCGGCAGATCTAAAGGTTTTGGATTTGTGGAATTTGAAAATGATGCTGATGCCTTGAAAGCTATGAGCGAATTAGACAACAGTGAGCAAGCTGGAAGAAATATTGCAGTAAAAGAAGCTATTGCTAAGCCAGAAAAACCGGCAACAGAACAACCTGCTGTTTAATAAGTTTTGTTTATTTTGTTTTGATATCTCCCCTTGAAAAAGGGGAGATTTTGTTTAAATGAGGTAAAATATAGACATAGATGAACAATTTTATAATTACTGAAAAGGTAAAAAAAATAATTAATAAATTTAAGGAAAACAAGTCGGAGATTTATATTGTCGGCGGAGCTGTTCGTGACCTTCTTTTAAAAAGAGACGTAAAAGATTGGGATTTTACGACAAATTTGACACCAGAAGAGATGCAAAAGATTTTTCCAAAAAATAGTTTTTATAATAATAAATTTGGAACTGTAAGTGTAGTAGATGGTGATGATATATTTGAAATAACAACTTTTAGAACCGAACAAGGTTATTCTGATTCTAGACACCCAGATAAAATTAAATGGGGAAAAACATTGGAAGAAGACTTAAAAAGAAGAGATTTTACTATTAATGCCATGGCTTTAAAAAACGGTGAAGAACTTATTGATTTGTATAACGGGCAAAAAGATTTGGAACTTAAATTAATAAAAACAGTAGAAAATCCTGATGAAAGATTTGAAGAAGATGCCTTAAGAACGATGAGAGCAATTAGAATTGCCAGCCAAATTGGATTTTTAGTTGAAGAAAAAACTTTTGAATCAATTCAAAAAAATGCCAACTCCATTGGGAAAATAGCCAGTGAAAGAATTAGAGATGAATTATTTAAAATATTATTGTCTCCAAAACCGAGCGATGGAATAGTTTTATTAAAAAATTCTGGATTATTAAAAGAAATAATACCGGAACTTTTAGATGGTTACGGGGTGAAACAAAAAGGACATCATATTGATGATGTCTGGACTCATAATTTAAAAACTTTAGATAATTGTTCAAGTGTAAATCCAATAACAAAATTGGCAGCGTTATTACATGATGTAGGAAAACCAAAATCAATGGTGGGTGAAGGCGAAAACAGAACTTTCCATAATCATGAAATAATTGGATCGAGAATGTCGGTAAATATTGGGAAAAGATTAAAATTATCAAAAAAAGAATCAGAACAATTATTTAAATTGGTTAGATGGCATATGTTTTCGGTGATATCGACTCAAACCGATAAGGCTGTCAGAAGATTTATTAGAAATGTAACACCAGAATACATTGACGAAATGATTGCTTTAAGACGAGCTGACCGGCTTGGCAGTGGTTCAAAAGAAACTAGCTGGCGATGGGAATTATTTAAAGAAAGAATTGTGGAAGTGCAAAAACAACCTTTTGCAATTAAAGATTTGAAAATTAATGGTGAAGATGTGATGACAATTTTAAAGATTAAACCAAGCCGAAAAGTGGGAGAGGTTTTGATGGCTGTTTTTAAGGAAGTAGAAGAAAAACCAGAATTAAACGAGAGAGAAATTCTTCTCAAAAAAATCGAAGATTATAAATAATTATTTTTTCTTTCGATTTTTTTTGAAAAATAGAACTAAAGGAATGGCAACACCAGTTGAAGAATAAGTTCCACAAATAACACCAATTAAAAGCGCTGTGGCGAACCATTTAGTAGTGGACCCACCAAGAACAACTAGAGAAAGCAACATAAAAACGATAGTCATAGAATTGTTAATAGAACGGCTTAAGGTTTCGGTGACAGCCTGATTAGCAAGATTAACCCAATCTAGGCTTAAATTTTGAAGTTTTAATTCGCGAATTCGATTAAAGGTGACAACCGTATCATGAACAGATGAAGAAAGAGTGGTCAAAAGAGCGGTGACAAAAAGGGAATCTAATTCAGCACCAAAAAAATGACCAAAGATAGAAAAACTACCGATTAAAATAAAAGTGTCGTGGAACATAGCCAGAATAGCGCTAGCACCAAAAGAAAAATCTTTAAAACGACGGCCAATAAAAATAAGTAGAAATAGTGATGATAAGACAACAGCCATAACTGTTTTTCGTAATAATTCTTTTCCGAGAGTAGCTCCTAATGTCTCGAACTTTAGTTCACGATAATCTTGATCTATTTTTTTGATTTCGTTTGTCAAAACATTTTTTTGATCTGGGTTAATGTCTTTAAATTCTAAATGATATTTAGTGTCATTTTTGGTAATGGTTAATTTATCAATACTATTTTTAGTAAAAATTTCGGTAATTTTTGAATTATCTGGATTTGATGGCAAATTTAACTCCCAAACAGCGCCACCAACAAAATCAATTGAGGGTTTAAAACCCCAAAAAATTATTGATAATAACGAAGAAATTAAAAGAAGTGAAGAAATAATTAAAAGTAATGGCCTAAATTTCATGATATTCATATTTTTATTTTTGTTTTTTTTCTTTTGCTAAAACTCTTAATAAATTTCGAGTGACAAAAACACCAGTAAAAATACCAACAGCAATACCTAAAATTAGGGTAACAGCAAAACCCCGAACCATACCAGAAGTATTAAGAAAACTCCAATTAAAAGGATTAAATAAAATTAAACCCGTAATAATGGTACAAGCATTGGCGTCTTTGATTGAATCCCAAGCTCGGCCAAAACCTAATTCCATGGCATTATTCCAATTTTTACCTTTGCGAGTTTCTTCTCTCATCCTTTCAAAAATTAAAATATTACTATCAACGGCCATGCCAACAGAAAGAATAAAACCAACAATACCGGGAAAAGTTAGTGTTATTGGGATTAGACGATATAAGGCCAAAGTGATTAGACCATAAATAATTAAACCAATATCGGCAATTAAACCAAGTTTGCCATAATTACCAATCATAAAAAATGAGACCAAAATCAAACCAACAACGCCAGCAAAAACACCTTTATTAATTGAATCTTTACCAAGAGTAGCCCCAATTTGTGACTGTTGAATTAAATTGATGGATAAAGGAAGTGCACCAGCATTTAACTGAACAGCCAACTCTTTGGCTGATTGAGTAGTGAAATTACCGCTAATGACCGCCTTACCGTCTTTAATCTCAGTTTGAACATTAGGAGGAGAAGTAACTGGATAATCATCAATTAAAATGGCAATACGCTTATTTAAAAATTCTTTGGTAGCAATGGCAAAAAGTTTAGATCCTTCTTCGTTAAATTCCAAGGAAACTTCTGGTTCTGAATTGTTAGGATTAATAGTAACTGAAGCTTTTTTTAAATGAGAACCGTTAATACCAGTATCCTTACTAAAAACATCGTTAAAAGTAGCCGAAGAGGTGGCTTCTGGAGGTAATTCGACTTCCCCTTTAAATTTTAATTGAGCAGTAGTACCAATTAGATCAATAGCGGCGGAAACGTCTTCAATTCCAGGTAGGTCAACCTTAAGGCGATATTGATTTTCTTGTTTAATCACTTGAACATTGGTTTCACTGACGCCAAAAAGATTGATACGTTTTTCGATGTTGCCTTTTAAGGCGGCTAGACCATCTTCCAAATCTTCTTTTTTAATGTTTGAAGTGTCGATATTAAAAACAAGAGAGGCACCACCGGCAAGATCTAGACCAAACTTAAGATCGAGATTTTTTTTGAACTCTTGGTTTCCAAGTTTGAAATTAAAATCTGGACGATAAAAGGTATGTTGCCATTTTATTTTTCCTAAATTAATGTTAATTGGAAGTCTTTTAGGAAAATTAATAATTAAACAAATTAAGGTTAAAGCAACGATAGTCCAAAAAATTCTAATGGTTTTAGTCTTATTTGGCATAATTACTTGGAATTGATGAGGGAAAGTTGACGTGGGTGCCCAGAAAAGATATAGCTAATTAAGGCTTTACTTTTGTTTATTTTAACTAAGACCATATCCCCTTCTTTAATATTAAATTCTTTAATTGATTTTGAGGGAATAGTTAGGGCTAAACTATTTCCAGTTTTAATAACTTTTCTTGCTTGAGTCATTTATTTTTAAATACTAGCAATTTCTGATGAGCTACCTATTATAACGATTGGACAGCTTAAAAAAAAGTCGACAATAAATTGATCTCTTTTTTGCTTTCGCATTTGAAATTCGTTTTTATCCATAACCATATAATTAATTTCATGTCCACGAATTTCTTCCTCTTGTTTAATTAAAAGATCAACTTCTTTAAGAGAAAAGAGGTCGCCAACGATAATTAAATCAACACCATCTTCACTTCTTTTTTCACCAACGGCAAATTTGTAATTATATAAAACCAGTTTTATTGGACTTAGAGTTTCATTTTTGTGTTGAAGTTTTAATCCAAGACCAGAATTTTTATTAGCCAAAACCAAAAGATCATAAAAAATTGGAGATTGCTTATCAGCCCAATAATAAAGGCGATTACCACGCCATTCCGATTCAATGATTCCGGTTTTTTTAAGATTATCTAATTCGCGACGGACTGAATTAATTTCTTCTTCAACTAAACGAACTAGCTGACGAACATAATAAATTTCTCTAGGGTTACTAAAAAGAATAGTAATTAATTTTAGTCTGGTTTGAGAGACAAGTAATTGTTTAAGACTAGTTTGAATTTTCATAAGAAACACTGCTATTTAATGGCAAAATTTCTACCCAGATATTGCCTGGGACAAAATTAATTTCTTTACCACTACTGTCTTTGAAAATGGTTCGAGAAAGACGATCTTTTTTAGACCAAGTAATTTCAGTTTTAGCACCATTTTGGAAGAGCATCCCTTTACCAGTACCAATCATTTCATAAAGATTATGAAGATGTTCATCGATTGATCTACTCTCTTTAACATATTGAATAACAATATTCTTGGCAGTAATAGTTTTTTGGGTATTAAAATCAATTTGTTCTTTACCACCATTACTTCGAAGATAAAGATTTGAAGATGGATCATATTTCCAAGAAACAGAATAATCTTTGTAGCCAGACCAAAAATCAAAAGAGATAACCGAAGAAGAGCTAGAAGCTGTTTCTTTTTGGGTAAATTCCCATGGCTGGTATGATTTATCCCATGAAGTTTTTTTAGCTTCAGTCATATTGGTTAAACCACGGTTAGCAGCTATATTGTAAAGTTCAGATGAGGAACAATACATGGTGTGTTCAGTAGCTCTTTCCTGACCGGTTCGATCTGGCTCACGACGGCAAGCTTTGTAAGATAAAGAAAATTGGCTTAAATCACCCCAAGTGCCTTGATTGTTCCAGCCATATTTAGCAATCTGTTCAATGGCCTGAGCTTTAACATTAGTAGTACAAGGGCTCTTATTATCGGCAGCACTACAATTAGCGCCACCAACGTGGTTATAAAGTGGATAATCACCATATTCGGAAGCAATATCTAAGAAATAAGTTCTGGCCGAACGGACTGGACCGACATTATATTTATTTTCTAAATCAGCTTCAGTTCCAACGATTCCACAATAAAAAACACCCATAAATCGAGTAATACCACCTTCGGCTACAGCCTCATAGACGATATCAGCTGACTGAAGTCCAGATTGAGGTCGGGAATCTTCATGATTTTCAATCATAACGGTTAGAGGACGACGTTTTGACCAAATAGCTTTTTCTTCTTTAGTATAAAGTTGTCCATTAATAGGACAGATCTCAGTTTTTGGACCAGAATAAGTGGAATTTTTTACTGAAAGATCACCAGTCTTTTCACTTTTGGTAGTCTTATTACCACTAGGTGAAAGCGAACTTCCTGAACCTGAGGGAATTAAATAATCAAATAAATAATAGGAAATACCAGTAATTAATAAGAAAAGGCCTAAAAATCTTATGTTTTTTAATAAATTTTTGTTCATTTAAAAATTAATTTTTAATAGTTTTAACTATAGCGGATTTTTCTTCCTTTGACAAAGTGATGTTTTCACCAAATCCATTTTTAACTGGTTTGGCATAAATTCGAGTGATATCACGATTATGGAGTGAGGTAATAATAGCTCCAGAATTATTTTTGTCTAAAATGGTTAGAATAAAACTTTGATCACCACCAACATCGTCGAACGGATTAAATCTAGTTATACCTATCTTAAGACTATTGTCTATTTTGTCTAAATCTAAAGCTTTATTTTTAGAGTTATTTTTAATATAAACTAAATAAGTTAGATAGCAAAGCCACAATAAATTAATTGCTAATATTAAATATATTAAAAAAGACATCTACTAATTGTAGCAAAACAATGTGCTATACTGGCGATAGAAACATATAATGAACGAAAATAAATATATTAAAAAAGATTTATTAAGAAGTTTGATATTGAGCTTGATTTCGATCGGGGTTATTATAATTATTTATTACCTTAAAAATGGTTATTAGAAATTATTATTTTTATAAGGGGGGTGAAGATTAATGCCAACAATTAAATTTTATAACGTTAAATCTCGCAAATCTGTCGAAGTTGACGTAAGCAAAGTTAAAAAAGTTATGTTAAAAAACGGCAGACCAGCAGCTGAAACTATTGATTCTGAAACTGGAACCAAAATGTTTAAAATATTATCAGCAGCTGATGCAGCTTTATTGAGATAATAATAAAGATAGATTTAAATTAATTACCCTCCTGATGAATATCGGGAGGGTATTTGTTTTTGGAATGGTTTAAAGCTATAATCTAGCCATCCTAAAGAGATTGAGGGGCTTACCCCAATGGGGAGGAAAGTCCGGACCACAAAAAGCACAGAAACCCTAAGGGTCAGGGCGTAAGCTTTGGGCGCTGCTACAGAGACGAGTAATCCGCCACAGGCGGACGAGTATGAAACGCGCATCCTTCTGGTGGAAATCTCAAGATGAAACGTTAATATCTAGCTTTTGAGAGTTTCAGGTAGAGAGAGTAGATTGATGGCCTCTAAACAGAATCCGGCTTATCAGTGTCTTTAGGATATTTTTATTCCGAATCTTTTGAAAGACCTTTAATAATAGCTTGAATAGTCAAGAAAAGTGGTATAGCCAAGATAGCACCAACAATTCCACCTAATTTACTGCCTGTAATAATTAAGAGGATAGTTATCAATGGATTTAAACCAACAGTTTTTTTCATAATCTTAGGAACAATAAAATTGTTCTCGACTTGTTGCACTAAAACACCAAAAATAACTGTGAAGAGGGCGGTTAGAGGCGAAATTGTTAGAGCAAATAAACCAGCAATGACAGTAGTAATGATTGGTCCAACATTAGGAACTGCTTCAAGAAGACCAGCAAGAATAGCTAATGGAACGGCATATTTTAGACCTAAAACCAAATAACCAATATAAGAAAGCAAACCAATAATGAGCATTAATAAAAATTCAGCGCTAACCCAACCACCAAGACTGGACTCAATATTATTCATTATTTTTAAAAATTTGGCTTTGCTTTTTTCTCCAAAAAAATTGCCACCATATTTAGAAAAATTATTTTTTTCCAATAAAAGATAAAAAGTAATAACAAAAATAATTAAACCGGAAAAAACATTTGAGGCAAAAGAAACGGCAATCTTAGCAATGTTTGAAGGAATAGTTTCTAAAATTTTGAATTGAGATGATAAATCAATGTTGTTTTCGCTAAATATTTTTACATTTTGAATAAGCTGGGGCAAACTACCTATCAGCCCCGAAGTTTGCTCTATTAAAATTGGAACAATACCAGCAATAGCAAAAGAAATACCGGTGATGATTAGAATGTAAACAATTAAAATAGAAAAAACTCGGGGAATTTTTATCTTTTCAAGCTGGCGAACAAACGGGTTGACGGCTTCCATTAAGACAAAGCCGACAAAGACAAGCATAAGAATACTTCTTATTTGCCAAAGGAAAGCTAAAGCTAACAAAAAAGCAACGGTAAAAATGACGATTTTGTGAGAAATTTCTATTTTTCTAATTTTCATAATTTATTGTACCATCCAGAAACTAATTTAAAAATTTTATCCTTAAACATAGGAGAAGTAATATCAAAAAAAGAAGCTTTGTTGGAATATCTTGATTTAAAATAAGTGCTTTGATGACGAGCATCGGAGTGTTCGGCATAGCGCCAATTTTGAAGACAAGTTTCTAAATCTTTATTGTTCTCAAAATATGGTTTTAAACATTGATAAGCTCCAATTTGCATTCCTGGATCTGACCAAGAATATTTTTTTAATAAATTTTTGACTTCATTAAAAAAACCTATATCTAGGCGTTTTTGAACACGCTTGTCAATTCGATTATATAAAAAATCTAATGGAGCAATTAGAGAAATATGGAGAATATCAAAATTTTGATTATTATTAGTGTTTTTATTTTTTAGTGATAACTTGATTTCGATTTTACGAGTAAGACGATAGTAATTATTAATGTCTGAATTATTTAACTTGGAAAAATTATTAGAATCCAATAATTTATAAATTTTTTGTAAAGTTTTTACTGATAATTTTTTAGAAACGAGACGCCAAATTTTATTAGGCTTTATTGCAAAAGTGTCATAATTTGGATTAATTAGAGAATTAAGATAAAAGCCACTACAACCAACTAAAATCGGTAATTTATTTTGTGAATGAAGCTGATTAATTATTTTTAAACCGACTTGTTGAAACTGAGCTACGGAAAATTTTTGGTCGGGATTGATTAAATCAATTAAATGAATCGGGGTTTTATCCGGTTGATCTTTACCAGTGCCGATATCGAGACCTTTATAAATTTGGCAAGAATCAGTGGAAACTAATTCGCCATTGTACTTTTTAGCCAATTTAACAGCTAAATCAGTTTTACCTGTAGCTGTTGGGCCAGAAATAATTAAAATTTTATTAAACATAATCAATTATATTCCATATTTTACAATTTTGCGGTAAAATAGTATGTATTTAGTAAATATGAAAGAGTTCATCGATGGTTATTTTTGTAAAGACTTTGAGTCAAAAAAACCGGTTCAAATTAGAGGGAATTTAAGTTATTCTCTTGGACCAGTTGGATGTGAGGGTAATATCGGTTTTTATGATATTGAAATTGAACATAGAGGAAAGTTTGAAAAGACCGGCATAAGGGTTTGCGTTAAAGAATTAAATCAATTGTCTGTAAATAAACACAGAGAAAGTGGCGTCGACGAGGTTTTAAAAAAACATTCATATCTAAAGGAAATAGGATTACCAACAGTTCCAATTTGCAGAGGTGATGTAGAAAATAACTTAATCTTGATGACTGATATGACTCAAAAAAATGAAAAAACAATTGTAGATAAACACAATCCATTAGAAGACTCTTCAATAGAAAATATATATGATTTAGAAAATCAATTGGTTAATATTGCTCGAGCGGCATATCATAATGACATTTTCTTGAGCATAGACGCCTATTCGATAGTGGTTGACAAAAAAACTGGAAGAGGCAAAATTTGCCTGCTAGATATTGGGGCAAATACCAAATTTTTAGACAAAGACGAACCCCCAATCAGCGAAAGAAGGGCTTTAGAACAGATCGAATTATTTTTAGAATTAAGTAAATTACCAACTAGGCGTTTATTTTAAATTCAACAACATCGTCGGGGCGCATGATATAGTCTCGACCTTCATGACGAAGTTTTCCAGCATCTTTGGCACCTAAGGCACCATTGTATTGAACAAAATCGTCATAAGAAACGACTTCGGCCATAATAAAACCCTTTTCAAAATCAGTATGAATGGCAGAGGCGGCTTTAGGGGCAGAATCCCCTTTTCTAATTGTCCAGGCACGAACTTCTTTAACGCCAGCGGTGTAATAAGATTGAAGACCAAGAGTGTCATAGGCTTTTTGGATAACTCGTTCCAAGCCAGATTTTTCAACACCTAACTCTTTTAAATAATCTTTTCTTTCCACTGGACTTAGTTCTGATAAATCAAATTCGACTTTAGCAGAGACAGGAACAACGGTTTCGAAATTTTTTAAATTTATATGCCAATTATTAATATTCTTGTAAGTGTCTTCGTCGACATTAGCAACAATAAAATAAGGTTTGGCGGTTAATAAGAAAAATTCTTTAGTTATTTCTTTTTCTTCATCATCTAATTTAAGATTAACGGCCAAAATACCTTTTTCTAGTTCAGATTTTAATTTAGTAGCTAGAATAAATTTTTTAGATTTGTTTTCTTTGGCATTATTTTTATTGGTATCAAGATATTTATCAATTGTCTCCAGATCTTTAATAATTAGTTCAGCACAAATGACCTCAAAATCGCCTTGTGGATCAACGCTACCTTCTTTAAGAATACTAGAGTCGGAAAAGGCACGAACTACATGACAGATGGCATCACAATCGCGAATATTAGTAAGGAATTTATTACCAAGACCTTCACCCTGGGAGGCTCCTTTAACTAGACCGGCAATGTCAACAAATTCGACAATGGCAGGAACAATTTTGTCGGTTTTAACGATTTTGGCAAGAACTGGTAATTTTTCATCGGGGACTTCAACAACACCAACATTGGGATCGATGGTGCAAAAAGGATAATTGCTGGCGTCGGCAACTTGTTTGCCGAGGAGCGCATTAAAAAGCGTAGATTTACCAACATTGGGTAGACCAACGATTCCGATTGAAAGTTTCATAGTGTATTTTAACAAAAATCCCCCCGAAAATCGGAGGGATTTTGAAATTTCAAAAAAGAAATTATTTGACCATTTTCTTGATCTTGGTTCCTGGAATGTATCGTGGCATTCTTCGAGCAACGATTTTCTTGGATTCTTTGGTTCCAATAGCTTTAATAGTTTTAGCTTTGAACATTTTGGTTTTGAAAGTTCCAAAACCAGAAAGCTTAACAGTTTCGCCACTAGCTAATCCTTTCATTATTTCAGAAAGAAAAGTTTCAACAGCTTGTTTAGCTGCTTTTTTACTAAGCTTGGCTTTTTGAGAGACTGATTCGATTAAATCTTTTTTGGTCATTATTTTTATTATTAATTAATAATTCATTTTAATTCTAAACGAATATTACTAAATTGCAATAGAAGTTATTCGTTTTTTACCGCATTTTTGTTGATTTTGCTACCAACAATAACACTACTAGTTCTAACTTCTCTAATAACAGTAACCTTTATTTGACCAGCCCATTTAGCTTCTTCTTCGAGTTTTTCGGCAATATTTTGACTTAAGACTTCGGCTTCCGAATCGGAAACTTGGGTAGGTTCGACGATAACAACAACTTCACGACCGGCCTGATAAGCGGCAACACTAGTGACTCCCGGGAAAGTGTTGGCAACTTCTTCAATATTTTTCATTCTCTTTAAATATTCTTCATGGACTTCATAACGGGCGCCAGGACGAGCACCAGAGGCGGCATCCCCAATGTAGACGATAACTGATTCTGTTGAAGAAAATTCTTTATCTTCGTGATGTTCAGCAACACAGGCAATAACAGCTTCGGATATTTTATATTGTCTAAGTAAATCAACACCTAAATCAACATGAGTACCTTCCTGATCCGTAATGACCTTACCAATATCGTGCAACAAAGCGCCAAGACGAACAGTATTGACATCTGCTTTTAATTCATAGGCAATAGCAGTGGCAATTTTTGTGGCTTCAATGGTGTGTTTAGCTAAATTTTGACCATAAGAAAACCTAAATTTATATTTACCAATTTCTTTAATTAGATCGATTGGTAGGTTAAAAACCCCAACTTCTTGGGTAATTTTTTTACCTTCATTTAAAAGAATTCTGTCCATTTCCGTCTTGGTTTGAGCAACGACTTGTTCAATTTTAAGAGGTTGGATGCGACCATCTTTAATTAATTTTTCCAATGAAAGACGGGCAATTTCACGACGAGTGGAATCAAAAGAAGAAATACGAATATCATTAGTTTCGTCTAATTCAATTTCAACACCAGTGGCTTTTTCAAAAGCACGGATGTTACGACCTTCGCGACCAATGATCTTACCTTTAACAGTTTCATCGGCAAGGGAAATAGTAGAAACAGTATATTCGGCAACATAGTCAGTGAGACCATGGCGAATATTATCAATAATCACCTCTTTAGTAATTTCTTCTTCTTTTTGTTTAATCTCATCTCTGGCCTCATCTATTTTTTTAGACACCCAAGCAGACATTCTTTTTTCAGTGCTGCTGATAACTAATTGTTTAGCTTTTTCAACATCAAGCCCAGAAATAGTTTCCAGTTTTTCCATTTGTTTTCGATAAACATCATCAATACTAGCTAATTTGGTTTTAACTTCAGCGGCTTGACTATCAAGATTTCTTTCCTTTTGAATCAAATATCTTTCTTTTTCATCTAGGGACGATAATCTTTGAAAAATTTCAGCCTCTTTAGCTTTAGCTTCAGCTTCAATTCTCTTAGCATTTTGAAGAGCGGCTTGAACGGCACTATTGTCAACTTCGACGACTGGTTTGACAGGAGTAACTGTTTCAGATTTATTAGGAGAAAAAACAACTCGATTATTGTCTTTTGATTCTTCTTTTTTGACCTCTTTAATAACTTCCTTTTTTATTTCTTTTTTCGAAGACGGCTTTTGATGGGTAGAAAATAAACCCTTAACTCTCGATAAAAATACATCTAACATAAAACCTCCAATACTTTTTGCAGCAAAAACACACCAGAATGGCTTAGGTTAACAACGAGTCGGTATTTTGACTAATTTGAATAACATATTACTGTGCTTTTGAATGAAAAAGTTAAAATTATAATTTAATTTAAAAACTAATTAGTGTATTTTATCTAAAATTGAAGTAATCGTCAATTGCAGCGTTTATATCTGAGAGATTGAAACCACGGCGATAAAGTAGGGCTTTTAGCTTTAATTTGTCCATACTAGATTTTTTTTGGATTATTTTTTTGATGAGCTCTAAATCATTGTTTGGCAAGGTACTTTTAAGACCATATCGACTTAGTAAAAAGGAAATTTGCTGGCGAGATTTATTTTTGTTTTTTTGAATAAAATAATTAGTAAAACTCTCTGGATCTAAAAGGCTTTTGGAATTGAGATAATCAATAATTTCCTCGATGACTTGATTAATATTTGGGTATTTAATCTGATATTTGAAACAAATTTTTGGAAAAAATATTTTTAATTTTTGATAAATTATTTTTTCAATTTTTGGAGAAATGGCAATTTGACGCAAAGCGTATTCACGACCTTTAAAAAAAAGACAACTTTTAATAATTTCTTCAAGTTTTTGGTCGTCAATTTCTTGATTTTTAGTTAAAGATAATTTAACGACATCATCAATAAAAAACGGAAGAAAGGAATGATCTGAAAAGGTAAGCCAAACTTGATTTGGAGTTTTACTGGCCTTAATGTTGACTAATTGCATTATTCTTCAATTGGGGCGTCTTCTGGAGGTTCCAATTTAACTGGTTGATCGTTTTCTTTAACTTTTTCCCAAATTTGTTTTTTAAGATCATCAACTAAGTTGGAATGTTCTTTTAGATATTTTTTAACGCCTTCTCGACCTTGAATGTTTTGACCATCAACTTTAAAGAAAGCACCAGATTTGGTAATTAAACCGTGTTGTACGGCTAAATCGACCAAACTACCAAAAACAGAAATGCCTTCGGTGTTCATGATCTCGAATTCAGCTTCTCTAAATGGTGGAGCCACTTTATTTTTAATTATTCTGGCACGATGTTGAGAACCAATTGATTCACCTGAAGCGGTTTTGATATTGGCAATTTTACGTAAGTCAATTCTGACTGAAGCATAAAATTTTAGAGCTAAACCACCAGGAGTAGTTTCAGGATTACCAAACATAACGCCAATCTTTTGGCGAATTTGATTAGTAAAGATCACAATGGTTTTTGATTTAGAAATGGCACCAGTTAATTTTCTAAGAGCCTGGGACATAAGACGAGCTTGAACACCCATCATAGAATCACCCATTTCTCCTTCAATCTCAGCTTTAGGAACTAGGGCGGCAACTGAATCAAGAACAACAACATCAACAGCATTGGAACGAACTAAGGTTTCAACGATTTCAAGAGCCTGTTCACCACTGTCTGGTTGAGAGATTAAAAGACTGTCAAGATTAACGCCGACAGTAGCGGCACGATGAGGATCAAGGGCATGTTCAACATCGATAAAAGCAGCAGTGCCGCCCATTTTTTGGGCTTCAGCAATAACATGAAGACAAACTGTGGTTTTTCCAGAAGCTTCTGGTCCAAAAATTTCAGTAACTCGGCCACGAGGTAAACCACCAACACCTAGGGCAATATCTAGAGGGAGACAACCAGTAGGAATGACATCAATGGTCATATCGGCTTGTTTTTCGCCCATTTTCATAATGGCTCCATCACCAAAGGCTTTAGTAATTTGCTCCATAGCAACACGGATGGCTTCGTTTTTTTGGCTTTGATTACCGACAACTGGAGATTTCTTTTGAATTTCTTTTTTAGCTTTCTTTTTATACATTTTGTTTTTTAAATAAAATTAACTTTACATTTATAGTGATAACAAATTGAAATATATCAAGTCAAGAAGTAAAACCGAAGAAAACCCAAATTAGATATTAATAGCAAAAACTTTGATAAAATATCTTGTTTGGATAAACGGGGATTGGCGCAATTGGCTAGCGCGCATGCATGGGGTGCATGAGGCTGCAGGTTCGAATCCTGTATTCCCGACTTAAGTTAACTTTGGATGGAAGCAGCGGCGGTCATTTCTCTTTCTTTTTGTTTTTGCTCTTCCTGATAGAGTTTAGCCGATTCATTGATAACGTCGTGGGCTTCTTTTTTACTAATCCAACCTTTAACGGTGACATTTTTACTATCTTCTAATCGTTTATATTCCGTAAAAAAATGAACTAATTCTTTTAAAAAATGTTGCGGAACATCGGATAATTTTTGATATTCATTATAAAGTGGATTTTTAACTGGAACAGCCAAAATTTTTTCATCGTCACCACTTTCATCTGACATAATTAAAGCGCCAATAGGACGGACTTCTAAAAGGCAACCTGTAAAAACTGGAGATTGAGTTATAACCATAACATCTAGATGATCACCATCTTTGGAACGAGTGTCGGGAATAAAACCATAATCGACTGGATAAAACATGGGTGAATGTAGAACTCGATCTAATTTGATTATGTCCATTTCTTCGTCGTATTCGTACTTGTTGGAAGTGCTTTTAGGAATTTCAATAATGGCGTTGACAATTTTTGGAGATTCGTCTCCGATGTTTATGTGTAGATACATAGTGGATAAAATTATAACATTAATGGATTTTCAGTCAAATTATTAGTATGTATCTGATACATATATTAAATTAATAATTAAGAATTAATAATTAAGACTTATTTGGGATATAATTTGATATATGGCAATTAAATTAGGAGCAAATGAATTAATAAGAGATCAGCATTTTTTAGTAAAAAGCAAAGAAATTAGACAGACAGTCAAGGGCGACAATTATTATATTTTGCAACTTTGTAATCCAGATGGAATTATTGAAGCTAAAATTTGGAATAATAATGTAACTCAATGTCAATTTGAGGAAGGAAAAGTAATTGAAATTAATGGTAAGTCTCAAGAATATAATGGAAAAATAGGAATAATTATTGATAATTGCCAAATTGTGACAACCGAAGAACCCAGCGATTACTCCCCTTCTGTTCCAACTTTGGTTTTTGATATTGAAACTTTAGGTAAAAAGTTCGAGGAATTAGATGAAGTTGAACAAGATTATCTTTTGAATAATTTAGAAAAGGCTGAACCGGATAAAGAAGTTGCCAAAAATAAAACAGCTTTATATTCTATTTTTGGAATAGTTTGTGCAATTGGAGCATTAGATGTGGGTAATAAAACTGGATTTGTATTGAGTTTATCAACTAAGGAAATTAAACCAGAAAAAGATAATTTCACTTATAAAACATTTGCCACCGAAAAGGAATTATTGGAAGAATTTTGGAAAATAACATCAACATATGAACAATTTGTGACTTATAACGGCGATACTTTTGATTTCCCCTATTTGATGATTAGATCGGGAATAAACCGAGTGAAGATGCCATTTGAAATTAAAAAATGGGGATCAGATAAATTTTTAGATTTACAAAACAAAATAAGACAAAGTCACGGTTTTAAATTGGAAATGTTGTGTAAGGCTTTTGGAATTGAAAACCCAAAGGAAAAAGGAGTTCATGGTGATGATGTGACGAAATTATATAATGAGGGTGAATTCAATAAAATTGCTGATTATGTGGCTAGAGACGCAACGGCAACAACCGAGTTGTATTTAATCTGGAAAAATTATATGTCAGGACAAATTTAAATATGGAAAGTAATTATAAACAAGAATTAGTTTTTCAAGTTGAGACAGAAAGTAAAAAAGAAAAACAAAAATATAAACAAAAGAAGGTGATTGAATTGGCGTCAGAAAACTTAAAGAAAATAATGATGGATAAATTAAATGGAAAAACAGGTGAGTGTTAAAGCTAAAATAAAAGTGTAAATACCAAAGATCCAAAATTTTTGACCGGTAACAACTTTTTTAAGAAATTTTAGAGCAATCAATCCAGTGAAAAAAGCCACCACAAAAGCGATTAAATTATTGGGAGTAATAATCGATTGAGAAATAATGTCTTTAGTAGAAAGAACAATAGCACCAAAGGAAGCTGGAAGGAAAAGACAAAAGGAAAAATTAAAAGCATTGATAGAAGAAAGACCTAAAAGAAGAGCAGAAAAGATGGTTAAACCAGAACGAGAAACTCCGGGAAGAATAGCAATTGATTGGAAAAGACCAATAATAAAAGCAGAAAAATAAGTAATTTTTTTATCCTGCTTCTTAATAAATTTAGTGGAAAAAACGGGAATAGCAGTGGCTAGAAAAAATAGTGGTAAAAGTTTGGGGTTAGAAAATAAGGATTCTATTTGATCTTTAAAGAAAAAACCAACAATAACAGCCGGAATAGAACCGACAATAATGTATTTTAAATTGCTAAAAAAATATTTAATTTGATTTCTAAAAAAGAAAACAACTGATAAAAAGGTGGCAGCATGGAGAAAAACATCAAAGGTTAGAGATGGTGTCAATTTAAAAAAATGCTGGAATAAATTAAGATGCCCATCGGAAGATATGGGTAAAAATTCAGTAACACCTTGAACAAAACTTAAGATGATGGATTGGAATAAAGACATGAGTAATTATAATCAAAATAATGTCTAATTTTTAATGATAAATTTATAAACTATATTGACATTATAGGTTCTTTTTGATAAAATTTGCCTTGTTGATCAATAAATTTGATCGAACATTAACATCGTAACTTTACAACATGGCGTTGAAAAAGTTACAAGGTAATCAACGGTATTATTGAAATTTTAGGATAAATAAATTAATTTATTCTAAAAAAAGTAATGCCGTTTTTATATAGAGACTAAAATAACTGTAGAAAGGAAAAGGGAAAAATGAAAGATCTGGTATTCCAAGAAATTAAGAGGGTAATGGAGAAAATCGAGGATGTATTGGAAGAGAAAAAGATTATTATCAGTAAAGAAATTTTTTTTGATGAGGAATTGTTACCAAAAATTGAGGCAATGTGTATACGAGGAACAGTTTACGGATACAATGCCACAATTGGCAGTTTCAGGTTCCAAAACGAAACAAGACAACAAAAAATAAGTTGCCTGATACTCTATAAAAAACTATTTTCTGTTGTTTTAGACAATAATTAGTCTCTCTTTACGGTCGGATGATCAAAATAATTTTCACCATTTGGTGGGGATTTTATTTTGATTGTTTGACCGTATTTTTTTGAAAAAAAATCCCCCACCGAAGTGAGGGATGTAAGTACAAAATAAAGCTTAACGCTTTGGAGATTGCTTTTGACGTCGTGATTTTCCACCAGTACCAACCATTCTTCTTTCTTTTACTCGGGAATCAACGGTTAATAAACCAGTCGGTTTTATAATTGCCTTAAAAGATTCATTTATTTTAACTAAAGCACGACAAAGAGCTAAACTTAATGCTTCAACTTGGCCAGCTTTACCGCCACCAGTGATTTTAGCTTCAAAATGATATTTACCGACAGTGTCAGTGACTAAAAAAGGTCTTTCGTAAGCAATTTGAGCAGCCTTGCTGGGAAAATATTTATCGGCGGAGACTTTATTAACGTTTGAGTCCCCTTTTTGAGAAAATAATTTAACGGCAGCAACGGCAGATTTTCTTCTACCAATAGCGTAAGTATAAGTATTTTTATTTATTGAATTTTTCACCATATTTGTGATTAGAATCGACAAAAACTTTTAAACGAGTCATTCTGACATCTCTTAGTTTGTTTTTAGGTAACATACCATAAACACCGTGAGTAATGACCTGACGGGCATCTTTTCGCAAAAGTTCACCAAGGGTGAGCTCTTTTAAATGACCAGACCAAGCGGTGTGATGATAATAAACTTTTTGTTTTAATTTACGACCGGTGGTAACAATATCAGCGGCATTTATAGCAACAACATAATCACCATCATCTCGATGATAAGAAAAATCTATTTTACCTTTACCAATCAAAATACCAGCAATTTCAGTACAAGCACGACCTAAAGTTTTACCTTTAAGATCGATTAAATGCCATTGTCTTTCGACGGTGTTACCTTTTAAAACTGTAGTTTTCATTATTTTGACTCCTTTTTGACTGCTTTAACTTTTTTGACTGGTTTTTCTTTTTTAACAACAGCTTTTTTGTCTTTTTTAACAACTTCAACTTTTTTTGGTTGAAAATCAACAGTTTTAACAAAACTATATTTGACAATTAAAGCATCATCACCAAAACGTCGTTTTATTTTAGTGACAGCGGTGAAATTTGATTTTTGGTCACCAAAAACTGATTTAAAATTGGCAACGACACGATTAACCCAATTTTGATCTTGAAGAACTTTAAATAGTTCTCTTTTGGCAGTTAATTCTTCTTTGGTAATAATGGTATTAGCTAGACCTTCCACCATGGGAATAACAGCTTTTACCTTAGCTTCGGTAGTTTCAATTGATCCATAAGTAAACATGGATTTAGTTAAAGACTTCAATAAAGCCTTTCTTTCGTTGAAATTACGGCCTAATTTTTTACCTACCATTCGATGTCTCATAATTTATTTCCAAGTGAAGCCTCTTTCTTTTAACCAGGCATCGATAACTTTTAATGATTTTTCGCCAACGTTTTTAGCTTTACTGACATCTAAACGACCAGCTTTGATTAAAACATCAATAGTTGGATAGCCAGCTTTTTTAAGAGCATTAGTGACTCTTAATGGAAGTTCAATTTCTTCAACAGAAATATCGCTACCATGTGGATTTGGAGAGGCCATTAAAGTAATAACTTCTTCTTCAAATTCTTTTGGATCAACTATTTGAGAGAAAGAACTAATTAAATCCTTAGCAGCCATTTTAAGAGCTTGAAGAGGATCAATAGAACCATCGGTCCAAATTTCCATAGTTAATTTGTCGTAGTTTGATTTTTTACCTAAACGAGTTGGTTCAACAGTGTAATTAGTTTTAATAACTGGAGTGAAAGCAGCGTCTAGAATTATTTCACCGACAATATCGGTTTTTTGTTCTTTAGCAAGAGTATAGCCAACTCCCCTTTCGACAGTTAAAGAAATCTTTAAAGATGACTTATTATCAGCAAGAGTAGCAATTACTTGTTCAGGATTAGAAACTTTACATAAATCAGTGCTAGAAATATCGGCAGCAGTGACAATTCCTGGACCTTTCTTTTCGAGAGTTAAAACAACTGGCTCGTTCTGATTATATTCAAATTTAACTTTTTTAAGATTTAAAGATACTTCGACTAAATCTTCTTTAACTCCTGGAAGAGTGGTAAAAAGATGATTAGCACCATCAACTCTGATTTTGGTTATAGCCGCACCAGGGATAGTGATTAATAAAACACGACGTAGACTGTTACCAAGAGTGTGACCAAAGCCACCGACTAATGGACTGAGCTCGAATTTACCGTATTTTTTCTCTGTTTTGACGGTTTTTATATTAAACTTATTTGTTTCGATCATTGTATCTCCTTTTTTTATTATCTTGAATAATATTCAATTATTAAATTGACATCAATGTCGGCGGACATTTCTTCCTTAATTGGGGCAGAAATGACTTTGACAGTAAGGTTTTTCTTATTTAAATCGAGCCATTGTGGACTCTTAAAATCACTTTCCATAGCAGGGAGAACATCTTTGTAATTGTTCATAGTTTTAGCGTCAAAACTGATTAAATCACCAATTTTGGTTTCATAAGAAGCGATATTAAGCTTTTTATCATTGACTAAAATATGTTTATGACTGATTAATTGTTTAGCTAAGGATCGAGATAAAACCAAACCAGATTTATAAAGAACATTGTCTAATCTTTTTTCAAGAAGAATCATTAAATTGTCACCGACCAAACCCTTAAGTTTTTTGGCTTTAAGATAATAATTATTGAATTGGGTTTCTTGAACACCATAGATTCTTTTAGCTTTTTGTTTAGCACGAAGCTGAATACCATAATCGGTTGGCTTACTGCCACCTTTAACACCGTGCATACCTGGCTTAACAGCACCTTTCTTTTCGATTGGACATTTTGAAGAGTTACAACGAATACCTTTCAAATAAAGTTTGGAACCAGCAGCTCGACAAAGTCGACATTTTGTATTTAAAGTAATTCTGGACATATGTTTTTAATTAAATTCTTCTTTGTTTTGGAGGTCTTGGACCATTATGAGGAATGGGGGTGATGTCAGAAATCATATCGACATCAAAATCTCTTTTGGTGCGAAGGAATCTAAGAGCCGCATCTCGACCTGAGCCTGGACCTTTTAAATAAACTGCTAATTTTTTAATACCATGTTTTTTTGCTTCTTCTAAGGTTTTTTCAATAGCAGTAGTGGCGGCATATGGAGTAGATTTTCTGGCTCCTTTGAAACCGCAATTTCCTGAACTTGACCAAGCAACGGTTTTACCTTTAGTATCAGTTACAGTAACAATAGTGTTGTTAAAAGTTGATTGAATATAAAGTCGACCTTCGGCAATATTTTTAAATGTTTTCTTTTTAACGACTGTTTTAGTATTGGTTTTAGTTTTTTGTTCTGCCATTTTTAGATTAATTATTTATTAGTATTGTTACTAGCAGCTTTTTGAGCAGTTTCAATTTTTGCCCAAGCTTCTTTAGTTAACGAACCGACAGTCTTTTTCTTACCTTTTCGGGTACGAGAATTAGTTTTGGTTCTTTGACCTCGAACAGGAAGACTAACAATATGACGAAGACCGCGATAAGATTTAATAGCTTTTAGACGATCAATATTTTCACGAATTTCCTTTTTAAGATCACCTTCGACTTTAAAACTTTCAAGGGCTTTCATTAAATTAGAAACATCATCACGTGACAAATCTTTAATTCTAGTGTCTAGATTAACATTAGCTTTTTTAGCCAATTCTTTAACATTGGTTCGACCAATGCCAAAAAAACGAGTTAAGCCAATTTCGGCTCTTTCATTATCTGGAATTTCAACACCAACAATTCTCATATTTTTATTTAACCCTGTTTTTGGTTATGTCTTTTAGTAGAACAAATAACACGTCGAACTCCTCGGCGGAGAACTATTTTACAATTTTTACATCGACGTTTAATACTAGATTTTACTTTCATATAGGAACTTGGATATTTTAACCTATAAAGGCGCGAATATCAAAGAGTAAATTTAATTTATATGCGATAGACAATTCTACCTTTCTCCCCTTCAGGACTAAGGACTAGAGAAACATTGTCTCCAGCCATAACCCGGATGTGATTCATCCTAAGTTTACCGGCTAGATGAGCAATAATGTCATTGCCATTTTCGAGTTTAACTCGATAAAGAGAATTAGGCAAGACTTCGGTTATTTGTCCTCTGACAGTTGGTTCTTTCAATTTTGAGATAAACTATTAATTTTTTGACAGATATCTTGAAAAATTGGTTCAATTGGACGATTGCCATCGGTTCGGAATAAAAGATCTTTGGCCTGGAAATAATCCATAATTAGGCCGTTATTATCGTCATAAAATTTTTGACGACCAGCCATGGCTTCGGGAGTATTATCAGTACGACTTTTGTCTTGAAAGTCGAGACCTAATTTAGCTCGTCTTGATTGAATTTCTTCAAAAGTAACATCAAGATGAATAATCAGATCTAGAGGTTGATTTTGAGTTGATAAATAATTTTCAATAAATTGACCTTGAGTCAAAATACGAGGAAAACCATCAATAATGAAATCTTGATTATTAATTTTGGCTAAATTAGTGGTTAAAATAGCAAAAGCAATTTCGTCAGGAACCAAATTACCGGCATCAATAAATGATTTAGCTTTTAAACCGAGTTCAGAAGCGGCAGCAATTTCATCACGAAGAAGCTGACCCATAGATAAATGAGTAAGAGAATATTTTTCGGCAATAAGCTTAGCTTGGGTTGATTTGCCGCAACCTGATGGACCAATTATAAATAAATTTAAAGCCATATTTTTTAAATTAATAACTTAATTTGTCGTAATTTTGCATTTGAACGACATTTTCTAATTTGCGAGTTAATTCAATAACTACAGAAACAACGATAAGAACGCTGGTTCCGCCAATGGTTAAAGTAGTTATTCCAGTAATTTTTTGAACTATAGATGGGGCAACAGCGATTAGTCCCAAAAAAACCGAACCAATAACGATAACTCGATTGATTAAATACTTAAGACGTTTTTCAGTGGAAATACCAGGACGAATTCCAGGAATAAAACCACCTGACTTTCTTAATTCATCAGCGATATCTTTTGGTTTGAAAATAACTGAAGTATAGAAAAAAGTGAAACCCATGACTAATAAAAAGTAAAAAACCATGTAAACGTATCCATCAGTTTTAAAAATATTAGCAAGAGTGGTGGCAGTGGAAGCAATAAAATGATTTGAAACTTTGCCTAAAAACTGACCTAATAAAGAAGGAACGGTGGCTAAAGATACAGCAAAAATGATGGGCATAACGCCAGCAGTATTAATCTTGATTGGCAAATAGGTCGATTGGCCACGTTTGGCATAATTTATAGGTACACGAAGAATGGCTTCCTCTACTAAAACGATGCTTAAAATTAAAGCAAAAGCCATAGCGGCAAGAATGACTAGATTAAAAAGATTTTGAGGATTAGAAAAATCAGTAATGCTTAAGGTTTGAATAAAACTTATTGGTAAACGAGAGATAATACCGGCAAAAATAAGCATAGAAATACCATTACCAACCCCATAAAGATTAATCATTTCTCCCAAAAAAATCATAATCATAGTACCGGCCAACATGCTAAAAACCATAGCAATAATCATAATTGGGCTTAAATCGGTGATTATATTTTGTGATTTAAGAATAGTAAACATACCAATACTGTTAATAATGGCAAAAGGAATAGTAGCAATACGAGTGTATTGATTAATTTTGGCCCGACCATATTCCCCTTCTTTTTGGAGTTCTTCAACTCGGGGTACAACTAAAGCCAAAAGTTGCATCATAACTGAGGCATTGATATAAGGAGATAAACCAAGAGCAGCAATAGAAAAATTAGCTAAGGTCCCACCGGAAAAAATATCTAAAAGAGAAAGAAGCTGATTTTGAGAAAAGAATTGTTTGAGAAGGGCTAAATTAACACCCGGAACTGGGATGTGAGCAATGAGACGGAAAAAAATTAAAAGCAAAAGAGTGATTATTAGTTTCTTCCTAAATATGGGGGTTTTTAGGCCTTCAACATATAAAAGAAGAGACTTGGCTATCAAATTCATTACTCTATATTACCACCCGCAGCAACGATTTTGTTTTGGGCAGCTTTTGAAAGAGAAAGACCTTTAAATTTTAAAGCTTTAGTAAGATTACCAGTAGCAAGAATTTTAAAGCTGGAACGAAAGTTTTTTAGAGAAATTTTAGAATTTTTAGCAAGAGAACTGGCATCAACTACTTCATTGGCCTTAAACCATTTTTCAATTTGACTTAAACTGACATTGACAATGTCTTTTTGGTTTTGTAGACGATGTTTACCTCTCATAAATGGAAGTCGCTTAATCCAAGATTTTTTGTTTTTAGTACCAGCAAAAGCAAGATCAGTAGAACCTCTAACTTTGTCACCTTTGGCACCACGACCAGAAGTGTGACCACCAAGGCCAGAACCAATTCCACGACCACAGCGTCGGGCTTTTTTAGTAGTTGTTTTTGATAATTTAGTTAATATTTCCATATTATTTTTTAAGAATAGAAAGAGCCTTTAAAGCAGCCCAAACATTAATTGATTTGGTTTTTGAACCAATGATTTTACTAACGATATCTTGAATTCCGGCTAATTCAACAACGGCTCGGACTGGACCACCGGCGATAAGACCACTTCCTTTTTTACCAGGTCGAATCATAACAATAGCACCTTTGAATTTTAGAGTTACAGCACCAGAAATAGTACCATCAACGATTGGAATAGTGATTAGACTTTTTTGAGCTTTTTTAATACCTTTTTGAATAGCATCAGCGACACTTTTGGCTTTACCTAGACCCACACCGACTCGATTTTTTTTGTCACCAGAAACAACTAAAGCAGTAAAATGAATTTGATTTCCCCCTTTAGTTTTTTTGGAAACTCTTTTGATTTCCACAACTTTATCAGTAAATTCACTGACTGTTTTTTCAATTTTTGGATATTGTTGATTTGGATTCATATTTTTAAAAAACTAAACCTTTGGAACGAGCGCCATCGGCAAGAGCTTTAACTCGACCGTGATAACGATAAAGACCCCGATCGAATCTAACTTTAATAATCTTTTTTTCTAAAGCGAGAGTGGCAATTTGGGTACCAACTGTGAAAGCTCTTTCGGTTTTAGTACCTTTGTCTAATTTTAAACCTTTAGTGGAAGCAGCGACAATAGTTTTTCCATGTTTATCATCGACAATTTGAGCCCAAAGATGCTTATTGCTTCTAAAGACAGTTAATCTAGGAACGCCTAAATTTAGGGCTAATTTGGATCTAACTCTGTTTTGACGTCGTTGTTTTGAATTATGTGTAATCATATTATTTTTTAGGCTTTAGCTTTTTTACCAGCTTTAAGTTTAATAAATTCATCAGCATATCTAATACCTTTGCCTTTATAAGGTTCAGGTGGGCGGACTTTTCGAATATTGCTGGCGGTTTGACCAACTTTGGTTTTGTCGGCACCAGTAATAATAATTTTAGTTTCTTCTGGAACTTCAAAGAAAACACCGGCTGGAGCAACAACATCGACTGGGTGGATAAAACCAACTAAAAGATGCAATTTGTTACCAGAAAGAGAGGCTTTATAACCAGTACCTTTGATTTCTATTTCTTTTTTCCAAGGCTCAACAACACCTTTGATCATATTATTGAGATGAGCTCTGGTGGTGCCATGATTAGCTTTGGTTTTTTTATCCTCAGAAACACGAGTACAAATGATTTGATTGTCTTTAATTTCGACGTTAATTTTTGAAGGTAAAACTAGTTTTAACTCGCCTTTTGGACCGGTGACAGTTATTTCACCAGCATTAATGACAACATTAACTCCGGCTGGGATATTGATTAATTGTTTTCCTATTCTTGACATAATTGTTTACCAAATTTCGGCAATAATTTCTCCACCAAGACCTTTGGTTTTAGCTTCTTTTTGAGACATAACACCTGAAGAAGTGGAGACAATGATTAAAGATGAAGGGCTTTTTCCCCAAGGAAGGGATGATTTTTTTTCGTAAATACGACGACCAGGTTTAGAAAATAAACAAACATCGTTAACGCGAGGTTCATTATTATCATAAGCTAAAGTAATGGTCATATCTTTTTTGATATCACCAGTGATAGAAAAATCAGCAATATAGCCAGTTCTTTTTAAAAGAGAAGCCATGGCAGTAGTGAAATTAGAAACTGGAGCAGAAATAGTCTTTCTGCCAGCTTTGTAGCCATTCTTTATTCTAATTATAAAATCGATAGAAGTTGATTGATGCATATTTTTATTTACCAACTGGCTTTTCGAACACCAGGAAGCATTCCTTGATTGGCTAATTTGCGAAAACAAAGTCGGCAAATGCCAAATAAACGAATAAAACCATGAGGTCGACCACAAATGTGACATCGATTGTGATGTCGAACGCTATATTTTAATTTTTTGTCTTCTCGGACTATTTTTGCTGTAGTAGCCATAATTTATTTTATTTTTTTTCAAAAGGAAAACCTAGGGCTGATAATAACATTTTTGCTTCGTCTTTTGAAGAGGCATTAATATTTAGAGTAATCTGAACTGAGCGAATTTGTTTGACTTTATCTAAATCAATTTCTGGAAAGAGAGTCTGATCTTTGATAGTTAAATTATAATTACCTTCAGAGTCAAAAGCAGTGTCTGGTAAACCTTTAAAATCACGAAGTCGGGGTAAAACTAAATTAAATAATTTTTCGACGAAATCATACATTCTAGCTCCACGAAGAGTAACTTTGAGGGCTAATGGATCGTTTTGGCGAAGTTTAAAAGCAGAAACAGCTTTTTTGGCTTTACAGAGCTTTGGTTTTTGACCAACGATAGCGACTAATTCTTCAGTGGCGGCAGTAAGAGCTTCTTGACTCTCACGAGCTTCGTTGACACGATAATTAATAACTACTTTTTTTAATCTAGGTAAAGAAAAGACATTTCGATCTTTTGAAGTAGCTTTGATCAAATTTTCTTTAATAGTGGTTTCAATAATTGTTTTTAACATAGTTATTTTTTAATAACAGGAGTGTTTAAAGCAGATTTACACTTGCGGCAAATTCTTGTTTTTTCACCTGATTTATCGATTAAATAAGCAACCCTGATAGCTTTTTTACAATTAGGACAAATTACAGCTAATTTAGAAACGGCCAGGCTTCTTTCTTTTTCGATAATAGAGCCTGGTTTCCCCTGACTTGGTTTAATGTGTTTTTTGTACAAATTTAAACCTTTAACAATAACTTTATCTTTTTTAGGAATGGCTTTAATGACTTCGCTTTCACGACCTTTATCTTTACCAATTAAAACCTTAACTTTATCACCTTTTAAAATTTTCATATTAATAAACCTCCTGGGCCATGGAAGCAATTTTATTGAATCCTAAATCTTTAATTTCACGAGCAATTGGTCCAAAAATTCTGGTGCCTCGTGGATTATTTTGAGAATCTATAATAACACCAGCGTTGTCGCTAAAACGAATATAAGAACCATCAGGTCGACCAAATTCTTTTTTAGTACGAACTATAACCATTTTAACTTTTTCCTTTTTCTTAACTAAGCCATTTGGAATAGAGTCCATAACAACAGCCATAACAGTATCTCCAATAGTACCTTTTTTGTGAAAAGAACCTTTGTAGACATGAATAACCTGAACTCTTTTAGCTCCACAATTATCAGCTGGTTTAATGATACTTCTTAATTGGACAGACATAATTATTTAGACTTTTTGATAATGGCTAAAGTAGTAAATCTTTTAAGTTTGCTTAAAGGTCGAGTTTCTCGAACTTTAACTATATCACCGACTTTGGCAGAAAGATTGTTTTCGGCATAAATATTTTTATGCTTTCTAAAAATCTTTTTATAAAGAGGATGACTTTTAGTGTATTCAAGAGAAACGACGATAGTGTTGGTCATTTTATCTGAAATGACGCTACCTTCGAACGTTTTACCAGTATTATTAATTTTGTTTATCATTTTTCTTTTCTTGAATTAGAGTTGAGACTAAAGCAATCTCATATTTAATTTTGGCAAAGACTGAAGTGTCCTTTTGATTACCAGTAGCTGATTTAGCCTTGGCTTCAATAAATTTTTTGCGAAGATCTAAAAGATTTTTTGAGAGCTCCTCAACACTTTTTTGTCTGTAGGAAATTTTATCAGTTTTTTTCATAAAATCTACCCCTATTTTCGATTAACTATTTTGCATACAACTGGTAACTTAGCAGCAGCTAATTTTAAACCTTCATGAGCTTCGGCCTCAGTGACACCGGAAACTTCGAAGATAATACGACCTGGCTTAACAACAGCGACATATCCTTTAACATCACCTTTTCCAGCACCCATAGTACCAGTTCCTTTTTCAGTGAATGGTTTGTCTGGGAAAATACGGCACCACATACGACCATTTCTTTTGGTAGCGTGAGCGATAGCACGTCGAGCTGATTCTAATTGATTAGAAGTAATCCAGCTACATTCGAGAGATTTAAGACCATATTCACCAAAAGCAACTAAGTTGCCCTTAGAGTTTCCTCTCATTTTGCCTCGGAAGGCTTTTCTATATTTAGTTCTACTTGGTTGTAACATAATTATTTAGCCTAAACATAAATAAACTTTAACTCCGATATATCCAGATCTAGTTAAAGATGGACATTCGTGATAATCAATCATCGAACGGATAGTGCTTAGTGGTACAGTACCTTGAGAAAATTTTTCTCGACGACCAATTTCAGCACCATTAATACGCCCAGAAAGAATGACTTTAATACCTTTAGCTCCGGCTGCAATTGATTTTTCCATGGAAGATAAAACAACTCGACGATAAGGCATTCTTTTGGTTAATTGAAAGGCAATTTTTTCAGCAATCAATTTTGCCGAAAGATCGGCATGTTTAAATTCTTCTACTTGAATTTCAACAGCTTGTTTACCACTGGCTTTAAAAAGTAATCTTTGAACTTCTTTTTTGATCGTTTCGAGTTCTTTACCGCCACGACCGATAACTAAACCTGGTCGAGAAACGACAAGAACTAATTTCATTTTTTTAACGGAGCGTTCAATCCTGATAGAAACAATTCCAGCTGAATTAAATTTTGATTGAAGAAAATCTCTGATTTTTTTATCTTCAAGAAGATAAGTGGCATATTTTTTAGTCCCAGCGTACCAGGAAGATTGCCATTGAGGACTGTTTTTTACAGTCTCTAATCTAAAACCAATTGGATTAATTTTTTGACCCATAATTACTTTTGATTACCTTTAACATGAATAATAAGTCGACTGTGTCTTTTTTGAATGAGACCTCGAGCAAATCTGGAACCATGGGCTTTATCCATACGTTTCATTTTTAAGCCTTCGTCAACTTTAATTAAATCGAATTTTAAAGTGTTAGTATCTAAACTGAAATTATTTTTAGCATCAGCAATGACATTCTGAAGAGCTTTAATCATGATACGAGCGGACTTAGTATTAGTAAATTTGAGTCTATTTAAAGCATCAGTTGGAGATAATTTTTTGATATCGTTAGCTAAAAGTCTTAATTTTCGAGGAGAGATCATAAGATCTTTATTGAAATACTTGACGATTTTAGTAGTAGACACTTCAACTTTTGGAGTTTCAACAACCTTTGAAACTGCCTTGATTTCAGCTTTTTTAATATCTTTTTTAACAACAGATTTTTTAATGGCTGGAGTTTTGATTTTAGTAGTTTTTTTAATTTCTTTTGCCATATGTTTTACGTCTTTTCTATAACACGTTTAACGACACGTCCGTGACCCTTGAAGGTTCTGGTAGCAGAAAATTCGCCTAAACGATGGCCAACCATATCTTCAGTGACAAAGACATTAATAAATTTTTTACCGTTATGAACTTCAAAATTTTTCCCGACGAATTCAGGAGAAATTTGGCTTTTTCTAGCCCAAGTTTTGATGGCTTCATTACCACCCTTAGCTATTTTTTTAAGTAAGTTTTTGTCGATGTAAGGACCTTTTTTAGAACTTCTAGACATATTACTTTCTGTGCTTAATGATTAATCGATTAGAAGCATTTTTAAGTTTTCTGGTTTTTCTAAAGGCAGATTTACCCCATGGTGTCTTTGGATGCATACCGATAGAGCTTCGGCCTTCACCACCACCGTGTGGATGAGAGTGAGGATTCTGAGCCACACCTCTAACGGTTGGACGAATACCACGAAGTCGTGATTGACCAGCTTTGGTTAGTTTTTGGTTTGAATGATCGGAATTACCAACTTGACCAACAGTGGCAAAAGAATCAGCATTAAAAATTCTGATTTCACCAGAGGGAAGTTTAACAATAGCTTTGTTCCCATCAATACTTTGAATATAAGCAGCGGAACCGGCACTTTTAATTAATTGAGCATTTTTACCTTTTTGAAAAGACAAACAATGAATAGGAATACCAACTGGAATATTTCTAAGAGGTAGAGAATTACCATCTTTAATCGGAGCATTAACAGAAGAAACAATAATATCACCAACTTTTAAGCCAGTGGGGGCTAAAATAAATGATTTAGTGCCATCTTCATAAACTAAAAGAGCGATATCGGCAGTTCGACCTGGATCATATTCAATAGAGGTAACTTTGGCTTTAATATCGAGTTTATCTCTTCTCCAGTCAATTTCTCTTAAAAATCTTTTTTGTTCGCCACCTCGATGTCGAATAGAAACATGACCTTGATCATCTCGGCCACTGGTTTTTTTCTTGATAGTTAATAAAGATCTAATTCTGGTCATAGATTATTTAAGATTGAGTTTTAATAATTCGATTTTAGTATTTTTTTCAACGGTAACGACGGCTTTTTTAAGATCAGATTTTTTAATAGGTAATCTTTTTTGGCGGTCGGTTTTCATTTTACCTTTAATAATAACAGTGTTGATATTTAAGGGTTTAACACCAAAAACGGCGTTAAAAGAAGTTTCGATTTGGCCTTTAGTGGCATCTTTTGGAACCCAAAAAGTATATTTACCAGTCTCTTGTTGTGACAAGGTTTTTTCGGTAAAAACTGGTTTTAAAATTATTAAATTTGATTGCATATTTATTTGGATAAAATGTCTAGTGCGTCTTGACTAAAAATCAAAAAATTTTGATTTGAAAGATCATAGACATTTAAAGATTTAAGGGACAAAAGATTTATTTTTGGAAGATTACCGAAGGCTCGTTTGACATTGGTCAAAGTTTCAGTGGTAATTATGCCGACTTTTGAACTTTTTGATAATACTTCATCTGAGGCTTTAAGTCCAGTAACTAATTTAATTCCCTCTTTAGTTTTAGGAGTTAAATCTTTAAAAGAATCGATAATAGCGACTCTTTTATCTTTGGCAAATTTGGTTAAAACAGAATTTAGAGCAACTGTTTTCATTTTCTTGCTTAAATTAAGTTTGTAGTTTTGGAGACCATCTGGACCAAGAGCAACACCACCGCCTTTGAAAATAGGAGCAGTTCGATTACCGTGACGGGCACGACCAGTACCTTTTTGAGCCCAAACTTTTTGTCGGGTTCCGGCAACTTCTGATCTAGTTTTTGCCTTAGCATAGGAAGATCTTTGGTTAGCTAAAAAAATTCTAATAGCTTGAGAAATTAATTTTTCAGAAACTTTAGCTTCAAAAACAGCCTTTGGCAAGGTAGCTTCTCCAACTTTCTCTGATTTTATATTATAAATTTGAGCTTTCATAATTAGGCTTTGGTTATAGTTATCCAGGAATTAAAATGTCCAGGAAGAGAACCATTAATTAATATTTCGTTGGTTTCAGGATTAAGTGAGACAATTTTAAGATTTTCGATAGTTTTATTGATGTTACCCATATGTCCAGGCATTCTTTTACCACGAACAACTTTTGATGGAGTTTGAGCGCCGATAGAACCAGGATGACGGACACGGTCAGAAGAACCTAAAATTGGCTGCTTTTTAAAACCATGTCTTTTGATAACACCAGCAAATCCACGACCTTTGGAAATGCCAGTAGCATCAATTTTTTCACCAACTGTAAAAATAGAATCGATAGAAATTTGACTACCGATTTCTGGAATTTGATCGGAAGTAAGAGAAAATTCTTTTAATTTACCTAATTTTGAAGAAGTGGTTTTAACTTGAATCGCTTGATAACCATCTTTTTCTTTACTTTTAATTTGGGTGACAACTAAAGGCTTAGCAATACATTTAGTAACAGCAATTCTTTTACCGTCTCCGGTAAAGATGCTGGTCATTTGACCTTTTTTAATAAGAAATCCTGAAATCATAATTTTACATTTTAACTTCTATTTCTACACCAGATGGTAGATCTAAATGCTGGAGACTGTCCACAGTTCGAAGACTGGTATTGGAAATATCGATTAAACGCTTATGAGTGAGGATTTGAAAATGCTCACGGGCATTTTTATCGGTATGAGGACTGGTCAAAACGACAAGAGTTTTCTTCTCAGTTGGTAAAGGTATTGGACCTTCCACCTGAGCACCAGCGGTAACCACAGTCTCAACGATTTTAATCGCTGCTTCATCGATAATACGATGATCAAAAGACTTTAATCGAATACGAATGCGGTTACCTTTGGTCATAAATTTATTTAATAATTTCTGTGATAGAACCGGCGCCAACAGTTAAGCCACCTTCACGGATAGCAAATCTTTGACCTGGCTGCATAGCCACAGGTTTAATTAATTTAATAACTACGTTAGTGTGATCACCTGGCATAACCATTTCAGTACCCTCTGAGAGAGTTAAATCACCAGTTACATCAGTAGTTCTGATGAAAACTTGTGGTCGATAACCTGAAAAGATTGGAGTGTGACGGCCACCTTCTTCTTTTTTAAGTAAAAGAACTTCAGCTTTGAATTCAGTGTGAGGAGTAATTGAACCTGGTTTAGCTAAAACTTGTCCACGTTCAATATCATCTTTTTCAACGCCTCGAAGCAATAAACCGACGTTGTCACCTGCTTGACCTTGATCGAGCATTTTGTGGAACATTTCCACACCAGTAACAACAGCTTTTCGAGTATCTTTTAAACCAACGATTTCAACTTCGTCATTGATTTTAACAACACCTTTTTCAATTCTACCGGTAGCAACGGTTCCTCGACCTTTGATTGAGAAAACGTCTTCAACTGGCATTAAGAAAGGTTTGTCTAATTCACGGACAGGTTCATCGATATAAGTATCGAGAGCTTCCATTAATTTTTTAATAGATTCGATACCTTCTGGATCACCGTTAAGAGCTTTAAGAGCAGATCCTCGAATAATAGGAGTTTCATCACCTGGGAAACCATATTTAGTTAATAAATCACGAATTTCCATTTCAACGAGATCTAAAAATTCAGGATCAGAAACTAAATCACATTTATTTAAGAAAACGACTAATTTTGGAACATTAACTTGATTAGCTAACAAAACGTGTTCTCTGGTTTGTGGCATTGGACCATCTGGTGCGGAAACTACGAGAATAGCGCCATCCATTTGAGCAGCACCAGTGATCATGTTTTTAACATAATCAGCGTGTCCTGGACAATCGATGTGAGCATAATGTCTCTTATCGGATTCGTATTCGATGTGAGAGATAGCGATAGTAACAATTTTAGAAGCATCACGAACAGTACCTCCCTTAGCAATATCTGCGTAAGATTTAGCACTACCTTGAACTTTTGAAATAGCGGCGGTTAGAGTGGTTTTACCATGATCGACGTGACCGATGGTACCGACGTTGACGTGTGGCTTGGTTCTTTGATAAGTATCTGCCATTTGTTTTCTCCTTTTTTTTATTTTTGTCTTGTTTAAGACGAAATTCTTAATTAATAATTTAAGATTAAAATGCTTTTAGATTGTACCAGCTGAGTTGGAGCTTTGCAATACACAAAAAGAAGCAATTTAATGCCTTTTTTTAGAAAAATAATTATCTAAATCTAGTTAAGTAAAATTTTAGCACAAAAAAAGATATTTAAATCAACTTTTAGAAATTATCGGGGCGTTTCAATTCTCTTGAGGCAGCAACTTTGGTTAAGTCTCCGTTGATTTGATGGACATTGTATGAGTAAGTACCAAGACAATCGTTATTTTTGACTCGTTCTATTAGTTCTGGAATATTAATATTTTCCATTGGAATTCCATCATCTTGAGCGGTTAAACTGTCTGGTTTAGAAAAATGTTCACTTAAAACCCTAACTATAAAAATTTTATCTTGGGTTTCAATGAGGCTATTGGGTGTTTCTTTTGATTTATCTGTATAAACTATGTATTCAAGACTCATAATTTTTATTACGACACAGCTTTCAGAAAAAAGACAAAAAAAATACCCGGCACATGCGAAACATAATTAAATGTTTTGACTTACTGTGTCGGGCTACTAGGTTGTAAAAGTAAGATTATAGTTTTGAAACGAGGTATTCATACTCTCCTAGTTTTTTAAATATAAAAAGATCATCGTTTACTCCGTTAAAAACCGCCCCTGGTTGTAGAGGACTCTTTTTTACATAAAAATTACCGATTTTTTGATAGTCTTGGCCTTCATCCATTAACTTGAAATCAGGATCAAAGTCACCAGTTTCAAGGTGAAAACAATGAGGTAGATTTTGCCATCCACCGTTTTGAATAAAAAAACTTACATCAAAAAGTGGTAGGGACCATTTTATCCAAAGACTTTCATCTAGATCTATTATCTCAGGATATAAAATTCTTATAGAAGGGATCGAATACCAACTCTTGAGTCCTTTTGGGGGATTGAAAAACTCAATCCACAGATCGATTTTAACCATATTATTGAAGCCACCTTTTTAATTTTCTCGTTCTTGATGAACGGAAAGATGGCATCAAAAAATCGAAACCATGTTTCCGCTCATCAATTACAACCTAGCTTTTAAAGTACAATTGAAAGATGTTCAGCTTAAAGAATATGTTTCAATATGTCCTTATTATAGGATAAATTAGTCAAAAAGTCAAGATTTCAGGCAATAAAATACCCCGCGATGGCGGGGTATTTGAAATCAAATTGAGAATTATTAACCGTTGGTTTTAGTGGTTAATTTTTCCTGGATGTCGCGAGGGACTGGGTCATAACGGCAAGGTTCCATATAAAAAGATCCTCTACCTTGAGTTAGAGATCTGATAACAGTGGCATAACCACCGACAGCCTCTAAAGGAACGAAAGCATGAACAGTGGTGAAACCATGACTATCTTCAGTTCCATTAATTTGACCACGTCGAGAAGATAAATCGCCAATAACTGTTCCTAAAAATTCAGATGGAGCGGCAACTTCAAATTTCATGATAGGTTCCAAAACCAAGGGCTTAGCAGCAGCAAAAGCATCTTTAATAGCATAAGCACCGGCTAATTTGAAAGCCATTTCAGAAGAATCGACTTCGTGGTAGGTTCCATCATAAACTGTTACTTTGATATCAGTAGCTGGAAAACCAGCAATAATACCTTTTTGTAAAGTTTCTTTAACACCTTTTTCAATGGCTGGAATAAAGTTGGCGGGAATTGCTCCACCTTTGACAGCATTAACAAATTCGTAACCTTCCCCTCTTTCTTTTGGTTCAACTTTGATTTTACAGTGACCGTATTGACCATGACCGCCAGATTGATGAATATATTTACCCTCACCATCGGCATTTTGTGAAATGGTTTCTCGATAAGCGACTTGAGGAGCACCGGTCTTTACGTTGACACCAAATTCTCTTTTTAAACGATCAACAATGATTTCAAGATAAAGTTCGCCCATTCCAGCGATGATTGTTTGACCAGTTTCTTGGTTATAAGAAACTCTAAAGGTTGGATCTTCAACAGCTAAGCGGTTTAAAGCAGCACCCATTTTTTCTTGATCATCAGCAGTGGCAGGTTCAATGGAAAGAGAAATAACTGGTTCAGCAAATTGAATTGGTGATAAAGAAATAACATTATTAGAGTCACATAAAGTATCACCAGTGGTAGATTCTTTTAAACCAATACACGCCACGATTTCTCCAGCAAAACCTTCTTCTATTCCTTCTCTTTTATCAGCATGCATTAAAAGTAAACGACCAATACGTTCTGATTTTTGTTTAGTGGTGTTATAGACCTCGGATCCGGATTTTAATGTACCAGAATATACTCTAACATAGGATAAAGTTCCAACATGTGGATCGGACTGAACTTTAAATAAAAGAGCTGACAATGGTTCTGTTTTTTCTGGTTTTCGAGTAATTACATCATTAGTTTCTGGATCATAACCTTCAACTGGGGGTAAATCGAGAGGAGAAGGTAAATAATCAACGATACCGTCTAGAATCGGATGAATACCTTTGTTTCTCCAAGCGGCACCACAGTAAATTGGAAATAATTTTCGAGCAATAGTAGCTTTTCTAAGAGTGGCTTTTAATTCAGGAATAGAAATTTCTTGATCATTTAAGAATTTTTCCATTAAAACTTCATCTTCGCCGGCAATTTTTTCAACCATAAGAGCTCTGGCTTTAAGGGCTTTTTCTTTAAATTCGTCAGTGACAGGTTTTCTGGTAAAATCCATACCTTCTTCATCTTTATCATAAATAATCATCTCCATATTCATGAGATCGATAACCCCCATAAAATCGTGTTCTTCACCAATAGGTAAAACTACAGGACAGATAGGAGCATGAAGTTTCTCGTTAATACTATCTAAAGTACCCTGAAAAGAAGCACCAATTTTGTCCATTTTATTAACAAAGGCAATTCGAGGAACACCGTATTTATCGGCCTGTCGCCAAACTGTTTCAGATTGAGCCTGAACACCGGCATTTCCATCAAAAATCATAATGGCACCATCAAGAACACGAAGAGATCGTTCCACTTCGGCGGTAAAATCAACGTGTCCCGGAGTATCAATGATATTTAGACGATAATCATGCCAAAAAGTAGTCACACAGGCAGATTGAATGGTGATACCTCGTTCTCTCTCTTGAACCATAGAATCGGTGGTGGTGGTACCAGCATCGACGGAACCGATTTTGTGAATGTTTCCAGTATAAAATAAAAGACGTTCAGTAGTGGTTGTTTTACCACCATCAATATGAGCAATAATTCCGATATTTCGGACTTTATCCATAGGTACGTCGCGATTTTTGGTAAGCTTAATTTGTTCAGCCATATTTTAATTCTTTAGCTTTTAAAAAAATTTAATAATAAAAACCGTTGCATTAAAGCAACAGCGATGGACTTATGATACCATAATTTATGAAAAAAAAAGCGGCGATTATTGGCGCAGGAATCGGCGGTTTAACAGCAGGTTATGAACTATTTAAAAAGGGTTACGAGGTAACTGTTTTTGAAAAAGAAAAAGAAATTGGAGGATTAATTTCGGACTTTAAGATGGCCGGTAATAATTTAGAAAAAACCTATCATCATATTTTTAAAACCGATAAAGAAATCATTGATTTAATTGAAGAATTGGGATTATCTAATAAATTAAAATGGTATAAAAGTACCGTCTGCCTTTATTTTGAGAAAAAAATGTACCCATTTATGGGAGTAATTGATTTATTAAAATTCAATAAACTAGACTTGGTCTCTAAATTTAGGTTAGGAATGGTCTATTTATGGCTTAAATTTGATAATAATTTTTTAAGATATGAAAAAACGACAGCTAATGATTGGATGGAAAAATGGGCAGGAAAACAAGCATTTGATGTAATTTGGAAACCACTTTTAAAAGGAAAATTCCATAAATATTATAAAGATGTTTCAATGGCGTGGTTGTGGGCAAGAATTCATACTAGAGGAGGTTCAAAAAATGAAAAAGGGCAAGAAGTCTTAGGATATTTAGATGGTGGATTTGGACAAATAATTGATAAATTGAAAGAAAAAGTAAACATCGTTAATAAAGAAATTAATGATCTTAAAAAATTAGAAAATGATTTTGATATTGTAATTGACACTAGACCAACTAAAAATATTGATTATGTGGGAGCGGTAAATGTGATTTTTTCATCTAACCAAAACTTGAGTAAATATTATTGGCATAATATTAATGATTTAAACTCCCCTTTTTTGGCTTTAATTCAACACACTAATTTGGTGGGCAGTGAAAATTATGACGGAAAAAATATTTATTATTTAGGAACTTATGTGCCTAAAAATCATAAGTATTTTAAAATTAAAGAAGAAAAAGTTGAAAAAGAATTTTTTGATTATTTAAAGAAAATTAAGCCTGATTTTGATGAAAAACAAATTTTGGAAAAAAAGGTTTTTAGATTTAAAAATGCTCAGCATATCGTAACGACTAATTATAAAAAACCAAAATACAAAATTGGAAAAAACTTATACCAATTAAATTTTGCCCAGATTTATCCTGAAGACAGGGGAATTAATTTTGCGGTAAGGGAAGCAAAAAAATTAGTGGAGATGATAGATTAGGGATTAACGTTACCAGTTAAAACAAAATCATAAAGATCTTTTTGATTTTGGGCAACTTCTTCAAAGTCTAATATTTTGGCCATTTTATATCCATACATAGCTGAAACAACTTCTGTTCTTTCTTGGTCTGGATCTAAAATTTTTTCTTCAACGATATGACCAAGTTCATGAATGATGGTTTTGGTGGTGTTTTTATCGTCAATCAAAAGTTGATTGATTAAAATGACATTTCCCTTTGGATTCTTAAAATCGATTTGATCTTGATTTGGTTCATATTGTTTAGAATGAATTCCAAAAACTTTTTCCATTGATGAATTTTGATGAAAATAAACATTACCATTATCTAATTTTCCACGAAGTTGATCGTAATTTTGAAATGGTTCAATAATAATTGGGATGTCAGTATTAGTGGTAACGATTTCGGCTATTTTTTGGGTGATTTCGGCATTAGATAAATTTTTGAAATCTTTTAGAGAGGTTTCTAATTTTGGAAAAATACCATAAGGATCGGGAATATTTTCGATAGCTTTATCAATTGGAATATATTCATAACTGCCTTGATAAGAACCAAAAATGGTTTCTGTGACAGTATCTTTGTTGGCACATCGAGGTTGATAACGAATATTGTCTGACTTTGGGATAAATTCTGAATTACCTTCCATAATTTATTTGGTTTTTAATTTCTTCTAAGCCTTCTTCGAGAGTTTTAAAAGATAGGCCTAAAGATTTGGCTTTTTGATTGGAGGTAATAAGGGTTTTTTGCCAAGGACGAGAATCGGCTGATTGTGATTTTATATAATCCTCCAAGCTAGAAGCTTGAACTGAATTTTCATCAAATCCAAAAGCCTTAGCGACTAATTTGGCCATTTCATAAGGAGAATGAGACGAAGAACCAACTAAATGGTAAATCCCAGTAGCTTTGTTTTCTAAAAAATATCCCAAAACTTGGGCAATATCGTCGATGAAAGTATAGGTACAAATTTGATCGGAAAACATTTTGACTGGTTCGTTATTTTGAAGTTTAGCTAAAACTTTTTTAATAATGTCGGGTTTTTTGTCAAAATTGGCACGATAAGGATAAGTAATTCGAGAAATATTAAAATTTTGGTAGCCAGAATCGGTAATAACTTTTTCACCAAGATATTTAGTTTCGCCGTACCATTCGATGGGATTTGGGGTGTCGGTTTCTAAATAGGGGGTGTTTTTAGTGCCATCAAAAACAAAATCAGTGGAAATGTAGATTAAATATTGATTGTATTTTTGGGCTAAATTTAAAATATTTCTGGTGCCTTCAACGTTTAATTGGTAACAAATTCCAGATTTATCGCCCTTTTGCTCCCAAGCGGCATTAGTATCAGTAAAGGCAGCGAGGTGAAGGACAGTAACAGCATCTTTGTTTAGTTCAAAAGCAGTGGAAAGACTGGCATTATCTAATATATTAATACCTTTATCCAAAGAAAAATCGACAAATTCGAATTTATCCTTTAATAACTCAACTATTCGAGAACCAACTAAACCGGAGAGACCGGTGCCGATTATTTTTTGCATATTTAGAAAATTGGATTGTTTTTAATTTCGGAAAAACTTGGCCAGAGTTTATCTTTATCGGACAAAATAAATTCTGACTCTAATTTAGGCCAATCGATGGCGATATCTGGATCATTCCATAATAAACCCGATTCAGACTCCTTGTTGTAAAAAGCAGAACATTTATATTGGAAATCGGCAACATCTGATAAAACTAAAAAACCATGAGCAAAACCTTTAGGAATAAAAAACATATTTTTATTCTCAGCAGAAAGGGTAACTCCCTCCCATTGACCAAAAGTGGGGGAATTTGATCGTAAGTCAACCGCAACATCAAAAACTTCGCCACGGGTACAACGAATTAACTTGTCTTGAGAAAAGGGTGGTTTTTGAAAGTGAAGACCACGGAGAACACCTTTAGTTGATTGAGAATGATTGTCTTGAACAAATTCAACATCAATACCATTTTCGGCAAAAATTTTTTTGGAATATGTTTCCATAAAAAATCCCCTGTCGTCGGTAAATACTGTAGGTTTGACAATAATTAAGCCTTCAATTTTAGTTTTAATAAATTCGGGCATTATTTTTTTAAACTGTTTAATTTAATATAGAATTCTTCAGCTTCTTTTTTGGTTTCCTGCCACCAGGTTTGATTAGCAGTATACCAATCGACGGTTTGCTTTAAACCAGATTCTAAATCATATTTTGGTTTCCAACCAAGTTCTTTATTTATTTTGTCCCAATTTACGGCATAATTATCATGGGCTGGTCGGTCGGCTACATATTCTAGAGAATCTTCACCCTTATTCATTAATTTTAAAAGAAGTCTAACTAATTCCATATTATTAGTTCCCTTTTTAAGACCACCAATGCAATATGTTTCACCTATCTTTCCATTTAATAGAATTAATTCGATAGCTCGACAATGATCCTCAACATGAAGCCAATCGCGGAAATTTAAACCTTGTCCATAAACTTTGATTTTGCCACCAGTTAAAAGACTAGTAATAGATCGAGGAATCATCTTTTCGGGATGCTGATAGGGACCATAATTATTGGAACAGTTACTGATGGTGACGGGAAGACCAAAAGTTTTATAGAAAGATCGAACTAAATGATCAGAGGAAGCTTTGGAGGCAGAATAAGGACTGGAAGGATCGTAAGGAGTAGATTCGTTAAATTGATCAGTAGAATCAAGCTCGATGGTACCAAAAACTTCATCAGTGGAAATATGGTGAAATCGTTTTTGATATTTTTTAGCGGCCATTAATAAATTATAGGTGCCTAAAACATTGGTACGAACAAAAAGTGAAGGGTCATCAATTGATCTATCAACATGAGATTCAGCGGCAAAATGGACAATAGCATCAATTTGAGAAACTAAATCATCGACAATTTTTTCATCTAAAATGTCACCTTGGACAAATTTATAATTAGGATTATTTTCAAACTCAACCAAATTGCGAGGATTGGCGGCATAAGTCATCTTATCGAGATTAATAATGGAATCTTGGGGATGATTTTTAAACCAATATTTAATAAAATTCGAACCAATAAAACCACAACCGCCGGTAATTAAAATTTTCATAGTAAACTCATTTTACTCAATTAGGATTAGTAAGGCAAGTTTAACTTTAAAATTAATCTTATAAATTGACAAAAATAGTATTATAGGATATAATTTTTATGAATTTGATGGATTTTATAACTAAAAGCTAGTTTTAAAAACTAAAAATTCAGTACTTTTAAAATCAGATTTGTTGAAAATCTTATGGTGAATAGGAATGTGTTCCTGATAATTCTGGACCAGATTCCTGTTCGTTAGAAAGATGAAATGAGGAGAAAGAGGTTTGAAATGAATAAGTTGGAAGCGTTGAAAAAGATTCAAACAAGACAATGGTATCAGAACACAACAACAGAACTTCAATCTATGATTGAAAATTTGGGCGACAGCTGGACAGGCTACCTTGTCGATCTGGCAAACAGAAACGACGTAATCGGTGGACTCGAAGTCGTGGCAATGTCCGAACTGCTTACCGGCGGATTCGGCTGCCTGACCCGCTTTGATGTCAGAAACCCTGAAGGGAAGATGTTCAAGTATGAATACTTCTCGTGGGCGAAGGGCGTCATGAGCGGAGCTAAGGGCATAGTATTCCTGGCCGATTCGTTCGGAAAGATCAACTCCTTTACCTATCTGGAAGCAGAGAAATTTGCGGCCGGCGGAAAAACCTGTATTGATCTGCCTGGTGGATTTGCCGAAGAAGTAGATATGGCAACTGCCGAGAAATTCCTGGCCAATATGGTTCGAGAACTTAAGGAAGAAATGGGTGTCACTTCAACAACCATTCTTTCGATTGATCAACTTGGTCAGTATTCACCTGATTAGGGAATGACGAACAATTCGCCATTTCTGTTTTCAATTGTATTGGCCTCTGATTTTGTTTTTGACGGTGAGAACACCGACAAGTTCGAAGTCAGATCGAAAGTTAAGGTTCGCCGTATAAGTGAACTGAAAGACTTCATCTCTACCTGTTCTGATGGCTTCTTTTTGGCAGTTATTGCTAAGATGTGGGCTAAAGGTACACTCCCAATACAATAATTCAACATTCTGAAAAACCCGATCGAAATTTAGTGATGCTTAGGCATTATTAATTTTTTGTTCGGGTTTTTTGTTGGAAAAAATTATTAAAACTAAAAATCCCCCGCTTGCACGAGGGATTTGATTTGATAATTTAAAAAAATTACTCTTCAGCAGCGGTTGGGGTAGCAACTTTGCCACTTAAATCAGTACCAATGGTAAAGACAGCATCATAGTTAGAAGTCTTAGTTAGGTCTTCAGTATAGGTAGCTGGAAAATCGGTAGCTAATTTAGATTCAAAATAGGCAGAGACTGAAGCGTCTTTGACTTGAACTGAATTTTCAGTAGCAGAGATTTTAGCATTACCAACAGCAACATTTTCAAAACCGAGTTTAGTAAGGATAGCTTTAACTGTAGCGGCTTGGCCGTTAATTTCAGTAGCGTTTAAAACTTGGATTTTAATTTTTTTACTGATTTCAGCAATAGTTGGAGTCGGTAGCGGAATTTCTGTTGGAGTGATATTGGTTTCAATTACTTCTTTATTGTCGACTGGATTTTCAATTTCGCTAGTATTTCGATTTAAAACAACCCAAATTATAATTGAAGCTAAAGCGGCAGTGAAAATAAAAACTGCAACGATGGGGAGGAGATTCTTTTTTTTGTTTTCCATATTTTTTTTAGGTGAACTAATATTGGTTGATGATCCTATTATATCAGTATTATGGGTAATAGAAGTAGACATTTCTCCTAAAACTGGCAAAGGTAAATTTGAGGCCTTAGACAAATTTTGAGCGATTTGTGATTCGCTATAAATGGTTTTATCCATTTCGGTAGTAGTAATTATTTCCAAATCACGGCCCTCGGGAATATAAATTTTTTTGGTAATATTGGAAAAATAAAAATTGGAATAGTTGACTATTTTTTGGATATCTAGACTTGGTCCTTTGAGATTAATGGTCAAATAAACTGAATTATTTTTGGATAATAAAAGAGTATATTCTTGATCATTTAAAGGATAAATCAAAAAGAACTCCTGTTTGTATATTGAAGAAATGGTGTTGGATATGGCAGTGGAAACTGAGGTTATTTGACTGATTTTTACGCCAATTGTATTTAGATTTTCTTTGAGTTGATCTAATTTTGGTTTGTCATAAATAAAAGATTGGATAATAGTTTTATCGTTAACTTGGGTTATTTTATATTCAAGAGAATCTGGATCAATTTTAAAATTAACTAAACCAGCAGCCAAGCTAATAACTTCTTTTTTATCGATGGTTTCGATTTTGGTGTCGTAGGTAAAAGATTTAGTAAAAACGACATCATCAGGAATTAAAATCGAGGCTGAATCAAATTTATTTTGCTTAAAATATAGGCTTAATGATTCAAGATCTTTGTCGCTACATTTTTGCCAAAGATTGAGATCAAAACTGAGAGTATTGTTTTCTTTGCGATCAATATAAAGTTCAACACTTTTGGCCTTGGGCCACAAGATAAGTTTTGGTTTGGAGAACAACGACATAGTTAAGTATAACAAAAACGCCCCGGATGGGGGCGTTTTAAAAATTTCGAATATTTTTTACCAACGAAGATGGGTAAAAGCCTTGTTGGCGTCAGCCATTCTTTCAATCTCAAGTCTTTTACTAACAGCGGCACCTTCATTATTAAGAGCTGACATAAGTTCAGCAGCTAACTTTTGGGCAAAAGAGTGATACTGTTTATTAGCTTTATCACGAGCAGCGGTGATTAACCAACGAAGAGCTAAAGAATTTTGACGATTGCCACGAACTGGGGTAGGAACTTGATAAACAGCTCCACCAATTCGGCGAGGTCGAACTTCGATTTTGGGTCGAATATTTTCCAAAGCGCGATCTAAAACTTCAACAACATCTTCTTTGGGAAATTCTTTTTTAAGCAAATCTAGAGCATCATAAACTTGTTTTTCAGCGGCAGTTTTTTTACCGTCTTTAAGACAAGCATTAATTATTTTGCTGATAGTAATGTTGCCATAGATAGTATCTGGAAGTACTTCTCTAATTTTATTAATTCCTTTTCTGGACATATATTTTAGTTATAAAGTTATAAAGTTTTTCAAGTTATAAAGTTAGGCGGTTTTAACGGCAGCTTTTTTGGCACCATATTTACTGCGAGACTGTTGTCGACCAGCTACAGCACCAGCATCGTATTTACCACGAATAATACGATAACGAACACCTGGTAAATCTCTGACTCTACCACCTTTAATACTAACGATACTGTGTTCAGCTAAATTGTGACCAATACCGGGAATATAAGCGGTAACCGAAGCGTGATTACTAAGCTTAACTTTAGCAATTTTTCGTAAAGCTGAGTGTGGTTTTTTTGGTGTCATAGTTTTGACCGAAACAACCACTCCCTTTTTAATTGGATTTATACTAAGTGTCGGTCGATTAGTAATGGTGTTAAAACCATCACGAAGAGCAACTGTTCTGACTTTTTGAGTTCTTCTATTTCGACCAGCTTTAATTAATTGATTAAATGTTGGCATATTTATTTTTGATTTTTACTGACGGGTATTAATCGTCCGATAATAACATTTTCCTTAAGACCAATCAAGCCATCGACCTCAGCAAGTAAGGAAGCTTCGGTCAAAACACTAGTGGTTTGTTGGAACGATGCAGCAGATAACCAAGAACCAGTAGTTAAAGCAGACTGAATTAATCCGAGTAATACTTTTTTACCAACAGCCGGTTTGCCATTGTTATTAGCTTTAGCCTTATCGTTGGCGGCATGGAAAACAGCAGCGGTAACAATTTGACCATAAAGGAAAGTAGTATCACCTGGGTCTTCAATTTTAATTTTGTCACTCATTTCTTTAACCATAACTTCCAAATGTTTGTCATGAATACCAATTCCTTGAGATTCATAAACACCTTGAATGCTATTAATTAAATATCTTTGAGCGGACTCAATTCCTTTAACATCCATGATTTCTCTAACATCAAGAGAACCAGAACAAAGCTGAGTTCCAGCGGCAATTAAGTCACCGTCAGCAACTAGGAGAGTAACGTTGGAAGGTAAAATATAAGTAATAGCTTTAGCATTATTATCTTTATCTTTACCACTAAGTTTAATTTCGTAGCCATCAACGGTTTCTTTAACTTTTACTTTACCGCTAATTTCAGCTAATGGTGAAGGAAGTTTTGGAGTTCTAATTTCAAATAATTCCTGAACACGTGGCAAACCTTGGGTAACATCGACGCCGACTACACCTCCAGTGTGTTTGGTTCGAAGAGTAAGTTGAGTACCTGGTTCACCAATTGATTGAGCAGCAATGACACCAACTGGAACACCAACTTGAACCATTTTTCGAGTAGAAAGATCCCAACCATAACATTTTTGACATAAACCAGTTTCGGCATTGCAGGTAAGAGGAGAACGAATATTAACAGTACAAATCTGTTTTTCTTCGATCAAAGCGACTTCATCGTTATTTAATAAAGTCCCCTTTTCAATTAATACTTTTTTGGTTTTAGGATCAATAATATCAGTGGCTAAAACTCGACCTAAAATTCGGCGAGTGAAATATCTTTCACGACCTTTTTCATTAGCATCAATGGTAATGAATTTGTCGGTACCACAGTCTTCTTGTTTGATGATAGCGATGTGAGCAGCATCAACAAGTCTTCGAGTTAAATAACCAGCATCAGCAGTTTTCAAGGCAGTATCGGCTAAACCTTTACGAGTACCTCTAGCACCAGTGACGTATTCAAAAACAGAGAGACCTTCTCTAAAATTGGATTTAGTAGGAAGTTGAACGATTTTTCCAGTTGGATCGACCATCAAACCTCTCATACCGGAAAGCTGTTTAATTTGGTCTTTAGAAGCACGTTTGATACCAGCGGCAGAAATGATACGGATTGGAGAATCAATATCAAGAGTAGCCCAAGTTTTTTCAGCGATTTCTTCGGTTTTTTCCATCCAAATAGCTTGTGAGAGACGTTTCTTTTCATCATTGCTAATCAAACCGTTTTTATAATTTTCTTCAATTTCTAAAACTAATTTGTTAGCTTGGTGAATAATGTCTTCTTTCTCAGCTAAGTTTCCACAATCAGCCATGGATAAAGAAAGACCAGAAAGAGTAAAACCAGTAAAACCGATATCTTTAAGAGAATCGATTAATTTAACAGTTTTTAAACGACCGGCAATTTCTAATGATTTAACAACTAAATCGTTAACCGATTTAGAACCAGCCATAGCTTCATTTAAGAATGGGAATTCTTTTGGAAGAATTTTGTTGAACCAAATGCGTCCATAAGTGGTTTTAGTTAAAACACCGTTTAACTTGACGACGATTAATTCTCTTAAACCAATTTTTTTGGATTCATAGGCTAATTCGACTTCAGATTCATCAGCAAAAATAGATAAACCTTCAAAACCTTCGGTTTTTTCGGCTTCTAAATCTTCAGATCGGACAGAAGTGATGTAGTAACAACCGACAGCCATTTCCTGAGTAGGAACAGAGACTGGATTACCATCAGAAGGCTTAAGTAAATTGTGAGAAGGCAACATCAACCTTTGAGCTTCTTTTTGAGAGGCATCAGAAAGAGGTAAATGAACACCCATTTGATCTCCATCGAAATCGGCGTTGAAAGCTTTACAAACACAAGGGTGAAGTCGAATAGCAAGACCATCGACTAGGATTGGTCGGAAAGCTTGAATTGAAAGTTTGTGTAAGGTTGGAGCACGATTTAATAAGACATAAGTCTTTTTAGTGACTCTTTCCAAAATATCATAAACTTCGTTAACTCGATGATCAATTAAATTTTTAGCACTTTTAATGTTGGCAGCAATTCCAGTAGCCATAAGTTCACGAAGAACAAAAGGTCGGTACATTTCAAGAGCGATTTCTTTTGGAAGACCGACTTGATTTAATCTTAATTCTGGACCGACAACGATGACTGAACGACCGGAATAATCGACACGTTTACCGAGCAAATTGCGTCGGAAACGACCTTTCTTACCGCGTAAAAGATCTGAAAGTGAACGAGGAACTCGTTTAGCACTTTTTCTCTTGTTTTTAGAACTTTTTTGAGCATCGATTAAAATATCGACTGATTCTTGGAGCATTCTTTTTTCATTTCGTAAAATGATTTCTGGAGCACCAAGTTTCAATAATTTTTTAAGACGATTATTTCTATTAATTAGTCTTCGATATAAATCGTTTAAATCAGAAGTGGCAAATCGGCCACCGGTTAATTGGACCATAGGTCGCAAATCTGGTGGAACGACTGGAATTTGAGTCATAACCATCCATTCTGGTTTGATTTCATTTTCAATCATGCCGTTTAAAATACGGATTTTATACATGATTTTCTTTTTCTTGAGTTTAGAACTGGTTTTGTTTAATTCTTTTTTAAGATTTTTTACAGTCTCAACTAAATCAATTTGTTTTAAAACTTCAAAAAGAGCCTCAGCTCCCATTTTGGCAGTAAAGAAAATATCTGCGGAAAATTGGGATAAATAGAAGCTTTCTTCGTCAGAAATAGTGGTTAAAACTTGGAGATTTTGGATTTTTTCTTCCAAATACTTCATCAAACCTTCAATACGATTTTTTTCGGTTAAAGCCTTATTTTCAAGTTTTTGGATATCTTGTTTTAATTTAATATCGCGTTCTTCTTGAGCAATACAGAGTTGATCTTTGTTTTTAATTTTGGCTTTAAGATCTTTCTTTTCTTTTTCAGTTTCTTCGGTTTTAATGGCAACAGCTTTTTTAGTATCAACATCAAGTTGGTCAACTCTTTTTTTAGAATTACTCATTAAGTTGTCTAAAGCTTCTTTGCGTTTAGAATCGTCAACAGAAGTGACAAGATATTTAGTGAAATAAACGACTGATTCAAGATCTTTTTGAGGAACGTCAAGAATGACTCCAATTGGAGATGGAGTATTGCGAAGATACCAAAGATGAGTGACAGGAGCAGACAAAGAAATATGACCCATTCTTTCTCTTCTAACTTTAGAAGTGGTAACTTCAACGCCACAGCGATCACAAATTACACCCTTAAATCGGATTTTTTTGTATTTTCCACAGTAACATTCATAATCATGACTTGGTCCGAAAATCTTTTCACAGAAAAGACCGTCTTTTTCCGGACGCCAAGAGCGATAATTAATAGTTTCTGGTTTAATAACTTCACCATTGGACCAAGATAAAATATCTTCAGGAGAAGCTAATTTAATTTGGAGACCGGTAAAGTCGATCATACTTTTAAATTTAAACATTATTGTTCCTCCTTAATAACTAATCCTTCGACTTCAGATTCGACTTCTACCGGAACTTCCGGTTCAACGTCTTCTGGTTTTATTTCCGCCGGAGTTGGATTTTCTTCCTCAGCATTTTCATCGATTTCTCGAAGACCAACTGGAGAAATATCGAGAGCTAAGCCAGCTAATTCTTTGGTTAAAACCTTGAAAGATTCTGGAATGGCTGGTTCAGGAATTGGTTGACCCTTAATAATTGATTGGAAGGCATGAGTACGACCTTCAATATCATCAGATTTAATAGTCAACATTTCTTGAAGAGTATGAGCAGCACGATGAGCTTCAAGAGCCCAAACTTCCATTTCTCCCAATCTTTGTCCTCCCATTCTGGCTTTTCCGCCGAGTGGCTGTTGAGTAACTAGAGAATATGGACCAGTGGAACGAGCATGAACTTTATCATCGACCATGTGAACAAGTTTGATGATATAACCGATACCAACCACAGATTCTTGATCATAAGGTTCACCGGTTCGACCGTCATAAAGTTGACTCTTTAAAGTGGTTGATAAACCAGCTTTTTTAAGTTCTTCACCAATTTCATCTTCTGAATATTTTTCAAAAACTGGAACTGCATATTTTTTACCTAATTTGTAGCCAGCATAACCTAGGGCGACTTCTAGAATCTGTCCTAAATTCATACGAGCAACAACTGAAAGTGGAGACATAACCATATCGACTGGAGTACCATCGGCAAGACGAGGCATGTCGTATTGTGGCATGATTCGGCAAATACAACCTTTGTTTCCATGTCGTCCGGCAATTTTATCGCCTTCTTGGATACGTCGGATTTGAGCAACATAAACTTTAACGACTTTATTAACGCCTGGATCAAGTTCGTCACCTTTTTCTTTATCTAAAATGTCAACTTTAATGACGACACCGCCTTCACCGTTAGCAACACGAAGAGAAGTATCTTTAACTTCACGAGCTTTTTCACCGAAAATAGCGCGTAAAAGTCTTTCTTCAGCAGATAATTCTTTTTCACCACGAGGTTCAACTTTACCAACTAAAATATCATTTGGACCAACAGTGGCACCAATCATAACGATACCATCGTCAGTTAATTTAGCTAATTCATTTTCAGAAACGTTAGGAATATCTTTGGTTAATTCTTCTGAACCTAATTTTGTTTCAACAACCTGAGCAGCATATTCGTAAATTTGAATGTTAGTTAAGATATCTTCTTTAACCAATCTATCAGAAATTAAGAAAGAATCTTCATAAGATAAACCATCGATAGAGGCATAGGCAACTAAAAGATTACGACCAATTGATAACTCACCACCATCAGTGGATGGACCGTCAATTAATAAATCACCTTCTTTAACAACGTCACCAGTGTTAACAACCACTTTTTGGTTATAACAAGTACCATATGGTGAAGTTCTTAAAAATTTAGTCAAATTGTAGGTTTCGGTTTTACCGTCAGCACTAATTTCGCTGGCATCACAACTGGTTTCAGTAGTTTTTTTATCAAGAGCAACGACAATTTTACTACCATCAACAAAAGTAATTTTACCGCTATGTTTGGCTAAAACAGTTCTACGCATTGAATTGGCGACAGTAGCTTCCATGCCAGTACCAATATATGGAGATTCTGGAGCAACTAAAGGAACAGCTTGAGTCTGCATGTGTGATCCCATAAGAGCACGAGTAGCATCATCATGGTCAACGAAAGGAATTAAAGAGGCTGAAGCACCAACGATTTGGTTTGGAACTAAATCAATATATTCAACTTCACTTATTGGACCTTCAATAAATTCACCTTGGTAACGAATTGGCACCCATTCTTGTTTAGTAACAAAATTTTCATCAAATTTGATACCTAAATGGGTAACTTTTTTCTCGTATTCATCTTCAGCGTCAATATAAACAAAATCTTTAGAGATGGTGTAACCACCTTTGGTTTTTTCTAACTTTCTAAAAGGAGCTTCTAAAAAGCCATATTTATTAATCTGGGCATAAAGAGCTAAATAAGTGACCAAACCGATATTTGGACCTTCTGGGGAACGAACGGCGCAGATACGACCATATTGAGAACTGTGAACATCACGAATTGAGAAGGCAGCACGTTCTCGAGTTAAACCACCAATACCGACAACAGTAACTCTTCGAAGTAAATCTAATTCAGCTAAAGGATTGGTTTGATCCAAAATGGCAGAAAGCTGGTTGGATCGGAAAAAAGTGTTGAGAGCTGAAATTAACGGTTGAGGATTAATCATTTGAGAAGGAGCTGGTTTTTCTTTAGTAGAAATTAAGCTCATTCTTTCTTTAACCATTCTTTCAAATCGTGCTAAAGCTGGACGAATAGCAATTTGAGAAACTATTTCACCACTGCGTCGAAGACGACGGTTAGCAAGACTATCAATATCATCAAGACGTTTAACTTCACCCTTTTGGAGTTGGATTAAATATTTAATGGTAGCGACTAAATCTTCTTTTCTTAATACCCAATTTTCTTTATCATCGTCACTAATTTTAAAACCAAATTTTTTATTGATTTTATAACGACCAACATTACCTAATTCATAAGTTCGAAGATCAAAAAATCTTTCATTGAAAAATTTTTGAGCATTTTCGAGAATAACTGGTTCGCCTGGTCGAAGTTTTCGATAAAACTCTAAAACTGCTTCTTCTGAAGTCTTGGAAATATCGGCAGAAATTGTGCCATTAATGAAATCGCTGAATTCAGCAACTAATTGTTTGTCGCCCATTTGGCAAGCGGCTCGCAAAATAATGGTGGCTGGGAATTTCTTTTTTCGATCAATTCTGGCAAAAACAACATCTTTTTTACCAATGAAAAATTCGAGCCAAGAACCACGAACAGGTCGGATTTCGGCATTATATAAAGTTTTACCAGTGGCTGGATCGGTTTCGCCAGTGAAATAAACACCTGGAGATCGGACTAATTGATTAATAACCCCTCTTTCAATACCATTAATAATAAAAGTCCCTTCATCAGTCATGGTGGGAAGATTTAGAAAAAATACTTCTTCTTCGCGAACATTACCGGTTCTTTTATTGGTTAATTTAGCTTTGATACGGACGGGGACAGTGTAATTTATGCCTTTTCTTTTGGCAAGATCTGGTGAGATAACGATTGGATCATAGGTTAATTGACCAAGTTCAAGTTCCCAATTGTTACCAGTGTAATCACTGATGGGAGAAATTGATTTAACGGTCTCTATGAGTTCTTTTTCTAAAAATTCTTTCCAGGATTCTCTTTGAATTTGAATTAAATCTAACTTAGGAAGGTTTGGGTATTTTTTACCCCATTGAGTTCTTTTTACGGAAGGCATCAACAAATTTAATTATTAAAAAAATGGCGAGTTATGTTCCAACCGCTCGACCGAATGAGGGTATTATAAACCCTTCGTCAAGGGTTCGCAATAAGTAGAATTTAGCTTTAATTTTTAGTTGATGATGAAGTGGCTGATTTGGTGACAGTTGGAGTGGCGGTGGCAGTTTTTGTTGGAGTTATGGTTGAAGGACAAGCTTTTTCAGTACAAGTAATGACATCTGCTGATTCACAAGTACAAGTATTACAACCATCAGCTGAAGCAAAAGATTCCCCTATTTGATAAGTTTTATCATTTAAAAAGCAAATTCCAGAAGCTGGAATTGGAGTAGATTCGGCAGTGTCAAAATTAGAATCGGAATTATCGATATTTTTTTGGTTTTTAAAAAAAACTAAACCAAGGGCAACCATAACGAAAACAAAAATAATTAAAGCAACTACAAAAAGACCTTTAAAAAAGCCACCGCCAGTTTTTAGTGGAGGAGTAATACCAAGATCTTGGAGTTGTTGTTCGGTTGATTGAGGCTGTATCTCTGTCTCTGATTCTGGGGTAGATTCGACAGGCTCTGGCTCTGTAACAGGAGTTGTTTGTTCTGTTGGGGTTTCAGGAGTTGGTGAAGGTGGAGTAACGGCAGAATCTTGAATTATTGATTCGGCTGAGTCATTAATAGTCGGTTCTTGAGGGTTTATTTGATTATCCATAATTAAGTTTCTCACTTTTTGATAAAATTAGCAATGAATTTTTTCATTAAAACTTTTGGGTGTATTCAAAATACAGCTGATTCGGAAAGAATTAAGGCTTTTTATTGGAGTAAAGGATATAAAGAAGTTAATAATTGGAAAGAAGCTGATTTAGTGATTATTAATACCTGTATTGTCAGAGAATCGGCAGAAAACAGAGTTTATGGGTTAATAAATGAAATTAATAAATTAAACAAGTCAAAAGTTAAAAGTTTATCAAGTAAAAAGATTAAAATTATTGTGACGGGGTGTTTGAGTGGATTGGCAAATAAGGATAAAACTGGAAAAAAATTAGCTCAATTAAAAAGAGATTTTCCTGCAGTTTGGAAATTTTTACCGATTGAAAAGATAAGTTATAAAATTGACCCAATTAGAGACAAGAAAAAAATAGCTTTAATTCCAATTAGTTTTGGTTGCAGTAATTTTTGTAGTTATTGCATTGTCCCCTTTGCTCGGGGGCCAGAAATTTCTCGACCAATGGAAGATATCTTAAAAGAAATTGATGGAGTAATTAAAAATGGATTTAAAGAAGTGATGTTGATTGGACAAAATGTGAACTCATATGGAAATGATCTTACTGAAGCAACTTTAGTGTCGATGGGTAAAAAAAGATTTAAAAGTTTATTTCCAAAACTTTTGGAAGAAGTGGCGAAGAAAAATCTAGAAAAAATTTCTTTTGTCAGCAGTAATCCTTGGGATTTTTCTGATGAATTGATTGAAACTATTGCCAAGTATCCAAATATCGACCGCCTGCTTCATTTGCCTTTTCAAGCTGGCGACGATGAAGTTCTTAAAAAAATGAATCGAGGATACACTCAAAAGGAATATTTGGACTTAGTAAAAAAAATCAGAAATAAAATTAAAGATGTTAAGTTTTCAACTGATATTATTATCGGATTCCCCGGAGAAGACGAAAAAGCCTTTCAAAATACAGTCAAACTTTGTAAAAAAGCCAAATTTGAAATTGCCTATCTAAATAAATATTCCCCAAGAAAAGGCACTGTTTCGGCAAAATTATATAAAGACGAAATCCCTCAAAGCGAAAAGAAAAGACGATGGAAAATACTTAATCAATTAATTAATAATTAAGAATTAATAATTAAAAATTAATAATTAGTAATTAATAATTCTACTGTACTATATTTTGGGCGGTGATGGCTTCAAAAAAGAAGGGTGGAAGTTGGTAAATGTTTCGGGTTTTGACTTGAGTGGTAACTCCATTGCCAGCAGTACCAACAGCGGTTAATTCTTGTCCTTGAATGGGGAAAGTTGCAGTACCAGAAATAGTTAAGGTGGTAGAAGAACCTAGTGGAGTGACAACAACCAAAAGCGGTCGATTAGCACCTTTAGTTATTGAACAACTGCCAGCGAAACCAATAAGGTCTGGATTTGTACCAGTGTAGCAACCAAAATGGCTAACTGAATAGGCATTACTAGAATTTATATAGTAATAATCAACTTTTAAGGCAACGTTGTTTAAACTTTCGCCGGCTTCAATTTTAAAATCATTATCATAGTAACTAGTACCGATAGTACCGTCATCATTATGATTAACTAGCCAGAATAATTGAGGAGTGTTGACCAAAACTTTACCCTCGGAAGATAAACTGTTAGCACTGCCAATATCAACGGAACTAACAGTAGCTTTATTACCACTACTGTCGGAATAAGTGCCACCACCGGCGTTAAGATAATTATTTATTCCGGATTCAGCGGCAGTAAAAGCTTCTTTTAATAATTCTTCATCGGTATCAACTTTGATGTCGGTAACTGCTTTTCGGGAAGAAGACAGGCCGAGAGTTAAAAGAACAGCAGAAGCCAAAAGAACAATAATAGCAATTTGACCTTTATTTGATTTATTATTTTTTGTTTTTTTGGTCATAATTAATTTCCCCATTGCCAACTAGTTAAAACTTTAGCTAAAGATTCTGGAATATTAAAAATCATTTCTGGATCATATTTAACAATTACAGCTGGACTGGAATTATTAGCTGATCCACCTAAACTTCGGCCAGAAAGATTAGTACTATCGGCGGCGTAAAGACTGCCGTTAAAGTTTAAAGGAGAAGAATTAATCCCAGCAGCAATAATATTATTAGCCACCAAGATACCATCAACCCGAGTAACATTTTCGGTAACTGAAATATCCCCTTTGACGATTATCATTAAGAAATTTCCAGTCTTAACGAGATTATTATCAATAGTTAAATTACCATCAACAAAATAAATGCCATTTGTTCCAACATCAGCAATACTTTTATTACCAGATAAAACGACACCAATATTGTTTTTGTCGTGGTATTGAGTTAAAAAGTAGCTATAATCCGTGTTATTAACGGATAATTTAGCGGCAGTTGATTTGTAATACCAAGGCTGAGCATTGCTAAGTGAAAGTCCAGAATTGGTAATGTTAGGGGCAGAAACGAGACCAGACGGACTCATTTTGCAATCGGAACAAGTATTTGGAACCCGATTAATAACCCGATTGTTACTAACTACCCCACCAAATTTGGTTTGCCACCAAGGATCTTTATTAGCAACTCCAGAAAAATCAGCAGTAAAAGAAGGATCTGCAGTATAAGGATCAACATCGGTAGTATCAATCCACCAATCACAAGACATAGTAGCAGACGAAGAACTTTGGGATTTCATTTTTTGGTCACTTAAAGCAATGTCTGAATTAAATTGAGGAATATAACCATCAGTACCCCAAATTAAAGCATTAACACCGCTGGTATAGCTAATACCATCTGAATCAACATTCATATCTATAGGAACAGAATTTTTTGAAAAAGCTAAAGTGGTTAAATTAAGAACTGCTTTGTCGGCTGGAGTACTAAATCCAGTAGTTGGACAGTTAAGCCCAGCTGAACCATCGTAAAATTTGCCACTAATATCAACTTTACAATCCCAAACTTTAAGAGACCTCGATTTATTTGAAGCGGAAGCACCATGGCTATCAGTAACAGTAGCAGTGATTATTTGTGCAGAACTATTATTCCAAGTGGAATCGTCTGGAAAAGTAAAAGTAATTGAATTCGTAGAAACTTTATCTGCTATAACATTTGTGCCTAAAGACAATGAATAATTAAGTGCATCACCGTCTTGATCACCGGCCATTATGATAAAAGTAACCTTACGACTACCCTTAAATTCATTTTGACAAATTTGATTTCGATTGTCAGATTCAACATCAACAATATCCCCTAGGTAGTTTACAATAATTAAAGAATCTATGACTGGGGGGTAGTTGGAGCTAGCCGAACAACTTGTAGAAGTTCCAGGACAAGATCCATAACAATTCCAATTATATGTTCCGTCAGTACCTGTTTGGTCTGTCCAACCAGTATAGCCAGACAAACATCCACCGGGAAGGCTAGAACAAGATGGGGAAATATTTTCATAACATGGAGGATCGTAGGGGGTGTTAGTTGCTTCAGTAATGATAGTATAGCTACAATCTACACAATCAGTATAGGTTTCAATATCGGTGCTACCAACTTGAGAACGCCAATAGAGACATTCAGACTGACTAGAATAAGTATTTGTAGTAGAATCGGTTGAATCTTTTATTCGAGTACTAGTAAAACAATATTGGGTTATTGTATTAGTTTCTGTGGTGGTACCACTGAATACCTGTGCTGTTTTTAAACCAGGACATACTTTGGGCAGACAATTTGGACCAGTGGCAGTATAAGATTCTGTTGTAAGAAGCTTTAACATTTCTGAATGATTACAAAGACAATCTGTTTTTTCCTGATAGCAAGTAGTTGTATTGTCACAGTCATTACAAGACAGGGTACAAGAATTACAATCACCACTAACACATGACGGACTCCAACCAATACCGCAAACAGGAGTGGCTGTTTGGCACCATGGGGCACCTTCACCACAACGTTGTGCTAAGGTTTGATAATCACGCCCACCACTAACAACACAATAACCACATCCACCAGTACTGGCATTTGTCTTACAACATGACCACGCAAAAACTTCTGTTTTATTTATTAACAAAAAAGATAATAAAAATATAAAATATAAAATAATTTTCTTTTTCATAACATTGAAATTAAACCAGAAATTAAACTATTTTCCGTTAAATAAAAAGCCTCACTTGGCGCTTTGAAAGCACCTTCTTGGTAGCTATTTGATTTATTATATTTAACAATATTGGAAACAGTTGTTTTAAAGATTGATTCATATGATTTATCCTGGCTAACTATAGCTAATTCACGAGCTAACAAAGCTTGATAAATCAAGTTATAAGATGAATTATTGCCTATTTCTGGTTTTAAATTTAAAAGATATTTAGAAAAATCTAAATAAGTTTCATCTTTAGTCAGTTTGTACATATCAATGGCGGCTATTCCTAAAACCGCATTTTCTTTAACTCCTAATTTTTCTTTTAGAAAATAACCTTTTAATGCTTTATCAAAATATATTTTTGCCAAATCAGTTTCAGATAAATTACTTTCTAAATAAACATAGTGTGTTATTTCACTCCATAAATGTCTGGTTACCATTTCCGAAACAAGAAAAGAATTATTATAAAAAAAATTCTTTAACTGATCTTGATTACTAACTTCTGACAAGGGTTTATTGGTTTTTATATTTTTTATGTTAGTTAATAGGGTTTGATCTAAGTTTGATGGAAGTTTTAATCCATCTTCAAATTCGTATTCACTCTTGATACAAATATTTTTAATCTGGTCTTTGGTTGTCTGGGATAAACTATCACTTTTCCATGTTTCATAAAGCAATTTACAGTTCCATCCTGAATATTGTAACGAATGTTCTTTGACACTATTTTGAGATAATTCTACTTCCTTGACAAAATCATTAAAATTACTGCTACTTTCGGCATATTTAAATTTACTCCACAATACAAAAGGAATAACTCTTGGAGAATACACACTTTGTTTGCATTGCTGGCAAAACTCATCTAAACACTCACATCCAAAACGATAAATACCTTCTTCGTTTTTTTGAGAACTGATCCAGCTTTGTGTTTTTTTAGTTATATTAACTGCTTCTTGACTGGAAATTAATGTTGAATCGGTCTGGTTTGTTGTCTGGCTGTTTTTTATCTCTTTTGTTTTTTTTAAATACAGATTAAATCCGAAGATAAATAAAATTAAAATTAATAGAAAAATAACAGTGATGTACAAAAATTTGGGTATTTTAGCTTTCCCTGTCGGTAAATCACTTTGGTAATTGTCTCTATTTAAATCATCAAGCATTTATATAAAAATATAGACTATTCCGTTTCAAAAGTAAACAGACGTTCTTAAAAACACCAAATTTCTACAACAAAATTACTCAGCACATAGATAAGTGACTGCCTCGATTAGTTTTTGAGGATCGGTTGGACTTGACTTTGGATCACGTAACTCTATTAAAGCAACACGTTCACAATATTTTTTAGCATAACTAGTCCAATATCCAGGAGTTCCAAGGCAGTTACTTCGCCTAACGCCCAAACGATTAAAAATTTCACAAAGTTCAGTGTTTCCATAACTGGTAGAAAACCAACCATGAAAATCAATAACATCATTTGGTTTAATATCTACAACTAAATCACGTAAAGCTCGTGATTCTGGAGAAGAAAATGGAGAAAGAGTTTTATACAAACTAGAGGTTTCTTTTTTCCAACGATAATCAAAATCTCGATTAATATCGATTCCTGATGCCTGACATCTACCAAAACCATTGTCAGTGTTGCCATCGATCAATCCGTCTGGATTAGCTGACGGAACAACATAAAGAGCAGTGTTGCCAAGTTTATCTGGATTTTGGGAAAAATATTTAACTAACTCATTACCTAGATCTACTAAAACTTGACCATCTCTGGGATAAGAACCTTCAAAACCATGTATTTCAAAAGTAAGCAATACTGTTTTTTTTACTTCTTTTGTTGGTTTAATCAACATTACTTCGAGTGGGCGTCCTAATTCACTTTTGCCATATTCAATAACGGTGACATTTTCTAATTCGCCAACTTCTACTGAGGGAAAATAAACTTCCGGTGTGGAAGAAGTTATTTCTTCTGGCTTAGAACTGACAACTTGAGAGGAAACTGGCTCTGTTACGCTAGAAACTTCCGATTTTGTTTCAGGGATAGATACTTTTTTTGGTTCTACACTAGAAACTTTTGATTCTTGGCTTGGACTGTAAACTTCCGAAACTAACTTTGAAGAATAAACTTCTTCTGAATTATTTACACCAGGCGAAACTCTACTAACACTGGGTTCAGAAGGGAAAGAATTTGGTTTTTTATCAATTGCATAAGCACCGGTAGCGAGGCTTAATACAGCTAAACCACCAGCGATTATTCTATCATTTGATTCTTTAGACATCTTGTTTTATAGAACCTATAATATAGTGATTATTATATCTATAAAGTGTAAAATTGTCAATGTTTTAGGTTAAAAATTAAATTGTACACATTTATTACATACTGACAGTATAAGTTTTATACATATCAGATGTATATTAAAAACCGGCAAATTGAGAATGAAAAACTGAAAAATAGCTGAGATTATTTTAGATAGTTGGCGATGTTAGAATTGTGCTGATCGAGAGTGACGGCATAGTGCATTAAATTATCGTTACCAGTGATGTAATACAGATAATTGGACGCAGTTGGATGAAAAGCGGCATAAATTGCATCATAGCCTGGATTACAAATGGGAGACGGTAGAAGACCTGGGTTTTTGTAGGTATTAAATGGAGAAATAATGGAAATATCGGCTTTAGAAAGTGGTTCCCAATATTTTTTTGGTTTATTTTTAGTGTCACGAGCATATTGAACCGAAGCATCGACTTGTAAAGCCATACCAATTTCGAGGCGATTTAAAAGAATACCCGCTACTTCCTGTTTGGACTTTAAACTTCTGGCTTCTCTTTCCAAAATCGAGGCAAAAATAACAATTTCTTTGTCGGTTAGTTTTTTATTAGTAGCCCCCTCTTTGGCTTGAGCAAATTTTTTATCAAAATTTGATTGAATAACTTGGAGAATTTGATCGGCGGTGTAATAAGTAGGAATTAAATAACTGTCGGGAAAAAGATAGCCTTCTTTGGCATTTTTTACATCGTTCTCTTCAACTCTAGTACCTTCAATGATTTTTAACCAATAATCACTAACACCGCCTTTGGAAAGCTTGACGATTAAATCTTTAGTAGATAAAGAAGGAGAAAGACGAAAAGTCCCCGCTTGGATTTTTTTATTTAATCCCAAAGTGTAGGCATAAAATAAAAAGGAATATTTATTTCTAATTAATGATTTTGATTCTAGATTTTTGGAAATATTTACCAAGCTGTCACCATCTTTGATGGTAAACATAATATTGGAAGTATCGGCGGAAACGGCTCGATTATTAACTTTTAGATAGGAAAAAATACCCGCTAATAAAATAACGACAGAAAGGCTAATAATTGCAAAAACCCGAGCCATTTTTAGATTTCGTCAAATAAAGCTCGACGATAAGTGCCCTTGACACCGTCATAAATAAAAATACGACCGCATCTACAGGTGACAGTGGTTTTGCCTCTGACATCTTTTTTGGCACCATGAGAAAGTGAAGTGCCACAGCCAACGCAACGACCCTGTGATAATAACCAGGCTTGGATGGGGGAAATTAGGTTTTTGATCATAATTTTATTAAACTATTAATCTACTACTCTTCTTAAAATAACTGCGGCGGCCACCGAGTCAATTAATTTTTTGTAATCTTTCTTTTTATTTTTATTTTTAATGTAAATCTGCTGAGCTTCGATGGTGCTAACAGCTTCTTCGACTGTTTCTATATCTAATTTTAACATAGAACGAAGCTTGTCGATGAAAGTTTTGGTGATATCGGCGAAGCGACCTTCAGAGACGCCAATATAAATTTTATCGATTTTGTAATCGGTAATAATTTTTTTAATATTTTCAATAACCTGATCATCATTTTTAATGGCAGGAATCGGAGTAATAATATTAAGAATGGAAACAGCTAGACCAATATTTTTAGTGCCATAATCAATAGAAAGATAATTCATAGGAGGATTATAACAAACCTTCAAGTTTGAATATTCATTTCAGGGCTTTTTTTTAAATCCTTCCTCCGGGTAAACCGGTATCCTCCCTTATCAAGGGAGGAAATCTTTTATATACTTATTTGTAATGAAATTTACAGATGATAATTATGTAACACAAAAGGGTCATATTAGGTATTTAGAAGAATTAAAAGTATTAACTATAAATAACAGAAAGAATCCAACAGATGCAGAATATGTAATGTGGAGATATTTAAGAAAAAGTAAATATAGATTTTTAAGACAGAAACCAATGTTTAGATTTATTTTAGATTTTTATTGTCGTGAATTATCGTTATGTATTGAAATTGATGGTGGTTCACATAATAAAAAGAAAAACTATGATTTGTTAAGAGATCAATATTTAAAGGCAGTAAATATTAAAACCATCAGATTTACTAACGATGAAATATTGAATAACTTTGATAAAGTTTTAGAAAGACTTCTCCCTTTGTTAAGGGGAGATGTCACAAAGTGACAGAGAGGATTTTAATTAATGCTCAAACTGGCTTTAATGATAAGACGGCGAAGATAAGTGCCTGGGGGACTGCAAGTTATAAGAGTCAAATTTTTTTGATCAAAACGTTGTTCAAGAACCGAAAGGTCGGTGGGTTTAACTTCGAACATTTCATTAATAATATATTTATATTGGACGCTATCGTATTCAATAAATATTTCATCTCCCTGTTTTAACTTATAGAGGGTAGAAAAAATGGTTAGATAATTGTTTGGATTAAAAAATTGAGGCAAAACTGAGTGTCCGAAAACGACAGTATTTCCAAGTTGACCAGGAAGAGCCGTTTGGGGATATTGAATTAAACTTTTTTTTAAATCCATACTACCAATAGTCACAACGGCATCTTTAATTTTTAATTTAGGAATAGAAATTTTATAAGTTAAGTTATTGTTATTGGAAAAAAGCTGATTATTTTCGCTAGAATCGGCAACAAACCAATTAGCCATTTGAGTGTAATCGGTAGTAACTGTGCCTAAAATATTTTGAGAACCGCTGTAAGATTTTAAAGAAAGAGGGTTAATCATTTGACTGAAATTAAGCGAAGACTGGAGTTGAAACTTAAGAATGGGGAAAAGAGCTGAAAAGAAAAAGACTAAACCAATGACCAGAAAGATAGTAGCCATTTTTTTCTTTTTGGCGGTCGATTTATTTTTTGGGGAGGGGGTATTTTTTTTAAGATAAAGATAGCTCACGGTGATTCGTTTTTAACATCAATAAAAATATTCTTTGTGTTTAAAGGTAAAATATTAAAAATTTTAAAAGTAATTTTTAAATTATAATCATAGACACGGCTGATAGTTTTTTTAATAATTTCTTGAGCTTTTTTGGTAGTTTTAGCGGAAATATTTTTCTTAAGCAATTCAACGTTAATTTTTGGCAGAGAAGAACCTTTAATATTTAAACTACCAGTGGCCTTGTTGGAATCTAATTTATCGATTTTTAAGGTGAAAACGAAAGAGTCGGGATTTATATCAGAATCAGAATAACCAGTTTCTGATGATAATAATTGAGCTAGTATTTGATTTTTTAACTCGGGTTTAAAAACAAAAACACTGACAGTCGAATCGGCACTGGCAGTTAGTTCATCAGTTTCCTCCCCTACTTCACGATTGAGTTCAGTTTTACCTTTTTTGGTTTGAATAGTCTCTTTAATGGCATTATTTGAAGTATTAAATTCCTGGCTTATTTTTTGATCGGCTTCTTCTTTTAATTTCAAAGCTAACTGAGCCTCAGCGGCAACTTTATCCTGTTGGCTGACGGCACCAATTTGTTCTTTAGTTCCCCCAGTAAAATCAGTATTGCTTTTAACAATAATTGAAGTTTCGGGAAAATCTTTAAAATGTAAAGTGGTCTCTTTGGGAATATTGTATTCAGGCCCAATATCACTGGCGGAAATTACAGTTTTCAATTGACCGAGAACCATGGTTGGCGGATTAGCATTAAAATTAGAGCTGCTAGAAGCGACCTGGACAGCACTCATCAATTCAAATTTTTGATTTTTAGAATCAATTAAAATTGAACCTTTAGGGATACTTTGAACTTTTTCAACTTTATTAAAAATAGTAATTTCACCAGTGGCTTTATTACCGATAACTTTTTGGCCAGTGGTTTTGATAGTAACAGAAGAATTTATAGTAACTGTTTTTTTGTCGACGGGAATGACTGAGGAAGTGAGACTGGTGGCATTAGAATCAAGAGTAACGTTAACTGTTTTATTAAATTCGTATGGAGTAACAAAAAGAACGATATTGGCTTTGGAAAATAGAATGGGTAGAAAAAGAATGACTAAAGCGATGGGAAAAATAAAAAGCAAAAAATTATTTTTAAATTTGGGAAGCTTAAATTTTATTTTAGGAAAATTAAAAGAAATTGGTTTTTTCTCTGGTTTAGGTGCTTCGACAGGCTCAGTATTGATAGGTTCAATATTGAAAATCTCTCGAGGAGGAACAACAACAGCTTCTTCTTTGGCAAAACCTAAATCGCTAAAAGAAACTTCTTCTAAATTTTCTTCTGAAGGTTCTGACACTTCTGGCGTTTCTTCAATCTCTTCAACTTCTTCCAAATTTTCAACTGTTTTTACCTCTTCTGGCTCTGGTGATTCTTCTGAATCTAATGACTCTTCTGGTTCTTGATCTTCAGCCTGAGGAAGAGGTTGATGATTAGGATTTCCCCCACCAATCATTTGAGAAGTGATGGCCTTAAAAAAAATATTTATTAAATCATGGTCTTGATAGAGTTTAATTTCGGGAAAATGGAGAAAAGTTTCAACATTTTTTTTACCAACCCAGGGAAAATTTTTAAGATTTTCGATAACTAAATCATCAGCTTTACCATAAACATAAATTTGAGGAGGTAAGGTTGAATCGGAATTTAATTCTAATAGAGAATCTTCGACTAGTTGGGCATTAAATTCGGTGTCAAAAACTTTTCTGATTCTTTTTTTTACTTTGCCAAGATAAATTAAAGATAATTCAAAGGCATTAGATTCTAAATAGAGATTAATGAAACTAGCGGGAAAATCATCGGGTTTGTTTGATTCTTCAATAATGGCTTCATCGTTGGACATAAAACCTGATGGTTTAAGGTCAAGCTCTTTAAGAAGAGGCAAAATAATATCTGATTTTTCTTTAGTAATTTTGCCATCTGGACCCACCCAAGACGAAGGGATAACTAGCCCAGCAAACATCGGTTCTTGATCTTCTGGAATATCGGCGCTGGCGGCAGCACTGGAAAGGGACTCATCAGCCGCTTTTAAAAGTGATTCTTTATTATTGATGTCACATTCAACTCTAGGACCGATTGAAGCAACATAATAGCGGCCATTTCCCCAACTAATGAGAGAAACTAAAATACTGTCGGCTTCAATATAAAACAGCCAAAAACTATTAATACCCATACATAATAGAATACTATATTTTTATATATTCTGCCTATTTTAGGACTGCATAGATACGGCGTTTACCACTCCCAGCGGATTCTTCTTTAAAGATTTCAAAATGACCAAGTACAGATAAATTGGCAACATGAGGACCAGTGCAAACTTCTTTTGAAAAATAATTTTCCTTTGAACCGATGGTATAAACGGTAACATTTTCTGGATATTTGTTACCAAAAAAAGCTAAAGCACCTTTTTTGGTCGCCTCAGTAAAGGGCATATTTTCAACAGTAACCGGTAATTTTAATTTAATTTGATCATTAACCAAATCTGTCACTTGTTTTAACTGATCTTCAGTTAATTTTTCGGGGTTAGTAAAATCAAAACGAATTCTTTCCGAGGTAATATTTGAACCAGCTTGTTGAACATGACTGCCAAGAACTTTTCTTAAAGCGGCGTGAAGCAAGTGGGCGACAGTATGAAATTTAGTAATAATTTCCGAATTATCGGCTAAACCTGATTTAAACTTGCCGGCAGATAAAGTCTGAGAAAGTTTTTGATGATCAAGTTTGGCCTGATCAAAATCATCTATATTTAGAGTTAAATTATTTTTAGCTAATTCCTCTTGAATCATTTCAACTGGAAAACCGAAAGTTTCATAAAGAGTAAAAGCTTCTTTACCGGAAACAGTTTTATTTCTAGTAATTAGTTTATTAATTTCACGAAGACCATTGTTTAAAGTTTTTCTAAATTTATTTTCTTCAGTGGTTAAAATGTCTAAAATATTATTTTGGTTTTGAATAAGTTCTGGGTATTTATCGGTATAATTTTCGTCATTAATAACTAATTTAGCTATTTTTACAATCAAATCATTTTCGATGTTGATTATTTTTCCTTGACGAATAGCCCGACGAATTAAACGACGAAGCACATAACCTTGAGCTTTATTACTAGGAACAACGCCATCATTAATTAAAAAAACCGAGGCAGTAATATGATCGGCAATAATTCTCATTGGAGCTTTATTGTCTAAATCTGAATACGATTTTTGGGAAATTTTTTCTATTTCCTTAATTAAAGGGCTAAGGGTGGAAATATTAAACATGTCGGGGTTATTTTTAGAAACGGCTTCTAGTCTGGTTAAACCACCTCCAAAGTCAATGTTTTTTTGAGGTAAATCTTTTAAACTACCATCTGATTGTTTAAGGTATTGCATAAACACAGAATTGCCGATTTCTAAGAAACGACCACAATCACAATTTATATGGCAGGGTTGATCTTTCCATTTTGAGTTTTCATGTAGTTTTAGTTCTGGACCAAAATCATAAAAAATTTCACTGTCTGGACCACCAGGTTCACCTGCAGGCATTTTATCAGGAGAACCGGAACGAGACCACCAATTTTTGTTGGATGGATAGGTAAAAATGTGATTACCAATTCCCGCTTTTATGTTATATTTTCCAAAAAGCTTAATCCAAAGGTCTATGGTTTCAGTGTCGGGCATTAATTTTTGATTTTCATCACCTTTAAAAACAGAAACATGAATTCGATTTGGATCGAGGCCTATTCCTTCGTTTTTATCAGTAAGAAAAGTAAAAATAAATTCGAGTTGTTCTTTTTTAAAATAATCCCCTAAAGACCAATTACCTAACATTTCAAAAAAGGTGGTGTGACGATTATCGCCAACTTCTTCAATATCTTGAGAACGAAAACATTTTTGAGAATCGACAATTCTTTTTCCAAGTGGATGCTTTTCTCCTAAAAGATAGAGCATCATTGGTTGCATTCCAGCGGAAGTAAAAAGAGTAGAGGGATCGTTTTCTGGAACTAAAGAAACAGAAGGAATTTCAATATGACCACGGGCTTTATAAAAATCGATAAATTTTTTTCTGATTTCTCTGACATTCATAAAGTTGATTATATCAGTTCAAAACCCCTCTGTCCTTCGGACATCTCCCCTTGATAAAAGGGAGAAATTATCTTATCTTTTCGGTTTAACAAACATCTTGGGAGCAGGTTTTTTGGGAGTAATATATTCAACTTCTTTTCCGCCAGAGGAGGATCCGCCTTTGGCGGAAATTTTAACGTCACTAATTAAATCTTGGAAAAAATCTTTAACCTTGGATTCAAAATTTTCAATAACCTCGGTTTTACTGTTTTTATTGACTAAAATGGCGGAAATGGCTCCAATCGCAGCACCTAAAGTTAGACCAAAAATAAAACCAGAGCTTACTTTTTCCTCTTCCTTATTCATCTTTCTTTTTGTTTTTCGATAAATTGTTAAAAAAAGAAAAACCATTTTTTAAACCCATAAGAACCTCTGAAAAAGAAGAAACTGGTTTAGCCACAGAATCGGTAATTAAATGAGTATCATCAAGAATTAAGTTGGTTTTTTTGATGGTAACGGTTAAGTCTTTTAATAATTTAATGAAAAATACACCGCTGATAATAATAATGGCGGTAATAGCAACTAAACTGATGATAATGACAATTTGAGTGATATCCATATATTCAGTATAAACTAATTAATTAGTTTTTAAAACTTTTTCTTCAATAGTGGTTTTACCACTAGGCGATTTAGATTCAACGATAATTTTTAATTCACCACCAGAACTGGCTTGAATTTTCTTTTGAAAATTTCCTTTATCATCAACAATAATAAGGTCTTGATTAATGCGAATGGTGGAATCAGGATCGGTAAGACCAGAAAGATCAAAACTGGTACCAGTAATATTTTCTGGCCAATTTACTTTTAATTTTGGAGGACGATTAAATTTTAAATATTCTGAAGTGAGATAAAAAATAAAACTGACTAAAATTAATCCAATTAAAAGAGCGAAAGTAAATTGAGGGGTAAAAGATAGATTTTCTTTTTTAAAGGATTTATTTTTTTTACTTTGTTCAAAATCACGACGAAAAAAAGATAACATTTCTTGACCATTTAGACCTAAATAATCGGCATAATCTTTAATAATCAAAGAACAATAAGGCTCTTGAGGAAAACATTTAACCTCTTCATTTTCGATAGCAATTAAATATTTGATGGGTATTTTTAATTTCTTGGAAATATCGGACAGGTCATATTCTTTATCAATACGGGTGTTTTTAAGAAGAGAAGAAGTTCGAAGCATAATAAATTATTCAGTCGAACCATCACCTGGATTGTGAGGCATTAAAATATCTCTGGCTTTGGCACCTTTTGACGGGCCGATTAAACCAGCGCCTTCGATTTCGTCCAATATTTTAGCGGCTCGGGCATAACCAACGCTTAACTTTCTTTGAAGATAAGTAGTCGAAGCTTTGCCAGTATCTTGAATTAATTTAACGGCACTGTCGTAAAGTGGATCGTGTGAAGAACCATCAGCTGAGGTAATAACTGATTTACCATTGCCACCAGAAACTGGTTGACTAGTGATTTCATCGTTATATTCAGTAGTTTTTTGAGTTTTAAGAAAATCAATTAAGGCAACTATTTCTTTATCAGAGACAAAGCAACCTTGGATACGAACTGGCTTAGCTAAATCAGGGGGAATATAGAGCATGTCTCCCCTACCTAATAATTTTTCAGCGCCAGGGGTATCAAGAATAACACGGGAATCGGTGACCGAGGTAACAGCAAAAGAAATACGAGTTGGAATATTGGCTTTAATGAGACCGGTAATAACATTAACTGAAGGTCTTTGAGTAGCTAAAATTAAATGAATACCAGTGGCACGAGCCATTTGAGCCAAGCGACAAACATTATCTTCAACTTCTGATGGAGAAAATAACATAATTTCGGCCAATTCATCAATAAAAATCAAAATATACGGCATTGATTGAAAACCAGATAAATTGTTGTAGGCCTCAATATTTTTAGCCCCAACTTCGGTAAAGGTTTTATAACGGCGTTCCATTTCACTAACCGCCCATTTTAGGGCAGAAATAACTTTTTCTGGATCGACAATGACGGGAGTTAATAGATGAGGAATACCATTAAAAGGAGTCAGTTCGACTCGTTTAGGATCGACCATAATCATTCTGACTTCTTGAGGTGAAGATCTGAAAAGAATGTTAGCAATCCAAGAATTGATACAGACTGATTTACCGGAACCAGTTTGACCGGCAATTAAAACATGCGGCATTTTGGCAATATCGGCAACTTTGGCATTTCCAGCAACATCGAGACCTAACGGAACAGTGATTTTGTTTTTGGCATTTCTCATGACATCAGATTCTAAGATTTTTCTGATAGGAACAACTTCAAGGGATTTATTAGGAACTTCAATGCCAACTAATGATCGGCCAGGAATTGGAGCTTCAATACGAATTTGACCACCAGGAGCAGAAAGAGCCATAGCTAAGTCATTACTTAAGCTAACAATTTTGGCTAATTTGGTGCCAAGAGCAACCTCTAGGGCATATTGGGTAACTGAAGGACTGTTGTTATATTCAACTACTTTAGCTCTAATACCAAACGATTCGAGAGTTTCTTCGATAGTACTGGCATTTTTTCGGACATCACCACGGTCAGCCTTAGCTCCAGGAGTGTTATCAAAAATATCAAGAGAGGGATAATTCCAAATTTGGTTTACAGGATTTGATTGAAGCGGTGAAGAAATTGATAACTGGTCGGGAGCTTTTATAACTGGAGGAACGTTAACTACATTTGGATCATCCTTACGGTCTTTATCGTTATTTTTTTCTGATTTAAAAGGAGAAAGTTCTGATAAAAATTTACCGACTTTTTTCTCGGATCTTTTTTCTTTATTTTTACCATTACCGATAGTATATTTTTTAAGAGCCTTGAAAAGCCCAACAAAAAATTTAACTATTTGACTAATGTTAGTGTCAAATAAGATTACAAAACCAGCGATTCCAGAAAAGAAAAAAATGAAAAATCCAGCTAATTCACCAGTAAGAGCAGTTATTTGAGTACTAAAAAAAGTGCCAACAACCCCCTGTTTGAGTAAACCCAAAAGGGCAATAAACATAATTAATGAACCAAAAAAGACATTTAATTCTTTTAGAGGAATTTTAATTTTGGCAAAAAGAAAAGAAGTGAGTAAGAGTAAAAAGGGAACAAAAACGGAAATTAATCCAAACCATTCTGTTAATTTATTATTCAATTGGGAAAGACTTGATCCGGTTTGAAGAAAAGAAAATAAGGAAAGAATCGACAAAACCATAAAAATGATAAAAAAGATGGTTTTGACAGTTTCCGGTTTTAGTCTTAAAACTGGAAATAGATGTTTTTTCTTGCGACCACGTTTAGCCATGAATTAGTATACCGTTTTAGTAGCTTTGTGCAAATAGCCAACGATGTTTTGATGGTTTACCGCAGTGAATACAAACACCATCTTCTTCTGGCTGACCATCTGGAAGACAGCGAGTAGTAGCTTTGGTTTCTTCTTTTATTTTTGCCTCACATTCGGCATTTTCACACCAATGAGCGGAAATAAAACCACGAGTAGTGGACATTATTTTTTTAAATTCATCAAAAGAATCAACTGAAAAAGTGTTGTTTTGAGTAAATTTTTTGTGTTTTTCTAATAAATTGCTTTGAATATCAATTAAAAGTTGATCAATATTTTTTTCCAAATCAGCAATTTTAATAGTTTGTTTTTCAAGAGTGTCGCGACGAACTAAAATTACAGAATCAAGATCGGCTTCTTTATCGCCAATTTCAATTCTAATTGGAACACCTTTCATTTCCCATTTATTAAATTTAAAACCAGCTGATTCATCAACAGTATCGTCAAGCTGACAACGATAATTTGATTTTATTTTAATAAAAATATCTTCGGCCAATTTGGATGCTTTTTGGTGGTTTGGAATTGGAACAATAACTATTTGAATTGGAGCAATTTGAGGTGGGAAAACTAAACCATTATCATCACCATGAATCATAATTAATCCACCGATAGATCTAGTGGAAAGTCCCCAACTGTTTTGGTAAGGATAAAGTTTTTCACCGTTTTTATCGGAAACAAACCAATCAAAAGATTTGGCAAAATTTTGACCAAGGTCATGAGAAGTTCCAGCTTGAAGAGCTTTACCATTTGGCATCAGAGCCTCAATAGTATAAGTTTTACCAGCACCAGCAAATTTTTCTGCATCACTTTTAACACCAGTAACTCCATAAATAGCCAAAAGATCGGTATAAGTTTTTTTATAAAGATCTAAAGCCCATTGAACCATTTCATTATTTTCTTCGGAGGTGGCATGAGCACAATGACCTTCTTGCCATAAAAATTCAGTTGTTCTTAAAAATAAATAAGTACGTTGTTCCCAACGGACAACATTGCACCATTGATTCATTTTTACTGGTAAATCACGCCAACTTTGAGTCCATTTTTTGTACATTTCGTACATAATGGTTTCAGAAGTGGGACGGACAATTAATTTTTCGGTTAATTCTTGACCACCACCCATGGTAACAACGGCTAATTCAGGGGCAAAACCCTCAACATGTTCTTTTTCTTTTTTTAAAAAACTTTCGGGAATGAAGATAGGAAAATAAGCATTTTGAACACCTTTTTCTTTAATAAACTTATCCATAAAAGATTGAATTCTTTCCCAAATGGCATAACCATAAGGACGAATAACCATACAACCTTTGACTGGAGAATAATCGGCAAGTTCGGCTTTAACGACAAGATCGTTATACCATTCAGATAAATCTTCGGATTTAAGTTTGATAAATTTTTTAGCCATGGCTTATTATAACTTAAAAAATCGAAAATTAGGATAAAATATATTTATGAGTGAAAAAAGAAATTGTGAAATTTGTACAGTTCCTGGAAATAAGAAATGTTATATGGAGATGGCTAAAGAAATTAATATGGCTGTGAATGAACTTCCTGATCCACCTCCTGAATTAAGCGAGGAAGAAAAGAAAGATCATGGACGAAATATGGGTTTGGTTATTAATAAAGAAATTAGTAATCTTGAGGAAGAAGCTAAAAAAAATTTTTGCAAAAAAAATAACAGTATTATTACTGATAATAAATGGAACAAATATTTGTAGAACAGTTTTAGATTTTATACTTCGATTACTAAGGGTAAGACCATTGGTTGTCGGCCGGTTTTTTTGTAGATAATTTCTTCAAGAGAAGCTTGAACTTCTTCACGAATAAAATCCATATTGGCCGGAGAACTGGTAGATTGATTAAATTTATTAGTAATTTCAAGCTTTAAAAAGTCTATAAGTTCGGTGTTTTCTTTCATAAAAACAAACCCACGACTTAAGACAACTGGAGGTTTAACTAATTTGCCAGATTCCTTTTCAATCAATAAAACAACAGAGAACATACCATCTTCGGCCAGAGTTTTTCGATCCCTTAGAACAGTAGTGCCAACATCACCGACTCCAAATCCATCAATTAAAACTTTTCTAATGGAAATATGAAAATTAGTGTCGACGGTGCCATTGCTATTGAAAGTGGCTGAAGCATCAAAATCTGGCAAAATCACCTGTTCTTCGGTGTAACCTAATTTTTTGGCCATCTCTTGATAACTCTTTAAATGACGATAATTACCACCGATTGGTAATAAATATTTTGGTCTTAATAAATTAATTAAAAGAGCATGTTCCTTTTGATAACCATGACCGGAAACATGCAATTCTTCTTTTTCACCATAAACAACTTCGGCCCCCATTTTAGAGAGAAGATCGATCATATTGTAAATATTAGAAGTGGTGCCGGGAATATAATCTGGGGAAGAAAAGATAACTTTGTCACCAGCTTTGACTTTAACTTTATGTTTACCCATGATCATTTTACTGAGAGCCGAATCTGGCTGACCAGCAAAACCGGCAACTAAGAAAAGCAATTTGTTTTCATTGAAATTTTTAACTCTTTCAATGGGGACAATGTCGGTGTCATTTAGAGTTAAATAGCCTAAATCTTTGGCAATTTTGATAGCCCTGTCTACCGAAAAACCAACAATAACTATTTTTCGACCAACACTTTTGCCGTATTCAATGGCTTGAGTCCAGCGAACAATGTTACTAGAAATTGAAGTAACAAAAACTCGACCTTTAGCGGAAATAATTTCTTGTTTAAAATTTTGAGCAATAGAAGATTCTGAAGGTGAAAAACCTTCATGGTCAGATCCTAAACTGTCCGACATTAGAGCAATAACTTTTCCTTGACCAACACGGGCGATTTTTTGATAATCAGCACCTTTACCATCTAGAGGAAATAAATCAAATTTGAAATCGGAACCATGATAAAAAATACCAATTGGTGTATTAATGGCAAAATGAAAAGTGTCGGGAATAGAATGAGTAACCCTAATTGGTTCAATAATAAAAGGACCTTTGTTTATAGGTAAAGTTTTTTCATCATAAACTTGAAGATTAGCGCGAATTTGAACTTCGCCAAGTCGGGCTTCTATAAAAGCAGCAGCTAATTTGGGAGCGTAGACTGGAACATTTTGACCTAAAATTGGCAGAATAAAACGAACGGCTCCAATATGGTCCTCGTGACCGTGAGTAATAAATATACCTAAAATTCGGTCTTTTTTATCTTCAAGATAGTGAGTGTCGGGAATTTGAAGATCAACGCCAAAGGCGTCCTCTTCGGGAAAACCGACCCCACAATCAACAATAATAATTTGACTTCTGGCAAGATCGCCATTGGGAATGAACTCATAAACAAACATGTTTTGAGTGACATCGCCAAAGCCCCCAAGGGAGCTAATTCGCACCGAATCGTGGCCTGATTTGTATTCTCGGACCTGATTTGGAGCATTTTTAATAAAATTTGTGTTTTGATTTTTAAACATAAAAACTGATGTGATTAATAAATATAAATAATAATAAATAACTGAACCGCAACCACAAATGGTTCAGAAAAAATAAAAACTCTTAATAAATTTTACCATTGAGGTAAAAATATTTTGACATTGGATTCGTCAATAACCACTTGTCTAGTTTTGCCTTCTAAAATGACTTTAGCAACTTTACGACACATACCCTCAATATTGCGTTGAAGTGTACGAACCCCAGCATCGAAACCAAGAGGACGAATAATTTGTGGCCATAGACTGTCGCCGATTTTTAAATCAGCTGAATTTAGACCAGTGCTTTTTAATGCCTTGGGTAAAAGATAATCGCGAGCAATAACCATTTTTTCTTCGTCTGTATATGATGGCATTTGAATAATTTCCAATCGATCCATAACAGCAGTGGCAATTCGAGAAGTATTGTTGCAAGTAGCGCAAAAAATGACTTGAGAAAGATCGACTGGATAATCTAAATAATGATCGACAAAATGACTGTTTTGTTCTGGATCAAGAAGTTCAACTAAAACACCCATGATAGTATTTAAAGCATCGTCGGCAACACGGTCGATTTCATCTAATAAAATAACTGGATTGCGGCTTTTGCAATTAACTAAACCTTTAATAATTTGGCCTGGTTCAGAATCGGGACGAGTACGAGTATAACCGCGAAGATAATGAGCATCACCAAGACCACCAAAAGGAATTCTAACAAGTTCACGACCCATGACATTGGCAATTGATTTGGCCATGGTAGTTTTTCCAGTACCAACTAAACCAGCAAAAAGAATAATTGGAGCTTGAATTGTTTCGTTTGGATTACGATTTTTTTGTAAAGATAGGACAGAAATATATTCTAAAATTCTTTCTTTGATGGTTTCCAAACCATAATGCTCTTGATCTAATTTTTCTTTGGTAAAACGCAAATCTAAAATATCTTTAGTTTCATTAAACCAAGGGATAGCAATAACCCAATAAACATATTTAGAAATGTTGTAATAATTTTGCCAAAAAGTTTCCTCATTTTGAGAATTAATTTCTAGTTGGGAAAAAAGTTCTTGTAATTTTAGACCTAAACCATCAGGTATTTTGACAGCAGAAACTTTATCGACAAGTTTTTTAATCGCCTCGGCGGTGGTTAATTGATTTTCCATATTTTAAGTATAAGTTTTTATAAGGTATAAGAAAAGACTTTGACAGGTATTCCTTTTTCTTTAGCTTTATCAATTGTGTCTTGAGTTCCTTGACTTTGATTAACTTGGAAAGCTAATAATTCATCGGAAGCATTTACAACTTCAGAATTTCGACGATAATAAGAATCTTTATCAACAGTTGTTTCAATCGTATTTTCAATAATGCTATTAGGATTTAGTCGTTTAATACTGGTTAATTGTTCAATAACATCATCAGCTTGTTTAGAGGTAACAACCCCTTCAGTGGCACGGCGACGATAATGATCCACAAAAAGATCCAAACTAACTGGTAGAAAAACTTTTAGTTGATCCAGAGCATTAAGTTTACGAACTTCATCTGCTGCTTGATAATCAACATTTAAGGCTCCGCCGGTAACGATACCATTTCCTTCATTTATAATATCTCGAACTTGAGTTCGAACATTATTTTCAATTTCAGAACTGGTAGCACGCCAACTGCCACTAATACCGATCCATTTAGAAACTTCCTTAGACATCAATTTGATTATAACTTATCGACGAGGGCGGAAGCCAGCACGATTATTATCTTTGCGAGGTGGGGTAAAATTTTTAAAACCACTAGTACGATTATCCTGACCTTCTGAACGAGGCTGACCCGCCTGTTGTCGAGGCAAGCCTGGATGAGCAGCTTTAAATTCTGGGGAAGATAATTTTATTTGGTGATTATCATTAAATCCAGCAATTTTAACGTTCAATCGATCGCCAACTTTGATAATTGTTGAAGGGTCGGATAAAAATCCACCAGTCATTTCAGATACGTGAAGAAGAGCTTCGCGACCTGGTAAGAACTCAACGAAAGCGCCAAAATTTTCAACTCGAGTAACAACGCCTTCATAGTCTTCACCAATTTGAACTTCTTTGATCATAGATTCAATTTCATAAGCGGCCTTATCAATATTTTCCTGATTTTGGGAAGAAATTGAAGCTTTACCATCATCGTCGATGTCAATTTGAACATCATATTTTTCCATTAAAGCTTTGATAGTTTTACCACCGCTACCGATAACTTCACCAATTTTATCTTCTGGTAAAGTGACCATTTTAATCTTTGGAGCAAATTCAGAAAGTTCGGCTCGTGGGGCAGCCAAAACTGATTCCATCTTGTCTAAAATTTGAAGTCTGGCTTTAGTGGAAGCGACAAATGTGTCGGCAATCATCTTTAAGGTAAGACCGGCTCTTTTGATGTCTAATTGAATAGCAGTGATGCCATTTCTGGTGCCAGTGATTTTAAAATCCATGTCACCATTGTGGTCTTCAGTGCCAGCAATGTCGGTTAAAAGAACATAATTATCATCGGTTTCAGCAACTAAACCAATGGAAATTCCAGCGACTTTGTCTTTGATAGGGACACCAGCATCCATAAGAGACATGGTGGAACCACAAGTAGAAGCCATAGAAGAAGAACCATTTTGAGATAAAACTTCAGAAGTTAAAACAATAGTATATGGAAATTCTTCTTCAGTGGGAATAACGGGAATTAAGGCTTTTTCGGCAAGAGCGCCATGACCGATTTCACGACGACCAGGACGACCAACTCGACCGGTTTGGCCAGTAGAAAATGGCTGAGCAGAATAATAATGAAGATATCTTTTGGTGGTTTCGCCACTAGAATCTTCTAAATATTGTCTTTCAGATAAAGGAGCAAGGGTGGTGACTGTGATTGCCTGAGTTAAGCCTCTTTGAAAAAAGGCAGAACCGTGAACACATGGAAGAACACCAGCCTCGATAGTTAAAGGTCTGATTTCGTCCATTTTACGATGATCAAAACGAATACCTTTTAAAGCCCTTTGACGTAAATATTTTCTAATAATTGAATCAACGGCAGCGACTAAATGATTTTTAGAAACCTCTTCGGACTCAATTTTATCTTTATAGTCTTCTAAAATTTGATCAACAATTTTTTCTTGACCAACCATATGTGAACCATCAACACCAGCTTCTAAAAAGGCTTCAACATCGGCTTTAATTTTAGATTCGATTTCGTTTACTAGTTCATCGGAAGGACCAGCTGATTCATAACTGATTTTGGCTTTACCACAAGTTTTTGCCCATTCGGTAATTTCTTTATTTATTTCATCACTAGTATTTTTAGCTAATTCAATACCTTTTAAGGCAATATCATTGGCAACAATATTAGCGTCGCATTCAATCATATTGACACCATTAAGACCGGTACAAACTAAAAGATCCATATTAGAATTTTCTAATTCTTTAATGGATGGATTTAAAACTAGTTGATCATTAATATAACCAACACGAACGGCAGAAACTGGACCATTAAAAGGAATATCAGAAATGGCTAAAGCAGCGGCGGCGGCAGTGAAAGCGGGAATAACAACATCATTATCTTTATCATTACTTAAAACAGTAGCGATAATTTGAACTTCATTCATAAAGTCGCCAGGGAAAAGAGGACGAAGGGATCGATCAATAATTCGGCCAAAAAGGACAGCACTATCAGAAGGACCACCATCACGCTTAATCCATTTTCCACCTTTAACGATGCCACCAGCATAAAGCTTGTCGACAAATTCGATAGATAAAGGAAAATAATCCTTTGAATCATCTGTTTTGCCCATAATAACGGTAGCTAAAACAGTAGTATTGCCGTATTGAGCCACGACAGAGGCATTTGTTTGAGGAGCGAGTTTACCAGTTTGAAGGGTAATTTTTTTATCGCCAACCAAAATATCTTTTGTATACATTTCCATAAATTAATTATAAACGAACAGAATTATTTTTTTAGACCAAGAGCTTTGGTTATTTCGGTATATCTTTCAGGGCTATGAGCCGAGACATAACGAAGCAAACGTCGTCTTTTGGAAATTTTGCTTAAAATACCACGCTTAGCCGGAGAATCGTGTTTATTTTCGGTCAAATGACTCTGCAATTTATCGATTTCTTTGGTTAAAATAGCGATTTGAACTTCTGGAGAACCGGTGTCACCCTTATCTTGAGCAAACTTAGTAATAATTTCTTGTTTTTCTTCTTTGGTTAATGCCATAGAATTATGCGGCTATCATCGGTTAAAAATTAATGTTTTGGAATGGCTACCAAAAGACCGAATATAGTCAGAAACGATTATAACACGGAAATTAAGCTTGGGTAGCACGAAGACAGACAGCACCAGCTTCAAATGTTTCTGGAGAAACATTGATAGAGAAGGACTGAGTGGCAACTCTAAGAGCAATTAAAAGATTTTTAGCTGAATCTGGGTTTAATTCCAAGCCAAGCATAGGTAATAAGAAAGTTAAAATTTCAGAGAATGGAGCATCTTGGTCGATAATATTTACCTTAGCCCATGGTTTTTCGACTATAGATGGAGAAATATTAATCCAATTACCTTTATTAACAATGTTGGAGTTGGCACCTAAAAGAGATTCCTCACCAAGACAGAAATTAATATCGGCAGTGGCAGCTTGGTTACTAATTAAAATTTGGTTTTCAGCAACTTTTGGAGAACCATCTTTGGTTTGAACAACTAAATTTAGCTTGCCACCATCTTGATTATAGGTAACTTTTTCAATTTGATCTAAAGGATAGTCTAAGGTAACAATTAAATCATTAGGATTATAAATATCGGTTAAAAGTTCAAGTCCACTTAATTTAGTGTAATTAGCATCAGTTTTTTGAGGACAAAAAACTTTAACGGTAATATTGGATCTTTTTAAAAGCAAAGCTAAAGCCAAAGCTGAGCCAATTGAATCAACATTAAGTTGAGGTACGGCAATTAGGGCTGTTTTAGCTGTGGAAAGTAAATTTTTAGCTTCAGAGACATTATATTTTTTCATAAAAACCCTGCTTGTTTTTAATTTTGTTAATTCTTATAGGCTATTATACCATCCCCAACCTTAAAGTCAATATAAGGCTTAAAAGTCATACCGCAATCAGTCCCAGATTTTAATTTTTCAACGATGTTTTTGCCTTGATGGATACCATCAACTTTAGTATCTTTAATGATTTTTCCATCACGTTTAAGATGGATTAAATCCCCTTTGCTAATTTCACCTTTAATACACTGAACACCAGAAATTCGAACCTTATCAATTTTAAACTCGGCTTTAATCAAGCCTTCACCAAGAACTGTTTCATCAATAGTTGGTTCAAGTAAATGGAGAACTTGATTTTGAATATCTTCGATAATTTCATAAATAATTTTGGATTCAAAAATACGAACCTTGGCATTTTCTGCAATCTGAGAAATGTGTTTTGGGGTGGAAACATTAAAAGCAAAAATTTGGGCTTTGGCGGCTTCGGCGAGAAAAACGTCGTTATCAGAAACGGCACCAATACCACAAGATATTACGATAACATCATCATTAAAACTGTTCTCTAAAGCCTCTAATGTTCCCTTAACATCGGCTTTTAGAATGACTTTTAATTTAGGATTTTCTTCGGTAGATTCTAATAAAATTTTATGATCTTTGGCTGAAGAGGTACATTCAGTTTTAGTGGAAATAACTTGACTACTAACCGAGGGAACTTTTTCAAAACCTAAAACTTCAACTGGAGTGCCAGGGCCAGCTTCCTTTAATTGTTGACCATAACAGTCAATTAAAGCTTTAACTTTACAATAAATATCTTCCGAATAGACAATATCCCCAAGTTTAAGGGTGCCATTTTTTACTATCAGAGAGGCAACTGGGCCACGACTTTTATCGAGACGGGATTCAATGATAATAGCATCTAAATCACCCTTAGGATCGGCAGTTAATTCCAAAATTTCGGCATTTAAAAGAATCATTTCTAAAAGATTGTCGATACCTTTACCAGTTTTAGCAGAAACGGGAATAACGGCGGTTTGGCCACCATATTCTTCAGGAGTAAAACCTAATTCAACTAATTGGCCTTTAACCTTATCAGGAGAAGCATTTTCCAAATCCATTTTGTTCATGGCCACGATGAAAGGCAGATTGCTTTTTTTAATATGCTCAAGACATTCTTTGGTTTGAGGCATAATACCTTCAACGGCAGAAACCACCAGAACCACAATATCCGTGGCTTTGGCACCACAGGCACGCATATTAATAAAGGCGGCATGGCCAGGAGTATCAATGAAAGTGATACCTTTGGCTTGATAAGCACCAATGTGTTGAGTAATACCACCGGCTTCTTTTTTCCAAACGTTAGTGGAACGAATCTTATCTAAAAGAGTAGTTTTACCGTGATCAATATGACCCATAACAGCCACAATTGGAGGACGAGTTAATTTTGTAGTGTTAGTCATATTGATTTTTAATGAATAAAACCCAAAATTATTCTTGGGTTAGTTTAATTTCAAGATCGACTAATTGACCAGCTAAACGAACGTTTTCACCGCCACCACCAATAGCCAGGGCTAATTGAGATTCAGGAACAGTAACGTTGGCATAGTTTTTGCCAATTTCAACAACTTTGACATTTTGAGCTGGAGAAAGAGCTTGGGCAATAAATTGACTTAAATTTTTTGAAAAAGCGACAACATCGACTTTTTCATCGTTAGGTAGTTCACTTAAAATGGCCTGAATACGAGAGCCTTTTTGACCGATACAAGAACCGACAGGATCAATTCCTGGTTGATTTGAAGAAACAGCAATTTTAGTTCTTTCACCGGCGGCTCTGGCTATTTTTTCAATCACAACTGAACCATTAGCAACTTCAGGAACTTCTCGAGAGAATAATTCAGAAATGAAAGAATTGTCGCGACGAGACAAAATAATTTCACTACGACCGGTTTCGTCTTTAATAATTTCTTTCAATAAAAACATTTTTTTGGTGCCAAGAGGAATGACTTCATTTCTAATTTGTTCATCTTTAGGACAAATACCTTCAGTCTTACCAACACCGACGACCATTTTATAAGGATCGTTTTTAAGAACAATGCAAGGGATAAGAGTGCCTAATTTTTTTTCAAATTCGATAATGACAGCTTCTTTTTCAGCTTCATGAATTTTTTGATCAATAACCTGTTTGGCAGTTTGAGCGGCAATTCGACCAAAACCAGGAGGAGTGACGTCAGTCTTTTTTTCACCTTCTATTTTATAAACTTTAAAAGAACCCGATTCTGGGGCTAATTCGGCAGTAAATTGATCTTCTTCGGAAATAATGACACCGTGCTCTTTTTGATCACGTTTGTAGGCAGAGATAAGACCAAATTCAATTGAGTCCAAAATAGATTGAACGTCGATATTTCTTTCGCCGGCGATTTGAGCTACTGCGGCAGCAAACTCTGTTTTAGGTAGTTTTTTTAAATCCATTTTTATCTCCTTAAATATGCAGTATAAAAAAAGGGGCTTTGTCGGCCCCAAGGTAAACACTGCAAAATTATTATGAGTAGATTATACCAGAAAATTTACAAATCGAGCTGACGAAGAAGGTCTTTTTGGCGAGAATTCAATTTAGTTGGAATTTCAACAAAAAGACGAATATAAAAATCACCCTGACCATAGCCATTAACATCTTTAATTCCTTGACCTCGTAAACGAACTAATGTGTTTGGTTGAGTGCCTGATTTAACTCTAACTTTTAAAGGATCTTTTAGAGTAGAAACTTCTATGGTATCACCGAAAATGGCTTGAGTTAGGCTAATATTAATATTAATATAGACATCATTTCCTTCGCGTTTAAAGACTTTGTCCGGCAAAACATCAATGTATAAAATAAACTCAGAAAAACGGATTTTTTGACCATCATCGACACCGGCGGGAATTTTAATAGTTCTTTTTTTACCGTCAACAGAAACTTCTTTTTGACAACCATTGGCGGCATCTAAAAAAGAAATGGAAATTTTGTAAGTTTCAAGACGTTTGCGTTGACTTCTTTGATTATTAAAACCACCACCGAAAAATTGTTCAAAAATATCGAAAGGATTAGAAAACCCACCAAAATCAAAATCGGCATCTTCAAATGGGTTTTGACCACCTTGGGTATAAGTGAAATTAAATGGACCGTTTTGTTGTGTGTAAGTGTGACCGCCCATTCCGCCTGAAGATGGGTCAAAAGCAGCATGGCCAAATTGGTCATAAGCAGATTTCTTTTGGTCATTACTTAAAACTTCATAGGCTTCGTTAATTTCTTTAAAATGTTCTTCGGCATCAGGAGCTTTGTTGCGATCAGGATGAAATTTTAAAGCGGCTTTACGATAAGCGCTTTTAATTTCATCTTTGGTGGCATTTTTGGAAACTCCAAGAGTCTCGTAAAAATCTTTTTTCATCGACTTTTATTATACACAGACATCCCGCATCTGCGGGATGTCTGAATTAACTAATTTTTTATTGAACAACTTCCCCTTCTTCGGCTTCTTTTTTATCATCAGCCTTTTTTGGTTCTTCGGCAGTTGGTTGTCCTTGAGCTTCTGGCCCTGGTTGCTGTTGTTGTTGATAAATAGCAGCACCAACAGTTTGAAGAATCTGATTTAAATCTTCAGCGGCTTTATCGAGTTCGTCTTTATTAGCATCAGTTTTAGTTAAAACTTCACGAGCAGTTTTAAGTTGAGCTTCGATTTTTTCTTTATCTTCTGGTTTAACTTTATCAGCAAAATCTTTTAAAGTTTTTTCACCAGAGAAAATAGTGCCATCAAGTTTATTTCGAGATTCGGCGAGACCTTTTTTCTCTTCATCTTCTCGAGCATGAGCTTCGGCTTCTTTTTTCATCTGCTCAATTTCTTCTTCTTTAAGATTAGTGGCATTTTGAATAGTAATGCGCTGTTCTTTATTAGTGCCTTTATCTTTAGCAGAAACTGAAAGAATACCGTTACTATCAATGTCAAAAGTGACTTCGATTTGAGGAGTACCACGAGGTGCAGGTGGAATGCCGTCTAGAACGAAACGACCAAGAGATTTATTATCAATAGCCATAGGACGTTCACCTTGAAGAACGTTGATTTCAACTTGTGGCTGACTGTCGGCATAGGTAGTAAAAATCTGAGATTTTTTGGTAGGAACGGTAGTATTTCTCTCAATTAAAGGAGTGCGAACACCACCAGCAGTTTCAATACCTAAGGTTAATGGAGTGACATCGAGAAGAACGACATCCTTAACTTCACCGGTTAAAACAGCACCTTGAACAGCGGCACCAATAGCAACGACTTCATCTGGATTGACAGTATTATTTAGTTCTTTACCAAAGAAATTGGTAACAACTTCTTGGACTTTTGGCATACGAGTCATACCACCGACCATAATAACTTCTTTAATGTCAGATTTAGAAATCTTGGCATCTTTGAGAGCTTTTTCAACTGGACCAATAGTTTTTTGAATTAATTCATCGACTAATTTTTCCAATTCAGATCGAGTCAATTTTTTGGTTAAATGCAAAGGTTGACCATCTTTTTGAGTGATGAATGGCAAATTAATCTCGGTTTCAGCGGCAGAAGAAAGTTCAATTTTAGCTTTTTCAGCAGCTTCACGAACACGTTGTAAAGCCTGAGGATCTTTACTTAAATCAACACCATTCTGCTTTTGAAAATCATCAGTAATCCAAGTAATAATTTTTTGATCAAAGTCATCTCCGCCAAGGAAAGTATCACCATTAGTAGATTTAACTTCAAAAATACCATCACCAATTTCAAGAATAGAAATATCAAAAGTACCTCCACCCAAATCATAGACAGCAACTAATTCATTAACTTTTTTATCCAAACCATAGGCTAAAGCAGCAGCGGTTGGTTCGTTGACAATACGCTGAACATTAAGGCCAGCAATTTCGCCAGCTTGTTTAGTGGCTTGTCTTTGAGCATCATCAAAATAAGCAGGAACAGTAATAACAGCGTCGGTTACTTTTTCACCTAAATATTTTTCAGCATCGGCTTTACATTTTTGTAAAATCATAGCTGAAATTTCTTGAGGAGTATAAGCTTTACCACTAATTTCGACAGAAGCAGTATTATCCTTACCTGCCACTATTTTATAAGGAGCGACGGTTTGAGTCTTTTTGACTTCAGGATCGTCCATGCGGCGGCCCATTAAACGCTTAACACTATAAACAGTGTTTTGTGAATTAAGAACCATTTGGCGCTTAGCCAAATCACCAACTAATTTTTTGACTGGTTCAACAACTGAAGGGATAGTATTGCGACCTTCAGAACTGATAATAACTTTTGGCTTACCACCTTCCATAACAGCAACGCAGGAGTTAGTGGTTCCCAAATCTATTCCGATTATTTTGTTTGACATAGTTTTAATAATAATTAATTAATAATAGTTTTATCAGCGGTTTTACCAACTGATACTTGGGCCGGTCTGATGACATGGCCGTTTAATTTATAACCTAGTTTTTTGACTTCAACTACAAAGTTTTCTCGGCCGTCGACTGCCTCGACACACTCCATAGATTGAGGGTCAAATTCTAGTTGTTGTGGGTTAATTTCTTCAAGTCCTTCGACTTTTAAAACTGAATTGAATTTATCAATGGCCATTTTTAGACCTTGATCATTAAGATGTTTCTGAGCCAAGTAAAAATCATCCAAGACTTCAACCATTTTACTTAAAATTGAAGTAGTGGCTAAAGTGACAAATAATTGGCGCTGGCTTTCAATTCTTTTTTCAAGATTAGAGTAATCAGCCAAAGATCTGGCTAATTTATCTTCAAGAGAATTTACTTTATCTAATAATTGAGATGTTTTAACATTAATGGTTTTACTTTTTTTGTCTGTCATAATTTTGATTAACGACTAATAGTTGAAAGAAGTTCGGCAAAATAGTCAACGACCGGAACAACGTAAGGATAATGGCAACGAGCTGGACCAATGACACCAACAATACCTCGGTGAGGACCGGCTTCGTAATTTTGATAAACAAAACCGCAAGGTTCAAGATGTTCCAAACCTAAATCTTCACCAATTAGAAGGTGAACAATTTCTGGTGACTCGGGATTAAGATTGCCGGCTTTATTGATGATTTCAAACCAAAAAGTAGTGTTATCAATTAAAGACAAAACGGTTTTGGTGACATCAATATTAAAAAATTCTGGTTCTTCCAATAAGTTTGAAGCACCATAACTGTAAATAGTGCCATGGTCAGTAGTGGCAATAGCCATAGAACGAGTGCGAACAGCTAATTCTTTAGTAGTTTCACGAAGTAAGCGATCAAATTCATTTCTAAACTCCCAAATCTTTTCTTTGGCGCCAATTTCATCATTAACAGATAAATTTTTCGGAGTCATTAAGTTGCGGACATAATACTTAAGGCCCATAGAGGTCGGAGTACGGCCGGAAGAAAGATGGCCTTTTTTTAAAAAACCGAGTTGAGTAAGAGCCATCATTTCATTTCTGATGGTGGCAGAAGAAATACCTAAAGAATATTTTTTTTCGAGGGTTTCAGAACCTACAGGAGAAGCAGTTTCAATAAATTCCTCGGCAATACATTTAAGTATTTTTATTTGTCTTTGAGTTAAATCTGACATATTAGCAATATAATAGACCGAGTGCTAGATAGTGTCAAGAGGTAAATATCACTCAAGTTGATTGACTGCTAAATTTAGGCTTAGATTTGGGATTTAATTTCGATTTTTGATCGTTTTTGATTAAAAATATGACGGTAATTATGATGCCGGTAAGGATACAAAAATTTAATAAATTAAGTTGATGGAAAAAATAAAATAAAATTAACAAAATTAAATAGATAGACAGGAATAAATTTAATTTATATTTTTGTGAGAAAATACAAACAACGGAAAAGAAGAAACAAAATATAACAAAGAAGAAAATTATTTTGGACCAAAGAAATTCGGGTGAAACAAAATTGACAAAAATCAAAAAAATAGAAGCAAGAGAAAGCGAATAATAAAAAAACTTTTTATTCATGAAGTTTTAAATTGGAATCTGGTTCTTCGGTTTTAATTTTATTAACAATTTTAACTAACTGATTAGTGCGAGTGGTATCGACAGCAGTGTATTTTTTTTGTAAGGATTCGATTCCGGCACCAATATCTTTGAAACCTTTATTGTAATTATCAAATTCTTCGGCAAATTTTTTGATATAACCAATGATAGTGGCAACATTTTTTTGGTAACGGAAATTGTCGTAGGCTTGATGAACCATTCTTAAAATAGCGGTAAAACTGAAAGGGCCAGCTAAAATAACTTTTTTAGCCATGGCATCTTGCCAAATTTCTGGAAAACGATCGTAAATAAAACTAAAAATCATTTCATTAGGAATAAAAAGAATGACAAAATCGACAGTATTTTCTTCAGGATTAATATATTCGCGACTAGTCACCTCTTTAATTTTAGTTTTAATATCTTGTTCAAATAATTTTTTGAAACGTTCTTTTTCTTCTTTATTATCAGACTCACTCATTTTGACTAAATTTTGATAAGGGAATTTAGAATCGACGTTAATCTTCATACGATCGGGCATATAGACGGTAAAATCGGGACGGGAAGTGTCGCCAGAGAGCTGTTTATCATAACTGACTCCAGATACAAAACCAGACATTTTTAATAAATCCTCGGCCACTTGTTCACCAAAAGCACCACGCATTTGATTGTTACTTAAAACGTTTTTAAGACCTTCAGTGGTGGTTTTTAATTGATGAGTCAAAACTTTTTGTTCTTCTAATTTTTCAGTTAAAGTGGAAAAGGAACCAATACGAGATTTTTCAACTTCTTCCATTTTGGCATTATTTTTGGTTATTTCGGTTAATGCCCTGTTGACTAATTCTTCAATCGCCTGCTTTTTGTTGTTTAAATCAGTGCCAATTTTTTGATCGGCCATGGTAATTAATTGTTGATTGGCGTTTTTCAAAACTTCGGGGAAAATTTGATTTAAAGAATTAGAAATTTCTTTATTTAAATCTTCGGAATTAGATTTTTTGGATTTGAAAATCAAAAAAAGTAAGGTGGCGAGAATTAAAAGAAGAAGAATATAAACAAATGTCATACTAAATTTTATCATTCAATCTTAATTATTTTGTTCCAGTTGAGCCAATACCACCACGGGAAGGATTACCCATTTCATTAACTTCCTCAAACTCAAAAATGTCGTATTTCATTAATAAAAGTTGGCAAAGACGAGTTCCTTTTTCTATTTTTACTGTATCGTTAGTAAAATTTCTGACAATAAAATGATATTCATCGTTGTCACCGCAAAAATCACGATCAAAAATTCCAACTCCATTGATTGGTTGAATACCCATTTTGTGAACTGAACTTCTAGCTGCTAATAAAACAAAATAACCTTGAGGAATTTCTATGGCAATATTCATGGGAATATAAAAAATTTCACCGGCAGGAATTTCAACATCGACTCTGGAATATAAATCGACAGCTACAGAGCCAGGTGTTTTATAAACAGGCATTGGTAAACTTTTGTCAAAACGTCTTATTTTAACTTTCATTTTTAAAATATTTATCAAACAAATAATGGAGATGATCGGGATCATTACAAGTATCAGATGGGGCAAATTCTAAATTAGAAATTTTTTGAAAAGTGTCTTGAATTAAGATGGTTAATTTATTAACGTCGTCTTGAGTGAGATTAAAAGTTTTTCGCTCAAACTGATTTTTTTGATTGGTTTCAATGAAATCGATAGTGCCTTGATTAATTTGATATGGAAAACCCTTGGATTGCTGACAGAGAATTTTATAAAAAACTAACTGACGGAAATAATCACCATCGGGAGACAATTGCTGATACTTTCCGTCGGGGCGACCGGTTTTAAAATCAATAACATTGGCCTCATTTTTACTGGTAACATCGATTAAATCAATTTTACCGGTAATCGGGATATTGCCAAGTCGGGCACCATAAAATTTAAAATCTCTTTCAGAAAAATAATTACCCGTAAATGAATTTTTATAATTTTCGTAATATTTAGTAAGGACTTCTTTACCCTTCTCTAAAAGGTCTTGATAAGATTTTTCTTCAACTTGTTCACGGTCAAGATTTTGTTTAAAAATATCTAAAAATTTTTCAAGAGAAATTAAAATATTATCTTTTTTAAGACTGGTGTAGAGATAAGATAAAGCACCATGAACACTAGTTCCGAAAGAAAGACTGGTGGTTTTGGATTGGGGTAAATGCAAAATAGTTTTAAAGAAAAAACAAAGCGGACATTTAAGATAAGAATTGAGATGAGTAATATTAAATTTATAGGTAGTATCTAAATAATTTTTAATATAACCAGAAAGTGACTTAGAAAGTAAAGTGGAATTTTGTGGGGTGAAAAAGAGTCGTAAGCTTTCAGCTTCTGTTTGAGAATCGGAAGATTTTTTATCGATTAATTGATCATCTATTTCATTAATAAAAACAGAGTGGAGCTGTTCTTTGCCATTATCATTAAACTTAGGATAAGAAATATAAATTTGATTTTTAGCACGGGTAAGAGCTACGTAAAAAAGACGGCGATCCTCTTCAATATCTTTATTATCGATTTGAACAGCGTCGGAAGCAGAAATTCCTAAAGGTAATTTAATTAAAGATCGTGAAGCAGAATTATCCCATTTACCGGATAAAACCTTGATTAGAAAAACGTGTTCAAATTCTAAACCTTTGGATTTATGAACAGTCATTAATTTAATACTGTTTTCTAAATCGTCAATTAACGGCGGAGATTTTAGATCTAATTTATTTTCCTGTAAGAGCAAAATATTCTCTACCCAAGATTTGAGATCAATTTTTTCAATTGATAAAGAATTTTTTAATTGGGAATAGAGTGTGTTTAACTGTTTTAAAGTTTCGATGTCCCGATGACGTAAAACGTACGATAAAAATTTAAATTTTCTAATAACAAAATTAAAAATGTCTGGAAGTGGTTTGTTTTGAATTAATTTTTGAATTTTAGCAACGCGAAGATAAAAATTATTTAATTTAATAATTGAAGATGGTGAAATTTCTAAATCGTGTAATTTGTTTTTGTCACCGATAATTTCAAAAAGAGATTCTTTAGTTTTATAGGTGTAAAGATAAAGTTTATAGAGGTCGATAGATTTAATATCTAAAAAATTGAAAGATAAAATCTTACCTAAGGTTTCATTATTTATGGGATTAACTAAATACTGAAAAAGAGAAACTAATTGTTGAATTTCAACCGATTCAAAAATATCAATAGAATCAGAGCGAAGATATTTTATATTTAGTTGAGAAAGATATGGTAATAAATCATTAACATCAGAATTATTTCTAAATAAAACGGCAATTTCCGACGGTTTAGTTCCCGATTTTATTAATTCTTTGATTTTATTGGCAACATAAAAATTCTCTTCATTAAAATTACTAGCAGCAAAAAGGTTAATTGGATCTGGGTCAAATGTTTTAACCGATTTTAGGGATTTATCTAGATTTTCGATATAGCGGCTGATGCGATTTTCATTATGAGAAATAACATTGTTTGAAGAATCTAAAATTAATTTATGGCTGCGATAATTATTTTTTAGAATGATGACTTTAATATCTTTTTGGTACTTTTGATAGAAGGAAAAAATATTTTCGATGGAGGCACCCTGAAAACGATAAATAGACTGATCATCATCACCAACAACAAAAATATTAGGTGTTTCTTGGTTTTGAGTAAGTAAATTTATAATTTCATATTGAGCATTATTGCTGTCTTGAAATTCGTCAACCAAAATATATTGAAATTTTTCCTGATAATCCAAAAGAAGTTCACGATTATTTTTAAAGGCATTAATGACCCAGAGGATCATGTCTTCATAATCATAAAGATTTTGCTCAATTAATTGTTGTTGATAGCCACGGTAAAGAATTAATAAATCTTTTTGTTTGCTAATTTGAGACCCAGTTTTTTCAATTAAATCTCTAACACTTTTTTTGAAATCAGAAAGTGAAAGAGATTCTTGACCGTAAAGATTTAAAAATAAATTAATTTTAGTTTGATAAACAGGTAAATCTTTAAGCTGATAAATTAAATCTTTAACAAGATTAGTAATTTCTGAGGAAGCTTTTGAGGTGGCTCGAATTTGGCCAAGTTTGTCAGCAAAAGAATCGGAAATTTTTACAAAATCGGCGGCGTTGTTAATTAATTCTTCAAATTTGTCCGGGGTAATATTTTCTTTTTTTAAATTCTGAATGTTTTTACTGATTTCATTTTGATAAAAATAAAGAGCATTGATGTTTTTTAATTGACTGGCTTGCGGGAGTTTATCAATTAAACTTCTAATAATTTGAATTTTTTTAACATCATCCAGGGGAATTGACTCTTTTTGGGAAAAAAGAAAATATTGGGGATTATCTTTGATGACCGAATTACAGAAAGCATGAAAAGTACAGATACGGACACCGTAAGCATCAGACCCGATTAAATTTAATAATCGAGACCGCATATTAAGAGCGGCGGAGTCAGTAAAAGTGAGACATAAAATGCTACTAGGGTTAGTTTGGGTTTCTTCTAAAATTTTTCCGACTCTTAAGGTAATGGTTTGAGTTTTACCAGTGCCGGCGCCGGCAATGACCATAACTGGACCTTCAATAGTATCAACAGCTAGCTTTTGTTCAGGGTTTAATTTCTGATATTCTGATAAAAAAGATTTATTACTCACTAGGCTATTTTACCAAGGACTGAATTAAAGAAAACGAAATAGAAAAGAAAAAGCAACAATGGAGGCAGCAAGTAAAAACACCAAAAAATTTGGATCTTCACTCCAACATTTTATTTTTTTGACAGGGGTTCTTTTAACTGACGATTTTTTTTGGGTGGATTTTTTCTTGGTCATGTTAATTAATACTAACAGATTTTCCCGAAATTAATTTAACAATTTTTCTAAAATTTCTTTGGCTAGTTTAGGGTTGGCGGAGCCTTTAGAAGCTTTCATTAATTGACCAATTAAAAAGCCAATTGAGGCTGGGTTCTTTTTATAATCATCAACTGCTTTTGGATTAGTATTAATCACCTCTTTGGCAATTTTGGCAATTTCGCTAGAATCGGAAACTTGAATTAATCCAGAATTTTTAGCAATTTCAACTGGGTCTTGATCGATATAATAACTTTCGACGATAACTTGTTTGGCAACAGTAGCTGAGATTTCAGATTTAGAAACTGAATCAAAAAGGTTTTTAAAATATTTCGAATTAATTTTATTAATATCGAGATCTTTTTGAGATTCATTTAAATAAGTTTTAATGGCACCTAAAAATAGATTGGCAGTAAATTTGACGAAAGCTGATTCTGGATTTTGACCAATAGCCTTTTCAAAAGCCTGTGAAAAAGAAAAGTCAGAAGCCAAAAGATTAGCATCATAATCGTTTAAGGCAAAATCTTTTTTATATCTTTCTATTTTTTGATCAGGCAATTCAGGGATAGTGGCCTTAATGGCTTCAATTTCGGCTTTGGTAAATTCAATATGAGGAATATCTGGTTCAGGAAAATAACGATAATCTGAAGAACCTTCTTTTTCGCGTTGTAAGAAAGTTTGGTTTTTATCAGCATCCCAACCATAAGTGTTTTTATTGGTTTTTGATTTGACTTCGCCAGTTTGATTAAAAGCTTCGGTTTGACGTTTAATTTCGAAATCAATAGCTGTTTGAACACCAGTTAAAGAGGCAACATTTTTAATTTCAACTAAAGGAGTAAAAAATTCTTGACCATCTTTTTCTATTTTTAAATTAACGGTTGGTTCACAACGCATACTACCTTTTTCAATGTCTGCATCGGAAATGCCTAAATATCGGATAATTTGCTGCATTTTGAGTAAATAATCTTTGGCCATTTCCGGAGAAGTTATGTCTGGTTCGGAAACAATCTCGACCAATGGAACACCACAACGATTGTAATCAATAAGAGTTAACTCTTGACTATTGTCTTTGATATGAACAGATTTGCCAGTATCCTCTTCCATATGAGCACGATTAATTCTGACTTCTTGATCACCAACCTTAATTTTGCCATTAACAACAAAAGGCTTTTCATATTGAGTAAGCTGATAACCTTTAGACAAGTCAGGATAAAAATAATTTTTTCTTTCAAAAAAACTAGATTCGTTGGGAGTACAACCAAGAGCAAGTCCTAATTTAAGACACCATTCACAGGCAGTTTTATTTGGCACTGGAAGAGCCCCTGGAAGGCCGAGACAGGTAGGACAAGTGTGAGTGTTGGGATCAACATGAAAATGTTCGGCTGAGCAAGAACAAAACATTTTTGATTTTGTTTTTAATTCAACATGAACTTCAAGTCCAATAATAGGGGTTATTTTCATATTAAAACCTCTCTGTCGCTAAAGCGACATCTCCCCTTAAAAAAGGGAGAAGTCAAAAATTTAAAATTTAAATTTTTCATAAATTTGGAGTATTGGTGTGAAAATCGGTAATTTGTTGATATTGGTGAGCAATGGAAAGGATTTTAGCTTCTTCAAAAAAATTACCAATTAATTGAAAACCGATAGGTAAATTGGTCTGATCAAAGCCACAAGGTAAAGCCACTGATGGAACTCCGGCGACATTAATACAAACTGTAAAAGCATCAACTAAATACATTTGAAGCGGATCGTTGGCCTTGGCGCCAATATCCCAAGCGACTGTGGGAGAAACTGGGGCTAAAATAACGTCGACGTTTTTAAGAGCATTGGTAAACTCATTTTTTATAAGGGTACGAACTTTTGAGGCCTTGGTGTAATAAGCATCATAATAACCAGAAGATAGAGCATAAGTTCCAATTAAAATTCGACGTTTAACTTCAGCCTCCATGTATTGACCACGAGTATTCATGTAATAAGAAGTAATATCTGGATTATTGTTAGTGTTACGACCAAAACGGATACCATCATAACGAGCCATGTTGGCAGAGATTTCTGAAGGAACCAAAATATAATAGACAGCAATTCCGAGTTTGGTTGAAGGTAAAGAAATATCAACAAGAGTGGCACCATTACTTTCAAAAAGCTTAGCGGCTTTCATCACTTTTTCTTTAACTTCAATATTAATCGGATCAATAAAATATTCTTTAGGAATACCAATTCTTAATTTTTTCAAATCAATATCACCTAAAATTTGGGAGTAATTTGGAACTGGGTTATTAATGGTAGTAGCATCTTTTGGATCAATACCAGCGGTGATTTCAGTGACTAGAGCTAAATCAGAAACATTTTTGGCAAAAACACCAGGACAATCAAAAGATGAAGCCATGGCAGTGATGCCATAACGAGAATTTAATCCATATGTAGGTTTTAGACCGCTGATATTACACAGAGAGGCCGGTAAACGAATGGAACCACCAGTATCGGTACCGAGAGCAAATTGGCAAAAATCAGCGGCTACGGCGGCGGCAGAACCACCAGATGAACCACCGGGAACTTTAGAAAGATTCCAAGGATTTTTAGTTGTAAAAAAGCCAGAATTTTCGGTTGACCCTCCAAAAGCAAAAGGATCAGTATTGGTTTTGCCAATAACTATGGCATCTTCATTAATTAATTTTTGATAAATAGTTGATGAATATTGGGGAACATAGTCTTTTAAAACTTGAGACGAGGCCGTGGTTTGAATATCTTTGGTTAAGAAAATATCTTTAACAGCCATAACAGCACCAGCTAATTTACCGACTGACTCTCCTTTTTTAATTCTATTATCAATATTTTCTGCCTGTTTTAAGGCTTCTTTTTCTGTTACAGTAATAAAAGATTTAATTTGAGGATCAAGTTTTTTAATTCTTTGCAAATAAAATTTAACAATTTCGACGGCAGAAATCTGTTTAGAAAACAGCAATTCTTGAATTTGAGAAATAGTTAAACTTTTTAAATCCATATTATTTTTTAATAGTTTGAGGAACAGTAAAATAACCATCTTGGGTTTTTGGGGCGCTAGAAAGTGCTGTTTTTTGGTTAAAAGACTCGGCAACTTCATCTTTTCTTAAAATATTTTTTTGATCATTAACACGATAGGTTGGTTCTATATTTTCAACATTAGCTTGATTTAAAACATCAAGATATTCCAAAACAGATTCGAGTTGAGGTAGAAAGGTTTTTTTTTCTGGTTCAGATAAATTAATTCTGGCTAATTTAGCAATATGCTCTAGGTCGGCCATAGAAATTTTTGGATCGGACATAGTCTATTTTAACCTATTTTTTAAAAATTGAGGCTTTATTATTATGATATACTTCGATACAAAAAGTACTTTGAAAGGATAGTATGGGATAAAATGTTAATTGAAATTAAAGTTGCACCAAGCGATTTAGGTAATGGCAAGTTGTTAGACCAAGGAATTAGAAACCTTTTAGTTGGTTTGAAATTAGAAACAACAGATGAAGTTGGTTCGTTTTTTAGGTTTTGTGATCAGAATTTAGGTGACGAGAATTGTCTTGATAAATATTATTTCATTAAACGTGAAGTTCTCGTTGGAGCCCTAAAGAAATCTGGTTATAGAGCCGAAGCAATAGAAGTGAGTTATATTATGACTAATGATAATTTAACAACATTTCATTTTTCAAAATCTCTTTGTGAGGTTATATCAAATTAACCTTTAGGGGTGTATATTTTTTAACTTTTTGTAATATACACCCTTCTTTTTTATTTTTTAAAGATTGAAGCTTTGAGACGAAGAAGATACCAACGAATTTTATCAACAGAATTGTATATTTTGTACAAAACCGGATTGGTGACTAAATCATAAGTTCCAACATACTCGACTAGTTGACCACCAAAACCTTGCTTAAATCTATGAAAACCGTAACCATTTTCATTTTCTTTAGCGTGAGGACCAAGACAACCCCACATGTCAAAAGTGCTACATTTTAATTTCTGACCAAGTTTAATTACTTCCCACATCAAAAGAGTCGGAGCCATGACTTGACGATTGGTATCGAGAGAAGCACCGTAGGGATAAAAAAGTCGATCCTTAATGTTAAAAATCATAAAAGCAGATAAAACTTGGTTTTGGTAAGAGGCCAACATAATATGAATCATGCCAGTGGATTTTAATTTCTTCCATAAATCACGATGATATTTTTCATTATGAAGATAAAAACCTTGACGTTTAGTGGTGTCAAAAAGCAATTTTAAATAAATTTCAAAACCTTTATCGTCGGTCTGTTCCCTAACTTCAACTCCATAACGATTGGCAACTCTAATGTTGTAACGAGTTTTAGGATGCATCGATTCTAGAAGTTGATCTTCGGTTTTAGTTAAATCAATTAAATAAGTGAAAGGATAAAAGGCAACTTTAGGCGATTTTTTTAAATTAAGAAATTGTGGTTTGGAATTAACTAAGGTTTCATTGTTGAAAGAATCATAATTTTTATAGATAGAATTTGATTCAAACTTAACAAAAATGGCATTTTCCTTTTGGGCAATTTCATTAATTTTATTTACCATTTCGTCATTAATTTCTGGACCACGAAGAATTGTTCCAATAGAAAACTTAGTTTTAGGAATTTTATGAAAACTTACAGAATAAGCAGAAATCATTTTATCTTGGTCATCAAAACAACCAAGACGATAAACTTTATGACCTTGGGAAATTTGAAAATCTCCCCACTCCCACGTTTGAACTGGGTGAATAATTAATTTATTGTATTTTTCTCTATCTTTTTCAGTAAGAATTCTGCTAACCATAGATATATTTTAACAAGTTAATAAATATCAGGATCATAGACGAGATCATCATCGTTCTTTTTAGGATGACGATAATCACGAATAAGTTCTTCGCTTTCTTCAAATTCGACTAGTTCTGAGGGAATATCAGCAAGAAAACGACTGGGTTCATTTAAACTGCTTTTGCCAAAAAATAAACGACGAGTAGCATAAGAAATATAAAGATAATCTTTAGCACGGGTAATACCGACGTAACAAAGACGACGCTCTTCTTCAATTTCAGACTCATTAATCAAACAACGAGAATGAGGCAAAATTCCCTCTTCAAAACCAACTATAAAAACTACTTCAAATTCCAAACCTTTAGCACTATGAAGGGTCATTAATTTAACACCGTCTCGATTTTCCTTTTTTTTATTCTTTTCTTGAAGTGAATACTCTTGTTGGACTAAGGTAACATTTTCCAAAAAGCCGCTTAGACTAGGATGAGCAGCAGCGACAGATTTTAATTCTTTAATATTTTCAATTCTTTTTTGATCCTCCTCATCTTTAGCATCAAATTTATCAAGATAACCGGAATTAACAACCAGCGATTCTAAAATTTGAAGAGAGGTTAAATTATCTAAATCCATATCTTTAAGATGTTCTAAAAGAAGGGATTTTTTACGTTTACCAAGAGCTTTATCAATTCTTTCTTCGGAAATATGATCAGCATTATTACTAGCAAAACGGAGCATAGATAAAATATCTTTAATTTCGGCACGTTCATAAAAACGAGTGCCACCAAGCAGAACATAAGGAATACTAAGGCGTAAAAACGCTTCTTCCAAAACACGCGATTGGGCGTTCATACGATAAAGAACGGCAATATCTCGAAGAGGAATTTTAAAATTATCGTTGATAAATTTAATTTTTTGGGCAATAAAATCTGCCTCGGCAACTTCAGATTCAGCTTCAAAAACTTTTATTTTGTCTTCTGATGTTTTTTGGGTAAATAATTTTAAAACCGGATGAGAATTATTTTTAGAAATAATTGCATTGGCGGCGTCAAGAATAATTTGAGTAGATCGATAGTTTTCCTCGAGATTAATAACTTTGGTTTTTTTAAAATCGGCAGTAAAACTTATCAGATTTCGGTAATCGGCTCCACGCCAACCATAAATAGCTTGAGAAGCATCACCAACTACGGTAATTTGATTATATTTTTTGGCTAAAAGTTTGGTGAGAAGATATTGAATTTGGTTAGTATCCTGATACTCATCAACCATAATAAATTTGTATATTTCCTGATATTTATCCAGAACTTCTGGATGTTCTAAAAATAATTCAGTAGTTTTAAAAAGAAGATCATTAAAATCGAGAGCGTGAAATTCAAACATTTTCTTCTGATAAAGCGAATAAATTTTAGCGGCATAATCTTCCCAAAAACCATGGCTTTGAGCGATCATTTCTTTTGGAGTTTGAAAAGAATTTTTAGCCGCTTCGATGTAATAAAGAACACTTGAGGGTTTAAATTCTTTGGTGGTTAGACCTAATTCATGAAGAATATTTTTAACTAAGTTTTCTTGATCGTTAGCATCGTAAATAACAAATTTGGGCGGAATACCAATATGGTGACCGTCAACACGTAAAACACGGCAACAGAAAGAGTGAAAAGTACCAGCAAAAAAACTTTTATTTTCCGACCTATTGATTGCCGACAAAAGCTTGGTGGTGCGATTTTTCATCTCTTCCGCGGCCTTATTAGTAAAGGTTAAAAGCAAAATTTCTGAAGGTTTAGCTATTTTTTGTTGAATAAAATAAGCCACTCGATGGGTTAAAACCCGAGTTTTACCAGAACCGGCTCCGGCCAATAATAGTAAGGGAGAACCGATATGGGTGACGGCTTTTTTTTGAGGTGGGTTTAAACCTTCTAAAATATCTTTCATGGACAAAATTAACTATAGTTGGTAAATCTTAGTTTTACCAGACTGATAAATTATTTTTCCACCAATTTTTATAAAATTATCTTCGTTTAAGTTGGGATATTTTTCGTATTCTTTGGAGCCAATAAAGATATATTTAATATCATATTTTTTAATTAGAACTTTCAATCTATTAATATCCTTATCTTCATAAATGGAACGAACATCATCTTGGCGTTGTTTTGGTTTGTCATAGCCACCGCGCCAAAGCCATTCGTGGACTATCCACCCTTCGACTGTGGGGAGGCCGGTGGCAACAGAAATTTGATTAAAAGTAGTATAACTATCACCGACTGCTTCCAGCATTATTGGTTGACCAGAAATATTTTTGTTAATCCAATCAATAGCTTTTAAATTGTCAGGATAGGAATCTTTTAAATAATTCAAACCCCAAAGCCCTTGATAATTTTTAAGACCATAAAAAGACTTAATGGCAAAATAGGGATAGATCAAATGAATTGAGAAAATTACAGTAAATAAAAACCCAAATAAATTATTTAAAATTTTAGATTTTAACAAAGATCTGGTTTTATAAAAGACATAACCAGAAATTAAAGAATACATAATAAATGATTGATAGACCAACTTAAACATAGTATTAGCCCGACGATGTTCATAAATATAAATATCTTTTAAATAAATTAATTCTGGAATAATTATCAAAAGAGTGGCAGTAACAATAACGGCCAGAACAAATAGATCTGAATTCTCAATTTTCAATTTACAATTTACAATAAATTTTTTAAATATCAAAACAATAAATGGTAAACAGATCAGCCAAAAACCACCGTATAAAATAAATAATTGATAAAAGGGGCTATGGCTATCAGAAATTTTTATTCCATTAGTCATGGGAACAAAATTCATAGAAAAAGGAATACTAAAAATAAACCAAACAGCAATTGTTAAAATTCCGTTAATTAAAGTTTTTTTAACAGCTGATTTTTTATCATTTTTAAGATTTATAAAGAAAGTGAAGATGGCAAAAAGAAGACCATAAATGGCAAAATCCCAAGCATTGGTCATATAGGTAATTGATAAAATAAATCCGGAAACAATAATGACAAGATAATTTATTAATCCTGATAAAGAGAAGCTGGTAGCGAATAAAAAGGCCATAAAAAATAAAACAACAGGAATGTCATTCATATGACCATGAAGGTCGGCAACCACAAAACTATAAACTGGAAATTCATGAATGGTTTTATCTTTAATATCGGGATCATGACCAATAAAACGAGTGGCGTCTGGGTACCAATATTTGCCAACTGATTCTTTGAGAGCTTGCTTTGATAAAACTAATTTGCCGTTATCTTGGATATTTATTTTAGCAATCTTGTAAACCGAATGAAGATTGCCTCCAAAAGTCAATAAAAGAGCGGAAATTAAACCAGCAGTGACGACTTTTTTAAAATTGATTTTTTTTAAAGAAAGGTAAACCAAATTAGAAGCAAGGGAAAAAGAGGAAGCAAAAGTTAGAGCACAAACAGTGGCGATGGATAAATTATAAGTAATAGCTGAACTAATATTACTTAATTTAGTTAAAACGGCAAAAATTAAATGACCAAAATAATAATAATTTATTACTTCACCGGAAAACCACATATCTTGTGGTGGTAAAAATTTTGATCTTAAGGCCGAATTTATAAAACCCCAATCCATATATTTTTCCAAACCCTCGATGTCTGGAGCGAAACCACGAACAAAAGACCAACTAATTAAAATTAAAAGAAAGAGTAGTTCTTGGAAAATAAAAACCCGGTAATTTTCTTTAATTGTTTTTAAAAATAAAGATAAATTTTTGCCTTGTTTAAGGAATAAAAGATTCAATATAATGATTATGCCTAGAACTATAAATAAATTTAAATTAGTGAAAGTCAAAATTTTAGAAACTCCACCAATAAAAATTAGATAAGTAGCAATAATAATGCAAATAATTTTAGAAAAAATATAGCCTTTATCCCAAAATTTTTGAAATAAAAAAAATGTTACCGGTAAAGTTAAAAGACCTAAAGAAAAAATCAAAAACCACCAAGAAAAAATAGAGGTTAAATCTGACAACATAAAGTCAAAACCCCTCTGTCCTTCGGACATCTCCCCTTGATAAAAGGGAGAAATACATATTAGTCATAAAAATATTATTTTATAAAAAAAATAAAATTAAAAATAGTTTTAAATATATTGGTAAGAAAAATTGGGAAAATAATCCATTTTGATAACAACCAAACTAGAATACCGGTAACTGCTCCACCAAACATGTCTATGGGGTAATGAAAACCAATAAAAATGCGAAAAAATAAAAGCGGTGAGACTATTGATAAAAATAAGGGAACTGAAAAAACCTGATACTGAATAATAAAAAAAAGAAAATAAAAAGCCTTAATAGTATGACCCGAGGGAAAGGAACCGGTTTTATACCATTTTTTAACTAATCCAGGAGGAACGTCATCATTTTTCTTAAAAAGTGGGCGGCGCCAATAAATTTTATTTTTTAGGAAACGCTCAAGGAGTTCTGCAACGATGGTGGCGATAAGAATCTGCCAAAAAACATTAGCGTCTTTTTTAATCAGAAGATATGAAATAAAGAAAAAGAAAAGCCAAATTATATAATTCAAGACGATAAGAATTTTTTTTCTTAATAAATTCTGTTCAAACCAGACAAGCCAATCTTTTTTCGGTTGCCAAAATAAAAGTGATTTTAAAAAAATCATTCATTTATTATAAATCCTTTTTGAATATTGTTATAATTCAGTTGTGAAAATATTGATTTCAACACCATACTATTTGCCTAATGTTTCGGGAATTACAATATATATCAAAATATTAGCAGAGGAACTAGTAAAAAAAGGACATGAGGTTACGATTTTGACAAGTTGGCATGATTTAAAAACAAATAAAGAAGAGGTTACTAATGGAGTTAAAATAAAACGACTAAAAATTGCTTTTAAAATAGGTAAAGGTCCGATTATTCCATCTTTTTTAGCTGAATCAATAAAAGAAATAAAAAAACATGATGTGGTCAATTGCCACCTACCTCAACCAGAATCATTCTGGGTAGCAATTGTCGGTAAAATTTTAAATAAAAAAGTTTTTTTAACTCATCACACTGATTTAAGTTTCTGGAAAGGTTTTAAAAATAAATTAATAGATGGCGGTGTTTTTATTTGTCAATATTTAGCCGCTTTATTGTCAAATAAAATAATTTCTTATACTAGTGATTATGCTAAAAATTCATATTTTTTAAAAAGATTTTTAAACAAAACAGTAGCCATTTATCCACCGATTAAATTTGAAAAAAAAAGAAATATTAAACTGGAAAAAAAGATTAAAAACATAATCAAAAATAAAAAATATGTAATTGGTTTTTGCGGAAGAATCGCTAAACAAAAAGGAATTGAATTATTAATAAAATCTACAGTTTTACTTGATGAAAAACTAGGTAAAGAAAATTATGTAATATTAATGGCAGGACCGACTAAAGTCATTGGCGAAAATTATTATGATTTTTTAAAAAGAAAATATAAAAAAATTTTAAAAAATAAATTTTTCTTTTTGGAAAACATTGAAAGAAAATTTTTATCTAATTTTTATAAAAAAATTGATGTTTTAGTTCTACCAAGTGATGACACTTTAGAATCATTTGGTTGGGTTCAGATAGAAGCGATGAAGTGCGGAACACCATGTGTGGCAACCAACTTACCAGGGATGAGAGTTCCTGTCCTTAAAACTGGCTTAGGAGAATTATTTGAGAATAAAAATGAAATTGATTTGGCTAATAAATTGGAATTAGTTTTAAAAAAACAAAAAAAATACTATAAAGATAAATTTAATAAAAATATTAAAATTTTTGATTATAAAAAAACTATAAATAATTATGAAAGATTATTTTCAGAAAGAATTTAAATCAAAATTTGAAGTCTTTTGAAAAATAATCACTTTGGGATGATCGTAAACAGTGAAAGCTTCCTCGGCTGAAGTATCATTAAAAACAGGGTATGAATTAAATTCAGCGACTTTTATAAAACCAAGAGAACCATCAAAAAGCGATTGATAATATTTAGTAGTTAATGGATAAATGTCCGAATTTTTAGGAATAGTTAAGTAAAAACGCCCTGAAGAAAGAATAACAAAATCTGTTTTTTCTAATTGCTGTTTAAGTTTGTTTATTTTTTGGGGTGAATCTTGACTAGCAATATCTAAGTTTTGATATTGATAACTATAAAGTGAGTTTTTACCAACTGATAATGGCAAACTGTCATCCCAATATTCGGTAGCTAAAACACTACCTGATGGAATGTTCTGATAAATCCATTTAGAAGCGGCAATTCTAGTATGATCTTTAAAATAAATGGAAATAAAACAGATTGGATAGAATAATAAAATTATAAAAAATAAGACTTTTACTAATTTTGAACTTAAAAATTTTGTTTGATAAATAAAAAAAGCAGAAGTAATACATAAAAATGGATAAACTGGTAAAAAATAACGCATAGTAGTGACATGCTGACTTCCTTGGTAAAAAAATAAAATTAATATCCAAAAAACAATACTAAAAAAATAAAAATTTTTTAGAATGCCTTTTTTAAAGATAAAAAAAATTGAATAAAAACAAGAAAAAATGAAAATAATTCCAAGAGGTAACCCAGTTCCCCAAAAGACAATATTTTTGAGAGGAAAAATTAGAGGAAGAGATTTTAACCATTGAATTCCTGGCGGATAGAAAGGCATTTTGTTATAACTTTGAAGTTCCTTTAAGTTAGAAATAAATTGGGGATTAGGTTTCCAATTTAAAAAATTACCGGTGGAGAAAACTTGTGGTTGATTAATTCTAAAAATAATCAACGATAAAATGGCTAAAAATAGACTATAAAAAATAAACCTTAGTGGTTTTTTAATGAAATAAAAAAATAAAAATATTATTATAACCGGTAAAAAGTAAACTGCAGAAATTTTACAAGCAACGGCAATTCCGAAAGAAACTGATAATAAAAACAATTTAAACAGAACTTTGTTTTTATCTTTTAAAAGAATTAAAAAGTAAAAACTTAAAACTATAAAAAAATTTAAAAAAGGATCAACCGTATAAAAATGAGAAAGCTGAATTGGAAATACACAGATAGAATAAAAAAAAGAAGATAAAAGAGCGATTTTTTGATTAAAAATTTTTTTGGAGATTAAATAAATTAATAGAACGATTAAAACGTCAGCCAAGATAGTTAATCCCCGACCAATAAAATGAATTTGTTGGTAATTTGTTTTGTTTAAAAGCTCACCTGCCAACTTAACTAAGTTTAGAGGAAAAGAACCATAGACAAAAAAATTAAAATTATTATTATATGGATTTAAGGTTGAGGTTTGAGGGTTTAAATAATCTTTTAAAGATAAAGGAATTTTAACTTTGGTTAAAACCATAGTTAAAAACCTTTCGTCTGGATGAAGATGTTGACCTTGATCCCAATTAAAACCGATAGTCCTAAAAAAAATAGCTATCAATATTATTGATAATAATAAAAAAGATTTTTTATGCGAATTAATTAGATGAGAGTAATTCTTGATAATCATCTGGACTTAAATTAATATTTTTTTTATAAATTCTGATTGTTGGTTGATCAAAAACAGACCAGGTTTCTTCGGCATTTTCAGAATTCAAAAAGAGATCTTTTTGACGACTGATTTTTTTTATTTCAACAAAACCAATATTTCCAGAAAATAAATTTTGATAATATTTTTGAGATAGCGGATAATTTTTGTTATTTTGATTTTTGAAAACTCGACGGGAAGGGATAAAAACATAATCAGATGAAGTTAAAGCATCAGTTAATTTGATTAGATTGTTTTCATTTGAATCTAACTCGTAAAAATTAAAATTATTTACCTGAAGATCGGGATAATTGACAGGAAAATTAACAACGTTACCGGATTCAGACAGGACGAAAGAATCTGCTGGGATGTTTGATTTAATGAAATCTGAAGCATAAATTCTAATATCTTTTGAAAAATATTTCTGGAAGAAATATAAACCAGGACTAATCATTAGTATTAATAAAATAAAAATTAATAATTTTTTCTTTAATTTTTGAAAAATAAATAAACAAAAAAACGGACCAATAAAAAAAAGTGGAGACATAAATCTGGTCCATTTAACAAAAAGTTGGCCAGTATAAATAAAATAAATTATTGAAGGAATTAATAAAATTGATAATTTCTTTTTAGTATCAGGAGTTAAACGCTTAAAACCTAATAAAAAAAGTAAAAAACCAATAAATGAAAAAGTAAAAATAAAAATACCATTAGCATAAGGAAAAACCTTTTGAAATTGAAAAATGTATGGCAATGAACCTTCAAATTGTCTGGTGTAAAAAACCCTAATAGATCCAGCGGCAACTGATGTTTCGTAAACCATGGATGATTTAAAATCAGAAAATTTAATAATATTAAATGGAGAAAAAAGAAGAGATAAAAGTAGCGTCAAAAAAGTAAATATAAAAGTAATAGAAATAAAATTAAAAATTTTTTTGTTTTTCAAAAAAGTCAAAAAAAGAGTGGTGTAAAAAGGCATAATAAAAAAAACTGATGTAATTTTTGAAGCAATTCCAATAGCACTGACTAAAATAGAAAATAAAAAATATATCTTTTTAGGATTTTCAAAATATTTTAAAGATAAAAAAATGTTAGCCGAAAAAACAAAAAGAAGAAGTGACTCAGTGGTGCCAAAATGGGCAGATTGAATAAGTCCTGGAGTAAAAATTAAAAGTAAAATAAAAATATAACTAATTTTTTTTGATTTAAAAATAATTTTAGAAATCAAATAAAAAAAGTAGATCGAAAGACAAGAAAAAACGGCTGACCAAAAACGAAGGGTTAAAACAATAGATGAAAAATTATGTAATGGTGTAGTAAAAAAAGTCAAAAAAAGAGGAAATTGACCATAGGCAAAAAAGTTTGGATTAAAATTTTTATAATTCATTTGGGCCACTGATGTGGCCATATTATTTTCATCTGGATTAAAAAAATAACCATTTCCCCAATCTAAAAAACAAAAGCGAGTTAAAACAGTGATGATTAAAAAAAACAATAAAAGAATTACTTTTGGAAGTCGATTAGATTGCATAAATGATACCAATTATCATCAATCCCCAAGTTAGGACTGAAAGTAAAAGAGGTATATCGGTAGCAATTATTCTTTCTGGTCTCTCACCTTCCTGCATTTCAAAAATTATTTGACCATATCGCATCATGCCAAATATCACCGGTAGAAGAGTAATCATATACCATTTTCTATTTAAGGCATTGGGAAAATTTTCTAAAAGAAAGCCATGTAAAAATCCCGATCCAGTGAAAGTAACTGATTCTTCAAAAAAAGTAAACATGGCGTAGGTGATCAAAGTACAGACAGCAAACATGGTGGTATAAAAATTCAATAAACTTTTACCATAACCAGCTAAAGCTGAGCGAGTTTTTATTCCGCTGTTAACAAGTTCACTACGACGTTTACCACTAGCAACAAATAAAGATAAAAAGATAACGGCTAACATAATCCAAATTGATAAATGATAACCGGTAACAATTTCCCCGGCGTAGGCACGAATTATAAAGAATAAGGCAATACCGACGATGTCAATAATGGCTTTTTTCTTAAGAAATAAGGAGTAAGCATATTGGAGTAAAATAAAAACTAGAGAAATAACAAAAAATCCATAACTGGTAAAAAGAGCAATAGCTAAACCTAAAATAAGAAGCGCAATAGCTAGAAAAGCAGCTAAATATTCAGGTATATCACCCCTGGCAATGGGTCTGTTTTTTTTAGTGGGATGAAGACGATCTTTATTAATATCAAGAAGATCGTTTATCACATAAGAAGAAGAAGATAATAAACAAAAGGAGATAAAAGCAAAAAAACTTTTAAAAAATAATTCTTTATTAAATAGCTGACCATTTAAAATAATGGCGGCAAAAATAGCTAAATTTTTTATCCATTGAACAGGACGAAATTCTTCTAAAATGGAACTAATCTTGACTACTTTCAACATCGATATACTATCATACCACTAAAAATGTTTAGCCTAAGAACAGAATTATTTTTTCTTAAAAGAGAGAAAAGAAAAGCCGATAAATGATGACGAAAGTAAAATCAAACCAACGGTTGGAATTAAATTACCGGTAACTGGAACTCCAGAACTGGTGCTGGGTTTACTAGTACGAATTGTTGGGACTAAAGTGGGGGTAGGGGTAACGGTGGGGGCAAGAGTGCTAGTTGGAGTGGGAGCACTAGAAATTGTAGGAGTAACAGTTATGGCTGAGGGCGAAGCCGAATAAGAAAGATTACTGTCAGTGGCTAAAACTGTAAATTTTTTGGAAATAATTTTTTCAAGACCATTATCTTTTAAGGTAACGGTAATGGTGTGTTCCCCTGGGGCTAAGTCTGAAGGAGGAGACCAATTCCAAGAACCATCGTCATTAACAATAACTTCTCCACTATAAACAGTTGAAGAATGAATTTCTATTTTAATGGTGGATTTACTTGGACCAGTACCAAAAAAATCTGGCTTTTTGGTTGAAATAGATTCGTCATTTTGAGGATTTAGAATATCTAACTCTTTAGAATTTGGAACAGGAGTAATTGAGGATAATGAACCGGTATTGGTTTCAGCGTTGAAAGTAACTGGTAACGAAGAAAATTGGTTTTGACCTAAAATTATATCTGGCGTGGGATCATTTTGAGAGGTGTTGGCGTTGATTTGAGTAATTTGTTTTTCTTGATCAATGACAATAATTTCTTCTGAAATGTTATCAGATGGAGTAAACCTGTCGGTTCTTGACTCGTTGAAACTATTAGCTAAAGAAATATTCCAATTACCAGAAGTGGTTACTAAAGCAGATAATGGTGATGCATTAGGAATATTAATAAAAACCATGACTTTACTAGCAGCTTTTAATTCTGGTGTAAAAACACGACCCCAGGCTAAATTAGATGAAGGGATTAAACCGTTTGGATCTAAAGCTGTCTCAAATTTGTATAAAGAATTTTTGTAGGTCTTGCCGTCATTAATTAATGAAAACTCATATTTAGTTGAGCTATCTAGATTGGCGACATCAAAATAATGTATTTTGCTTTTTTGATCACTGTTTAAAACAGCGTTGTTATTAATGGTTTGATTGTTGATAGATAACGAAGATAAGCATGATGATTCGGTGAGAAAAGAGATTGAAGCAGAATTGTTAGTTATATTAGTAACTTGAGGATTTATGGGTTTACAATCGCCACTGGCTCTAGATGTAAAATCAGTACTTTTATTAGTTAAAACAGCGCCGGCAAAAACAGCTCCAGTCAAAATAAGAAGTCCTAGTATAGTTGGTATCTTTTTTTCTTTTAACATTAAGGTGTAGGTTTATTTAAAGCACCGGCAGAGGTGCTTATTTGATTAGAATTATCTTCTTTTTTGTTTGATTTAATAATAGAGAAATCAAAAGGTTCTTCAATGTTTTTATTTTTAGATTCGATAGTGGAGATAACGGATAAATCTAAGTTAGGGTTTATTTCTTTTAATAAGCTATTATTTTCAACTAATGCTTGCGGTTTTTTAAAATTAAAATAACTTTTTTGAACAATAGAAACAAAAACTGTTACAAAAGTAAGAAAAGATATAAATATAAAATATAAACTAATTTTATTTTTTTTCATTATTTGGTAAATAATATAAATCGCTAGATAAATTAACCTTAATATTTCTTGAATTATTTTGATCTGGCACCTGATTAATTTTAATACTAATGGTATCAACTAATCGACGGTTATCAAATATTTTTTTAACCATCTCTAAAATTGAAGAATATTGACCTTCACCACTGACATTAACTTCGTAAGAATCAAAAAATTGATCTTTATTATCTTTATCGTCTTTGTCTAGATTTAAACTAATTTGATTTATGTCTAATGATGATTGTTTAAAAATGGTTGCCAAATTGGATGTACCTTTGTAATACTGGCCAAGAGTAGGAAAACTATCTTCAATTAAAGAATATTTTTCCTGAACTTGAGAATAAGACTCTTGGGCTTTAATAACATTAGAAATTTTTAAATTAACTTTTTTAATAAAAGCCTCTTTGGATTTAATTTCTCCAATTAATGAAGAGATAGCAACCATAGTAGGCATAATGGTAAAGAACAAGAAAATGGTAATTAAAGTGAATGTCCCTCCAATTTCCAAATATTTTAAAAATTTTTCATTTTCAGCTTGTTTTCTAATATAGCTATACATCGGTCTAAGCTGAAACCAATTTTTAGTGTCGATCATATTTTACTAACAACTTTGGCCTTAGTTGGTTTAAAAAATAAAGTTAACGATACAGAATATTTATTCTCCTTTTCTTTTTTCTCGATTTTATTGACATCAACCTGATCAATATCCGAATTTAGCATTAAATTGGTAATAAAATTAACAATACTTTCTTCTTTGTAGGCAACCAGAGAGGTGTTTATAACGGTTGACTTCAACTTTTCATCTTTAGAAACTGAGAGACTCTCGTAAAATAAGTCTTCTGGAGTACTAACTATTAGAGAATTAATTTGATTACTGTATTCTGGCTGATTAGAATAGAAATCTTTAATATAATTTAATCTTTGTTGTAATTGGACGAATTCAGTTTCAAAGGGGACGATACTTTCTAAAATTGCTTGTTTTTGACGAACAACTTCTGAAAGGTCAGAATTTTTACGATCCAACCAAAATCGAGATATAAAAACAGAAATGACAACTAGTTCGGTTAAAATTATGGTAACTCTGCCGGTGGTAGTAATCCATTTAAAAAAGCGAGCTCCAAAAGATCTCGGATTTTCAGATTCAGGTAAAAGAGAAATCTCTTTTTTTACAGCCATATATCCAGTATATACGACTATTTATGGAAAATAAAATCCTTAAATCTTAAATAATATTTTCGGTAGTCTTTAATTTCTTCAAGATGCAAAAAGTTAGCAGAAAAAACATAGGTAATTAAGCCTATAAATGAAGAAATAATAGTTAAAGTTAAAACGGGGATAACGTGGGTGGTGTCTAAAATAAAAAGATCTAAAAATTTAATAGACAACCAACTGCTAATACCCATTAATATTGAAGAGATGGATATTTTATAAAATTTGACAAACATAACTAGCCAATTAAATCCATCTACAACTTTAATAAACGTGAATAATAGACCGAAAAGTTGAATTAAATTACCAATTGAAGCACTAATTGCTAATCCAATAACACCAAGATTAGTAAAGTTAATAAAACAATAACTAGTAATAATATTTGCGGCTAAGGAAGTCATGGAGATAAAAAATGGAATTTTAGTGTTATGAAGGGCATAAAATGATCTGATTAAAATTTGAATTATGGCTTGGCAAATAATACCGGGAACCAAAAAAGCTAAGATTTTTGAAGTCAGGATGGTAGCCGTCCAAGGAAATTCTCGAGAACCATATAAAAGTCTAATAATAGAGACTCTTTCAACCAAAATCAAAACACTGATTGGTACGGCTATAAATAAACTTTGGGTTATGATCTTGTGAACGGTATTTCTAAATGTTTCTAATTCATTTTTGGCTATGTTTTTGGAAAGAATTGGTAGTGAAGCCTGGCCAACAGTGGTGCCAAAAATACGACTAGGTAAATACATAAATTGAAGAGCTAAATTTAGAAGAGAAATAGATCCGGAGGCTAGAGTACTGGCAAAAAATAAGGTAACTGTATTTTCAATTTCACCCAAACCTAAGGATAAAATTCTAGGAATCATTAGGCGAAAAATCTCTTTAACACCACTCAACTTTGTTTTAATTATGGGGTAATAAACAAAACCTTGGCGACGAAGAACCGGAATTTGAATGGCTAGATGAAAAAAAGCACCGACAACGGCACCAACGGCCACACCATAAATGCCAAAAAGTGGAGCTAAGGTAAAAATACTGATAATGATGAAAAAATTGTAGACAAGGGGAGTGAGTGCTGGAATGATAAAAATTTGATTGACCTGAAGAATGGCAGTAACAAAATTACTAAGAAGAAAAAATATTTGAGCGATAAGTAAAATTCGACTAAGATTAGACATCAAATCTAGTTGATCTGGCGAAAAACCGGCGGCAATTAAGGCAGAAATTGGTTTAATAAAGATAAAGGCAATTATGGAAATAACAGAAAAAGCAATTAAAAGAAGATTAATAACCGTTGAAGCAACCTGCTCGGCAGTTTTTTTATTTTTGTGTAAATAACTGGAAAAAACAGGTATAAAAGAGGCTGATAAAACACCAGTAACCAAAAGTTTAAAAATTAAATCTGGAAGACGAAAAGCAGCATTATAAACGTCAAGTTGGGCGACGCAACAGGAAAAAAATTTGGAATAAAGAAAACGGTTTCTAAGCAGTCCTAGAATTGAAGAAAGGGCAAAAGTGACACCTAAAACCAGAGAGGCAGATAAAATGGTATTTTGTTTTTTTTGACTTATAAACTGAATCCTTTCTTTTAAGGTCATGATTTGAATTATATCTGATTATCGACCAGATTATACATGGTTGTAAATAGGTAAAAGATAAGATAAAATAATGCTCATGCCAATCAGTCTATCTGCAAAAAAATCACTAAGAAAGTCCTTAAAAAATCATAAGGATAATGTTTCTTTTAAAAATCAGTTGAAAACTATTGTTAAAAAGTTTTTGACTAAACCAACTAATGATGGTTTAAAAGAAGTTTATTCTATATTAGATAAGGCGGTAAAAAAGAATATTTTTCATAAAAATAAATCTGACCGACTTAAAGGTCAATATTCCAAAAAAGTTGTCGGTGGTAGTGTAAAAAAAGTGACTAAGAAAAAAACCAAGTAATGTGCGAAAATAAGGTTAATGAAGAAATTTTTTGTTACAACTCCAATTTATTACATCAATGACATTCCCCATATCGGTCATACATGTACGACTGTGGCGGCTGATGTTGTAGCTAGATTGCACCGAGCCAAAGGAGAGGATGTTTTCTTTTTAACTGGAACCGATGAACATGGACAAAAAGTGGCGGAAACGGCGAAAAAAGAAGGTTTAGAAGTTAAAGAATATTGCGATAAAATTTCACCAAGATTTGAAGAAGCCTGGAAAAATTTGGATATTAGTTTTGATTTCTTTATCAGAACAACTGACCCTAGACATGAAAAAATAGTGGCCGAAGTTTTACAAAAAATTTATGACAAGAGTGATGTTTATAAAGCTAAATATGAGGGTTTATATTGTATCGGTTGTGAAAAGTTTTTAACTGAAACAGAATTGGTTGATGGTCATTGCGGACTTCATCCGAAAGAAAAAACTGTTTTTAAAAGTGAAGAAAATTGGTTTTTTAAGTTAAGTAAATATGTCCCTAAAATTATTGAATTGATTGAAAATGAAGAAACTAACTATATTTTCCCTGATGGTAAAAAGGCCGAAATATTGGCAAAACTAAAATCTGGAGTGAAGGATATCTCGATTTCTCGAGAAAATGTGGAGTGGGGAATCCCAACACCTTGGGATAAAAATCAAACAGTTTACGTGTGGTTTGATGCTTTAATTAACTATTATAGTGCAACCCAGTTTTTGGACGATAAAAATGATTTTTGGCCGGCTGATTTACATTTATTAGGAAAAGAAATTTTATGGTTTCACACTGTTATCTGGCAAGCGATGTTGTTATCAGCGGGAATTTCACTGCCGAAAAAAACTTATGTTCATAGTTTTTATATGATTGATGGCCAAAAAATGTCTAAGTCGTTGGGGAATGTAATTTCACCCCAACAATTAGTCGATCTATTTGGGACGGAGGGGAGTAAATATTTAATCGCCAGATCTTTTCCTACAGAAAGAGACTCTGATGTGGGAATAGACCGATTTAAAGAAAAATTTAACGCCGATTTAGCTAATAATCTGGGAAATTTAGTATCGAGAGTAGCAAAATTAGCTGAAGGTCAAAAAATAGAAGAGGAAAAGATTAATTTTGATGATGAATTTGAAAATTTAATAAACGATCTCAAGTTAGATGAAGCATTTGCTTTGGTTTTTGAAAAATGGATTGATAGTTCAAATTTAAAACTAAATCAAACTACTCCATGGAAACTGGAAAAAGAAAATCCAGAGAGAATTGCTGTTTTAAATGAATGTATCAAAAACATTCAAAGTGCTGCTTTCCACTTACAAATCTTAATGCCGAAAGTGGCCCAAAAGATAGAAAATTGTTTTAAAAATGAAGTAAAAACTTTGGGTGAACCATTATTTCCAAGAATAAAATAAGATGATAGATACTCATGCACACCTAGAAACATTGTGCGACATTGATAAGGGAGTTGATAAAATCATTTTAGCTGCATCAAATATAGCTAGTTCAAAAAATAACCTTATTTTAGTTGAAAAATGTAGTGAAAAATTATTGGTAAGTGTAGGTATCCACCCAATGGAGAGCCAGGAATCCCCTGCTGAACTGGAAAAAATAATTAAGAAAAACTGTAAAAAAATTACAGCGATTGGTGAATGTGGATTAGATTTTTCGCAAAAATTTGATAAGGAAAGACAAATCATTGTTTTTAAAAAACAAATAGAATTGGCAAAAAAATATAAATTACCATTAATCATTCATGCCAGAAAAGCAGTTGATGAAGTGGTGGAAATATTAAAGGAATACAAAAATTTGACCGGTGTTTTTCATTGTTATGCTGGGGGAATTAAGAGAATTAAAAAAATATTAGAATTAGGAGAAAATTGGTATTTTGGAATTGATGGAAACTTGACTTATGAAGTTGGATTGGAAGAAGTAATAAAAAATATACCTAAAGACAGACTTGTTTTAGAAACTGATTCACCTTATTTAACACCAGTGCCATTTAAAGGAGAAGTTAATAGTCCAAAAAATGTGGAATATATTTACAAAAAAGTGGCAGAAATTTGGGAAATAAGTTTTAAAGAAACAGAAAAAATAATTGATGAAAATGCAAAGAAATTATTTAATATCGTCTAGACCACTACCATTAAGCAAAAGTAATAAAAATCCAAAAATGATGCAAGTTAAATAACTTATAATTCGATTTTCTGGAAAAATAAAAAGATCGAGAATTCCCCATACTCCCCACCAAATAATAATGGCACCTAAAATTTCCAAAATAGCATTTAAATGTGGTCGACGTTGAATAAATTTTCTAAATGTTTTAAGCATGTTTTTAAAACTCTGAAATAATGGTTTCAAGTTCTTTGACTGATGGATATTTGTCCATAAAAGCAACTTCACCATCAATTAAGAGGATTGTTTTACCCTGAAGACCCATACTAATAACTTTGGACATGTCTTTGACATATTCTGGATCATAATCAATTTGAAGTCTTCTACAGACTTCTTCAATATTAGAAAACAGCTGTTTACCTTGAGGGGTGCCTCGATCGTAAAGTTGGATTTTCATAAGTAATTATAACAATTATTGCCATATGTAAATATATGAGGCGCCTGAAGAAGATCTGTAATTTCCTTTTTGTAAAATTATTGATTTTTTTCTGTTATAGTTTCCAATATTTTTTTGGAAGCAGATAAATTAGTAGCATAGACACAATCTGGAGTAACTACTCCAGGTAATGTTTCTGAAACAGAATTTATTGGTTTAAAAAAACTTGAATCAAGTTTACCTTCATCTTCAGAAAGAGGTGGTAGTGGAATAAGCATTTCTTTTAAACTCATAGGTATTTATATTATAAATTTTGATTTTTAGCAATTTGAACCGTATTATATAAAAGACTAGCAATGGTCATAGGGCCGACACCGCCGGGAACTGGGGTAATAAACTCTGCAATTTTCGACACTTCATCAAAATCAAAATCACCGGAAACTTGACCATTTTTATCAATTCCAAAACCAACATCAATAACAATGGCTTGGTCCTTGATAAAATCTTTTGTTAAAAACTTCGGTTTGCCAATAGCGGAAATTATAATGTCAGCTTTTTTGCAAATTTCTTGAAGGTTTTCAGTATGCGAATGACAAATGGTTACTGTAGCATTTTTACCTAATAATAAGGCAAATAATGGGATAGATACTTCTGAACTTCGACCGATTATAACCGCATTTTTACCGCCAATATCAATTTGATATTCTTCTAATAATCTTATTATTCCGCAAGCAGTTGCCGGAGCACTTCCGGTAGATTTTTTCTGAAAAAGGAGGCCAAGATTAAAAGGATTTAAACCATCAGCGTCTTTGTCGGGGTCAATTTTAGATAAAACTTTTGGAGTATCAATTTGAGGTGGAAGCGGTAATTGGACCATAAAAGCGGAAACATTTTTATCTTGATTTAATTTTTCTATTAAAGAGATAACCTCTTGTGTGGTAGCGTTTTGATTTAACTGATGGACGGTGCCATTGATACCAATTGATTCGGCTCTTTTTTGTTTTAATTGGACATATTTCTGACTAGATGGGTCATCACCAACAATGATGATATCTAGAACTGGGTGTAAATTTAGATTTCTAATCTCTAATGATAAATCATCAATTATTTTTTGGGATAGAGTTTTTCCGTCAAGAATCATCATAAGTTAGTTTATCAAGTTATAAAGTTTTTAAAGTTATAAAGTTTTTAAAGTTATAAAGTTGTTAATACTTCATAACCATTTTTAGTAATTAGGACAGTGTGTTCAAACTGAGCCGACAATGAACCGTCTAAGGTACGAATGGTCCAATTATCGTGTCGATCAAGAGTTATTCTATAGTTTGAAGAGGCATTAATCATTGGCTCAATAGTAAAAATCATTCCCTCTTTTAAAATTACTTTTTCCTGATTAGTGTTGAAATGAAAAATGAATGGATCTTCATGAAAGCTAATTCCGACCCCATGACCGCCAAGTTCACGAACAACACTATAACCATTTTTCTTGGCAATCGGTTCAATAATTTTACCAACACAATCGTTTAATAATTTTCCAGGTTTAAGAGATTTTATGGAATCATTGAGACATTTTTTGGTGATATTAATTAGTTTTTGGGTTTCTTGGCTAATTTTTCCAACTGGAAAAGTAGCAGAAGTGTCACCATAATAACCATCTAAAATAGTGGTTATGTCAAGATTGATAATATCCCCTTCTTTTAAAGTTTCATTAACAGACGGAATACCATGGCAAACAACGTTATTAATGGAAGTACAAATACTTTTAGGAAAACCACTGTAATTTAGAGGAGCAGGAATGGCGCCATTTTCAATAATAAATTTATGACCAAGCTCATTTAATTTTTCAGTAGAAATACCTGGTTTTACAAACTTAGAAAGGTAATCAAGGGTAACTGCCGCCAATTTAGACGATTTTCTAATACCTTCGATTTGAGTTTGGTTTTTAATAATGATCACAGGCTAATTATACCTCATGTTAAAATTCAGTCATGGAAAACAATAGTTCTTGGCAAAAAGTGGGTAAATGGTACGATAAAACCGTTGGGGATGAAGGTCATTATTATCATCAACATATAATAATGCCAAATTTGAAGAGGATTTTAAATTTAAAAGAAAATGAATCATTGATTGATTTGGCCTGTGGACAGGGAATTTTAGAGAGAAATATGAATAAAGATATTGAGTATGTTGGGGTTGATTTGGCCAGTTTTTTAATTCAAAAAGCAAAAGAAAGCAGTCAAAATCCAAAACATAAATTTATAATTGCGGATGTAAGTAAAGATTTACCAATTGATAAAAAAGATTTTGATGCTGGAGCAATCGTCTTAGCATTGCAAAATGTTAAAAAACCATTTGGCGTTATTAGAAATTTTGCTAAACATTTGAAAAAAAATGGGAAATTAGTGATAGTGTTGAATCATCCAATTTTTAGAATTCCAAAACACAGTTCTTGGATTACAGAAAATAACAAGCAAAACAGAAAAATTGAGGATTATATGACACCATTGCAAATTCCAATTACGACTCATCCAGGCAAAAAAACAAGTGAAGAGACCTTTTCGTACCACTATCCCCTTTCAGCATATAGTGAAATGTTGTTTGATAATGGATTTATGATTGAAAAAATTGAGGAATGGGTCTCTGATAAAACAAGTACAGGATCCAATGCTAAGGTAGAAGATAGAGCCAGAAGAGAATTCCCCTTATTTATGGCTGTGGTGGCGGTAAAAAGATAATATCGTGAAAATTATTTTCACGGACACCAGAAGCGGTTACTTGAATAAATTTGGCTTTTTTCCAAAGTTTTTCAGTGTTTAAAGCACCACAGTAAGAATAACCAGATTTAATGCCGGCAATAAATTTTTCAATGACATCTGACAGTGGACCTTTATAAGGGACAAAACCTTCGACACCTTCGACATGTTTAATATATTTTTCATTTTTACCAGAACCGTCTTTTTCTAATTGTTTTCGCTTTTCAGTTAAACTAGTAGAACCATTATAAGATTTATATTTTTGACCATTAATGGTGATAATTTCTGGAGGAGCTTCATCAGTGCCCGCTAAGACATTACCTAAAACAACAGCTGAAGCACCAGCCGCTAAGCATTTAACGGCATCGCCAGAATTTTTTATACCACCATCAGCCCAGATAATTTTTCTGTAATGTCTGGCAACTTTTGAACATTCACAAATAGCGGTAAACTGTGGACTGCCACATCCAGTCATAATCCTGGTAGTACAAATACTACCAGGACCAACACCGACCTTAACGATATCAACGCCTGCGTTGAAAAGATCGCGAGCACCATCGGCAGTACCAACAACTCCGGCCGACAAATTAAGGTGGGGATATTTTTGTTTGATTTGATAAACAAAATCTTGGACCCTTTTTAAATGTCCATGGGCCACATCAATATTAATGTGATCAACTTTAGTTTTAAGTAATAATTCAAGTCTTTGCCATTCTTCGTCTCTAATTCCGATGGAGGCAGCAACTGGGACACCAGCGGCTTTAATTTCCTTTATTTTTTGACACTGGATGTCAGGTTTATCAAAACGAGGAATAATACTGATACCACCAAGTTTTCCTAAAGATATGGCCATTTTGACACCAGTGACACAATCCATGTTGGATGAAATTACAGGTATTTCTAATTTGATGCCATCAAGTTTCCAACTTAAATCAACTTCAGAGCGAGAATTGATTTCAGAATATTGAGGTAATAAAAGAACATCATCTAATGAAAGATAAAGTGGATATTTAGTCATAATATAATCCGGGGCCCTTTTAACTTTTCCCTTTTAATAATATCAAAGACAAATTAATTTACAATTAGAAATTAAAACTAACTTTTTAATTGTTTACCAAAAGCAACACATTCTTGGATGGTTTCAACTAAAGCAAAACCTTTAAACTCAAGAGCTTCTTTAAAATTTTTAGTCATTTCGGCAATATTTTTGACGTCGACAGATTTAACAAAGACGTGAGGATTAACACTTTTAAGCAACTCCATAATATTGATTGGTTCATTAGGGTTACCTAAAGGAGTAGATTTAGTGCGAGAACCTTTTGGAGTAGTTGGACTGGTTTGACCAGTGGTTAAACTGTAAAGAAAATTATTAGAAACAAAAACAGTAATATTAATATTAGCCCTAGCAGCGGCAATTAAATGATTTAAACCCTCACCGTAAGTGCCACCATCACCGCCAAAAACACAAACTGTTAAATTAGGATTAATTAATTTTTCTCCCATAGCAACGGCAATAGCTCGGCCATGAAGAGTATGAACCCCGTAAGTTTTGAAGAAATCGGCCATATTACCGACACAACCAATATCGTAATTAATGACTAGATCAGATGGTTTCAATTCGAGGGAATTAAAGGCAGATTGAATGGCTGAAAAAACCAAAAAATTGTTACAACCTGGACACCAAGTAGGAGTAATTTTAGAGCGATAATTTATCATAATTATTTTTTGGTTAATAAATCGATAATTTCCTCTGGAAAGAAAGGACGGGCATTATTTTTATTAATAATTTTGGTTGGGTTAAAGTTAAATTGAGATTTAAGCAGAGTGACTAATTGATTGGTTCCATTATTTTCAATGACGATGGTTTCTTTAAAAGCATCAATGATATTTTTAATTTCTGGATTGATTGGCCAAAGAGTTTTAATTTGTAAAAAGGCAAAATCTTCCTTATTACCCATTAGTTTTAAAGCCTCTAAAATAGCACCTTTAGGTGATCCCCAGCTTATAATTAACTTTTTGGATTTTTTACTACCAAAAAAATTGGCTTTGGGAGTATTTTTAAGGGCGGTTTTAAGTTTTAACATCCTTTTGTTGAACATTTTTTCAGAAATATCAGCATTTTCTGTAGAAAAACCATATTCGTCATGTTCATAACTGTTGGCTAAAAATTCGCCACCGACAGTGCCTGGAAGTGAAAGCGGTGAAATACCGTCTTTAGTAAAGGCGTAACGTTTAAAACCATCATCTTCAATTTCGTTTAAAAGTTTACCTTTATCAATTTTTACCTCTATATCAGGTAAATATTTAGTACTGGCACCAGATTCACCAATTAATTTATCGCTTAAAACGATAATTGGAGTCTGAAGTTGGGCAGCCAGATTTAGGGAAACATATCCCATTTCAAAAGATTCTTCGACATCACCTGGAGCTAAAACAACTTTAGGAAATTCTCCGTGACCGGAATAAATTGCATGGAAAAGATCTCCTTGACTAGTCCAAGTGGGAAGACCGGTGGCTGGACCAGGACGAGAAACTAAATAATAGACCATACCAATTTCAGTAACGCCACAGAAACTGACCGCCTCATTCATAAGGGCAAAACCACCACCTGATGTGCCGGTAGCAGCCCTGGCACCAGTGAAAGCGGCTCCTGCAGCCATGTTGGCTGAAGAAATCTCATCTTCCGGATGAACTACGGTTAATTTGTATTCTGCTTGTTTGCTGGCCAAAAAATGGAGAGCACCAGTGGCTGGAGTCATAGGGTAGGCAGAATAGAAATTACCGCCACCTTTAATAAATCCCCAACCATAAGCTTCATTGCCTTCATAAAACCCCATTTTGGGTTTTTTAGTGGGTTTTTTGATTTTTATTTTAAATTTAGAAAATTTATTTTTAGCGTAATTATAGGCAATATCAAAAGCTTTTAAGTTTAAATCGCTATATTTGGTATAAGACTCACAAATATGATCCTTGGCTAAACTGACGTCTAAATCATAAAGATAAACAGCCACACCTAAACAAAGAGTGTTTACAACCAAAAGACTACCGGCTTCAGTGGCCATTTCCTTTAGAGGGAGATGTAAAAATCTAGCCTTGGATTTAAGACCGGAAAAGTCTTCTTCAGAAAAAACCAAAGTATCTTTGGTAAATTCTTTTTGGTGTTCTTGCCAATGACCTGGATAAACAGAAAAAAATAAATCAACATTAAAATGAGTGGAAAAAATTTTTTGATCAGAAAAGGAGATTTGATAAGTGTTGTGCCCTCCCCTAACTAAAGACGGATATTCGCTATAATCGGCTAAATTAAAACCATGATCGATTAAAAGTTTGGAAAAAAGTTGACCGGCAGATTTAATGCCAGAACCTGCAGGACCGGCAATTTTAAAAGTGGAAAATTTTAAGGTCATTGACTATTTTACTATAGTTTTGAACACTTTTCTCGTGACTAGATTTAACTAGAAAAAACAGCTATCTTTAAGGGTGATGTTAAAAAAAATTAATAATTTTTTTAAAAAAATTGGACCTGGGTTTGTGACAGGAGCGGCTGACGATGATCCTTCTGGAATTGCGACTTACTCAATAGCTGGAGCAAAATACGGCTATAAATTAAATTGGCTGATGTTGTTTTTGTGGCCAGCAATGATGTCGATTCAAGAAATGTGTGCCAGAGTGGGATTAGTAAGTGGAAAAGGATTGGCTAGTATTATTAAAAAATATTATTCAAAAAGAATGTTGATATTGGCTACTTCTCTTTTGGCTGTGGCTAATATCATAAATATTGGGGCTGATTTGGGGATAATGGCGGCATCAATGCAAATGCTTTTTGATTTTAATTATTTTTATTGGCTGGCAATTGCGGCTATTTTTATAGTCTGGATGCAGATTGCTATCCCTTATAAAAAATATATAAAGTATTTACAGATTTTAAGTTTTGTTTTGATAGTTTATTTAGTGACAGCTTTTCTAATAAAACAGGATTTTAGCGGTTTGATTTGGAATACTTTTATTCCACAAATTGAATTAAATTTAGACTTTTTAATGGTAATTATCGGATTGGTGGGAACGACAATTTCCCCCTATTTATTTTTTTGGCAAAGTGCTCAAGAAGTAGAAGAACAAATAGCAACAGGAGAAATTGAAGATTTTGGCTGTAAACCGATAACCACTAAAGGTGAAGTTAAAAGAATGGAATTTGATACCAAGGCGGGAATGTTATTTTCTAATTTAATAGCCTTGGCAATTATGATAACTACTGCCGGAACTTTACATGCTAATGGTATTCTTTCAATTGAAACACCCCAACAAGCGGCGATGGCCTTAAAACCATTGGCGGGAAATTTTGCTTATATATTATTTGCGATTGGAATTATTGGAATTGGCTGGCAATCAATTCCAGTGTTGGCGGGGTCTTTGGCTTATGCAGTCTCTGAATCTCTCGGATTTAAAGAGGGATTATCTAAAAAATTTGGCCAAGCTAAGGTGTTTTACATAATTATTGCCTTAGCGACTGGAATTGGATTCCTAATAAATTTATTAGGAATAAATGTGATGAATGCTTTGTATTATGCGGCAATTATAAATGGAATAGCCTCGGTACCATTGATTGCTATGATTATTAAAATTTCTGATGACGAACGAGTGGTCGGTGAATTTAAAACAAAAAGAAAACATCGATGGGCGGCTTTGATAACTTTATTTTTTATGATAATGGCAGTGTTGGTGATGTTGTGGCAAATAATTGTTTAAATCCCTCTCGGCTTCGCTGCATCTCCCTTTGATAAAAGAGAGAAATTATTTTTTAAATTTGCAATTGAGATTGAGTGTGATAGACTACAAGCTGATTTAAGCAAATTGGTGCATTAATACTTTGTGGGCACCGCAAGTTTAGAGGCTACGGCTGAAAAACAGTGTTTGGGTCACAAATTATATGTATCAAAATAAATTCACCAATAATTTTGGTGGTAGAAATCGAAGACCTGGTTATGGCCAAAGCCGATTTGGAGGAAGAAATAATGGTAGAAGAAACCGAAGTTTCGAAAGCCGAATCGATGTTTCAATGTTTATTAAAAAGGCTGAACCTTTTGTAAAAATTGAGGATATTCCAGTTAAAAATAATTTTTCAGATTTCGATTTTAGCCCAGTTTTAATAGATAACATTAAAAACAAAGGCTATTTAAAACCAACTCCAATTCAAGATGAGATAATCCCCTATATTTTAGAAGGCCGTGATGTTTTGGGAATTGCTAATACTGGAACCGGAAAGACGGCCGCTTTTGCCTTGCCATTAATCAACGAAATTTTACTAAATCCAAATAAGAGAATACTTATCATGGCTCCAACGAGAGAATTGGCTCAGCAAATTAGACAGGACATCAGGTCTTTTACTTTTGGAATGAGAATTTATGTGGCTTTGGCTATTGGCGGAGCTTATATTAGAGAACAAATAATGGATATCAAAAGAGATCCACATATAATTGTTGGAACTCCTGGGAGAATAAAAGATTTGGCTGGACGTCGAATAATTAATTTTTCTAAAATAAATACAGTGGTTTTAGATGAGGTTGACCGAATGTTAGATATGGGTTTTGTGGCTGATATAAAAGAAATAATGGAACAGATTCCCTCCCCTCGCCAAATATTATTTTTCTCGGCTACGGTTGATAAAAAAATTGAACATTTAATTGATTCATTTTTAGTTAATCCAGCTAAAATTTCAGTTAAAACTCAAGAAAGTTCAAAAAATGTAGAACAGAATGTGGTTAGAGTTCGCCGAGAGGATAAGGAAAAAGTTTTAATTGATTTATTGAAAAAAGAAGAGTTTAAAAAAGTTTTGGTTTTTGGTGGAACTAAAATGGTGGTGGAAAAATTATCTAAAAGCTTATATCAACAAGGATTTAAAGTCGGATCACTTCATGGCGACAAGGCTCAACACCAAAGACAAACTACTTTAAAAGCATTTAAACAAAACATAATTAATATTTTGATTGCTACTGACGTGGCTGCCAGAGGCTTGGATGTGGCCGATATTACCCATGTAATTAATTACGACAAACCAAATAATTATGATGATTATGTTCACAGAATTGGAAGAACCGGCCGAGCCAATAAAACGGGATTTGCATTGACATTCGTGGAGGTTAAATCCTCTTTGTCCCGATAAATCGGGACATCTCCCCTTAACAAAGGGAGAAGCATTTATTTTTTATTTTGTTTTTTGGAGTTGTTGTATTTGCGACCAGTGGTGGCTTTGGTCAGAGCTTCACGATAGGCAATTTTAGGAAGAGAATCTTTATTTTTAGCTAAATAATCCAGAAGTTCGTCTTTGTGAAAGGCAACCAGGGATCGAAGTAACCAAGAAACGGCTTTGGTAATTAATATTTCTTTTTCGGATTTAAGATTTTCAATTTGTTGAAAAGCTAATTTAGAGAGACGCGAATCGTCGGACTGGCGAAGAGATTTGGTTAATAAAACCAGACTAGCACGACGCTTGTTAATATTAGTGCTTTGGTTAAATTCTTTTAGAATTTTTTGCCAAGAAGGCCAATTATTTAGAAGAATTTCAGAAGTAAAATTTGATTGGCATAAAATATCATTTTCTGCCCAACCACAGGTGTAATTTAACCATAAATCTAGATTTTTGGGATCAAAATTTTTTAAAACTTTTGGTGAGTTGGAAAGAATTAGAGCGGCCAGAGCAATTTCGGTATAAGTAGTGCCGTTTTGATAAAGAGAATTTAATAAGTTAATGGTTTTATCTTCGTCTAAATTATTTTTTTTGACTATTTTTTTAGCTAAATCAACTATCTGCTTAGTAGAAAAACCGTGATAAATTTTATTGGTTCCTAAATAATTTTTAACCCAATCAATTTTATTGGGATTAGAATTCATCTGAGAAATATCTTCTATAATTTGAAGATGAACTGGATTTTTAATCATTTTTGAGAGTACTAATAACAACTAAACGTTTTAAAGTTGTTCCTGGAGGCCAACAAGTCATAAGAGTTAATTTGTTAGTATTTAGTTGATTAGATAAGTAGTCAATTTCATCTGGTTTAACAAATTTAACTTCATCTACTGAATAAATATATTTTTGAGATTGATAATAAATAATTATTTCATCCCCTGTCTTTAGTTTATTTAGAAGATAAAAAACGGCATTAAATTGATTTGCCTGATACCAATTACCCGCAGAATGGGCAAAAATAAAAGTATTACCGGATTTATCAGGAGTAGAAGTTCCCTTGGCATGAGCAACACCTTTTGTTAAAGCATTTTGATAAATTCTAGAATTAAAAGGATCAACATCTTTAATAACTAAAGCATTGGCATTAATTTTGGGAATAATAATAGAAAAATTCAAATTGACAGGAACAATTTCGACAGGTTTGGTACTTTTTTTGTTTAATTGATATTTAATTTCCGATTTTAAGACTGGAGCAAAAGTGGATACTGGAATAGCCAAAGCAATAATAACTAAAATTACACCGACCAGAATAAAATAAATCCGAGGAAATTTATTTTTTCTTTTTGCCGATTCTTTTGACGACATATCCAATTATAACTAAAACCAAAAGAGCTGTTAGAGCCGAAGATAATTTATGGCTACCAATAAACGATTGGAATTTAGTGAAGATATTTTTTGTATTTGGGGTTTCAACTCCCAAAACGGTTCCTTGACCTTCAGTTGGATTAGTTTCATCAACTTCTGATTCTTTAGGAATATTATTATCACCAATTAAAGGAATAGCCCCACTAGTGGGAATGACAGTAGTGGTGTTATTTATAATATTTTTAGTGATAGTGTCACCAATGACGCCAGAACCATTTCCAGCATTATCAAAGGCACGAAGAACGTAATAATAACTTTTGGTACAATCGGGGACGCTAATATAAATGTCCTTTTCTTGATTGGAACCAATATTGACTGAATTAACTAAAGATTCATTATTGGCGGAAAAATCGGTACTAGTGGAACGATAAAGTTCAACTTTAACTGTCTTGTCGCCATCATTAGCGGTTTTAAAGTGGATTTTATAATCACAATTATTGATTTTATCTTTACGATAATCATTTGGTGTACCTGGGCCAGCGGTGTTGTAATCAAGAGAAACAATATTACTTAGTGCTTCTTCCCCACCAGCGACAGCTTTGGTTTGAAATTGATAAGGACCATTGTCGGTGATAGCCAATGATAAAGAACAATGAGAAGCATTACCATTGACACCAGATAGAGTCTCAGAACTAAACTGAACAAAACTGGAATCTGAAGGACCTTTTTTAAGACAATTAACAGTAACTCCTCGACCTTGAATATCAAGAGCGACGAATTTCAATTCAATATTTTTGGTATTGGTTGGAGTTTTTGGTTCTTCAAGACGAACTGAAAGATTGGAAGTTTGAGCTCTAATTGGACTAATTATTAATCCAAAACTCAATAAGGTTAATAAAATAGTTAACATAGTTTTTTTATTAAATTTTAAAAGACTAAAACCAACTAGTCCTAAAAGTCCACTAATTATCATCCAGATAGTAGCGGCACCTGTACCTGGAAGTTCAGTAGAAGCACCAAGAACTTGGCCAGTAGTATGATTGATTTGTTCAACTTCAGCTGAAACTGAATTTTGATAGTTACCACCAACTTTAACTTCAGTTCCAACAAAATTAGTATCAACCTTTCCTTCATTACCTGCTAAAGCCAATACGGATTTACTGGAATCATAGGAATAATTAGCAATTGACCAAGCAAGATCAGCATATTTACCAGCTTGTTGATCAGTCGAGATATCAGCGGTGTAAACCAATTTAATGGTATCTGATGGGGTTAATGTTCCAAGAGCTGATAAATCCCAAACACCCGGTGAATGATACTGAGGTTCAATCACTTGAGTAGTAACATCGGTACCATTTTTATAAATTTTATAAGAACCAGTTTTATATTTGAAACCGTTACTTAAAAGATCGGTAACTTTTAAGTTATTCACACTATTGTCAGCAAAACCAACATTAATTGTGTACTCAACTGAGTTACCTGGAGTAAGTTCAACTCCACCACTGTTATTGGATTTGGTAATAGTGGTTTTTGGAGCAAGTCGTTGATTTCCAATATAACAAACTTTGTTTTGGCCTGGGTTTACAGTTAAACGACTGCCCGACACATTACCGTTGTTGTAGTAATCACCCGATCCAGAACCGTTACTACAAACGATGTCGGTGACACCCATAACGTTACACCAATTTCCCCAATTAGCTTGATAACTTAAATTACTATTTATATTGTAGAAAAGACTACAATTTGCAAATTGAGTACATGGTTTTTGAGCTCCATAAGAAACTAAATTTTGATAACCATTGGCTTGACAAGCCTTTAATGCACAAGTTTTTGCATCACCACATTCATTCCAACCTTCACAATTTCCATGGTGTCCATAAGCAAAACCTGGAGCGGTGATTTTAATACCATTACCACTGTCTTCACAGTAAATGTTGGTTTGTTTCCAACCATTTTCTGATTGAACATTTTCACTTAAATCATAATCACCTGGAACTAAATTATCAAAAACAGTTTGACCATTTTCATCGGTATTTTGTGATGTTTGATTGGTTAAATTAATTGTCCAATTTGAAAGATTAGTTTCTCCTTCATCTTTTTGACCGTTACCATTTAAGTCATTAAATTTGGTAACAGTAACTTTACCCAATTGACGGTTGGCAATTTTACAATTTAAATTTTGACCAGCAGTAAGGGTGATTTGATGAGAATTATCGTTATCAATTCCATCGTCACCATCACAAGTTATATTTGTTTGCATCCAACCATCTTGAATGGTTTCGCTGAGAATATAATCTCCAAAAGATATTTTATTAAAAGATGCTAGGCCATTAACATCAGTAACAACTGATGTTTGACCAGTAAGATTTATGGTCCATCCAGAAAGATTTTCTTCTTCTTGATCTTGATAACCATCGCCATCTTTATCATTAAATTTGGTGACGTTGATGTTGCCAAATTTGTATTGATTAAGAACTATAAGAGTGCGAGTTTGATCGGCTGATAAAACTATATGACCATCGGATGAAGTTTGTCGTTGACCATCATTTGTAGAATTGGCATCGAAAAGTTGACCACTATATTCATAAAAATTATCATTTATATTATTTTGACTGACAACTCCATCATTATATTTTGGAACAGTCCAATAATTACTGGAAATTGATTCTTGGCCATAATAATAATTACCTGGAACTAAATTTTCGTAAGTGGTACAGGTGGCATTGTCAACCTTGGAACCAAATAATTTATCTGAGTAAACCAAAGGATTGGCAAAGGTAGAAGTTCCAATTACTCCAGCCGGAGCACCTTGAGAAGTGCTTTGGTTAAGACCAGAAATGGTAAAAGTGGAGGCTGGAACAGAAGCTCCGTTTACGATATTACCAGCACTATCTATGATAACTTTACAAACCTTGATATTACCTGTTCTTCGGGTATTTGTAATAGTACAAGTGACATCATCTCCAGGATTTAGAACAACACCAATGGAATTGGTAGTACCACGAGTTTCATTTGAACAAGTCCATTGTTTTAGACGATAAGCATCTTTTTGATCTTCAGAAATAGTATACGAACCAGCAACTAATTCTTTTGTTTGACCAGTGGCGATATTTTGCTCACCATTTTTGATGTCCCAAGTCCAATCAGTAGCATTTTGGTTTTCAATTACACCATCGTTATTAGTATCGACTTGTTTGATGACAGTAAGTTTGGCTTTTTTAGTATTAGTGATAGTACAAGTTTTGGTTTCACCTTTGGTGATAGAAATATTTTTACAACCATCGTATGTTACCTCATATCCAGAAACTGGAGTTTCGGTAATGTTGTAAATTACACCAACTTTAGCATCGATTTGATTACTACCATCATTTTCAAAACTAACTGGAGATTCGCTATTTACCGAAAAACTAAAATCAGAATAATTAGTAGCGTCGTTGGAAATTACTTTAACAACATTTATAAATCCAGATGGATACTGACAATTATTGTTGTAAATTGTTTGACCTTCAGTAGTCCAGTTTTGACCAGGATAATAACCACCTACATAATAAAATGGTGGAATAATATCACCCCATGAATGGTCGGCAATGCCTGGATACCAAACTCCCCCATTATGATTATCATGTCCACCAACATCGGCTGTTTTATCAGGAGTATTGGTCACATATGGTTTCTTTTGAGAATCGTCGGCATGACAAATCGTTACTTTTGGATTAACTAAATTTAATTCACAAGATCGATTACAAGAATAATCAGTGGATGGTAAGCCACCTAAATCACTACCGTCGCAAAATTCTGAAGAAGTATTTTTGATACCATCACCACAATATGGAATATATTGGAGTTTGCATTGGTTAGTACAAGAATAATGTTCTGGAGCTGATCCATCACATTCTTCGGTGTCTAAGTTTTTAATACCGTCACCGCAGTACGGAATATATTGGAGTTTGCATTGGTTAGTACAAGAATAATGTTCTGGAGCTGATCCATCACATTCTTCGGTTCCATTTATGGTTTTATCACCACAGAATTCACCCATGGCTGTACAAGTAGAATTACAGTAACCGTACTTACCATTATTGTCGCCATCATCACAAGTTTCTAATAATCCATTTACAACTCCATCACCACATTTTTTGGTAGTCAAACAATTTCCCCAACCACAGGTTGAATTGTTACAAGATTTGGTACCAAAATAACCTGAATCAGTTAAACAAGAAGCAGGTTCAGAACCATCACATTCTTCTGGAGGAGTGACAATGTCATCACCACAATGAAGTGATCTGCCGTTACAAGTTAAATTACAATAACCATATTTACCGTTGTTGGTACCATCATCACAAGTTTCACCAGCGTCGGTATTGCCATCACCACAATAAGGAACATATTCTAATTTACATTGACTATTACATGAGTAATGTTCTGGAGCAGAACCGTCACATTGTTCCCAACTTTCCTTAATATTATTTCCACAAGAATTGACACATTGATGTGTTCCAATATTACAAACTTTTTCTGAAGAAAGACAATTGCTATCAGAATTACATTCGACACCACATGTTCCAACAGTAGGTACTTGATGGAAAATAGTAGAATTACCAACGGTACATGATTGAGTAGTTTCACTACAAACAGAATTGAAAGAATCACGTGTATCTTTGGTAAAAGGATTATTATCTGGATCGTTATCACAAGAATTGATACCAGTTATATTGTTGGCAGAACAGTCAACGACATTTCCTGATAAACAACTTCCAGCACCGTTACATTGTTCGTTACCATTACAGAACGAACCATCGGAACAAGAAGTACCAGCTGGTTTAAATGAATCGGTAGGACAAGCGGCAGATGCACCAGAACAAACTTCAGCAGTATCACAGCTACCATTGGCAGCTCGACAGACAGAACCGCTAGAAGCAAAATGACAGGTATTATCACAACAAGCACCACCATCACATT